>DASZQN010000061.1:0-2997 GCA_035549635.1 Opitutaceae bacterium
CTTCACGGCGCCCGCGTGCTCGAGCCGGCCGCGCGCGCCGAAGCCGCCGCCCGGGCGGCGCACCTGCGGGCGCGCCAGCGCCGGGAGGTGATCGAGCGCGCGATCACGCGTCGCGAAGCGGCGGGGCGGCTCCAGCGCGCGCGGCGGGCCGAGGCGGAGGCCGACGATCAGCCGCCGCGCCGGCGGAGCTGACTACTTGGTGGCGATCCCCAGCTTGCGGATCATCTCGCACATCGTCCGATAGGGGACGCCCGCGCGGCGAGCGGCTTCCTGGCGGCTGCCGCTCTGGGTCAGCAGGGCGCGGATGTAGCTCTCGCGGAACCGCATCTCGGCCGTGGGGAGCGGCAGCCGGGTCGCGTCGACCGCGCCCGCCGCCAGCGTCGGGGGCTCCGGGGCGGCCGCGATGGTGGCCGCCGCCGCGCGCCGCAGATAGGCGCCACGTGCCAGGAGCGCGCCGGCCCGGGCCAGCCAGCCTGCCATGCTCTGCGCCGGGACGATGCGCGTGATCCCCAGGACCGCCGCGGCAGCGACCTCGGGCGCGTCCGGATCGTCGCAATAGAAGATCACCTCGGCATAGGGGTTCTGCTGGACGGCCTCCGCGCCGGTCGCCAGGGCTGTCAGCTGTCGGCCGCCGAGCGCCAGCAGGACCAGGTCGGCCGGAAAGAGATCTTGGCGCAGCGCCCGATTGTCGGGGCCGGTCACGATGACCACCGCGTCGGTCGCGCCCTTGATCACGGTGGCCAACGTCGAGGCCCGGAGCTGGTTGTCGTCCACCAGCACGACGCGCGCGGTGTCGGTCTGGCTTTGCGTCCCCGACTCGGTACGGGAGTCAGCAGATTGCGGCGTAGGGTTCATTGCACACCTCTCCGCTATTACAGACGGAGCGGCCGACAATTCGATGCAAATTTAGCGACGCGCTGCGGCCATAGGCACATGGGCGTCGCTTTTTTTTCCCCGAAAATGACGCCACGAAGCTGGCTGTCCGGGCCGGTTTTGGATACTCTCCGCCCTCGACTTTCGGGCGCGTAGCTCAGTTGGATAGAGTACCGGCCTCCGAAGCCGGGGGTCGTGGGTTCGAATCCCGCCGCGCCCACCCGTTTAAGTCCTCGGAATCGTTCGAGCTCGCTGGCTCGATTCTTCCGTCGGAGGCCGCGATCGGGGCCGGATCTAGCACAGATGTAGCAAGGCCTGTGGGTGCCCGCAGGCCTTGCGGCGGCAGTCACACATTCGTATCGCTCGCTATCAGGTCGAGGTATCGACGGTAGCCGAAGACGCGATCCCTACGTCTTCCCGAAGTTTCTTCCACGATGCCCACGTCAGCCAGCGCCTGCAGCGAGGATCGGACGGTAGGGGCAGAGAGGGATAGGAGCTTCGCACCCTTCGGCACCGACAGAAGCGGGCGTCGTTGAAGCAGCTCATGGACGCGCAGAGCGGAGCCCGCCACCCGTCCGAGCTTCACAATGCGCTCGCGATCCTTGGCGAAGAGATCTCGGATCTTGGTCGCCACGCTGACCGCCTGGCCAGCCGTCTCCTCGACCCCGTCCAAGAAGAAACGGATCCAGCTCTCCCAGTCGCCGTCGGTCCGCACCCGCTGGAGGAGCTCGTAGTAGCGCTCGCGGTTTTGTTTGAAGTAAAGGCTGAGGTAGAGGAGCGGCTCTCGGAGCGCCCCCTCGTTGCAGAGAATGAGTGTGATGAGCAGGCGACCGAGGCGGCCGTTTCCGTCGAGGAATGGGTGAATGGTCTCGAATTGGACGTGGGCGAGCGCCGCCTTCAGGAGTGTGGGTGTCTTGACCGGATCATCGTGGATGAATTTCTCCAAGCGCCCGAGGCAGTCCGTCAGCATCTCAGGCGGCGGCGGCACGTAAAACGCTTTCCCAGGGCGGCTGCCGCCGATCCAATTCTGCGATCGCCTGAACTGCCCCGGTTCCTTGCCCGCTCCGCGCCCCTTGGCCAGAAGCTTCTCGTGAATCTCGCGAATCAGGCGAAGGCTGAACGGGAAGTCCTCTCGGAGCCGGGCGAGACCGTGGGTCATCGCCGCCACGTATCGGGACACCTCCTGCACGTCGTCGAGCGGGACGCCCGGCGTGGTTTCGCTTTCGAAGAGGAGAAGATCCGAGAGGGACGATTGGGTCCCCTCGATCTGTGACGAGAGGACGGCCTCTTTGCGGACGTAGAAGTAGAGAAAGAGATCGGGGTCCGGCAGCAATTGTGAGACGCCGTCCAGCCGGCCGAGGGCCCGGTTCGCCCGCTCGAGCTTGTCGATGTCAGCAGGCGTCAGGACCGGCTGCGGATCGGGGGGGAGCGGGCGCGGGACGTAGAGGCGCACGTCTTCGCCGCCGATCCGGCGGACCATGAACTCGCCGGTGTTCCGCTGCCGAGACTGGGTCATGCGCAGAGAAAACCTTTTACCGACCGCCGAGGGTTAAGAAAGGTTGCTAGGCTAACTTTTCTTAGCACAATCCGCTAAGAAGGTCTCTGCTCCCGACCGCGGCTGAACGCGATCAATCCGACCACGAGCAGGCTGACGCCGATAATGCTCCCGGCCGCGCTCACCCATTTCGCGACCTGAGCTCGCGTGGCGGCGGTGGCGGACCTGACAGCCGCTGCGCGGACTGCCTCCCATGAAGGCCTTCCTCGTCGCTTCCTGGGCGGCTGTCGCCTCTGCTTCCGCCGCCGCTCGAACAGCCTTGGTGACCTCTCGCGCCGCCGTCGCGATCTGGGCGGGGACCTGCTCATAAAGCGTTTCGTAGTGCTGCAGCGCCATCAGCAGCAGCCAGACGGCGTCCGTGGACTTGAGCTTCAGCGCATCCCGGGCCCGATAGAGGGCCTGCTTCTCCCTGTCAGACGGTTGGCGTCCGAGCATCCAGCGTTCGGGCAATAAAAAAGGCGCCGCGCGGGTGCGCGGCGCCTTTTGTCAGGTGAGCTTCGCCAGAGCGACGGGTTTAGGCGCCGCCTGCGCCGGCCGAGCCGCCGCCCGCGCCGGCCGAGCCGCCGCCC
>DASZQN010000062.1:0-2332 GCA_035549635.1 Opitutaceae bacterium
ACCCGCGCGCTGCAACACCGTGCCGAGCGTGTGCGAGTCGGCCAGCGCCTTGTCGAACTGGTTGTCGCGGACGTTGGCGTGCCCCTGCGTCAGCCCCAGCAGCAGCGACGCCCGCGACGGCGCGCACACCGGGGCGCCGCTGTAGTGCTGCGTGAGTTTCACGCCATCGCGCGCGAGCGTGTCGATGTGGGGCGTGCGGAAAAACGGCACGCTCCGGTCGTGCAACGCCGCGCGCCCGTTCTGGTAAAAGCAGCCCAGATCCCCGTAGCCGAGATCGTCGACGAGGATGAAGATGATGTTGGGTTTCGCCGCCGCCGCGCCGGCGGCCGGCGTGCTCAGGCCGGGGCCCGTCATCACGAGCAGCGCCGCGAGCAGCAGGGTTTTGGGATGGGATGGCGTCATCGTATCAACCGGAGGTCAGCCCCTCCACCCGCGGCCGGCACACGCAGGATAGCGGGGATGGGGGTTACCACCGTGCCCGCCCATTCGATCGGGGCAAACGCTAATCCCGGCTGTGCTCAGCCGGAAAAGCCGCGGATCGCTTTACGAGTCGCCCCGGCTCGCAGCGCGGGCGTAATCCGCGCCGACCCTGGGCGCAAACGGGTCCGGGATCGACGCAAGACCCGTTCGCCACAAGCCCGCCGCCATCCCGTGCCGATGCTCTTCTGGGTATGGTTTTCATGGGCGCGGGTAAGGCTTCCTGCGACCGGAAAATGCCTAACCTGCACTCCCTTCGATCGGCAACAAGCTTGCCTCACCAGGGTTTGCGCAATCCACTGTCGCAAATGAAGGCCGCCCCGGTAAGGCAATCGGATAAGTGCTAATAACACTGTTTGAGCTGGTCCCCAATCGTTAGACAGCGGATCGGGGAGATTAAGTTAGGATAGACGCACTCTCGGGAGATGCCTTGGCCGACTCCGAGGACAGGAGCGATCAAGCTTGCCGCAGGAGTCGGCCCGAAGACGGAGGGGTTGATACTGGTTCATTGGTTGATGGCAAGCGGGACAGCCTGGCGGTAGATCTCCAGCGGTGTCTTCGGCTCGGCGTCGCCAAAGGCGCTATGGGGACGGCGCTCGTTGTAGAAGCGGAAGAAGGCGTCCAGGTTGGTATAGGCGTCGATTTGGGAGCGGTAGCTCTTCAGGTAGACCTCGTCGTATTTGACCGTGCGCCAGAGTCGTTCGACGAAGACGTTGTCGAGCGCCCGGCCGCGGCCGTCCATCGAGAGCTTCACGCCGCGGGCCAAGAGCGGCTGGGTAAACTCGGCCGAGGTGAACTGCGAGCCTTGATCGGTGTTGAAGATTTCCGGGACTCCGTGGGCGGCGATGGCCCGTTCGACGGCCTGCGCGCAGAACCTCGCATCGATCGTGTTCGACAGTTCCCAGGCCAAGACCGCCCGGCTATACCAGTCGATCACCGCGCACAGGTAGATGAAGCCGCCCTGGATCGGGATATAGGTGATGTCCGCCGCCCAGACCTGGTTGGGCCGGTCGATGACCAGCCGGCGCAAGAGATACCGGAAGACCGGGTTCTGCGGATGTTTCCGGGAGAGGTTGGGTTTCCGGTAAATTGCCTCCAGCCCCATCTGCTGCATCAGCCGGCGCACCCGCTTGCGATTGACCGGGTAACCCTGCCGCCGCAGCCAGCGGGTCATCTGCCGTGAGCCGAAGACCGGATACGCCAGGAACGTCTCGTCGATCACCCGCATCAGCCGCAGGTTCTCGTCGGACTCCGGCTCCGGCTGGTGGTAGTAGCTGGCCCGCGCCAGCCCGAGCAGTTCGCACTGCCGGGTGATCGGCAAGCCGGGATGTTGCGGCTCAATCATGCGGCGACGTTCCTCAACGCTCGAGCTCGCCAGCTTTTTTTTTGAGCCATTCCAGCTCCCTCTTCAGCCGCCCGATCTCCTCGAACAGCTCCTTCTCGCGCTCCTTCGCCGCTTCGGCTTCATGGTCGGCTTTGCGGGCAAACACTTCCGGCAACCGCTCCGCGGCTTCCTTCTTCCACTGGCTCACCTGCACCGGATGAACCTGGTATTTCGCGGCAATCGCGTGGATCGGCTCGATGCCCTTCAGGGCTTCCAGCCCAACGCGGGCCTTCAGATCGGGACTATGCTGACGACGTTTCTTCGACATGGGGATCGTTCTGCTGAGTTTGGCTTAACGATCCGTCCTGTCCAACTTCCGGGGACCAGCTCACTCGCCGTCGCCACGCCCCAACGCCGCCATTGGTGGCACGTTCTCCTCCGCCAAATGAGTGATAACGACGACTGCGATGCAGTTGCCGCCCTCTCAGCCAGAGCCGGTCCTCACCAACTTATCTTGCCCTCAATTGCATG
>DASZQN010000063.1:0-87142 GCA_035549635.1 Opitutaceae bacterium
TTAGACTACATCGAAACCTTCTACAACCCGACGAGGCGCCACAGCTCGCTGGGTTACCTCTCCCCTGTGGCGTTTGAAACCATCAAAAACTAAACCAAACTATAATCGCTCGACCGACTCCACTTTATCGAGGCAAGCCCACCCCGCGAGCCGGGCGTTGAACGTTGGAAGTTGGAGGTTGGACGTTGAATGTTGTCCCGCCCATTCAGCCCCCTGTCGCCTCGCCCACGAGAGCGGCGATGCCGGCGGGGAATGCCAGTTCGCGCGCCAGCTGCTGGGCGGGAGGGCTCATCTTGCGCCAGGTCTTGCGGAGGATATCGACGAACTTTTCCCGCGGGTACTCCGCGTGCTGCGCGGCGAAGGCGCCGATCTCGTTCTCGAGGAAAACGAGGCAGGCGGCGTCCTCCAGCGCCTGGGTGCCGGGATTGGACTTCAGCGCGGTCTTCGACACCCACACGGCGACCTCGGCGGCCTCCGCGGCGTCGACGCCGGCCCGCAGCAGGAGCTCCCGCGCCTGTGCGGACTGTTTCCCATAGAGGCTTTTTCTCCACTGGAGATACCCCGGGCGGTCCATCGGGAATGTCGCGCGCGGGACGGACCAGCGCTGCAGGTGCTGGCAGCGCGCAGCGAGCCGCAGCAGCGGCGGGGCATCCGGCACGAGCTTCGCCACCCAGGCCTCCATGCGGTCCGCGTAGGCCAGCTCCGCGGGGCGGCCGTCGGCAGCTTTCTTCGGATCGCCGGCATGGGCGGCATCGATCAGTTCCCGGGCCTGCGCATAGGCGTCCATGCGGGGATTCGAGCGCCTTCGCCTGTCTGGCGCAAGCAGCGCCGGAGATCCTGCGCCTCCGGGGCGGATTGCGGATTTTGGGTTGCGGATAGCGGATTGAAGATTCGAAGCGAAACCGCGGACGTTGTAGGCCGGGTCGCCGACCTGGCCGCGCCACCTCAGCGAGGTGGCCTACAACCATGGCCTGCCGTTTGCGGCGCGGCCCATTTCGCTTTTCGTTCGGCCACGTCATCCTCCCCTTCGCCATGCCCTCCCTTCCCATCATCCTCGATCCGACGCGCACGGCCGTTCTGTGCATGGATTATCAGGCCGGCATCGTCGCCGGCCTGCCCGGCAACCAGGACGCGCTGCTCCAGCGCGCCGCGGAAACGCTCGCGGCGGCGCGCCAGGCGAAGCTGATGGTCATCCACGTGGTCGTCGCCTTCCGGCCGGGACACCCGGAGATCGGGCCGAACAACCTGCTCTTCAGCGGCCTCAAGCAAAGCGGGCGGTTCGCCGCCGGCGACCAGAACAGCGACATCCATCCGGCGGTCTTCCCGCAGCCGGGCGACATCGTGGTCACGAAGCGGCGGGTCAGCGCCTTCGCCGGCAGCGACCTCGAGCTGATCCTGCGCGCGCGCGGCATCGACACGCTCGTGCTCTTCGGCATCGCCACCGGCGGCGTGGTGCTGTCCACGGTGCGGCAGGCGGCCGACTCGGACTACCGCCTGGTCGTCCTCGCCGACGCCTGCGCCGACCGCGAGGCCGACGTGCACCGCTGCCTCGTCGAAAAGATCCTCCCCCGCCAGGCGACGGTGGTCCCGGCGGATGCGTTCATCGCCTCGCTTTCAGGATAAGCCCCGGAAGGTTTCGCACAGAGACACAGAGCCGCAGAGGAAATCCCTGTTGAGGAATCGATCTCGGCGTCTCTGCGCCTCTGTGCGAAACCTTCCGAAACGGGCCCTCAGTAGACTTGCTCGTCGAGCAGCGCAAAGAGCTCGGCCTCGGTGATGCGCTTCTGCTGCATCGAGTCGCGCTCGCGCAGCGTGAAGGAGCCGTCCTTCTCGATCGTCTCGAAGTCGATGGTGACGCACCAGGGGGTGCCGATCTCGTCCTGGCGGCGGTAGCGGCGGCCGACGGCGCCGGACTCGTCGTAGAACACCGCGTACTTCCGCTTCAGCTTCGCGTGGAGCTTCTGCGCGACGGCGACCAGCTCCGGCTTGTTCTTGAGCAGCGGGAGCACGGCGACCTTGACCGGGGCGATGCGCGGGCTGAGCCGGAGGACGGTGCGCTTCTCGACCGCGCCCTTCTCGTCCTTGACCTCCTCCTCCGCATAACCGGCGCAGAGGACGGCGAGGAAGATGCGGTCGACGCCCACCGCCGGCTCGATCACGTGCGGCACGAACTTCTTCTTCGAGGCCTCGTCGAAATGATCCATCGGCTTGCCGCTGGCGTTCGCGTGCTGCGTGAGGTCGTAGTTGCCGCGCGCGGCGATGCCCCACAGCTCCTGCACGCCGAAGGGATACCTGAACATGATGTCGACCGTGCCCTTCGAGTAGAACGCGAGCTTCTCCTTCGGGTGCGCGTAGCGGGAGAGATGGCTGGCCGGCAGGCCGATGCTCCTGAGCCAGTTCTCGCACCAGGAAATCCAGTCCTCGTGCGACTTCGCCCAGTCGGCGTCCTCGGAGATGAAGTACTCCATCTCCATCTGCTCGAACTCGCGCGAGCGGAAGATGAAGTTGCGCGGCGTGATCTCGTTGCGAAACGACTTGCCGATCTGCGCGATGCCGAAGGGCAGCTTCACGCGGCCGGTGTCCACGACGTTCTTGAAATCCACGAACATGCCCTGGGCCGTCTCAGGGCGCAGGTAGGCGACGGCCGACGCGTCGCGCAGCGCGCCCACGTAGGTCTCGAACATCATGTTGAACGCGCGCGGCGGCGTCAGGCTGCCCGGCTCGCCGGTCGCGGGTGACGGGATGAGCGCGATCTCCTCGGGCTTCGCCTCGGTCATGTCCCGGGGCGCGACGGGCGCGAGCTGGCCCTGCACGGCCTTCTTGCGCTTGAACGCCTCCGCGGCGGCCTGCAGGTCGGCCGCGGTGCTCTCGCTCTCGAGGGCGGAAACATAGCCCACCGTCTTTCCGTCGACGACCACCGGGGCGAAAAACAGCTGGTCCGCGCGGTAGCGCTGCTTGCTCACCTTGCAGTCGACCAGCGGGTCGGTGAAACCGGCGACGTGGCCCGACGCCTCCCAGACCTTCGGGTGCATGATGATGGAGCTCTCGAGCCCGACGACGTCGTCGCGGCGGCGCACCATGTCGTTCCACCAGCAGTCGCGGATGTTCTTCTTCAGCTCCGCGCCGAGCGGGCCGTAGTCGAAGAAGCCGTTGAGGCCGCCGTAGATCTCGGACGAGGGAAAGACGAAGCCCCGCCGCTTGGCGAGCGACACGATGGCTTCCATGAGGTTTCCGGAGGCGGCAGGCGTGGACATAAGAGGGCAAGGGATAGCGCAACGCCGGGAGGGCGGTCAATTCTGCGGTTGGCAGGGAATGGGCCCGCGGAACACACGAAGGACACGGAAGATCCGGGCAACTTTGCGGGCCCTCCCGCCTCGCGATGTCTTTCCGGAGTTTGAACAGGAGGAAGACCGGGGAAATGCCGAGGATCGGGATCACTGGGACCGCCCTCGGGTTTTCCTCCTGTAAAATTGGATCAAAAAAAATTACGCCGTTCCGCCGCGGTAACCGGTCCGGGGCCGCACCGTCACCTTTCCCAACATGAAAACCTTCGCCAAAATCCTTCTCGTCACCGCGGGCCTCGGCTCGTGTGCCCTCCCCTTCGTCGCCACCGCCGCCGACACCACGGCTCCCAGCCAGGCGCCGGCCCAGGCCGCCGGCAAACATCGGCACCTGCGCGCAATGATGCAGCGCCGCATGGCCCGGAACCACCTGGCGGCCCGCAAGCTCGGACTCAGCTCCGACCAGATCGCGCAGCTGAAAGCCGTCCGCGAGCAGACCAAGTCGGGCCTCAAGGGCCTCCGCGCCGACACCAGCCTCACCCGCGAGCAGAAGAAGGCGAAAGCCCGCGAGCTGCTGCAGGGCGCCCGGGCGCAGGCCCTCGGCACGCTGACGGCAGAGCAGAAGAACCAGCTCAAGCAGCTGCGCGAAAAGCGGGAGTCCGGCCGCAGGGCGCTGCTCTGAGTTTCGTCTCCCTTTCGCCGCCGGCCGGGTTCGCCGACCGGCGGTTTTTGTCAGCAGGCCTGAAAGTGGCCGCCGCGCAGCGACCGTGGCCATGTTCCACAGGGCTACGCCTTCGCCGTTGCCACGGCCCTAAGGCGTAGGCATTCGACGGCCATGCGTCTCATCGACCTTTCCCAGCCGCTCTTCGACCAGGCTCCGAACTGTCCGGTGCATCCGCCGGTGAGTTTCCGGCGCACCGCCGATCACGGGCACGGTGGATGGCGGATGGAGGAGATCGCGATGGCGACGCACACCGGCAGCCACCTCGACGCCCCGCTGCACAAGATCGCGGGCGGCAAAAGCATCTCCGACCTGCCGCTGGAGACATTCACCGGGCCGGCACGCATCGCGGACCTGCGGGGCGTCGTGCCGAACACGCCCATCGACGGCTCGCTGCTCGCGCCCGCGCTGCCGGGTCTCGCGGCCGGCGACATCGCGCTGATCGCCACCGGCTGGGGCGACAAGCGCGCAAAGACCGACGAGTGGCTGCGGCATTCGCCGCGCCTGTCTCCCGACGGCGCGCGCTGGCTGGCGCAGCGCGGCGTGCGCGGCGTGGGCATCGATCACTATTCGATCGGCGGGCTCGGGCTCGCCAACGAGGAGACGCACACCGTGCTGCTCGAGGCCGGCATCTGGATCGTCGAGGAGCTGCGTTTTCCCCCGGATGCTTTCGCGCTGAGGCCGCCGGTGAAGTTCTGGGCGCTGCCGATGAACTGGCCCGGCTGCTCGGGCGCCTTCTGCCGCCCGGTGATCGAAGTCCGCTGAAAGCGCGGAGTGCAACAGCCGCCCTCGCACAGCAGACGAGGTGCCGAAGCTCGCTTTGGTCGGACCCTTCGATCCCAGCCTCCTCACCTCGTCTGCTACGGGCGGCGCCGTTCACGGTTCAGCCGCCCAGGTTACAACCGACGCCTACATTTTGCCCTTTTTTTGGCGCAGGGGTTTGCAACCGCCCGGGCGGGGTCGCGTCTCGGTGGGCAGATAACATCCACCACCTATGAAAAATAATCTCTCCTTCGCGATCCTCGCCCTGACGGTGCTGGCGGGCCTCGTTCTTTCCCTGGTCGACGCCGGCGCCGGCCCCGAGCCGGTCTCCACGGCTTCGCCCACCTACGCAGTCTCGGCCCAGAACTGAGCTTCCGGCCTTCTCCCTTCCGCGCCCGGATCACGCCCGGGCCGCGGACCAACCCGCCGCCCCGGAGCCGCACGCTCCCGGCGGCGGTTTTATTTGGTTACCACGAAATACACGAATGACACGAAAGGGTTCGAACCTCGGATGTGAGAGGCCCACGGAACACACGGACGACACAGAACCCAGGCCTTCCTTCAGTGTATTCTGTGTGTTCCGTGGGCATTCCCGTTCCGGGGGCTCAGACCATTTCGTGTCATTCGTGTCTTTCGTGGTAACCCCTCTCAGCCCTTGAGCGCGCCGGCGGCGACGCCCTTCACGATCTGGCGCTGCAGCAGGGCGTACACGACGAGGATGGGCAGCGTCACCAGCACCAGGCCGGCGAACAGCATGCCGTAGTCGGTGTGGTACTGCGCGGTGATCGAGAGGTTCGCGAGTCCGAGCGGCAGCGTGCGCGCGCGGCCGTCGACATCGCCGCCGACCAGCATGAAGGCGAAGAAGTACTCCTTCCACACGCCGATGAACTGGAAGATCGCCACGGTCACCAGCCCGGGTCGCGCCAGCGGCAGCAGCACGAGCCAGAACGCGGAGAACTCGCTGCAGCCGTCGATCACCGCCGCCTCGTAGAGCGACCGCGGCAGCGAGCGGAAAAATCCCGCGAGCACGAAGATGGCGAACGGCAGGCCGTTCGCGGTGTAGACCAGCACGAGGCCGAGGCGCGAGTTGAGGAGGTCGAGCGCGCGCAGCTCGAAGAACAGCGGGACCATCGCGAGCTGCGCCGGGATCATCAGCCCGGAGAGAAACAGCCAGAAGGCGCCGCGCGCCAGCGGATGGTGGAAACGCGTGAGCGCGTAGGCCGCCATCGCCCCGAGCATGACGATCAGCAGCACCGAAGTGATTGTCACGATCGCCGAGTTGAGGAAATAGTCCCCGAAGTGCGCCTCGCGCCAGGCCCGCGCATAGTTGTCGAACCGCAGGTCCGCGGGCGCCGGCGGCGAGAACGTCCGCTGGAAGATGTCGGCGTCGGGCTTGAGCGAGGAATACGCGACCCAGACCATCGGCAGGATCACCCAGGCGGCATAGGCCAGAAGCGCGCCGAAGAGGAGCGCCTGGACCGGGGCGGAGCGCCGCGCACGCACGGAACTCATTCGGCGGCCTCCCGCTTGAGACCGCGCATGACCGCCGCGCTCCCGGCCAGCACGAGCAGGAAGAGGATCGTCGCCAGCGCCGCGGCCCGGCCGATGTCAAAATCCTTGAACATCGTCGTGACCATCAGCGTGCCGAGCGTGTGCGTGGCCGTGTCCGGCTCCTGCGCGGTGAGCAGCCAGATCATCTCGAAGGCGTTGAGGCCGCCGATGACGAGGAAGACCACCGAGATGACGACCACCTCCCAGATCAGCGGCAGCGTGATGGTGAAGAACTGCCGCCAGCGCGGGGCGCCGTCGATTTCCGCGGCCTCGTAGAGCTGCGGGTCGATGCCCTCCATCGCGGCCAGGTAAAGCACGAGGTTGAAGCCGCACGCCATCCACAGGTAGATCGGCACGAGCGCGGGATAGAGATGGGCCGGCGCCAGCCACGGATAGTTGTCGAACGAGCGCAGCCAGTCCGAGCCCAGCAGGTTGCCGAGCGCCACGAGCCCGGCGTTCACGAGGCCGCCATGCGGCTCGTAGGCATTGAGCCAGAGCAGCGCCGCCGCCACGCCGCCGAGGAGATTGGGAAAGAGCAGCACGACGCGGAAAGCGTTGCCGCCCCGCACGCCGCGATGGATCTGCACGGCGAAGAAGAGCGCGACCGGCACCACCAGGAGCGCGGGCACGGCCATGAGGAAAAGATTGTTGCGCAGCGCGACCCAGAACACGTCGCTCTCGAAGAGGAATGACTTGAAGTTGAACCATCCCGCCCAGGTGCGGCCGCCGATGCCGTCCCAGCGGGTAAACGCCCAGCCCATCGCCACCAGCCCCGGCAGCACGACGAAGCCGCCGTAGCAAAGCAGCGCCGGGCCCACGAAACCCAGCGCGACGGGCAGCCTCAGCCGGGAAAAGAAGCCTCCGTCCAGCGCCGCCTCGCGCCTGTGGCGGCGCCGGAATCCGGCCCGCACGCCGCGGACACCCAGCCAGAGTCCGGCCGCACCGAGCGCGCCGAGCAGAAGCGCCCCGGCCAGCGGATGCCGGATCTCCACCCGGTTGGGATCGAGCCGCGCGGCGCGGTCGCGTTCGGCCGCGGCCTCGAGGCGGGCCGCGAATTCCTGCGGGGTGATTTGTCCGGTCGTGAGCCGCTGGCTCTCGTCCACCATCGCCTGGCGGATCGCCGGCGGCTGCATCATCGTCTGCGGCATGTCGAAGGCGTCGCGCGCCCGTGCGATCATCTCCGCCGTCCCGCGCATCCGCGGCGAAAAGGCCGACACCGGCACGCCCCGCACGGCGACCGGGGCGTCGAACTCCCGCACGAAGGCCCCGGCGCGCTCCCGGGAGGTGAGGAAGCGCAGAAAGTCCACGGTCAGCTTCTCGCGCTCGGGATCGCCCGTCGCGAAGGCGAAAAAGCAGTCCGCACCGGTCTGGATCGTCGTCGGGTCCGCCGCGCCGCCGGGAAACACCGGGAAGTTCATCACGCCGAGATCGAAGCCGGGCGGAATCCTTCCCTGCATCTCGCTGATCAGCCACGATCCGGAAACGGTCATCGCGGCCCGTCCCTCGAGCAGCGCCAGCTCCGCGCCGGTGTGAGTCGCGCCTTCCCAGCCCGCCTGCGCATAGTTCCGGGTCACGCGCTGCAGCAGCGCGGCGGCACGCGCATACCGCGGATCGAGCCGCGCGCCGGGCCGGAGATCGTTCAGCGCGTGCCAGGCTTCGGGTCCGGCAAGATTGTAGTAGGCCGCGCGCAGGAATGCGTCGGGATAAAGCCACCGCGAGCCCGGGAGGCTGACGGGCGCGATGCCGGCGCCACGGATGCGGTCGCAGAGCGCGAAGAACTCGTCCCACGTGCGCGGCTCGGCCCAGCCGTGCTCCCGGAACAGTCCGCGGTTGTAGAAGATCGACCAGCACGCGTAGGTGAACGGCAGTCCGTAGATCCGGCCGCCAACCTGCCACGAGTCGAGCGCGCCCGGCAGGAAGGTGTCGCCCCAGCGCGCGTCGTTGTCCCAGTTGCGGCCGTCCAGCGCGGGCGTCAGGTCGAGGACCTTGCCCGCCTGGATCAACGCCGGCCAGAGGACGTACGGCGCCGACGCGGCATCGGGATAGTGGCCGTCGATGATCCGCACCCGCAGCTTGTCCTGGATCCGGGGATCGCCGTAGAGCTTCACCTTGACGCCCGGCCGCAGCGCCTCGAATGCCCGCGCCGTCTCCTCGTAGAAGGCGATCCCGTAGCCGCCGCTGAAAACCGGGATGTCGAGCTCGGTCGCCGCCCGCAGCCCGGCCGCCACGAACAACGTCAGGACAGGCAGGATCCGCCGGAGGCGGAATGCTTTCAGCCGAGCCTCGCCGCTCATCGTCATGCATCCAGCACGACGGAAATCCGCCTTTCTTCAAGGCGCGATGCGCCCCCTCCCGCGACGCGGGCCCGCGGGCGGCGAGGAATAGCGTTGCTGCATGGGGGTCTCATCCTAGAACTGCGGCGTTTATGGCCGTGAACCGCACCGCAAAAAGGGTGTCCCTGCCGCTGCGCCGCGGCCGGACAGGCTGACCGCGACCGCCATGTACCAAGTGACCTTTTCCGCCCAGGCGATGCGGGAGCTGAACGGCCTCGACAAGCTGGCCCAGCTCGAGGTCATCGAGCCCATCAGCCTGCTGAAGCCCGCCGACCTGGCCGCGCCGCGGGAGCCGCTGGGGCGTTTTCATCGCGCCGGCCGGGAATTCTACCGTCTCCGGGCCGGGGAGTTCCGTTTCTACTTCGAGGTCCAGGGGCAGACGCTTCAGGTCGACTACATCCTGCACAAGAACACGCTCGAGGATTTCCTGCTTCGCAACAAGCTGCCGGTCTCCGAGCAGCAGCTCGTGGAGCAGCATTCGAAGTTCTGGAAATACCTCGAGAGCCTGACGAAATGATCTTCCGCCGCTCCAGCGCCGACCGTGCCGCCAGCGAGGCCGACCTCGCGGAGAGGGAGGATCCTTATCACGTCACGCAGGCGAGCCGCATTTACTTCCTGCCGAACCTGATGACGGCGGGAAACCTGTGCTGCGGCTTCGTCGCCATCATCTTCTGCATCAAGGCAAGCTACGAGATGCGCATCGCGGATGTCCGGGTGGCGTCCGAACTCACGCCTCTCGCGATCAATTATTTCCAGTACGCGGTCTGGCTGATCCTCGGCGCCGGGGCCTTCGACGCCCTCGACGGGCGCCTGGCGCGCATGGGCGGGCGCGAGTCGCTGTTCGGCGCGGAGTTCGACTCGCTGGCTGACGTCGTCTCCTTCGGCATCGCGCCGGCGTTGATGGTGTTCTTCCTCATCCTTTCGCCCACGCAGGGTTATCCGGTGTTCCAGCGGCTCGGGGGTTTCCTCAGCTTCATCTACCTGCTCTGCGCGGCCATCCGGCTGGCGCGGTTCAACGTCATCACGAACCCGCTGCTCCACCGCGATGCCAAGGACTCCCACAAGGACTTCGTCGGCCTGCCCGTCCCCGCCGCGGCCGGCACCGTGGCGTCGCTGGTGCTGGCGCTCCTGCACCTGGCCGAGAACAGCCACAACCTGCAGCTCTGGGGCGCGCTCGCCCTCCCGCCGCTGCTGGCGCTGATCGCGGTGCTGATGGTGAGCACCGTCCGGTATCCCAGCGGGAAGCAGCTTAACCTCCAGACGCGGATGAAGCTCACGACGTTCATCCTGCTCGTCGCCGTCGCCGCCGTCCTGCTCGTCTTCAAGGAGGTCGGCCTGCTTGGCTGCACGCTCGGCTACATCTTTCTCGGCCTCTTCCGGCAGTGGCGGCGGACCAAGCCCGGCCGGCGCCCGGCCACCGGCGCCGGTTCCGTGTGAGGAAGTTGCGGGCAGCCTGCGAAAAAGCCGGGGCCTGCGAATAACCGCCGGGTTGCTGGCGGTCATTCAGAAGTTCTTCACGGCCTCCGTCGGTCAGATTTCAGAGGAGAAAACCGCGGTTGCTACGGTTCTCGGCCGTGTATATGACTACTGATATAGTTCCTTATTGAACTGATCTCCAATCAGACTTTGTTAGTTTCCCGTCGAACGCCCACAGCTCACCAATGAAATTCAAAATCAATCGCGACCATTTCGCCAACGGACTCGCCCAGGTGCTGAACGTTGTCGGTTCCAAGGCCACGATGCCGATCCTGAGCAATGTGCTGATCGAGGCGGAGAAGGACCACATTTCCCTGACGACGACCAACCTCGACCTGGGCATCCGCTGCAAGATCAAGGCCGAGGTGAAGGAGACCGGGTCGGTCACCCTGCCGGTGAAGCGCCTGGCGACGATCGTGCGGGAGCTGCCGAACGTGGACGTGACGCTGGATGCCTCCCCGAACCATCAGGTCAAGCTGACCTCGGGCGGCTCGAATTTCCGCATCATGGGCCTCGGCAAGGAGGAGTTTCCCCCGCTGCCGGAATTCGGCGACGAAAAGGCCTACAGCCTCGAGCAGGGCGAGCTGGCGACGATGCTCAAGAACGTCTCCTACGCGCAGTCGACGGACGAAACGCGCTACATCCTCAACGGCGTCTATTTCAACTTCAAGGACGGCAAACTGTCGCTCGTCGCCACCGACGGGCGGCGTCTGGCGCTCACGGCGAAGGAGATGACCGTTCCGGCCGCCAGCGCCGGTGCCATCATCCTGCCGGCGAAGACCGTGGGCGAGCTGCTCCGGCTGCTGGACAAGGGCGAGAAGGTGAAGATCAACTTCAACGACCGGCGGGCCTCGTTCCAGATTGCGACCGACAAGGACACGAGCGGCCTCGTCGACAGCGTTTACCTCTATTCGAAGGTGGTCGAGGGCAACTACCCGAACTACCAGCAGGTCATCCCGAAGGAGACCCACCAGCGCATCAAGCTGGAGCGCGAGCTTTTCCTCCAGTGCGTCCATCGCGCGGCGCTCGTCTGCTCGGAGAAGGCCAACTCCGTGAAGATCAAGCTGACCAGCAACCTGCTGGAGATCACCGCGCAGAGCCCGGATTTCGGCGAAGCCCACGAGTCGATGGCCATCGGCTACAGCGGTCCCGACCTGCAGGTCGCCTTCAATCCGCAGTTTGTGATGGATCCGCTGCGTGCGCTGACGAAGGACGAGGTCTTTTTCGAGCTCAAGGACGAGGTGAGCCCCGGCGTCTTCAAGACGCTGGACACGTTCATCTGCGTCATCATGCCGGTCCGGCTGAGCTGAGAACTTTTTTCGTGGCGGCGGTCCATGACCGCCGTCGCCGCCCGCCTCCGCGCCGGCGCCTGCCCGCCCGCCGCGTCCCATGACCGATCCCGCCTATCCGCTGCTGGTCGCGATGACCGTCTCGATGGTTCTGTTCCAGCTGAACCACCGCTACGCCTCGCCCGTGCTCGCCATCTTCAACCGGTGGCTGCGCTGGTTCATCTTCGCGTTCGGCGCCGCGTACGTCTGCCGCGATTTCGCGCTGATCCAGCGGCCCTACCCGGTGCTGGTCGCGATCTTCTTCCTCCTCTGGTTCCTGGTCGAGACGCTCTACAACTGGCTCGCGATCCACGCGCTTAGCGTGAGCCCGCTGCCGCTGTTCCCGCGCTACACCGCCAACCAGAGCGGCGAGGAATGGCCGACGCAGCCCCGCCTCCTCAGGGTCCGGGAATGGCTGCGGCGGCAGGGTTTCCGCCAGGTGCAGGCCCTGCGGGCGGAGGTCGGCGGCGGCAGCTACCTCCGGGTATCGGTCTACCAGGACGAGGCCGCCGCGCTGCGGGTGCAGGTGATGTTCCTTCCGCAGGGCAACGGCACGATCACGGCGTGCTTCGAGCTGGCCACGCAGCTGGCCGACGGCCGGCGCGTCGTGACGGACAACCTCTACACGCCGTTCGGCGGATTCTACCCGGAAAACTGGGAGGTCGCGCGCGCGCCCTGGCGCCGGTCGCTGCCCGGCCTCGTCGCCCGGCATCGCACACGCGTGGCGCAGACGGGCGTGGCGGTCGAGCCGTGGACTAACGAGCCGATGACCGACCTCAATTCCCAGCAGAGCGAGCTTGACCGGCTGAACACGGAGCTCGGTTTCCTGCATCCCTACCACGAGCGCGACGACCTCGGCCAGATCACGCACGAGGGCCGCTACCGCGTGTGGAAGGAAATCTGGATGCTCGACTACCTCGGCCGCGCCACGAGCTACGAATAGCAGCGGGAAAGACCGTCCTCGAAAGGTTTCGCACAGAGGCACAGAGCTCGGAATAAAACCGGATCGTGGGCTCGAGCTTCGCGGCTCTGCGTCCCGGTGCGAACCCTCCTTCTTGATTTTTACTTCCTGTCAGCCGCTTTCTTCTTCCGCTCGGCCTCGATCTCATCCCAGAGGGCCCGCGACTGCTCCTCGGCGAGCTTGAGCTCCAGTTTCTTGAGCTGCTCGCGCAGTTCGTAGCTCCGCCGGGCCTGCTCGCCGAACAGCGTCGAGCCAGCGGTCATGGCGGGATTCATCCGGTAATGGACGGTCATGCGCGGGAACGCCCGCGGGTCGTTCAGATCGCCGGAACCCACGTCGAATCCGGATCGCTTGAGCAGGCGTCCGAGCGGATGGAAGGCGCGGTTGAGCGTTTCGGCAAAATGCGCCGGAAAGGGCGATTCGGGCCGCCCGCGCCCGCGGAGATAATCGTAGATGTGGTACGCGGTCGTGTCCGCATAGGTGTCGTTCGCGACGAAGCACTGCTGCATCCACGCCTCGGTGAAGAGGTCCTTCAGCAGGTTGGGCACGTCCCACGCCAGCAGCTCGGCCTCGTCGAGCAGCTCCTGCAGGCCGGCCTTGCTGCGGCGGCCCGAGACGAGGAAATCCTGGCGCCCGATGATCGCCGTGATCCGCGGATAGCCGGCCATGACCTCCGGCGCCGCCAGCCGACGGAAGGCCGCCATCTGGGTGCGCATCATCCCGAGCGCTTGCTCCATGTCGGATTTCACCCGGGCGACCGCTTCGGCTGTGGTGCTCATTGGGGCTGATGGTGCTGGAGAGGCGAATGGATGCGATTTGGCCCCGCCCCGCAATGCGGAAGAACTCCGTGTCCGGGAGCCCGGCGGGAGAAAGTCCAACCCCCAAAAGTCCAAACGCCCAAAAATTTCCGCTTTCGCAATGTAAGTTTCCAAGACCGCCCCATTTTTCCGCCGGGCTGATTTTTTGGCGTTTGAAGCCTGGCGTTTGGGATTTCCCTCCCCAGGAGGGCTAGCCGCCGATGTAGCTCATCTCGACCTTGGCCCGGCTTTCGCCGGCGGCGAGCAGGCCCGCGCGCTCGTCGCTGTAGCGGTCGAGCCGGCCGGACCAGATCCGCGCCAGGTATCGGGCCAGCTCGGCATCGTCCGCCCCGGCCCGCAGGCAGCCGAGCACATCCCAACCGAGCGAGGCGAACAGGCAGGTGTAAAACTTGCCGTCCGCGGAGAGCCGCGCCCGATGGCAGTCGCGGCAGAAGGGCGAGGTCACGGAGCTGATGAGGCCGATTTCCCCGCGGCCGTCGCGATAGTGGTAGCGCGACGCCACTTCCCCGCGGTAGGCGGGTCCCGCCGGATCGAGCGGCCACACGGCGCCGATCCGGTCGACAATCTCCTGCGCCGGCACGACTTGGGTGGAGGACCAGTGGTTGGTGTTGCCCACGTCCATGAACTCGATGAAGCGCAGCGGATGCCCGCGCTCCCGGAAGTAGCGGCAGAGGTCGATCAGCTCGCGGTCGTTGACGCCGCGCTGGACGACACAGTTGACCTTGACCGGCAGTCCCACGGCCGCGGCCGCGTCGATGCCCCGCAGGACACGCGCCACGCTGAAGCCCAGGCCGTTCATCCGGCCGGCCGTGGTATCGTCGAGTGAGTCGACGGAAACATTGAGCCGGTCGAGGCCCGCATCCCGCAGCGCCGGCGCCAGTTTCTCCAGCAGCCAGCCATTGGTGGTGAGCGCCACATCCGGCACCCGGAGATCGTTCTTCAGCGACCGCACCAGCGCGGGCAGGTCGGCCCGCAGCAGCGGCTCGCCGCCGGTGAGACGGACTTTCTCCACGCCCAGCGCCTGAAACGCCCGGACAATGCGGACGATTTCCTCCGCGGACATAAGCTGAGGATCGCGGAGGAACGGGTACCCGGCGCCGAACACCTCCTGCGGCATGCAGTAGGGGCAGCGGAAATTACATCGGTCCGTCACCGAGATGCGCAGGTCGCGCAGGGGGCGGTCAAACGGGTCGCGGACGGGGGACGGCATTCTCCTGCACAAGGACACAGACGACGGCGGGAGGCAAAGCCGGAGATGGCTTTTCCGCTGCAGGAATGGAGCGATTTCCTCCGTGCCCTCCGGGCGCCGGTCGTGCAACGTCGCCGGGTCATGCTCACGCCCGCCGAAGCCGAGAAGCTCGTCCTCGCCAACATCGCGTCCTTCGCGAGCGAGGACTGTCCGCTGGCCGAGGCGCACGGGCGCGTCCTGCGGTCCGCGGTGCGCGCCGATCGCGACCTGCCGCCGTTCGACCGCGTGACAATGGACGGCTACGCGATCCGGTCGGCCGCGCTTGCGGCGGGCACGCGCACCTTCCGGATCGAGGGCATCCAGGCGGCGGGCATGATCCCCCAGACCCTGGGGCCGGCGGCCGACGCCTGCGTCGAAATCATGACGGGCGCGGTGCTGCCGGGCGGTGCGGACTGCGTGATCCCCTACGAGGACACCGTGCGGAAAGAAGCAGTGATGACGGTGAATGCCGGCGAGTTTCCCATCGGCCACGCGTTGCATCGCCGCGGCAGCGACCATGCCGCGGGAACGGAGATCCTTTCCGCGGGGCTGCGGCTGACCGGACGCGAGATCGCGGTGGCCGCCGCGTGCGGTGCGGCGAACCTGACCGTGGCCACCCGGCCGAAGATCGCCGTGGTGGCGACCGGCGACGAGCTCGTGGATGTCAACATGCCGGTGGCTCCGCACCAGGTGCGCCGGAGCAACGACTACGCCCTGCGCGCGGCGCTCATCGCCGCCGGCTATCCGCGGGTGGAACGCTTTCACCTCCGGGACCTGCGGCACGAGATCGAGCACCGCCTGTGGCACATCCTGGCGGAGTTCGACATCGTCCTGCTGAGCGGGGGCGTGTCCAAGGGCCGGTTCGACTACCTGCCCGACGTGCTCGAGGTGCTCAGCGTGAAAAAGATTTTCCACGGCGTGGCGCAGCGCCCCGGCAAGCCGCTCTGGTTCGGCGTGAGCGCCCGCCGCACGCCGGTCTTCGGGCTGCCGGGCAATCCCGTCGCGGGCTACACCTGCCTGCATCGCTACGTGCTGCCCGCGCTCGCGCAGGCGAGCGGACAGAAGCCGGCGGCACCGCGCCCGGCCGCCCTGGCGGTGGCGTTCACGTTCAAGGCCCCGCTCGCCTGCTTCCTGCCGGTGAGGATCGCCAGCGGCCCGCACGCGGAGTTGCTGGCGACGCCCGATCCGAGCAACACGTCGGGCGACTTTGCGGGGCTTGTCGGGACCGACGGCTTTGTCGAGTTGCCCGCGGGGCGAACGGAATTCCCGGCGGGCCACCTCGCCCCATTTTATGCCTGGGCCTGATGGGCAAGGACCAAGTGCCAGGCAACAGGCAACAAGAGGCTAGCCGTCGGAACTCCCGAGAAAGGGAGCCATCGTCTAAATTCGCTTGGCGGCGCGGGCGGTTGGGAGAATTCTGGCCCCGATGTTCTCCCATCTCGATGCGAAGAGCCGGCCGGCCATGGTCGACGTCGGGAGCAAACCCGTGACCCGGCGCACGGCGCACGCCTTGGCGGTGGTGACACTGCCGAAACCCCTGCTCGCGCTGCTGAAGGATGGCGACATCGCCACGAAGAAGGGCGCCATCTTCCAGACCGCCACGCTCGCCGGCGTGATGGGCGCGAAGCGGACGAGCGAGCTCATCCCGCTCTGCCACCCGCTGGCGCTGGAGGACTGCCAGATCGAGATCGTGCCGGACGCGAAGCGCGGCGAGGTGGCGATCCATTGCCGGGTGCGGATCGAGGGGAAGACCGGAGTGGAAATGGAGGCGCTCACCGGGGCCACGGTCGCGGCGCTCGCCCTTTACGACATGGGGAAGGCCGTGTCACACGACATCGTGATCCGCGACGTGCGGCTGATCGAGAAGACCGGCGGCAAGAGCCATTACCGCGCGCGGAAATGAAGAAGACGGTGCACGTGCGGTATTTCGCCGTCCTGCGCGAGCAGCGCGGACTCGCCGAGGAAAAACTCGCGACCGAGACCGGCACGGCGGCCGAGCTCTACGAGGAACTGCGCCGGCGCCACGGTTTCGCCCTCGAGGCGGGCCGGCTGCGCGTGGCGGTGAACGACGAATTCGCCCCGTGGACCACCGCGCTGCGCGAGGGCGACAGCCTGGTGTTCATCCCGCCGGTGGCGGGAGGCTGACCGCCGCCCATGTTCCGGATCTCTCCCGAGCCTCTCGATCCCGTCGCGCTGCAGCGGCAGCTGCGCGACCTGCGTGCGGGCGCGTGCGCGACCTTCGAGGGCTGGGTGCGCAATCGCAACGACGGCCAGGCGGTGCTGGCCCTCGACTACGAGGCGTACGGTCCGCTGGCCGGGAAGGAGGGCGCGAGGATCCTGGACGAGGCGCGCGGAAAATTCTCCGTGCTCCACATCCTCGCGGTGCATCGCGTCGGTTCGCTGGCCCTCGGCGACCTGGCCGTCTGGGTTGGAGTGGCGGCCGAGCACCGCGGCGACGCCTTCGGCGCTTGCCGGTACGTCATCGACGAGACCAAGGCCCGCGTCCCGATCTGGAAAAAGGAGCACTACGCGGCCGGCGCGTCGGCCTGGATCAATGCGGCCACCCGTGGCCCGGCGGCGGGCGGCGCGCCGCCCGCTTAAAGAATCCGCTAAAGGCGGGAGCTCCGTCCGATTTGCGCTGGTGTGGGAAGGCGGCGGGTCTTATTTTCCGGACATGCAGATTTTCATGGCTGCCGCCGCCGCGGCCAGTTCCACGACCGCGATGGACCGGCTGAAGGCCGTTCCCGCCGCCTTCTGGCTGAAGCTGGCCATCGGCATCGGCATCTTCATCGCGGCGATCATCGCGCTGCGCAAGGTGGCGGCCATGAACAAGGTGGTGCTGGCCGTCCTCATCTTCATCATCGTGATCGTCGGCGGCGTGAACTGGATCTACGAACGGAACGAGCCGGCGATCCTCACCCCGCTGATCGACAAGATCGCGCCCTTTTTCCCCAGCAAGGGCAGCTACGGCGGCAAGCAGCAGGGCGGACCCAAGGTTTAGGGCGGAAAAGCCCAAACGTAACGGGCGGAACCCGATTTTCGGGTGGTTTTCTATGGGCCTTTCTGGCCAACTCACCCTCCCGCCATGCCCAAATCACAATCCGACATCGGACTCATCGGCCTCGCCGTGATGGGTCAGAACCTCGCGCTCAACATCGCCGACCACGGCTTCCAGATTTCGGTCTTCAACCGCACCACCGAGAAGACCGACAAGTTCGTCGCGGAGAATCCCCGCACGCCCGGCGGCCTGAAGGGCACGAAAACGCTGGAGGAGTTCGTCCAGTCCCTCGCCAAGCCGCGCAAGATGATCATCCTCGTGCAGGCCGGCAAGGCGACCGACGCCGTCATCGACGGCCTCGTCCCGCTGCTGGAGCAGGGTGACATCGTCATCGACGGCGGCAACGCGCTCTGGACCGACACCATCCGCCGGGAAAAGGCGCTGGCGGCGAAGGGCCTGCGCTTCATCGGCAGCGGCGTCTCCGGCGGCGAGGAGGGCGCGCGCTTCGGCCCGTCGCTCATGCCCGGCGGCGAATTCGCGGCCTGGCAGGAACTGAAGCCGATCTGGGAGGCCGTCGCGGCCAAGGTCGACGCCAAGACGGGCAAGCCCCTCACCGGCGCGACCCCCGGCAAGCCGGTCACCGGCGGCGTGCCCTGCACGACCTACATCGGAGCCAACGGCGCGGGTCATTACGTGAAGATGATCCACAACGGGATCGAGTACGGCGACATGCAGATGATCTGCGAGGCCTACGCGCTGATGAAGGGCCTGCTTGGCCTCAAGCCGGCGGAGATGGGCGCGATCTTCACCGAGTGGAACGCGGGCATCCTCGACAGCTTCCTCATCGAGATCACGGCGGACATCCTCAAGCAGAAGGACCCCGTCACGAAGAAGCCCTTCGTCGACATCGTCCTCGACACCGCGGGCCAGAAGGGCACGGGCAAGTGGACCTCGACCAACGCCCTCGACATGGGCGTGCCCGCCCCGACCATCGCCGAGGCGGTTTTCGCCCGGTGCATTTCCGCGATCAAGGAGGAGCGCGTCGCCGCGGCGAAGATCCTCAAGGGTCCGTCGAAGAAGTACCGCGGTTCGAAGAGCGCGCTGATCGCCGCGATCCACGACGCCCTCTACTGCTCCAAGATCTGCTCGTACGCCCAGGGCTTCCAGCTCATGCGCACGGCGCAGAAGGAGTACAACTGGAAGCTCAACTTCGGCGAGATCGCCCAGATCTGGCGCGGCGGCTGCATCATCCGCGCCGCCTTCCTGCAGAAGATCACCGAGGCCTACGCGCGCAACCCGGACCTCGCGAACCTGCTGCTCGACCCGTATTTCAACAAGACCGTGAAGAAGGCGCAGGAAAACTGGCGCAAGGTCATCTCGCTCGCGGCCGAGTGCGGCGTGGCGGCGCCGACGTTCAGCTCCGCCCTCGCCTACTACGACAGCTACCGCTCGGCCCGCCTGCCGGCCAACCTGCTGCAGTCGCAGCGCGACTTCTTCGGCGCGCACACCTACGAGCGCACCGACCAGCCGCGCGGGAAGTTCTTCCACATCGACTGGCCCGAGCCGTCCCGTCCGCAGATCGCGAGCTGAGGTCTCGGCTGCTGCTCTTTTCCAGGCGCGCTTCCGCAAGGAGCGCGCCTTTTGAATTTAGGGGCGGAATTGCACGGACGGAGAACCCTCCGGGCCGCCGACTTGCGGCAAAAGTCGGCTTTTGGTTTGCGCGCGCGGTGAGACCGGGCAATCAGTGGGGCGTCTGGCGCGAACACGATCGCGACCGGACATTCAAGTTCAACGTCAGCGTCACCGGACACCGAGGCTTCATCGCCATGCGACAAGCACCCAGGTCAATCTTCGCCTGCCTGCAGGTTTTCCGTTGCCGGGAAACTGCGGAGGCGATGTGAGCACCATCTCTGCTCCGCCCCTTCAGCTCGCGCCGCATTGCCCTGCACCGCAGGAGAGCGCCGGCGTGGCCAATTGCCACGATTTCGCCCGCGCCAAGGCGGCCGGGAGGAAAATCGTCATGGTCGCGGCCTACGACGCCTGGTCGGCGCGCCTGCTGGCGGACACGCCCGTGGACTGCATCCTGGTCGGGGACAGCGCGATGATGGTCGTGCACGGCGAGGCCGACACGATCGGGGCGACTCCGGAAATCATGGCAATGCACACGCGCGCCGTCGCCCGGGGCGCGCCCGGAAAACTCATCGTCGCCGACATGCCGTTCCTGTCGGTGCGCAAGGGCGTGAACCCGGCGCTGGATTGCGCCGCCCAGCTGCTGCGGGCGGGCGCGAAGGCGGTGAAGGTCGAGGGGGTGCGCGGACACGCGGACGTCATCCGGCAGCTGGTCGAGTCCGGCATTCCGGTGATGGGACATCTTGGGCTCACGCCGCAGTCGGTGAACACGCTGGGTGGCTTCAAGGTGCAGGCCCGCGATGCTGCGTCCGCCGCCCGGTTGCTGGAGGAGGCCGCGATGCTGGAGGAGGCCGGCGCCTTCGCCCTCGTCCTGGAGTGCATCCCGCGGGAACTGGCGCGCGAGGTGACTGCAACCCGGCGGATTCCCACCATCGGCATCGGCGCGGGTGCGGACTGCGACGGGCAGGTGCTCGTGCTGCACGATCTCCTCGGGCTGAACCGGCAGTTTCAACCGCGCTTCGTGCGCCGCTTCGCCGATGGAACGGACGTGCTGCATGAAGGCATCGGGCGATTCACCGCGGCGGTGCGGGCCGGGGAGTTTCCGGCGGACCGGGAGGGCTTTTGATCATGCCGCCGATCCATTCCCATCTCGCTGACTGGCGAAGAGCCCGCGCCGCGATGGAGCGCGCCGGCGACACCGTTGGCTTCGTGCCGACGATGGGGGCGCTCCATGCCGGGCATCGTTCGCTGCTGGAAAGGGCGCGGCGGGAAAATTCGCGCGTGGTGCTGAGCATATTCGTCAATCCCACGCAGTTCGATGATCCCGCGGACCTGGCGCGCTATCCCCGCACGCTGGACGCCGACCGGGCGCTGGCGGACGGGCTCGCAGACTGCATCCTGGCGCCGTCCGCCGCGGAACTTTATCCGGACAACTACGATTACCGGGTGACGGAGGGTCGCCTCAGCACGCAGCGCGAGGGCGCGCATCGCCTGGGCCATTTCGACGGTGTGCTGACCGTGGTGCTCAAGCTGCTGAACCTCGTGCGTCCCCATCGCGCCTACTTCGGGGAAAAGGACCGCCAGCAGCTCGAGCTGGTGAGCGGCATGGCCGCGGCGCTTTTCCTGCCCGTTGAAATCGTGGCGTGCCCGACGGTGCGCGAGGAGGACGGTCTGGCGCTCAGCTCCCGCAACCGGCGCCTCTCGACCGCCGGTCGGAAACAGGCTGCGGCCTTTCCGCGCCATCTGCGCGAATCCCCGAGCGCCGCAGTCGCGGTCACGAGGCTGCACGAGGCGGGATTTGCGGTGGACTACGTCGAGGACCACGGGGGCGTGCGCCTGGGCGCGGTGCGGCTGGAAGGAGTCCGCCTGATCGACAATGTCCGGCTCTAATCTCCTCTTCATCGTCTCCGGCTCGATCGCGGCGTACAAGGCGTGCGACGCGGTCTCGCAGCTGGTGCAGCGGGGACATCACGTGCGCGTTGTCATGACGAAATCAGCGGGAAATTTCGTTGGGGAGGCAACGCTGGAGGGCCTGACCGGCGAACGCGTGCTCACCGATCTCTTTTCCGCCGGCGACGCGCTCGCGCACATCGAATGGGCGCGCTGGGCCGACGCGGTGGTGGTGTGCCCGGCCACGGCACACACGCTCAACCGGTTTGCGGCCGGCCTCGCGGACGATCTCGCGGGGGCCCTGTTCCTCGCGCACGACCGGACGAAGCCGTACCTGGTCGCGCCCGCGATGAACCCCGAAATGTGGCGGCATCCCGCGACGGCGGCGGCGGTCGAGCGGCTGCGCGGCTGGGGCGTGCGCTTCATCCCGGTGGGAGAAGGCCGCACCGCCTGCGGCGAAACCGGCGAAGGTCGCCTGGCCGAGCCCGGGGAAATCGTCGCGGCGATCGAGGCGACATTGGCTGCACGAGCCGGCCGCCGGCGCATCCTGGTGACGAGCGGCGGCACGGCCGAGCCCATCGATGGAGTGCGGGTCCTGACCAACCTGAGCACCGGGCACACCGGCGCCCGCCTCGCGGAGCACTTTGCCCGCCACGGCCACGAGGTGGTGCTCCTGCGGTCCCGCCTGGCCGAGTCCGCGGGAAATTCGTGCCGCGAGGAAACCTTTCTCTCCTTCGCCGACCTGGATGCGGCGCTGACCCGGCTTCTGGGCTCCGAGCATTTCGACGTCGTGCTGCACGCGGCGGCTGTCAGCGACTTTGGTGTCGAAGCGGTGCTGGTGGACGGAGCCGAGTGGCAGCCCGGAAAAGGGAAACTCGATTCCGACACCGCTCCCCTGCTGCGCCTGCGACGGAATCCGAAGCTGATCGGTAGCCTCCGCGCGCGCAGCCGCAACCCCGGCCTCCGGCTGGTGGCCTTCAAGCTGACCTCGGGGGCAGACGAGGCCGCCATCCGCGCGGAGGTGCAGTCGCTCTTCGATCGGACCGCGGCGGACCTGGTGGTGCACAACGATTTTTCCACCCGGGCCAGTCCCGACGCCTTCCCCTCCGCGATTTACCGGCCCGGTGACGCGCAACCCGTTCCCTGTGCCACGCGCGGGGAACTCGCGGAGGAACTGACGCACCTTCTGTCCACCGACACCGCAACCGTCCCGCCCACCTGATCCCCCCCATGCTCCTCTGCCTCGATATCGGCAACACCCAGATCTACGGCGGCGTCTTCGATGGCGACGCCCTGCGCTGCCAGTTTCGCAAGTCGACCCATCCGCTGGGCACGACGGACGAGCTGGGAATCTTTTTTGTCACGGTGCTGCGGGAAAACGGCATCGACCCGCGGGCCGTGAAGCGGGTGGCGATCTGCACCGTGGTGCCGGCGGCGCTTTATTCGCTGCGCGGAGCGGCGGAGAAATATTTCCACTGCGAGCCCTTTGTCCTCCAGGCGGGGGTGAAAACCGGCCTGCGCGTGCGCTACCGCAATCCGCTCGAGGTCGGCGCCGATCGGATCGCGGGCGCCATCGCGGCCGCCCAGCTGCACCCGGGCAGCGACCTCATCATCGTCGACTGCGGCACGGCCACCACGATCGACGTCGTCACGGCCGCCGGCGATTATCTCGGCGGGGTGATTCTCTCCGGCGTGGGCGTGTCGGCCGAGACCCTCGCCAGCCATACGGCGAAGCTGCCGCGGGTGGAAATTGCGCGGCCCGCCTCCGTGCTCGGGCGCACCACCGTGGAGAGCATCCAGTCCGGCCTCTATCACGGGCACGCCGGGGCGATCCGCCACGTGGTGCTCAAGCTGAAGCAGGAGGCGCTGGCCTCCCCGGCGCCGCGCGTGATCGGCACCGGCGGCTTCGCGCGGATGTTCGAGGACGAGGGCCTGTTCGACGAGATCGTGCCGGAACTGGTGCTGGGAGGATTGAAGCACGCGGAGAGCCTCAATCGCGAAGCCGGTTCCACCGAGACATGAACGAGCCGGCCATCATGACCGCATCGCCTCCGGGCGCCGCCGAGGTCGAAGCCGAGGCGGAGCGCCTGCTGCGGTCGCTGATGCACGTGGACTGCGATCCGCGCGGGAAGCGCTGGAACTACGCGACCTGCCGGGAAATCGCGCCCCTGACGCTGGAGATCAACCGGCGGAAGCGGGAAAAGAACGCGGTCATCCTCGCGCATTCCTACGTGGAGCCGGAGATCATCTACGGCGTCGCCGATTTTCGCGGCGATTCGTATTACCTGAGCCTGCAGGCCCGGCAATCGCGGGCGGAGATGATCGTCTTCGCCGGCGTGGTCTTCATGGCGGAGACGGCCAAGATCCTTTCCCCGGAGGCCACGGTCGTGGTGCCCGACCGCGGCTCGGGCTGTTCGCTCGCGGATTCGCTGACGGGCGCGCAGCTGCGCGGGCTGAAGGAGCTTTATCCGGACGCGACCGTGGTCTGTTACATCAACAGCACCGCGGAGGTGAAGGCGGAGTCGGACGTCTGCGTCACCTCCGGCAACGTCCATGCGATCGTGGAGCGCCTGCCGGCCAAACGCATCCTGTTCGTGCCGGACCGGCTGATGGGCCAGAACCTGCGCGACGAACTGAAGCGCCGCGGCGTGGACAAGGAGATCATCACCTCCGACGGAACCTGCCTGGTGCACGACCGGTTCGGCCGCGATGAAATCACGATGGCCCGCGCGCGATATTCCGGCCTGAAGGTCGTGGCCCATCCCGAATGTCCGCCGGAGGTCGCGGCCGCCGCCGATTTTCTCGGCAGCACCGGCGCGATGATGAAGTACGTGAAGAACACCGGCGCACCGTACTACCTGATGCTGACGGAATGCGGCCTGGTCGGACGCCTGCAGGTGGAAGCGCCGGAGAAGGCTTTCATCGGCGGCTGCCGATTGTGTCCGTACATGAAGCTGAACTCGCTCGAGAAAATCCGCGACGCCCTGGCGGCCCCGCGGCCCGACCAGGTCGTCACCCTCGACGAATCCCTGCGCCGCCGCGCGGCGCGGTGCATCGAGCGGATGTTCGAGCTCGCGCCGTCGGACTGAAGTCCCGTGAGGCCCCTTTTTCATGAACGACGTCCGCACCGACCACCTGATCGATCTCGCGCTCGAGGAGGACGCGGGCTTGGGGGATGTGACCAGCCGCGCGATTTTTTCCGCGACCCACCGCTCCCGCGCCTTCGTGGCCGCCGCCCAGGATCTCGTCGTCTGCGGGCTTGAGGTCGCGGCCCGGGTGTTCGCCCGGATCGATCCGACGTTGCGGGTGAAGCTGGCGGCAGAAGACGGCGAGCGGGTGAAGCGGGGCAAAGTGGTGCTGCGCGTCGAGGGTCCGACGATTCCCCTGCTCACCGCGGAGCGTACGGCGCTCAATTTCCTGCAGCGGCTGTCGGGCATCGCAACCTTCACCCGCCGCTTTGCGGACGCCGTACGGGGCACCGGCGTGCGCATCGTCGACACGCGCAAGACCACCCCGGGCTGGCGGGCCCTGGAGAAGCAGGCCGTCCGCGCCGGCGGCGGCCGCAATCACCGCTCGTCCCTCGGCGAGCACGTGCTGATCAAGGACAACCACATCGCCGCGGCCGGCTCGATCGCGCGCGCGGTGGCGAGGGCGCGCGAGACCGCTCCCCACCTCGCGCGGATCGAGGTGGAGGCGAAGACCCTCTCTGAGGTGCAGGCGGCGCTGCGCGCCGGGGCGGAGGTCATCCTGCTCGACAACATGACCCCGGCGGAGGTGAGAAGGGCGGTCGCGGTCATCTCCCGGCGGGCCCGCGTGGAGGTCTCCGGCGGAGTGAACCTGCAGACGGTGCGCGACTACGCCTTGCCCGGAGTCGACGTGATCAGCATCGGCGCCCTCACCCACTCGGCGCCGGCGGCGGACCTCAGCCTGACGCTGGCATCGGCACGACGGAAAAGGAAATGAACGTCATTCGCACGGACTGCCTGGTGATTGGCGCGGGCCTGGCGGGGTCGGCGTACGCGTTGCGCGCGGCGCGGAGCGGGCTCGAGGTCGAGCTGCTGTCGCTCGCGGAACCCCTCGCGGCGAACAGCGACTGGGCGCAGGGCGGGATCATCTACGACACGACCGCGGATCCGGCCGCGCTGGCGCGGGACATCTTCGAGGCCAGCGACCATACCGCGAACCCGGCCGCGGTCGACCAGCTCGTGCGCGAGGGGCACGGCGCGGTGAAGGAGCTGCTGCTGGACGAACTCCACGTGGACTTCGATCGCACGCAGGGCGGCGCGCTCGATTTCACGCGCGAGGGCGGGCACAGCGAGCGGCGGATCATCCATGCGAAGGACGCCACGGGGCACGCCATCCTCGGCACGTTGGCCCCGCGGGTCGATGCCACGCCGCGCATCACGCGTCGCGCGGGCTGGGTGGCGGTCGACCTGCTCACCCTCTCGCACAACTCCGAGGAACCGGCGGACAAATACCAGCCGCTCACCTGCTTTGGCGCCTACGTGCTGGACACGCAGACGGGAGCGATCAGCGCGATCGTGGCGAGGAAGACGGTCCTGGCCTGCGGCGGACTCGGCCGGATCTTCCTCCACACCACCAACCAGCCGGGCAGCGTCGGCCACGGGGTCGCGATGGCCTACCGCGTCGGCGCTCGGCTGGTCGATCTCGAGTACGTCCAGTTCCACCCGACGGTGTTCGCCAGGAAGAACGCGCCGCGTTTTCTCATCACCGAGGCGTTGCGCGGCGAGGGTGCGGTGCTGGTCAACGCCCGCGGCGAGCGTTTCATGGACGAGGTGGACGCGCGCGGATCCCTCGCCCCGCGCGACGTTGTCACCCGGGCGATCAAGCACGAGCTGGCCGCCAGCGGCGAACCCTGCGTCTTTCTCGACCTCTCGGCCCTGGCGCCGGATTTCATCCGCGAGCGGTTTCCCGGGATCCACGAGCGCTGCCTGGCCCACGGCGTGGACATCACGCGTGAGCCGATCCCGGTCGTCCCCGCGGCGCATTACGCCTGCGGCGGCGTCCACACCGACCTGCAGGGGCGGACCAGCGTCCGCCACCTGAACGCGATCGGCGAAACCGCCTGCACCGGCCTGCACGGGGCGAACCGGCTGGCGAGCACCTCCCTGCTGGAGTGCCTGACCGGCGCGAAGTTCACGGCCATGGCGGACATCGCCGACCTCGCGCGCGGCGAGTTCCGCCTGCCGGCGCCGCGGATCTGGGAAAGTCCCGGGCGCGACGCCGACCTGACCCTCGTGCGCCAGGACATGCTCCAGATCCAGCACACGATGTGGAACTACGCCGGCGTGGTGCGCTCACCCAAGCGGCTGACGCGGGCGCGCCGGATCCTGCTGGAGCTGCGGGAGGAGATTCAGTCGTTCTATCGCGGCTGCCGGCTGACGCGGGAGCTGATCGAACTGCGAAATGCCGTGCAGACAGCGCTGCTCGTGGTGCATGCCGCGGCGCTTAATCCCCGCAGCAGGGGCTGCCATTGCGTGGTGGAGGAGGAATGACCGAGACACGCTTCGGCGAATCGCCATAGCGCCCGAAAAATTTCACGCGGAGGACGCAGGGAACGCAGAGGAGAAATCGTTAGGATTCCGCTCTCAGCGTTCTTTGCGTTCTCCGCGTGAAACCGGTTTGTCTCGGATTTGTCCCCGGCAGGTCAATTGGCGAGGGAGCCCGCGAGCACGCCGGCGGCGACTTCCTCCTCCTGCTCCTCCTCCGCGGGAAGTTCCTCCAGCGGGGCGAAACGTTCCGAGGAAAAACCGAGTTCCTGCTCTCCCTTGTAGAAGGGATCGGGCGGATTGTGCAGCTCCTCGAGCAGCAGGCCGACGGTGGCGGTGTCGCCGCCCCGCACCATTTTTTCCCGGCCGAGGAACACTTCGCGCACCGTATAGGTGGCGTCCTTCACCGGCAGCTGCTTGTAGATCGCATGGACGAACTCCGGGAAGGCATCGTTGATGCAGACGACTTTCTGTCCTTTGATCATGGTGAGAAGGTGGAGCTTTTTCGAACGGAGGCAAACCGGAGACGGAGGTTTGAGCCGCAGGGCGCAAAGACCACGGCGAATTCCGGAGGTTTCAGCCCCGGGGCCAGGTGCCCGGCCGATCCGTTCCGGATCAGCCGATGCGGCCCTCGTCGAATTCGATCAGGTCGGGAACGCTCCTGATCTCCCCCGCCCGGTCGGCGCAGCCCATGGCCGTGAGCGCCTCCTTGATGAACTCCTGTCCGGCCGCGGTCATTCCCTTCTGGACGTAGTTGCGGTTCCACTGCGCGGCGCGCACGTCGGCGGGAAGCAGAGCCCGCAGCCGCCGCTCGACTTCGGCTTCGTCCGACGATTCAAAGACGATTTTCTCCACGGCGTCGGGGTCGATGCCGAGGTGCAGGGAAAGAAAGCGATCCATGCCGCGCTTGTAGTTCTTCGCGTAGCTCGGCGGCAGCGCGCCGTGCTCCTTCACGTAGCGGCATTTCGCGAGAAAGCGCGGGAGATGCAGCAAACCCGTGGCCGGATGCGGCTGGTAGGCCGGGGGCAGGCAGGTGAGAACATCGCCGGACGAACCGGGAATCGGTTTGGAGGCCATCGGAAACGAACGAACGCGGTAAGTCGGCAGGGGGCAAGTCCGGGCGCTTTAGCCACGAAAAGGCGCAAAACCTCTAGGGCTCCGTCTCGAACAAGCTGCGCGCTTATAAGCGCAATGGAGATGTTTCCGCAGCCTTGGAGTTTTTGTGCCTTTTCGTGGCTAACTCTCCTCCAGAAGTCCCATGCTCAGGGCAGATCAGTCGAGCCCATCAGGTAGCGGTCGCACTCGCGTGCGGCGCCGCGGCCCTCGTTGATGGCCCAGACGATGAGGCTCTGGCCGCGGCGGCAGTCGCCGGCGGCGAAGACGCCCTTGATGGTGGTGGCGTACTTCTCGTGCTCGGCCTTGACGTTGCTGCGGGTGTCGGTCTCGACGCCGATCTCCTTCAGCAGCGCCTGCTCCGGCCCGAGGAAACCCATCGCGAGCAGCACGAGCTGCGCGGGACGCGTCTTCTCGGTGCCGGGCTGTTCCCTGGGGATGAACTGACCCTGGTCGTTCTTCTCCCACTTGATCTCGACGGTCACGAGTTCCTTCACCTGGCCGTTCGCGTCGCTGACGAACTTCTTCACCGTCGTAAGATAGACACGCGGATCGGCGCCGAACTTCGCGGCGGCTTCCTCCTGGCCGTAGTCCAGCTTGTAGGTCTTCGGCCACTCGGGCCAGGGATTGTCGGCCGCGCGCTCGAGCGGCGGCTTCGGGAGAATCTCGATCTGGACGAGGCTCTTGCACCCGTGGCGCATGGAAGTGCCGACGCAGTCCGTGCCGGTGTCGCCGCCGCCGATGACGACCACGTCCTTGTCCTTCGCGCTGATCAGCGCGTGTTCGGCGCCGCCGTTGAGGACGGCCTTGGTGTTGGCGGTGAGGAACTCCATCGCGAAGTGCACGCCTTTCAGGCTGCGGCCCTCGATCGGGAGATCGCGCGGCTGCGTCGCACCGGTGCAGATGACGGTGGCGTCGTATTCCTTGAGGAAGATCTGGGGCTCGACGTTGTCGCCGACATTCGCGTTGCAGATGAACTTGATGCCTTCCTGCTCCATCAGCTTGATGCGGCGCAGGACGACCTCCTTCTTGTCGAGCTTCATGTTCGGGATGCCGTACATGAGCAGCCCGCCCGGGCGGTCGGCGCGCTCGAAGACCGTGACGGTGTGGCCGGCCTTGTTGAGCTGGGCGGCGGCGGCGAGCCCGGCGGGGCCGGAGCCGATGACGGCGACCTTCCTGCCGGTGCGGACCTTGGGCGCCTCGGGCAGGACCCAGCCTTCCTCCCAGCCCTTGTCGATGATCGACGCCTCGATGTTTTTGATCGTGACCGGCGGATTGTTGATGCCGAGGACGCACGACCCCTCGCACGGCGCGGGGCAGACGCGCCCGGTGAACTCGGGGAAATTGTTGGTCTTGTGCAGGCGCTCGAGCGCCTCCTTCCACAGGCCGCGGTAGACCAGGTCGTTCCACTCCGGGATCAGGTTGTTGATCGGGCAGCCGCTCGCCATGCCGCTGATCAGCTTGCCGGTATGGCAGAACGGAATGCCGCAATCCATGCACCGCGCGCCCTGCGTGCGGAGCTTCTTCTCCTCCATGTGATGGTGGAACTCCTTCCAGTCTTTCACGCGCTCGGTGGGCGTGCGGTCGACGGGCAGTTCGCGGAGATACTCGATGAAGCCGGTTGGTTTACCCATGGAAGGAAGCGGTGAAGTAGCGAGCAGTGGGTAGCGAGTAGCGAGGAGAAATTACAGCAACGGCGCCAAGATGCCTGGATGGTGGATTGGAATGCTCGCTACTCACTACTCGCTCCTCGCTACTTCAAATTAGTTTCCGCCGACGCGCGAGGTGTCGCGGGCGTTTTCCTCGAACGCGGCCATGATCGCCTCGTCGCCGGTGAGGCCCTGGGCCTGGGCGCGGTCGATGCAGGCGAGCATGCGCTTGTAGTCCTTCGGCATCACCTTGACGAACTTCGGGACGAACTTCTCCCAGTTCGCGAGGACCGCCTTGGCGCGCTCGCTCCGCGTGTAATCGAGGTGCTTCTGGATCATCGCGCGCACGGCGGCGATCTCCTTCGGATCCTCGAGCTTCTCGACGCCGACCATCTGCGTGTTCACGCGCTGGGCGAAGTCGCCGGCCTCATCGAGCACGTAGCCGATGCCGCCGGACATGCCCGCGCCGAAGTTGCGGCCGGCGCGGCCGAGCACGACCACGTGGCCGCCGGTCATGTATTCGCAGCCGTTGTCGCCGATGCCCTCGACGACGACGGTCACGCCGGAGTTGCGGACGCCGAAGCGCTCTCCGCCCATGCCGCGGATGTAGGCCTCGCCGGCGCTCGCGCCGTAGAACGCGACGTTGCCGACGATCATGTTGTCCTCGGCCTTGAACTTCGCGTCGACGGACGGATAGACGATCAGCTTGCCGCCCGAGAGGCCCTTGCCGAAGTAGTCGTTGGCGTCGCCCTCGATGGCGAGGGTCATCCCGCGCGTGACGAACGCGCCGAAGCTCTGGCCGGCCGAGCCGTTGAACTTGAACTTGATCGTGTCCTCGGGAAGGCCCTTGGCGCCGTGCTTCTTGGTGATCTCGCCGGACGTGATCGTACCGACGACGCGGTTGACGTTCCGGATCGGGAGCTCCGCGGCCACCTTCTCGCCCTTCTCGATCGCGGGCTTCGCGAGGTCGAGCAGCGTGGTGACGTCCAGCGAGCGCTGGATGCCGTGGTCCTGCTTCATCTGGCAGAACCGGCCGATCTCCGGCCCGACGTCGGGCTGGTAGAGGATGTTGGAGAAATCGAGGCCCTTGGCCTTCCAGTGGTCGACGGCCTTCTTCGCCTCGAGCCGGTCGGTGCGGCCGATCATCTCCTCGATGGTGCGGAAGCCGAGCGCGGCCATGATTTCCCGGATGTCCTCGGCGATGAACTTCATGAAGTTCACGACGTGCTCCGGCTTGCCCGCGAACTTTGCGCGCAGCTGCGGATCCTGCGTGGCGACGCCGGCCGGGCAGGTGTTGAGGTGGCAGACGCGCATCATGATGCAGCCCGTGGCGACGAGCGGGGCGGTGGCGAAGCCGAATTCCTCGGCGCCGAGCAGCGCGGCGATGACGACGTCGCGGCCGGTCTTGAGCTGGCCGTCGGTCTCGACCGCGATGCGCGAGCGGAGATTGTTGAGCACGAGCGTCTGGTGGGTCTCGGCCAGACCGAGCTCCCAGGGCAGGCCGGCGTGCTGCAGCGATGTCTGCGGCGAGGCGCCGGTGCCGCCGTCGTAGCCGGAGATGAGGACGACGTCCGCGTGCGCCTTGGCGACGCCGGCGGCGACGGTGCCGACACCGACCTCGGAGACGAGCTTCACCGAGATGCGCGCGTCCTTGTTGCCGTTCTTCAGGTCGTGGATCAGCTCGGCGAGGTCCTCGATCGAATAGATGTCATGGTGCGGCGGCGGGGAGATGAGGCCGACGCCCGCGGTGGTGCCGCGGGTCTTGGCGACCCACGGATAGACCTTGGTGCCGGGCAACTGGCCGCCCTCGCCGGGCTTCGCGCCCTGCGCCATCTTGATCTGGAGCTCCTTGGCGTTGACGAGGTATTCGCTCGTGACGCCGAAGCGTCCGGACGCCACCTGCTTGATGGCGGAATTCTTCGAGTCGCCCTGGGCGTTGGTCCAGGTGAAGCGCTCGGAATCCTCGCCGCCCTCGCCGGTGTTGGACTTGCCGCCGATGCGGTTCATCGCGATCGCCAGCGTCTCGTGGGCTTCCTTCGAGATGGAGCCATAGGACATGGCGCCTGTCTTGAAGCGCTTCATGATCTTCTCGGCCGGCTCGACCTCCTCGAGGGGGATGGGCGCATTGCCGGACTTGAAGTCGAGCAGGCTGCGGAGCGTGCAGAGCGCCTTGCCCTGCTCGTTGATGAGTTTCGCGTAGTTCTGGTAGGCCGGCTTGCTGTTCTGGCGGACGGCCTTCTGCAGCGCGTGCACCGACTCGGGCGTGAAAAGGTGCGCCTCGCCGCTCGAGCGCCACTGGTAGAGGCCGCCGACGGGGAGGACATGGCCGTCCACCGCCCGGTCCGGATAGGCGGCGCGGTGGCGCAGCAGGACTTCCTGGGCGATGACATCGAGGCCGATGCCGCCGACCCGCGAGGGCGTCCAGGTGAAGTAGTGGTCGACCACATCCTGGCGGAGGCCGAGCGCCTCGAAGACCTGGGCTCCGCGGTAGGATTGGATGGCGGAGATGCCCATCTTGGACATGACCTTGACGACGCCCTTGGAGGCGGCCTTCACGAAGTTCGCGCAGCCCTTCTTGTGGTCGAGGCCGGGCAGCATGCCCTCGCGGATCATGTCGTCGATCGTCTCGAAGGCGACGTACGGGTTCACCGCCGTCACGCCGTAGCCGATGAGCAGCGCGAAGTGGTGCACCTCGCGCGCCTCGCCCGTCTCGAGCACGAGCGAGACCTTGGTGCGGAGGCCTTCGCGAATGAGGTAGTGATGCAGGCCGGCCACGGCGAGCAGCGCCGGGATCGGGGCGTAGTCGCGGTTGACGCCGCGGTCGCTGAGGATGAGGACATTGATCTCCTCCTCCTCGATCATGCGCCGGGCCATGACGGAGAGCTCCTCCATGGACTGGGCGAGGCCCTTCTCGCCGCGGGACACGCGGAAGAGGATCGGCAGCACGCCGGTCTTGAGGCCCGGGAGATTGGTGCGGCGGATCTTCGCGAACTCCTCGTTCGTGAGCACCGGCCACTTCAGCTCGACCCGCCGGCAGGCGGCCGGATCGGGATTGAGCAGGTTGCCCTCGGAGCCGAGGCGCGACTCGGCGGAGGTGACGATTTCCTCGCGGATCGAATCGATCGGCGGGTTCGTGACCTGGGCGAAGAGCTGCTTGAAATAGTCGTAGAGCAGGCGCGGCTTGTTCGACAGGACGGCGAGCGCAGCGTCGTTGCCCATCGAGCCGATGGCCTCGACGCCGTCCTTCGCCATGGGCGAGATGATGACGCGCTCGTCCTCGAAGGTGTAGCCAAACGCGATCTGGCGCTGCAGCAGCGTCTCATGGTCCGGGCCCTCGATCTTCGGCGCCTCGGGGAGATCGCTGAGGTGGACGAGATGCTCGTTGAGCCACTGGCGATAGGGCTGGGCCTTGGAGATCTCCCGCTTGATCTCCTCGTCCTCGATGATCCGGCCCTGCGCGGTATCGACGAGGAACATGCGGCCCGGCTGCAGCCGGCCCTTCTGGACGATCTGGTCGGGCGGAATGTCGAGCACGCCGGCCTCGGAGGCCATGATGACAAGGCCGTCCTTCGTCACATAATAGCGCGAGGGCCGCAGGCCGTTGCGGTCGAGGATGGCGCCGACCTGGCGGCCGTCGGTGAAGGCGATCGAGGCGGGGCCGTCCCACGGCTCCATCAGGCAGGAGTGATACTGGTAGAATGCGCGGCGCTCGTCGTCCATCGACTCGTGGTTGGACCACGGCTCGGGGATCATCATCATCATCGCGTGCGCCAGCGGACGGCCGGCGAGCACGAGCAGCTCCAGCGTGTTGTCGAACATCGCGGAGTCGGAGCCGTTCGGGTTGATGATCGGGAGGATCTTCTTGATGTCGTCGCCGAAAATCTCGCTCGAGAACAGGGCCTGGCGCGCGTGCATCCAGTTCATGTTGCCGCGGAGCGTGTTGATCTCGCCGTTGTGCGCCAGGTAACGGTACGGGTGAGCGCGCTCCCAGCTCGGGAACGTGTTCGTCGAGAAACGCGAATGCACCAGCGCCAGCGCGGACTCCATCGACGGGTGCTTCAGGTCGGGGAAATACTGGTCGACCTGGTCGGTCGTGAGCATGCCCTTGTAGACGAGAGTCTTGAACGAGAGGCTCGCCACGTACCAGTACTCGGCGCCGGCAGAGGTCGAAGTCCGGATGTCGGCGTAGGCGCGCTTCCGGATGACGTAGAGCTTCCGCTCGAACGCCATGTCGTCGGCCATGCCGGCGGGCCGCCCGATGAAGACCTGGCGCATGAACGGTTCGGCGGACTTCGCGGTGTCGCCGAGCATGGAGTTGACGGTCTTGACCGTGCGCCAGCCCAGGAACACCAGCCCCTCGGACTGCACGAGCGCCTCGAAGCGCTCCTCGATCTTGCGGCGGACGGAGGCGTTGCGCGGCAGGTAGACGAGGCCGCAGCCGTACTGGCCGGGCTCGGGCAGCGTGATGCGCGCGGCCTTGCAGGCCTCGGCGAGGAACTTGTGCGGCATCTGGATGAGGATGCCGGCGCCGTCGCCCGTGTTCACCTCGGCGCCGCTCGCGCCGCGGTGGTCCAGGTTGCGGAGGATCTGCAGGCCGTCGGCCACGATCTTGTGCGACTTCTGGCCGTGCATGTTGACGACGAAGCCGACGCCGCAGGCCTCGTGCTCGAAGAACGGGTCGTACAGGCCCTGCTTCGGCGGCAGACCGAGGGAGCGGCGCGGAAGGGCGCGGGACGGATTTTCGCTGGCGTGGCTGCTGTTCATGTCGGTGGTCCGCGGTGGATTCGCGAGGGCTGGGTCAGAGGGAAGCGGGTTTCAGGCCAAGGGCGGCAAAACGTGGTGGTCGGGCGATGCGCAAAAAAAGGGCCGTCTCGTGCTGTGCGAGAGCGGCCCGGGCTTTGTTGCGGTGAGCTCTCGGCGGGTCAGAAGAAGCGGACGGTTTTGGTGGCCATTTTGGCGTGCTCCTCGTCGGAGCAGCCCGCGTTCGTCGGGACGCCCGTGGCAGCATCGGAGGGTTTCACGAGGTCGTTGCTCAACAGGTAATTTTCCACCTCTTCGCCGGAAATGTCGGCCAGCATCACGCCGTCGATCTCGACGCACGGGGAAAGCGGCTGGCCGGACTTCTGCACCATCTCCGCGTAATTGGCGCGGTTGTTGATGATGTCGATGTCCTCGTAGGCGAGATTGTGCTTCCGCAAAACCGCGCGCACCCCATTGGACCAGCCGCAGGACGGCTTGAGATAGGCTTTGATCTTCATGTGGCGAACGTATGCGGGGACAAAAGTGGCGCAAGGTAAAGGACACGGTTTCCGCCAATCAAGCACAGTCTTTGGTTTTTTTCGGGCGCGCAGCTCCCGCGAAAAGGACCGCGAACGCGCGGAATCCTTTGAATCGCGCCGCCGCCGCCTTACTAACGATCCGGGCGTGCCGCCCCGAATTTCCCCCCCCGATGAAAACGATCCTTCTGCTCGTCTGCTCCAACATCTTCATGACGCTCGCCTGGTACGGGCACCTGAAGTTCCGGTTCCTCGAGGGCAGGCCGCTCATCACGGTCATCCTCGTTTCGTGGGGCATCGCGTTCTTCGAGTACTGCCTGATGGTGCCGGCGAACCGGGCGGGTTATTTCACGGGCGGGTTCAGCGGCTACCAGCTGAAGATCATCCAGGAATGCGTGACGCTCGCGGTCTTCGTCGTCTTCGCCTGGCTCGTGCTCGGCGAACGGCTGGCGTGGAACTACGCGGTGAGCTTCGCGCTGATCGTCGCCGCGGTCTGGTTCGCGACGGCATTCAAGCCCGGCGGACGCTGAGCGCGCGCGGAAAATCCGCTCCGCGCTTGCGTCGACCGACGAAAGATTCACGGTCAAAACCACGTTCCTACTTGCGGCGGTTTCCCGCCCACCCACCCAATCCTCCTCCCCCGCTCCGCCATGTCCAAAGCCGCTCCCGCCAAGACCGCCCCGGCCGCTCCCGCTCCCGCCGCACACGTGCGCGACAAGCACATCGAGCTCGCCCTCTCCTCCATCAGCAAGCAGTTCGGCGAGGGCACGATCATGCGGCTGGGCAGCAACTCGAAGATGAAGGTCGAGACGCTGTCGACCGGCTCGCTGGCCATCGACCTCGCGCTTGGCGTCGGCGGACTCCCGCTCGGCCGCATCATCGAGATCTACGGCCCGGAATCGTCCGGCAAGACGACGTTCTGCCTCAGCGTCATCGCCGAGGCGCAGAAAAAGGGCGGGCTGGCCGCGTTCATCGACGTCGAGCACGCGCTCGACCCGAAGTACGCCCGCGTCGTGGGCGTGAATCTCGACGACCTCCTGGTTTCCCAGCCCGACAGCGGCGAGGACGCGCTCAACATCATGGAGACGCTGATCCGCTCGAACAGCATCGACGTCATCGTGCTCGATTCCGTGGCGGCCCTCATCACCAAGGCGGAGCTCGACGGCCAGATGGGCGACATGACGATGGGCAGCCAGGCGCGGCTGATGTCGCAGGCCATGCGGCGCCTGACCGCGGTCGTCAGCAAGACGAAGTGCGTGTGCATCTTCACGAACCAGATCCGCGAGAAGATCGGCGTGATGTTCGGCAACCCGGAAACCACCTCCGGCGGCCGCGCGCTGAAGTTCTTCTCGTCGGTCCGCATCGACATCCGCCGGAAGGACCAGATCAAGACGCCCGAGGGCAAGGTCATCGGCAACCGGACGAAGATCAAGGTGGTGAAGAACAAGGTCGCCCCGCCGTTCACCGAGGTAGAATTCGACATCATGTACGACGAGGGCATCTCGAAGATGGGTTCGCTCCTCGATCTCGCGCTCGAGCACAAGATTCTCGAGAAGAAGGGGGCATGGATCGCCTACGAGGGAAATCTCGTCGGGCAGGGCCGCGATGCCGCCAAGCAGGCGCTCAAGGAAAAGCCCGAGCTGGCCGAAAAGATCGCGAAGGCCGTGCTCGAAAAGGCCAACGTCACCGGCGGCACCGTGGTCACTGGCGACGCCGGCTGAGGGCGAACCCGCGCGGTTTGCGCGTTGCGGCTCCGGGCGCCGGGGATTCATTGGCGGTGTTCGCCTCCATGTCCTCCGCTCCTCCCAGTTCCGCCGCGGGCCGCGACGTTGCGGCGGCCGAACGGCCGCCGGTGTTTCAAGTCCGGGGGCTGGCCCGTGTTTACGGCGAGGGCTCCGCTGCGGTCACGGCCCTGCGCGGCGTCGACCTCGATCTTTTTCCCGGTGAACTGATCGTGCTGCTCGGCGCCTCGGGCAGCGGGAAATCCACGCTGCTCAACCAGCTGGGCGGGCTCGATTCCCCCACGCGCGGCACCCTGCTCTATCGCGGCCACGACCTCGGATCCGCCGATGAGGCGGCGCTGACGGGCTTCCGGCGCGATGCCGTCGGGTTCGTTTTTCAGGCCTACAATCTCATTCCGAGCCTGACAGCGCGCGAGAACGTGGCGCTCATCACCGAGATCTGCCGCGATCCGATGAGCCCCGAGGAGGCGCTCGAGCTGGTCGGTCTCGGCCACCGCCTGGATCACTTTCCCGCGCAGCTTTCCGGCGGCGAGCAGCAGCGGGTCGCCATTGCCCGCGCGATTGCCAAGCGCCCGGCGGTGCTGCTCTGCGATGAGCCGACCGGGGCCCTCGATGTGCAGACCGGCATCACCGTCCTCGAGGCCATCGAGCGCATCAATCGCGAGCTCGGCACGCTCGCCGTCATCATCACGCACAACGCCATCCTCGCCGACATGGCCGACCGCGTCTTCACGCTCTCCGACGGCCGCATCGTCAGCGAGCGGGTCAACGCCCGCCGGGGCTCCGTGCGGGACCTCGCATGGTAGGCCGGCGCCCGCGCCGGAAGTTTCAATCTCCAAGTGAGCAAGTTCCAGGAAAGCAGAGATGGAGACAGCGTAGAGCGTCACGGCAGCAGAAGGATGCGTGCTGCCGTTTTCCTGCCACTTGGTCCTTGGCACTTGTTCCTTGCGCGCCCCGCGCTTCTCGACCGCAAGCTCCTGCGCGACCTGCGCGCGCTCAAGTCCCAGGCGCTGGCCGTGGCGCTGGTGATGGCCTCCGGCCTGGCGATGATGATCATGACGCGCTCGCTGATCCTCTCGCTCGAGACGGCGCGGAGCACCTATTACGAGCAGAACCGGTTCGCGCAGGTTTTCGCGCGGCTGAAGCGCGCACCCAATGCCGTCCGGGAGCAAATCGCGGCGATCCCGGGGGTGGCGGCGGTCGAGACGAGCGTGGCGATGCAGGTCACGCTGGACGTCCCCGGGCTGGCCGAGCCGGCGGTGGGCCTGGTCAATTCGCTCCCCGAGCGCGGCGCGGCGCAGCTCAATCGGCTGTATCTGCGCGCGGGCCGGCTGCCGGTGGGAGGCGCCACGCGCGGAGAAATCGCCGTGAGCGAGGTGTTTGCCGAGGCGCACGGCCTGAGGCCGGGCGCGACGCTCTCCGCCATCCTCAACGGTTCGCGGCAGACCTTCCGGATTTCCGGCATCGCGCTGTCGCCGGAATTCGTGTTCGAGGCGCCGCCGGGGGCCGCCCTGCCCGACAACAAGACCTATGGCGTTTTCTGGATGCCCTACCGGGAGCTCGCGACGGCCTTCCAGCTTTACGGCGCATTCAACACTGCGGCCGTCACGCTCGCGCCGGGCGCGTCGGAGGGCGAGGTCATCGCGGCGCTCGACCGCGTGCTTGCCCCCTACGGCGGCCGCGGCGCCTATGGCCGGTCCGATCACCCGTCCCACCGCCGGGTCGATGACGAACTTCGCGTGCTGCGGGGGCTGGCCATCGCCTTCCCTCTGGTTTTCCTGAGCGTGGCCGCGTTCATGACGAATTCGGTGATGAGCCGCCAGATTGCGCTGCAGCGCGAGCAGATCGCCATGCTCAAGGCCTGCGGCTTCAGCAACGCGCAGGTCGGCTGGCATTATTTCAAGTTCTCGCTCGCGATCGTCGTGGCCGGCGTCGCTCTTGGCACGCTGGCCGGCGTGATCCTCGGCCATCGGCTGGTCGGGATGTACCATCTGTTCTTTCGGTTCCCGCGGCTCGAGTTCCTGCTCGACACCCACGTGCTGGCCGCGGCGGTTTTCGTGAGCGCGCTGGCCGCATTTGCCGGTGTGGCGGGAGCCGTGCGACGCGCGGTGTCCCTGCCGCCGGCGGAAGCCATGCGCCCGGAGGCGCCGGCGAGTTTCCGTCCGTCGGTCGCGGAGCGGATGGGCGGCGCGCGCTGGTTTACTCCCTCCCTCCGGATGGCTCTCCGCAACATCGAGCGCCGCCCGGTGCGAAGCGCCCTCACCTGCCTGGCGCTCGCGCTCGCGACGGCGATCCTGATCGTGCCGAATTCATTTCGCGACGGCATCGACCACGTGATCGATTTCCAGTGGGACATCGTGCAGCGGCAGACCGTCACGCTCTCGCTCGTCGAGCCCGGACCGGCGCGGGCGATCGCGGATTTCCGCCATCTGCCCGGGGTCGTGCTGGCGGAACCGTTTCGCTTCGTGCCCGTCGAGCTGCGCGCCGGCACGGTCACCCGCCGGCTCATGCTGCAGGGGCTGCCCGCACGGGCCACGCTCAACCGCGTGATCGACGCGCAGTCGCGGCAGCTGACGCTGCCTGATCGCGGCGTGGTGATTTCCGCCAAGCTGGCGGATGTCCTCCACGTCCGCCCCGGCGACGAGGTGATTGCCCGCGTGCTCGAGGGCGAGGAACGGGAGCTGGCGGTGCCGGTCGCCGGGCTGGCGGAGGATTTTGCCGGCACGGCCGCCTACATGGAAGTGCACGCCCTCAACCGCCTGCTGCTGGAGGGCGATCAGATCAGCGGTGCACACCTGGCGGTCGATGCCGGTCGGTGGAGCGAGTTCCTGCGGGCGGTGAAGGCGACGCCGCGCGTGGGCGGCGTGGTCATCAAGAATCTGATCCGCGAGGGCTTTCGCCAGACGACGGCCCAGAGCATCGGCGTCCTGCAGAAGATGTACGCGCTGTTCGCGACCATCGTGGCCTTCGGCATCATCTACAACAGCGCCCGGATCTCCCTTTCGGAACGGGCGCGGGAACTGGCGACTTTGCGCGTGCTTGGCTTCAGCCGCGGCGAAGTGGGCGCCGTGCTGGTGGGCGAACTGGTCGTGCTGACGCTGGTCGCGCTGCCGATCGGCCTGTTGATCGGCTCGGGCTTTGCGCGCGCGATCCTGGTGAGCGTCAACACCGAGACCGTGCGCCTGCCCCTCGTGCTCACGCCGTCGAACTATGCGTCGGCCGTGGTGGTGGTCGCGATGGCTTCGGCATTGTCGGCGCTGCTGGCGGCACGCAAGCTGGCCGGAATCGACCTCGCGAGCGCCCTCAAGGCGCCCGAGTGACTTTCCTGTATGCCTCCGGCCTCCTCCCTCGCCCCCAAACGTGTCGTTCCTGTCTGGCGCCGCCGGCTGCCGTTGGTCTCCGGCGCGCTGCTGGTGGCGCTGGTGGTTGTCGGCCTCTGGCCGCGAGCCGTCCCGGTGGAGACGGCGCGGGTCACGCGCGGGCCGTTGGCTGTCACCGTGGACGAGGAAGGCATGACCCGCGTGAAAAACCGCTACGTGGTCTCGGCGCCGGTGGCGGGACAGCTGCGTCGCATCGACTGGAAACCCGGTGCGGTCGTCGAGGCGGGAAAGACGGTGCTAGCGGTGCTCGAGACCAGCGGGGCCGATTTCCTGGACGCCCGCAGTCAGGCCGAGGCGGAGGCGCGCGTGCATGCCGGCGAATCCAACCGCGAGATGGCGGCGGCGCAGCGGGAACGGGCACGGGCGGCCCATGCGCTGGCCCGGTCCGACCTGGAGCGCGCCCGCGCGCTCCAGAAGGAAAACACGCTCTCGCGTCAGGAATTCGACGTCGCGATGATGAAGGAAACGACCGCGGCCCAGGACGAACGGGCGGCGGAATTCGGTTTCCAGGTGGCGGAATTCGAGCTGGAACAGGCGCGCGCGGTGCTGACCCGGGGAAAAACGCCCGGAACCGGCAACGCGGAACCGCTGGTCATCACCTCGCCCGTGAACGGGCGGATCCTGCGGGTCTTCCAGGAAAGCAGCCGCGTGGTGCCCGGGGGGTTTGCGCTGCTGGAGGTGGGCGATCCGTCCGATTTGGAAGTGCGGGTCGAGGTGCTTTCGCGCGATGGCGTGGCGATCCGCCCGGGCGCACGCGTCATGCTCGAGCAATGGGGCGGCCCGGAGCCGCTCGAGGCGCGGGTGCGACTGGTTGAGCCCTCGGCGTTCACCAAAATATCGGCGCTTGGGGTTGAGGAACAGCGGGTGTACGTCGTCGCCGATTTCGTGGACCCTTTTGAAAAGCGGCCGACGCTGGGTGACAGCTACCGCGTCGAGGCGAGGATCACGATCTGGGAGGGGCAGGATTGCATTCGGGCCTCCGCCGGGGCTCTTTTCCAGCGGGCGGGAGCCTGGCAGGCCTTTGTGGTCGACGGCTCGCGGGCGCGGCTCAGGACGGTGAAGGTGGGACACACCAACGGCGTGCAGGGAGAGATCCTGGGGGGATTGAACGAGGGAGACCGGGTGATCGTTTATCCCGGCGACAAAGTCGCTGACGGCACGCGGGTGACTCCGCTCGTCGTGGCGGGCGACTGAGCACCGGTTTCTTCCCGGCGGCATCCGGGTCGCGTTTTGACTTGGCGCGGACTGTGGCCGCGCGTTGGTTCACGGCGGATGCCGCGCCTCAACGATACCATTGCCGCGCTTGCGACGCCGGTCGGCACCGCGGCGGTGGCCGTGCTGCGGGTGAGCGGACCGGATGCGGCGGGATTGGCGCGGGATATTTTCGGGAGCGTTCCCCCACCCCGGCGGTTCAAGCACGGCGATTATCGCGCGGGCTCCGGGACGCTGCTGGATGATGTGTTGTACGTTTTTTTCGAGGGACCGCGTTCGTACACCGGTGAGGACGCGCTGGAAATTTCCTGTCATGGAAATCCTTTCATCGCGCAAAAAATCCTCGAGGATCTGCTGACGCGCGGCTGCCGTCCGGCGGAACCCGGCGAGTTCACCCAACGGGCCTTTCTCAACGGGCGAATGGACCTCAGCCAGGCGGAAGCGGTGATGGACCTCATTCACGCGCGCAGCGAACGCGCCCTGGCGATGGCCCAGCAGCAGCTGCGCGGGGCGCTCGGTCGTCGGCTGGACCTGCTGGCCAACAGCCTCCTTGGCGTGCTGGCCCAGATCGAGGCGTACATCGATTTCCCTGAGGAGGATTTGCCCCCGGAGAATCGTGGAATGGTGGCCGGCGAGCTGGAGCGGATCGCGGAAGAGGTCGGGCGCCTGCTGGCGACGAGTCACTACGGCGAACTGATCCGGGAGGGCATCAAGACGGTGATCATCGGTGCCCCCAACGCCGGCAAAAGCAGCCTGCTCAATCGATTGGTGGGCCGCGAACGGGCCATCGTCAGTGCGGAGCCTGGCACCACGAGGGACTTTATCGAGGAGCGGATAATGCTGGACGGCCACAGCCTTCGCCTGATCGACACGGCTGGACTCAATCCCTCGCCCAGCGGTCTGGAGCAGTTGGGCATGGCAAAGACGCTCGAGCGGGCGGCGGAAGCGGATATCTTCCTTCTCGTCATCGATGCAACCCATCCCGTCCCTGCCCTCCCGGCCGAATTGATGGCGCGATTGCGTCCGGAAAACACGCTTGTGGTCTTGAACAAAATGGATCTGACCGCGGGAGTGAGTCCCGCTGATACGCCGGCGGGATTGCCAACCCAGGCGATCTCCGCGTTGACCGGCTTGGGATTGGACAAATTGATCGAGGTGATCAGTCGTCGCGCGAGCTTGTTTCAGCAGAACCTCGGCGAAGAAACCATTGCGATCAACGCCCGCCACGCCCACGCGTTGGCCCGCGCCCGGCGAAGCTTGGCGCAGGCGCGGGAAAAAATCGAAAGAGGTCAACCGAAAGAATTGTTGGCTAGTGACATACGGGATTCGCTCGACGCGTTAGGCGAAATTTCCGGGAAAATCGACAACGAGCGTATGCTCGACCAGCTCTTCGCGAAATTTTGCATCGGAAAATAGAGGTCTTACTTGAGAAGCTGCCGATCAGGATGCTAGGAGAATAATGACATAAACATTTGATTTACAGTAGTATACCATTCGACGTCATCGTTTGCGGCGCTGGACATGCCGGCGTGGAGGCGGCTTTGGCTGCGTCGCGAATGGGGGCCTCTACCCTCCTCCTTACAGGCAACATCGATACGATTGCCCAAATGAGCTGCAATCCGGCGATTGGGGGCCAAGCCAAGGGCCAGATCGTCCGCGAGATTGATGCGCTTGGCGGTGAAATGGCGATCAACACCGATCTCACAGGCATTCAGTTCAGGCTGCTCAATGAGTCCAAAGGCTTGGCCGTGCAGTCGCCACGGGCACAGTGCGACAAAAAAGCTTATCAATTCCGGCTCAAACACACCCTGGAGCTGCAGCGAAATCTGTACATTTTTCAGGCGACCGTCACAGGACTAATCTATCGGAATGGCAAGGTAGTCGGCTGCCAGACAAATTTGGACATAGATTTCCATGGTCAGACGGTCATCGTCACGACCGGAACCTTTCTGCGAGGGTTGATGCACATCGGCCAAAATAAAAACGAAGGCGGCAGGCTCGGGGATTTCAGCGCCAAGACCCTTTCGGCCAGTTTGGTTCAAGCGGGAATCGAGTTAAAGCGCCTGAAAACGGGAACACCGCCGAGATTGCTCGGGCGCAGCCTGAATTTCAGTCGAATGCAGGAGCAAAAAGGCGATTCAAGGCCGACACTATTTGCCTTTCACGACACTCGCGATTCTGCGGACTTGTTCCACGTAGAACAAGCCGGTGAACAGCGTCTCGGTTGGAATCCTGGCTCAGCCCAGGTTTCGTGCTGGATGACGCATACGACGGCCGAAACCGCGCAAATTGTCCGCACCAATCTTCATAAGTCCGCGATGTATAGCGGCGAAATCGAGGGAGTCGGCCCTCGTTATTGTCCGAGCATCGAAGACAAATTCGTGAGATTTGCCGACAAGCCCCGGCATTTGCTTTTCCTCGAACCCGAGGGCCGCAGCACGAACGAGTATTATGTGAATGGCTTGTCAACAAGTCTGCCGTTCGACGTCCAGCTCGAGATGGTTCACAGTATTCCAGGCTTGGAAAATGCGGCTTTATTGCGGCCCGCCTACGCCGTGGAATACGACTTCGCGCCGCCGCAACAGCTTTATCCTTCATTGGAATCCAAGAAAGTTGAAAACCTTTTTTTTGCGGGACAAATCAACGGCACGTCGGGCTATGAAGAGGCAGCCGGCCAAGGTCTTGTTGCCGGGGTCAACGCTGTGAATAAGGCGAGGGGAGTGCCCCCCCTGATCATCGGCCGCCACGAGGGCTACGTCGGAGTTTTGATCGACGACCTGGTGACCAAGGGCACGAACGAACCTTACCGCATGTTTACGAGCCGCGCAGAGCATCGGCTTTTATTCAATCATGGAAGTGCCGAGTTGAGGTTGGGTCACTATTCTGAATTATATAAACTATTGCCTGAAAATAGATTACATAATATAAAACAGAAAAGAGAAAACATAGAAAAATGGACTGCCTGGTTAGAAAATACGCGTGGCCCTCATGGGCGCACCTGGGCAGATCTGGTTCGTCGAGAGCCTGCCGGGGGTGGGGAAGTTGGGGCGGCTGGCTCGCTGATCCAGGCGGCGGGGTTCATGAAGGAATCCGCGCCCGTCCGAGAAGAAGTGCTCTATCGGGTGAGATACGCCGGTTACCTGCAGCGGGAGCAGCGGCAGATCGATAAGATGCGCGACGTGGAAAAAATTCGGATCCCCTCGGGATTCGATTTTCTCGCGATCCGGGGCCTGCGGCGCGAAAGCGCGTTGAAGCTTTCGGAGCTCAAACCTTACACTTTGGGCCAGGCGAGCCGCGTCAGCGGTGTTAACCCGGCGGACATCAGTGTCTTGATGGTGAGCATCGGAGCAGTTAAAGACTGATGGACCGCGACAAGGGGTCCGTTTCGGGGCCGAAATCGGTGTAACATTTGTGAAACGAGCCGTTAATTCGCTATGACTCAGGCAACGGCTACGTTAAAATCCGGGGCATGACGGACAAAAAGCCCAAGAAAATCCTCGTGGTCGATGACGAATCGGATGTCACCGAATTGCTGGCCTATCACTTGAAGACAAAGGGGTTTTCCGTCGAGACGGTCAACAACCCCAACAGCAGCATCGGCCTGGCCCGCACTTTTTTGCCGGACGTGGTGATTCTCGATGTGATGATGCCGGAACTGAACGGCATTCAGATCTGCCGCATGCTCCGCGCCGATCCGAAACTCAAACGGGTGCCGGTGATTTTCCTGACCGCCAAGGCCGAGGAAAATGACCGCATCCAAGGACTGGAAACGGGAGCGGACGACTACATCTGCAAGCCTTTCAGCACGAAGGAAGTGGTTCTTCGAGTGCAATCGATCCTGCGCCGCATCGGCGAAGGAGCGCCCGAAGAGCCCCGCCGGCTGCAGATCGGGCAGATTGTGCTCGATGCCGACCGACATGAAGTCAGCGTCAACGCCCAGCCGGTCGAGCTCACGGCCACCGAATTCAAGCTATTGCGGTTGCTGATGGAGCGCCGGGGACGCGTGCAGACCCGCGAACACCTCCTCATCAACGTGTGGAATTACGAGACGGAAATCGAAACCCGCACCGTCGACACGCATGTCCGCCGGCTCCGTGAAAAGCTGGGAAACGAGGCGGACTGGATCGAAACCATCCGCGGCGTGGGCTATCGCATTGCCGAGCGCAAAGTCGAATCATGCCCATCCTGATCGCGCTGCTGCTGGCCGTTGCCCTCGGCATCGTGCTCAAGAAGCTGCGGGATTATCGCCGCGCGGTCCATGGCCTCAGCCTTTCCATGGTCGCTAAGGAGCCCTTCCTGCCGGAAGATCGCCCGGCGAACCTCGGGATGGAGTGGGACCGGCTGTGCAGCGCCGCCAGCGAGCTGATTGTCGAGAACAACCATCTCAATCGGCTTCGCTCCGGTCAGCTCGTGCAGCTCGAGGCCACGCTGGGCAGCCTGCAGGAGGCGGTGCTCATTGTTGATGCCAGCAATTACATCCTGCTGGCGAACCGGGCGCTCCAGGCGATTTTCCCCCGCGCGCAGAACATTCTGAAGCAGCGGCTGGAACTGGTCCTGCATTCCCGTGAATTCCTCGCCTACGTGGAGGAGGTGCGGGCGGGACGGGCCGAGCCGCAGCATGAAATCGAATTTGTCGACGGCATCCAGTCGACTTGGATCGAGATGACCGGCGCCCTGATTCCGCCGCTCGACGGCGCCCGCGGGTCTTGGGCGCTGTTCGTGCTGCACGACATCACGAAGCAGAAGAAGCTCGAGAATGTGCGAAAGGATTTCGTGGCAAACGTCTCGCACGAGTTGCGCACGCCGCTCAGCATCATCAAGGGTTACATCGAGACGCTGGTCGACGGTCATCACGACATGCCGCTTTCCGATCGCGAGCGGTTCCTCCTTACGATCCAGCGCCACACCGAACGCCTCAATTCACTGCTGGAGGATTTGCTGACGCTTTCGCGGCTCGAGTCGATGCATCCCGGCCTTCGCCGGGAATCGACGAACCTGAACGCGCTCATCGCCGGCCTCGTCGACGACTATCGGGCGCGTCCGGCCGCGGCCGCGCACAAGCTCACGTTTTCCGTGGATCCTGCCGTCGGCGATCTTCTGATCGACCCCCTGAAGATCACGCAGGTGTTCGAAAACCTCGTGGACAACGCCCTGAAGTACACGCCGAAGGGAACGCAGATCAACCTCAGCGCGCGGCTGCGGGAGCACGAGGTGGAGGCCTGTGTGCAGGACAACGGCCCGGGCATCCCGCCGGAGGATCTCCCGCACATTTTCGAGCGCTTTTATCGCGTGGACAAGGGTCGTTCCCGCGAGAAGGGCGGAACCGGCCTCGGACTCAGCATCGTCAAGCACATCGTCCAGCTGCATGGCGGCCGGGTGTGGGTGGAAAGCACCTTGGGGGAGGGGACCTCGTTTTTCCTGACCCTGCCGATACACACGCACTAAACAGCGGCCATGGCGCCGGGCTTGCGCCGCCCCGCCGCCGCCCGTAGCGGTTCGCGCGTGGATAATCCGGACCGCACCGTCCAGCATCTCGAGCGCATGGCGTTTCGCCGCGCCTCCCTGCGTGATGCGCTGAAGACGATTTTGCCCGTGGGGACACCCCCTTTTGTCTGGGAAGTCGGCTGCGGCCATGGCCACTTCCTCGCGGCCTATGCGCAGGCCCATCCGGGAGAGCTCTGCGTGGGAATCGACGTCATCCGCGAACGCATCGTCCGGGCAGACCGGAAACGGGAACGCGCGCGGCTGGCCAACCTTCATTTTGTGCGGGCGGAAGCGGGAATGTTTCTCGAGACCCTGCCGGAAACGGCGGCATTTTCCGCGATCTACATCCTCTTTTCCGATCCGTGGCCGAAACAGCGGCATCACAAGCACCGGTTGATGCAGCCGGATTTTCTCACGGCGGCCGCCGCGAGGTCGGGGCAGGGGACCCGGCTTTACTTTCGCACGGATCACGAACCCTACTTCGTGGAGGCGATGGACATGCTGAAAAACCACCCCTCCTGGCGGCTGATGGACGAGGTCTGGCCATTCGAGGCGGCCACCGTTTTCCAGCAGCGCGCTCCGACTCACCAATCGCTCGTGGCCTCGCGGAGATGATCCCGGAAAAGAGGCCGAAAGCATAAGTTGGCCGGGTAAAATTCCCGCCGCAGCTAATTCTCCGTCCGGAGGGCGCTCCGCCCTGTTTCGGGGGTTGACGGAGGCGAAGCCGTTTGCCTACGTCTTCACCTTTCAAACCCTCTCAGTCGTCCAGCGCGTCCATGTCACGAGTCAAAAAACTCGCCTTGATCTTGTTGTCTCCCGCCACCGGTGCCGCGGCATTTGCCAGCGAAGCGCACGGTGGCGTGTCCACATCGGCCGAGAAGCTTTTTGATCTCGGGCCGCTCCCGGTGACCAACAGCATGGTGACAAGCTGGGTCGTGGCCGTGGCGCTCATCATTGTCATCCGGTTCGCCATCAAGCGGCCCAAGCTCGTTCCTTCGCGGGGTCAGGCAATGGTTGAAAGCCTCATCGAGGGAATTTACGACCTCATCGCTCCGATCGTTGGCAACAAGGTGGCGAAGCCCGCCTTTCCGCTGCTCATCGGCATTTTCACGTTCATCCTCATTCAGAATTGGAGCGGCCTGCTCCCGGGCGTCGGAACGCTTTACCTGACCGACCACAAGACTGGCGAGTGGATGGAAATGGTGCGCCCGGCCAACGCGGACCTTAACGGCACTGCCGCGATCGCGATCGTGGCGATTCTTGGCTGGTTCTATTTCATCATGCGCTATGCCGGGCCGGCTTTGGTGCTGAAGGATATCTTCGGCAACAAGGCGGACCAGAAGGAAGTGCCCTCGGTTATTTATTATCCGCTGTTCGTGATTTTCTTCCTCGTTGGCATCATCGAGGTCATCTCCATCGCCTTCCGCCCAATTTCGCTGTCGCTGCGTCTCTTCGGCAATGTGTTCGGCGGCGAAAGCCTCATGCATGCGATGAGCGGCATGCAGAAATGGGGCCTGCCGGCGCCGTTCTACTTCCTCGAGCTGCTGATCGGTTTCGTGCAGGCCTTCGTCTTCACCCTGCTGGTCAGCGTCTATATCGGCCTCATCTGCAACCACGGTGACGACCACGAGCATGCGCACGAGGGGCACAAGGAAGCGGCCCATTAAGTTTTAATCTTTCCCGTCGGGACCGTGCCTCGCGTGCGGACGGCGGTAATCCAACCAACAACACATACACCACATGATCATCAACACCCTCGCTGACATCACGGGCAGCATCCAGGGCGGCCTCGGCTGCCTCGGTGCCGCCATTGGCGTAGGCCTCGTCGGCTTCAAGGCCGCCGAAGCCGTCGGCCGCAATCCCGGCGCCTCCACGAAGATCCTCGTGCAGGGCATTATCGGCATGGCCCTGGCCGAGGCGGTCGCGTTTTACGCGCTGTTCATCAAGTAATCCTGCCGCATGAACCGCGCCGGTGCTTCGTCGCCGGCGCGGCCACTTTTACGGACCAAGCCATGATCTCTCCCCTCCTCGTTCTCGCCCAAGCAACCGCTCCTGCGGCGGAAGCGGCGGCCAACGCTGAAGCCGCCACCGGCGTCACCAAGATCTTTCAGGACTTCGGCATCAGCTGGCCGTTCCTGCTGGCCCAGGTCCTTAATTTTTCCCTCGTCGCTTTCATCCTCTGGAAGTTCGCCTTCAAGCCGGTCCTTGCGACTCTGGACGACCGTCAGCGAAAGATCGCCTCCGGCCTGCAATATGCGGAGGAGATGAAAGCCAAGCTCGAGGCGGTGCAGCAGGAAAGCGCCGCGAGTGCCAAGCGCGCGCAACTCGAGGCCGCCAAGATCATCGAAGAGGCCCGGAAGTCGGCGAAAGATTATCTGGACAAGCAGACCCAGGAAGCCGTCGCCAAGGCCAACGACATCGTCGTGAAGGCCCAGCAGTCCATCGAGCTCGAGCACCGCAAGATGCTCGCGGATGCCCGCAGCGAAATCGCCCGCCTCGTGGTCGCCACCACCCAGCGCGTGCTGGCCAAGGAGCTCTCCGACGCCGACCGCTCCCGCTACAACGAGTCCGCCGGCCGCGAGCTGAGCGGAGTTTGAACCTTCTCTTTCCTCCATGGCCGCCCACGGCAAAAAAGCCCAGCAGCTCGCCCGCCAGCTCTTCAAGCTGAGCGTGGTCGACGGCGCCGTCTCCGCCGATCGCGTCGCCGGCGTGCTGGCTTACCTTGAAAAGCATCGTCCGGCGAATCCGGTCATGGTGCTGAAAACCTACCGCCGGCTCGTGGCTGCCGATGTGGCCCGCGGCCAGGCGGTCGTGGAGCACGCCGGTCCGGTGACCGACGCGGCGCTCGCCGCCATCGCGGGCGCGATGGCGAAAAAGTACGGGCGCCAGGTCTCCGCCGTGGCGAAGAGGAACGACGCGCTTCTCGCTGGCCTCCGGGTCCGCGTGGGCGACGACACCTACGAATCCTCCGTCGCCGGCCAGCTCGCCGCCCTCGCGGCCGCCGTCTGATTTTTCCCCTCCATCCCCAATCCCAGTTTTCCGATGAGCACCGTCCTCGAACAAATCGAACAGCAGATCGCCAAGCTCTCCAGCAAGGCCGTCAAGAAGAACACCGGCAACATCCGCACCGTCGCCGACGGCGTCGCCAAGATCGACGGCCTCTCCGATGTGATGTACAACGAGATGGTCCAGTTTCCCGGTGGTGCCATCGGCATCGCGCTCAACCTCGAGGAGGACGAGGTCGGCTGCGTCGTGCTCGGCGACGTCTCCCAGCTCAAGGAAGGCGATGAAGTCCAGACCACCGGCCGCCTGCTGTCGGTGCCCGTGGGCAAGGCGCTCCTCGGCCGCGCGGTGGACGCCCTCGGCAATCCGGTGGACGGCAAGGGGCCGATCGCCGCGAAGGAAACCTATCCGGTCGAGAAGATCGCCCCCGGCATCATCGTCCGCAAATCCGTCTCGCAGCCGCTGTTCACCGGTATCATGGCGATCGATTCCATGATCCCGGTCGGCCGCGGCCAGCGCGAGCTGATCATCGGCGACCGCGGCACGGGCAAGACGACCATCTGCATCGACACGATCATCAACCAGGCGAAGATCAACAAGGTCGGTCTCGCCGGCGGTGATCCGAAATTCCGCCCGGTCTATTCCATCTACGTCGCCGTCGGACAGAAGAACTCCAATATCGTCCGCACCATCTCCGCCCTCGAGGCGGCCGGCGCGCTGGAGTATACGGTGATCGTTGCGGCGCCCGCCGCCGACAATCCGGCCAACCAGTACCTCGCGCCGTTCTCCGGCGCAGCCATGGGCGAATGGTTCATGGAAAACGGCATGGATGCCCTCATCGTCTACGATGACCTTTCCAAGCACGCGGTGGCCTACCGCCAGATTTCGCTGATCCTGAAGCGTCCCTCGGGGCGCGAGGCCTATCCGGGCGACGTATTCTACCTCCATTCGCGCCTGCTCGAGCGCTCGGCGCGCCTCGATGGCAAGGGCTCCCTCACGGCGCTGCCCATCATCGAGACGCAGGCCGGCGACGTCTCGGCCTACATTCCGACGAACGTGATCTCGATCACCGACGGCCAGATCTTCCTCGAGACCGATCTTTTCAACCAGGGCATCCGCCCCGCGGTGTCCGTCGGTCTCTCGGTCTCGCGCGTCGGTTCCGCGGCGCAGATCAAGGCGACGAAGCAGGTCGGCGGCAAACTCAAGGGCGAGCTCGCCCAGTTCCGTGAACTGGCCGCCTTCGCGCAGTTCGGCTCCGACCTCGACGCCAAGACCAAGGCCCAGCTGGAGCGCGGCGCCCGCATCGTCGAGCTCTTCAAGCAGCCCGCCCTCAGCCCCGTGCCGATCGAGCTGCAGGTCGCGGTGCTCTTCGCGATGCAGAAAAACTTCTTCGACGCCATCGACACCAAGAAGGTCGTCGCCGCGGCCACCTCGCTGAAGGAATTTTTCACCACGCGGAAGGACGCCCTCCTGACGGAAATCCGCACCAAGGCCGCCCTCGACAAGGACCTCGAGGCCAAGCTCCAGGCCGCGTGCGACGAGTGGAAGACCACCTTCACCGCCTGAACAAATTGCGATTTCGGATTTACGATTTACGAATTTCGAGCGCCGTCGCCTGAATCCGTCCCATCGCAATTCGTAATTCGCCCTGCGTAAATTTCCATGGCTTCCACCCGCGACATCCGCCGGCGCATCAAGTCGGTCAAGAACACCCGCCAGATCACCAAGGCGATGGAGCTGGTGGCTGCGTCGAAGATGAAGAAGGCCCAGCAGGCCGCGCTGGCCGGCCGGGCCTACGCGGAATTGATGGCGCAGATGCTCGGCGCGCTCGCCGACCGCGTGGAGGAGTCGCAGCACGCCTTCCTCGCGCACCGCGAGGTCCGGGTGCGCGGCATCATCCTCATCACCTCGGACAAGGGTCTCTGCGGCCCGCTCAACTCCAATCTCTTCAAGCTGGTCACGGACATCAGGACGCCGGCGAAATACGTCGTGATCGGCCGCAAGGGCGCGCAGTTCATCGCCCGCACGCGGCGCGACCTGCTGGCAGATTTTCCGGCCAATGACCGCGCGTCATTTTCCGACATCAAGCCCGCCGCTGAATTCATGGTGAAGCAGTTCCTCGAGGGCTCCGTCGACACGGTCGAGGTGATCTGGCCGCGCTTCCGCAACACGCTGGTGCAGATTCCGACCCTCATGCCGCTGCTGCCGCTCGCGAGCATGAAGGAAGTCGTGGCCGGGCTGCACGCCGAGACTTCCGCGGGTCGGGCCCCCCCGGCCGCATCCACCACCGAGAGTGTGATGCTTTTCGAGCCGGACGCCGCGAGCGTGCTCAGCGCCCTGCTGCCGCTCTACGTGAACCGCGAGGTCTACCAGCACGCGCTCGACGCCAAGGCTTCCGAGCACAGCGCGCGCATGGTCGCGATGAAGACCGCCAAGGACAATGCCACCAAGCTCCTCGGCGACCTCACCCTCGAGTACAACAAGGCCCGCCAGGCCGGCATCACGCAGGAAATCCTCGAGATCGCCGCCGCGCAGTTCGCCGCCTGATTTTTTTCCCAACCCCGTCCCCTTCTTTTTCAAATGAGCAACACCGGCAAAATCGTCCAGGTCATCGGCCCCGTCGTTGACGTCCAGTTCGCGGAGAACGCCATCCCGCCCATCTATCAGGCGCTCACGATCGACTTCACCGTCGGCGGCAAGAAGGAGACGCTGACCCTCGAGGTGCAGCAGCACCTCGGCGGCGGCGTGGCCCGTGCGATCGCGATGTCCTCGTCCGAGGGCCTGGTGCGCGGGATGACCGCGACCGACACGGGGGCGCCGATCTCGGTCCCGGTCGGCAACGGCGTGCTCGGCCGCATCTTCGACGTCACCGGCACGCCGGTGGACGGCAAGGGCCCGGTCAAGTTCGAGAAGAAATACCCGATTCACCGCGCCGCGCCCGCGCTCTCCGAGCAGAACACCAAGGCGGAAATCCTCGAGACCGGCATCAAGGTCATCGACCTCATCTGCCCCTTCATCAAGGGCGGCAAGGCCGGTGCGTTCGGCGGGGCCGGCGTCGGCAAGACCGTCGTCATTCTCGAGCTGATCAACAACATCGCGAAGGCCCACGGCGGCATGTCGGTGTTTGCCGGCGTCGGCGAGCGCTCCCGCGAGGGCAACGACCTTTACCATGAAATGTCCGAGGCGGGTGTCATCGACCAGAAGGACCTCAGCAAGTCCAAGGTCGCGCTCGTCTACGGGCAAATGAATGAGCCGCCGGGCGCCCGTATGCGCGTGGCCCTTTCGGCGTTGGCGATGACCGAGTATTTCCGCGACGAGAAGAACCAGGACGTGCTGCTCTTCATCGACAACATCTTCCGTTTCTCGCAGGCCGGCTCCGAGGTGTCCGCGCTGCTCGGCCGCTCGCCTTCCGCGGTCGGTTATCAGCCGACGCTGTCGAACGAGATGGGCCTCCTTCAGGAGCGCATCACCTCGACGAAGAAGGGCTCCATCACCTCGGTGCAGGCGGTGTACGTGCCTGCGGACGACCTGACTGATCCGGCTCCCGCGAATACTTTCGCCCACCTCGACTCGACCATCGTGCTGGAGCGCTCCATCGCGGAGCTCGGCATCTATCCCGCGGTCGATCCGCTCGCCTCCGTCTCGAAGGCGCTGCAGGCCGACATCGTGGGCGAGGACCACTACCGCGTCGCCCGCGAAGTGCAGCGGGTGCTCCAGCGCTACAAGGATCTCCAGGACATCATCGCGATCCTTGGCCTCGACGAGCTTTCGCCCGAGGACAAGCAGACCGTCTATCGCGCCCGCAAGATCCAGCGCTTCCTTTCGCAGCCGTTCGCCGTGGCGGAAGTTTTCACCGGCACCCCGGGCAAATACGTCCCCGTCAAGGAGACGGTCCGCGGTTTCAAGATGATCCTCGATGGCCAGCTCGACGACGTGGCGGAAGGCGACTTCTACATGCGCGGCGGAATCGACGAGGTCACGGCGGCCTCCGGCAAAAAGTAATGGAGTTAAGTTCCCAGGACCAAGTTCCACTTAGCAAGATTTCACGCCTACGCTCGCTCCCTGTTGCTTGATCCCTGTCACTTGATACTTTTCCCCTATGCCGCTGACGCTTGAAATCGTGACCCCGGAAGCCCGGGTATATTCAGACACGATCGACACCGTGGTCATCCCCACCGTCGAAGGCGAAGTCGGTATCCTGCCCGGACACATCCCGCTGCTCACCCAGATCGAGGACGGTGAACTGCGGGTGACCAAGAACGGCGTCACCCAGTGGCTCGCGGTCGGGGGCGGATTTGCCCAAGTGGAAGGCGACAAGGTCAACGTGCTCGCCGAGCGCGCCATCTCGGAGGAGAAAATCGATGAAGGTGCGGTCGAGGCCGCCCTCAGACGCGCCGAACAGGAATTGCGGGATGCGAAGGACATCGATCCCCAGCAATACGAACATCTGCAGAGCCTTGTGCGTTATTCCGGCGTGCAGCTCGCCGTCAAACGTCGCCGCCACTGATCCGTTTTTCAGGCTCGGGCTTCCCCGCCCGGGCCTTTTCCTTGCACATTTAATGAAACCGAGTCTCATTCCTTCCGTCATGCCCCGTGTGAGTCGCTCGTCGCATCCGATCCGTGTTTCCCTCTGCCAACTGCCTGCCGGCGGTATGGGCCGGGTGTGTGAACTGGCGGGCGACGCCGAGTTTTGCCAGCGTGTCCGGGAAATGGGTTTCGGGGAGTCGACGTTCGTGACGAAGGTGTCCGGCACCGGGACCATCCTCTGCCAAGTGAGCGGCACGCGCGTGGCGCTCAGTCACGGAGCGGCGAAAAACATCCTGGTCGAACCCCTGGCCCGGCGCTGAGGGCCGCCGCGATGGCCGCCCTGATCAAACTTTCCGAGCTCGCGGTCGGCGCCTCCGGCGTTGTGCGTGAGTTTCCCAAGACCGGCCCGGCGTTTCTCCGGCTGCGCGAAATGGGGGTCCTTGCCGGCACGCCGGTGACGCTCGTGCGGACCGCTCCGCTTGGTGATCCGCTGGAAATCAAGATCCGCGGCTACCATCTCACGCTCCGGCGGAACGAGGCGGAGCACCTCCTCGTCGAGACGGCTTCCTGACATGGCGCTGCCGTCCCATATCTCCGCGGCTTCGTCGCCGCCGCCGGCCCGCACCCCGGTCTATGCGCTCGTCGGGAATCCGAACTGCGGCAAGAGCACCTTGTTCAACGCCCTCACCGGCCTGAAGCAGAAGGTCGGCAACTATCCCGGCGTGACCGTGGAAAAAAAGGTCGGCACGACCTATTCGCAGCACGGCCAGCCCATCACGATCATCGACCTGCCGGGCGCCTATTCGCTCGCCGCGCGTTCCCCCGATGAGGCCGTGACCCGCGACGTTCTCCTCGGGCGCCGCAGCGACACCGTGCAGCCCGATCGCATCCTCTGCGTCGTCGATGCGACCAACCTCGAGCGAAATCTCTACCTCGTCCACCAGATCCTCGACCTCGGCCGGCCGGTGATCCTCGTGCTGAACATGATGGACCTCGCCGAGCAGGCGGGGCTGCGCCTGCATCTCACACGGCTCGAGCACGAGCTGGGAATCCCGGTGATCGCATGTGAGGCCGCCAACGGCAAGGGCATCATCGAGCTGCGTCTCGCCATGAGCCGCACCGACCTGCCGCTTTCCCGCCACGCGTGGAACGTGCCGGCGCCGATCGCCCCGGCCGTGACGGAACTGCAGGCCTCGCTCACCGTCCACGACGGCAAGGCGCCGCTCCTCGCGCGGGCGGAGGCGCTGCTGCTGCTCACCGACCAGGACAGCGTGCGCGTCGCGGGCTCCGCACCGCTGAATCCGCGCACGGCGGAGATCCTTCGCGGCTGGGAGAAGCGCTGGGAAGGCGAGGGGACCGACTGGGCCGGCACGCTCGTCAATTCCCGCTATGAAGTCATCGGCCGGCTGGCCGCGGAGGTCGCCCAGCCCGGCGGGGCGACCGGCCCGACCGTCAGCGACCGGATCGACCAGGTGGTCACCCATCCGGTCTGGGGGTGGATTGTGCTCGGCGCGGTGATGCTGCTCCTCTTCACCAGCATCTTTTCGCTCGCACAGCCGCCGATGGACTGGATCGCCGACCGCAAGGACGCCCTGGCCGATTGGGTGAAGCACGTCATGCCCGAGGGCGACCTGCGCGACCTGATCACCGGCGGCGCGATCGCCGGCGTCGGCAGCGTGGTCACGTTCCTGCCGCAGATCCTGATCCTCTTCTTCTTCATCGGCCTGCTGGAGAGCACCGGCTACATGGCGCGCGCGGCCTTCATCATGGACCGCCTGATGAGCCGCGTGGGCCTCAACGGGAAAAGCTTCATCCCGCTGCTGAGCTCCTACGCCTGCGCCATCCCGGGCATCATGGCCACGCGCACGATCGAGGACTCCAAGGACCGGCTTGTCACCATCCTGGTCGCTCCGCTCATGAGCTGTTCCGCGCGGCTGCCCGTGTATCTGCTGATGATCGCGGCGCTCATGCCGGTCGGTACGGTCTCGCTCGGCGCGAAGGTCGGGCTGATGCTGCTGATGTATTTCCTCGGGACCTTCGGGGCGTTCGGTTTTGCCTGGCTGTTCAAGCGCACGCTCCTGAAGGGCGCGCCGCCGCTCATGATCATGGAGCTGCCGCCCTATCGCCTGCCGCGCTGGCGCGATGTGGTGCAGCACATGTTCGAGCGCGCCTTCATCTTCCTGCGCCGCGCCGGCACGGTGATCCTTGGCATCAGTATCATCCTCTGGTTTCTGGCGGCCTATCCCAAGGCGCCCGCGGGCGAGACGCACGCGCAGCAGCTGGCGCAGAGCTTCGCCGGCCGTGCGGGTCATGCGCTCGAGCCGGTGATTCGCCCGCTGGGCTTCGACTGGCGGATCGGCATCGGCCTCATCAGCTCGTTTGCCGCGCGCGAGGTCTTCGTCTCGACCATGGGCGTCGTGTTCGACGCCGAGTCCTCCGACGACAGCACCGAGCCGCTGCAGCAGGCGATGCGCACGGCGAGCTGGCCCGACGGCCGGGTCCTGTTCACGCCGCTGGTCTGCCTCACGCTCATGATCTTCTTCGTCTTCGCGATGCAGTGCATGAGCACCCTCGCGGTGGTGCGGCGCGAGACCAACAGCTGGAAGTGGCCGGCCTTCCAAACGGCATACATGACTGGCACCGCCTGGATTTTGTGTTTACTGGTGTATCAGGCCGGACGCGCCTTCGGCTTCTAGAACCATGTCACCGCAGCTCCAGACTTTCGCCGCCCTTGCCGTCGTCGCCTTCGCCGCGGCCTGGCTGGTGTGGCGCTCGCTCGCGAAGCGGAAAAATCCCGGCTGTGGCGGCGACTGCGGCTGTCCGACGGACGAGCTGAAGGCGCGGCTGAAGCGCTAGACCGTTGTCACTGCGGGTCACGTTCCGCGGCGATTGCCGTAGAGTTCGATGTGCAGGCGGTGCGCGTAGCGGTAGCCGCGGGCCTTGCAGAGTTCCGCCAGCCAGTCGGCGCGCCGGCGCATCTGGTCGAGCGTGGTGGCCTCGGGCATGAGCAGCACCTTGTGGCGGGGAATCTCGCGGCCCACCGAGGCCAGCATGCCCTCGAGTTCGTCCACGTCGCCGGGTTGCGCGACCACGAACTTGAACTGCCACGCGCCCTGGTCGAGCCACGCCCGGACCACGTCCGGCTGCCAGCGCGTGGCCTCGTGGCGCTTGCGCCACGCCGCGTGCTCCTTCCCGTCAGGCGCCGAATTGAGCAGCTTGGGCGAAAGCGAGGCGAGGTCGCAGGCGATGCCGCCGGGCGCGATGGTCGCGGCGGTCTCGATGGTGAGATGGTAGCCCAGCCGCCGCAGTTCCGCGGCGAGCACGTGGATTTCCTTCGCGATCATCGGCTCGCCGCCCGTGAGCACGACGTGGCGCGTGAACGGATGGGCCTGCACCTCCGCGACGATGGCCGCGACCGTGCGGGGCTGGCCCTCCGGTTCCCAGGAGGCATAAGGCGTGTCGCACCACGCGCACCGCAGGTTGCAGCCGCTGGTCCGCACGAAGACCGAGGGCACGCCGGTCAGCTCGCCCTCGCCCTGGATGGACTGGAAGATTTCCGCGATCAGCACGATGGATGGCTAACACAGAGAGCACGGACGACGCGGAGAAGCAAAATCCGCGGCAGGCGCCCGTCGTTCACGCCGGCTTGGGCGGCAGGGGATCGTTGGCCGCGTAGGTCGTTGGGTCCGGCAGCCCTGCCTGCATGAAGGCCTCCCGCCGCTCCACGCAGGTGCCGCATTTGCCGCAATGGATGGCACCGCCCTTGTAACAGGACCACGTCCGGGAAAAATCCACGCCCAGCCGGCTCCCCAGCGCCGCGATCGCGCCCTTGTGCAGGGCGATGAACGGCCGCAGCAGCCGCACGCCGGCGTAGGTGCCGGTGCGCATCGCCTCGCCCATTGCCCGCATGAAGTCCTCGCGGCAGTCGGGATAGATGGCGTGGTCGCCGCCGTGCGCGGCGATGACGAGCCCCTCGGCCCCGATGCTCTCGGCGAAGCCCGCGGCGATGGAGAGCATGATCGCGTTCCGGAAGGGCACCACGGTCTGGCGCATGTTCGCCGCCTCGTAGTGGCCCTCGGGAATGGCGCCGCCGCTCGCGAGCAGGTCGGATGCAAACAGGCGGTTCACGAAGGGAAGGGCAATGACCTCGTGACGCAGGCCGAATCTTGCCGCGTGCTCGGCGGCGAAGGGCAGTTCGCGCGCATTGTGCTTCGAGCCGTAGTCGAAGCTCGCGACCGCCTGCACGGCCTGCTCCTCCCGCGCCCAATAGAGCGCGGCCACCGAATCCATCCCGCCGGAGCAGAGCACGACCACTTTCATCGCGTTGCAGCTTTGCCATCCGCCTCCATCCCGGCCAGTCTTTCCTCGGCCCGACAAAGAAAGTCGCCTGCCGCCCCGCCGCTCCCCACACTGCCGACCCCTCATGATTTCCCGCTTCCTTCCCGTGAAGCTTCGCCGTTTGCTCGGCGTCAAAGTGACCACCCGTCCGCCCGCCTTCCAGCTCATCGACCGGCCCGCGCAGCTGGCGCCGCTCCTCGCCGCCCTGGATCGCGTCAAGGAGGTCTCCCTGGATACCGAGGCGGACAACATGTACCACTATCGCACCCGCGTCTGCCTCCTGCAGTTCCTGGTGGACGGCGAGGTGTTCCTTGTCGACGTGCTCGCGCCCGGCCTCTCGCTCGACGAGCTCTGGCTCCGGCTGGCGAAGAAGCATCTCGTCATGCACGGCAGCGACTTCGACCTGCGCCTGCTGCACGACCTGTGCGGCTTCCGTGCGCACAGCCTGTTCGACACGATGCTCGCCGCGCAGCTCCTGAATCTCAAGCGCATCGGACTCGCCGCGCTGCTCGAGGAAAACTTCGGCGTCGCCGTGGACAAGTCCGGCCAGAAGGCGAACTGGTCCGCGCGTCCGATCACGCCGAAGCTGCTGACCTACGCCGCCCTCGATGTCTGGCACCTGCCGGCCCTCCGCGACATCCTCACGCGCGAGCTGACGAAGCGCGGCCGCCTGGGCTGGCTCGAGCAGCAGTGCCGCGCGCAGATCGAGGCCGGCAGCACGGGTTTCGCGCCGCCGGACGAGAACGACTGGCGCATCGGCAAGTCCGAGCGGCTGCGCGGCCGCGGCCTGGCCGTCCTCCACGCGGTGTGGCACTGGCGTGAAGCCCAGGCCCAGCGGATCGACACGGCGCCGTTCAAGGTCTGCGGAAACGAGATGCTTCTTCGCATCGCGACTGCGGCCGAGGCCGAGAACGCCACGCCCGAGGCGGTGCTCGGTTCGATCCATCTCGGGCGCCGTCACGACCGGATTTTTCCGTCGCTGGCCGAGGCCGTGCGCGCGGGCTTTGCCCGCGATCCCAAGACGCTGCCGCGGCGCCCGGGACGCGATCCGCGCCATTCGGCGCTGACCCAGGCGGAGGTCGAGCGCCTCGACCGCATCAAGGAGGACCGCGACCGCGTCGCGGCCGGCATTGCGCTCGATCCCACGCTCATCGCCAGCCGGTCCCAGCTCGCGCAGATCGCCCGCGCCCCGGGACGGATCGACGAGGTCCTGCTGCGCTGGCAGGCGGACCTCCTGCGCGATGTCCCTTCGCTGAAAAGCTGAGGGCTGCCTTGTGTCCCCGTCCGACGCCAATGCCAACATCGCGCGCCACCTTGCGCTCATGGCCGCAAGCCGGCCGGACCAGCCGGCATTGAAGGTGCCGCGCGGCCGCACCGGGGCCGGCGGGATCGACTACCTCTGCCTGACGTTCGCCGAACTGGCCGCCGAGGCCGAGGCCTGGCGCGCGCTCCTCGCCGCGCGCGGGGTGCGCCGCGGCGACCGGACGCTGGTGATGGTGCGGCCCGGGCTGCCGTTGATCGCGGCGGTCTTCGCGCTTTTCCAGCTGGGAGCGGTGCCGGTGATCATCGATCCGGGCATGGGCCTGCGGAGCTTCCTGGGCTGCGTCGCCCGCTCGCGTCCGCGCGTGCTGGTCGGAATCCCGTTCGCGCGTTTCATCAGCCATCTTTTCCGGCGCCCGTTCGCCTCGCTCGAAGTCCGCGTGCCCGCGAGCGGTTCGCTGGTGGCCCGGCTCGCTCGGGCTCCATCGCCGCCGGGAAATTCCGCCCCGGCGATGGTCTCGAGCCAGGCCAGCGATCTCGCCGCGATCCTCTTCACCTCGGGCTCGACCGGTTCGCCCAAGGGCGTCTGCTATGAGCACGGGATGTTCGAGGCCCAGGTCCGGCTGGTCCGCGACACCTACGGCATCGCGCCCGGCGAGGTGGACCTGCCGCTGCTGCCCATCTTCGCGCTCTTCAACCCCGCGCTCGGCATGACGACCATCGTGCCGGAGATCGACCCCCGGCGCCCCGCGGCGATGGACCCCGCCCGGATCGTGCAGGCCATCCGGCAGGAAGGCGTGACGAACTCCTTCGGCTCGCCGACGCTCTGGCGGAAGATTTTCGACCACTGCCTGGCCCATGACCTCAAGCTGCCGGAACTGCGCCGGGTGCTGTGTGCGGGGGCCTCGGTGCCGACCTCCTTGTATCTGGATTCGCTAAAGGTGCTCAGCGACGGCGGCCTGCACAGTCCCTACGGCGCCACGGAGGCGCTGCCCGTGAGCAGCACGCACACCCTTGAGGTTCTGGCCCGTGACGTCCTCAGCGAAAGTGTCCGGTTCGGCACCTGCGTCGGTCGGACGGTCGCCGGGATGGAAGTCCGGATCATCCAAATCAGCGACGAACCCATCCCGGACATCGCCGGCGCCGTGGAGCTTCCGCAGGGCGAGATCGGCGAGATCATCGTGCGCGGGCCGGTCGTGACCAAGGCCTACGACGGCCTGCCGGAGGCCACGCAGGCGGCAAAGATCCGCGACGGAGCCACGGTCTGGCATCGCATGGGCGATTGCGGCCGGATCGACGGGGCCGGCCGCCTCTGGTTCTGCGGCCGCAAGGCCGAGCGGGTCGTGACGCCGACCGGCACGCTTTTCACGGATCCGTGCGAGCAGGTTTTCCGCGCCACCTTCGCCGGCCTGCGCGTGGCGCTGATCGGACTGGGTCCGCCGGGCCAGATGACACCGGCGGTCGTGGTGGAGGATTCTCCAATCGCGAAGGACCGGAAGCTCTTCCTCGGCATCATGGCGCGGACCGCGCAATCCCAGCCGCACACCGCAGGCATCAGCCGCTTCTACATCCACCCGCGCTTTCCGGTGGACACGCGGCACAACGCCAAGATCCACCGCCTCAAGCTGGCCCGCTGGGCGGCGACGGCGAAGGCCTTCGTCGCGAGGCCCCGGACGTGAGCACGCTCGTCACAGGCGGAACGGGATTCCTCGGCCGGCGCCTCGTCGTGCGGCTGCTCGCGGCGGGCCGCCGCGTGACGGTGCTGGGGCGCACGCCCGCTCCGGACCTCGAGGCGCGTGGTGCCCGGTTCATCCGCGCCTCGGTTGAGGACAGGGACGCGCTGCGCGCGGCCTGCGCCGGCATCGAGACGGTTTTCCACACCGCGGCGAAGGTCGGCGTGTGGGGAAATCGCGAGGAGTTTTTTCGGACGAACGTCCTCGGCACGCGCGCGGTGATCGACGCCTGCCGTGCGAACGGCGTGGCCCGGCTGGTCTACACCAGCACGCCGAGCGTGGTTTACAACGGGCGCGACCTCGCCGGAGCCGACGAATCGCTGCCGCTGACCAGGGACTGTCCCGCGGCCTATGCGTTGACCAAGGCCGAGGCCGAGCGCGACGTGTTGGCGGCGAACGCCCCGACGTTGCGCACCGTGGCGCTGCGGCCGCACCTCGTCTGGGGAGTCGGTGATCCGCACCTGGTCCCGCGGATCCTGGCGCGCGCGCGCGCGGGCCGGCTGCGCATCATCGGTTCGGGGCACAATCGGGTCGACATGGTCCAGGTGGAAAACGCCGTGGACGCGCATCTCGCCGCGGAGACCGGGCTCGCCGCGGCTGCGCCGAAATGTGCGGGACGCCCCTATTTCATCACCAACGGCGAACCCGTGGTCCTGTGGGATTGGATCAACGGCCTGCTGCGCGCCCTGGGCGAGCCGGCGGTCACGCGCCGTGTTTCCCTCGGCGTGGCCCAAGCTGCCGGCGCTGGCTGCGAGCTGCTGTGGCGCCTGCTGCCGCTGCGCTCCGAGCCGCCGATGACGCGTTTCGTCGCGGCGGAGCTGGCGAAGGACCATTGGTTCGACCTTTCCGCGGCCCGCCGCGATCTCGGCTACCGGCCGAGGATCAGCATGGCCGCCGGGACGGCGGAGCTGGTTGCGGCTTTGCGCAGCCAGTCGGCGGGACAACGGTAGGCGGCAGGCCTATTTGACCGCGCCGGCAACGACGATGGTGGCGCGGGTGGAAACCTCGCGGCCGTCGTAATACTTGGAGAAATTGGCCACGGCCTCGGCGGCGGCTTCCGCGCGGATCGCGGGATCGAAGCTGTTGAAATAAGGCCGCATGGGGGCCGAGACCTCGTAGAGCCGGGTCCACAATTCGGCCGGCGGGCCCGGCCACGCCTGGCGGATGGGGCGGGTTTCCTCGGTGACGGTGGAGAAACCGGCGGCCCGCAGCTCGGCGCCCAGCGACCCGGGCGCGGCGAAGCGATAGGGTGTGGGCGCTCCCGGCGGCGCCGGCGGCGGCGGCCTGCGGCGCTTGAAAGGCTCCAGCGCGGCTCGCATGTATTCGTTCTCCTCGACCGGACCCCAGGCGACGAAGGCCGCCACGCCGCCCGGCTTGAGCACGCGGCGGATTTCCCGCAGCGCGCGCTGGCAGTCCCAGAAGAACATCACGCCCAGGCGGCAGGTCACGCGGTCGAGCGAGGCGTCCTCCTGCGGCAGCGCGTGCGCGTCGACGATCGCGAAGGACGCGTTGGTGATTTTCGCGTCGGCGGCGTGCTCGCGGGAGATGGCGAGCATCTGCGGGGCAAGGTCGCTGATGATCACGTGGCCGGTCGGGCCCACCTGCTTCGCGATGGCGATCGCGGGGTCGCCGGTGCCGCTCGCGAGGTCGAGCACCCGCTGGCCCGGGGCAAGCCGGGCGACCGAGAATAGTCCCTCGTTCAGCTCGCGCCAGAAATGCAGCGACTTGGCGTGCCACTTTTTCCAGGCCGCGGCGGTCGCGTCGTCGATCCACTCGGTCTTCACCTTGGATTCGAACTTCGCGGGGTCGGAGTCCATGAATGAAATCAGCAAGCTGGCGGAAGGTTGGTCAAATCTCTTCCCGCACTCGGCAACCGCGCAGGGATCACCCGCGGCTTCTCTGCCGCACCGCCTCGAAAAGCGTGATGATCGTGGCCATCGCGACGTTCAGCGAGTCCGCCTGCCCGGCCATCGGGATCCGCACGGGCTGGTCCGCCTGCCTCAGCCAGAACTCGCTCAGGCCATACTGCTCGCTGCCCATCACGACCGCCAGCGGGCCGCGAAGGTCGGCATCGGAGTAGAGCATGGCGGCCGCAGGCGTGGTGGCCACGGTGCGGACGCCTTTCGATTTCAGCCAGGCGTGGACGACCGCGCTTTCCCCGACGACGCAGGGCACGGAGAACAGGACTCCCGTGGAGGCCCGGACGACGTTCGGATTGAAGAGATCGGTGACCGGATCGCAGACGATCACTCCATGGCATCCCGCCGCGTCGGCGCTGCGGAGGATCGTGCCGAGGTTGCCCGGCTTCTCGATCGCCTCCACCACGAGCAGGAAGGGTGTGCCGGGCAGGACCAGGTCCGCCAGCTGCGTCTTCCACTGCGGGGCCACGGCGAGGAGGCCGTCCGGCCGCTCCCGGTAGGCGACCTTGGCGAAGGCCTCCTTCGTCAGCTCGAAAAGTCCGGCTCCGGCCGCGCGGGCCTGCTCGATCAGGGCCGGCTCGTTTTCACCGAGGAACCAGTCCGGCGCGAAATAGAGTCCGCGCAGCGGCACCTTCTTTTCCAGCGCCCGGCGAATCTCACGGTAACCTTCGACCAGGAACACCCCCGCCTCGTCGCGCGGCCGCCGGTCGCGCAGCCGCACCAATTCCTTCACGCGGGGGTTCTGGAGGCTGGAAATCTTCTCGATCGGATGGCCCACGGAACACACGGAACACACGGAAACGGGAAAATTACAAAATCCTTTTGTTGGTTCGCGCGGTTTCTGTGTATTCCGTGTCTTCCGTGGGCAAAAAGAAGTTCAACGATCACCCCTTTGCGTATCACCAGGAAATCGAACTGGAGATCACGACCCTGACCAACCTCGGCTCCGGCTTGGGCCGGATTGTCCTCCCCGAAATCCAAAATCCGAAATCCAAGATCGAAAATCAGGGCAGCGGCTGGGTCGTGATGGTGCCCTTCACCCTGCCGGGCGAGCGGGTGAAGGCGCGGGTGTTTCGCAACCAGAAGAACTTCTCCGAGGCGGATCTGGTCGAGGTCCTCACGCCGTCGCCGCATCGGACGGAGCCGCGCTGCCCGATTTTCGGCCGCTGCGGGGGATGCCAGTACCAGCATCTCCGCTATGCGGAGCAGCTCGCGTGGAAACGGCGCCAGGTGGCGGAGCTGCTGCAGCACATGGCCGGCGTGGACTTTCCCGTCGCCCCGGTCATCGCGTCGCCGCGGGAGTTCGGCTACCGGTCGAAAATCACGCCGCATTTTGCCGCGCCACGGCCAAAGGCGGAAATATCAAATTCCAAACCTCAAACGCCAGGGGGAGATGCCGAAGAGTTGGCCATCGGGTTTCTGCGCCAGGGAACGCGCTTCGACATTGTCGACGTTCCGCGCTGCGACATCGCGACGGACGCGATCAACGCCCGGCTGCCGGAGGTGCGGGCGGAGGTGCGCCGCCGCGCGGCCGCCGGCGAATTTTCGCGGGGCGCCACGCTGCTGCTGCGCGAAGCGGACGGGAAGGTGACGACGGATTACGACGCGGAGATCACCGAGGACGTCGGCGGCCTGAAGCTCCGCTTCCTGGCGCGGGATTTCTTCCAGAACAATCCCTTCATCCTGCCGGATTTCACGCACTACGTGCGCGCGCAGGCGGCGGCCGGCGGAGCGCGGTTCCTGGTCGACGCCTACTGCGGCAGCGGCCTTTTCGCGCTTTCGGCCGCGCCCGCGTTCGAGCGCGTGGCCGGCGTGGAAATCAGCGAGAGCAGCATCCGTTTCGCCCGGGGCAACGCCGCCGCCAGCGGACTCGGTAACGTCTCCTTCCTGGCGGCCGACGCGGCGGCGATCTTCTCGGGCCTGCCATTCGTGGCGGCGGAGACCGCGGTCATCATCGACCCGCCGCGCCGGGGCTGCGACGAGAGCTTCGTGCGCCAGCTGCTCGAGTTTGCGCCAAAGACCGTGGTGTACGTTTCCTGCGATCCCGCCACACAGATGCGCGATCTCCGGCATTTCCTCGCCGCGGGCTACCAGCTTGCCGCGGTTCAACCCTTCGATCTCTTCCCTCAAACACGGCATCTGGAATGCGTGATCACGCTCCAGCGTGCCATCGCAGACTCGCGGCACTAGGGCCAAAAATAGGGCCGAAAGACCTTAGTCATTGATGGAGTGATAGTTGACTGACGCACAGCGTGCTGCGCAAATTAATGGCGTTTTTACCCCGCCATGGAAGCACGCGTCTCGCTCCTCGATTTCGCGGATTTTTTAAAATCCGCCCTCCAGCCGCTTCGCAGCCAAGTTTTTTTCGCCGGCCTTCTTGCCTTCGGGCTCGTGCGTCCGGCGTGCGGCAGCGTGCCGCTCGTGCAGCTCAGTCCGTCCCTGTACCAGACGGAGCACTGCCTCTTCATCATCGATACCGGCGGCCAGTTTGGGTTTCCCGCGTACAACAGCGTCTATTCGCAGGCCAACATCGCCACGTACATCAACACGCTGACGACCCAGTTCCCGGGGAATTATTTCTCGGTCTGCCTGATGGCGAACAATCTCACGCCGAACATGGTGCCGAATTACGTCGACCGCATCTTCAAGGCGACGGGCATCAACGAGCCGGGGACGCCGGGCGTGCAGACGCCCGACTATTGCCGGTACGCTCTCGGCGGCGGGACGGTGATCACCGGGGCGCTGGGCGTGTACGACCATGAACTCGGCCACGCCTGGGGCGCGCAGCTCCTCAACCAGGGCGGACACTGGCTCAGCAATTCGACGGTGTATTGCCAGCTGAGCTCCACGTACTCCGACGACGGCTATGCGACGATCAAGATAATCTCCGGCGATCCCGCCGGCGGCTTCGTCTGGACCGCGATGGACAACCTCACGAGCAACGAAACCCAGATCTTCTCCGACCAGCTGCTCTACTTGATGGGGGTGAATCCGACGTTCCCGACGTTCTACGTCCTCAACAATCCCGTCTACAACGCGGACCACACGATGTCGTACTCGTCGATCACGACCTACGACCACCAGACCGTGGTCAACACGTACGGGCCCCGAAGTCCGGATTTCCGGCAGTCGTCCAAGCATTTCAAGCTGGGTTTCGTCTATGTCGCCAAGGATCTCGCCGAGGTGCTGGCGGCGTACGATCCGATGGAAAAATCGATCCGGCACTTTTGCACGGCGGAGGCGATCGACACGGTGAATTACCGTTTCCAGGTGCCTTTTCTCGTGGAGACCAAGTTCCGGGCGAGTGTCGACAGCCTGCTGTCCGATCTCGATGGAAACGCCAGCCCGACGCTCGCGGTTTCGACACCCTACGTGCTGTCGACGGACGGCGCGGCGACGATCTCCTTCCAGGCGGCCGATCCCGACGGCCCTGCGCCCCAGGTCTCGGTGATCCCGGCGTCGGGCAACTGCGTCGTCCAGGGAAACACGGTCGCGGTCAGCGGCCTGTCCAACGGCGTGTATTTCTACACGCTGAAAGCCGCGGATGCGGGCAACAAGACGGCCTTCGACCATTTCGTCGTCGAGGTGCAGCTGGCTCCTCCCGTCGCGCCCACGATCACCACGCAGCCGCTGCCGGCGGCCGGCATCGCGGGGCAGGGCGTCGCCTTCACGGTGGTGGCGTCCGGCACTTCACCCACTTATCAGTGGAGAAAGAATGGCGCGGCGATCTCCGGCGCGACCAGCCCGACGCTGACGCTCATCGGCCTGCAGGGCTCCGACGCGGGATCCTACGACGTGGTCATCACCAACGCTGCGGGGTCTGTCACGAGCAACCCCGTTGCGCTCACGATCAATTTTGCGCCGTCCGTGACCGCCTCGCCGCAGGCGGCGGCGGTCATCGCCGGCCAGAATGCGTCGTTTTCCGTCACCGCTGCGGGCGATCCCACGCTGACCTATCAATGGCGGAAGAACGGCTCGGTGATCGGCGGCGCCACCACCGCGACTTTGGCGCTTTCCAATGTGCAGGCTTCCGACGCGGGATCCTACGACGTCGTGGTGACGAACGCCTATGGCTCCGCGACCAGCGCGGCCGCCATCCTTACGGTCTATCTCGCGCCCGCGATCGTCACCCCGCCGCAGTCCGCCGTGCTCACCGTGGGCCAGAACGTTTCCCTGACGGTCACCGCCACCGGCACCCCGGCGCCCGCGTACCAATGGCGGAAGAACGGCGCCATCCTGGCCGGCGAGACCTTTGCCACGCTCGCGCTCGTGGGTGTCCAGTTGGGCGATGCCGGCAGCTACACCGTCGATGTGACCAATCTCGCGGGCTCCGTCACGAGCGGTGCGGCCACGCTCGTCGTCAACCCGCTGGCCGTTGCGCCCGTCATCACGACGCAGCCGGCGAGCCAGACGGCGACGTTCGGCAGCGCCGTGAGCTTCACCGTCGCGGCGAGCGGCACGCCTGCACCGTCTTTCCAATGGTACAGGAATAACTCTCCGATCGGCGGCGCCACGGGCGCGACGCTGAGCCTGTCCAACGTCCAGGCGCCCGATGCCGGGAGCTACACGGTCACGGCCACCAATTCCGCGGGCTCCGCGACCAGCAGCGCGGCGGTGCTGGCGGTCATCGCGCCGACCACCGCGTTGACGATCACGACCCAGCCGGCGAGCCAGACGGTGACGGCCGGGGGAAACGTCAACTTTGTCGTCGCGGCCACAGGTTCGCCGGCGCCGACCTTCCAGTGGCTTTTCAACGGCGCGCCCATCGGCGGGGCGACCGGCTCCACGTTGACGCTTTCCAACGTGCAGGCGTCCGCGGCTGGCAGTTACTCGGTGATCCTGACCAACTCCGTCGGTTCCGTGACGAGCAGCGCCGCCACGCTCACCGTCAATCCGCTGGCGATCCCGCCGACGATCACCACGCAGCCGGTCGGCCAGACGGTCGTCGCGAGCGCGAACGTCACGTTCACGGTCACCGCCACCGGCACCCCGGCGCCCTCGTACCAATGGCGCTTCAACCAGGCGCCGATCAGCGGCGCGACGGGCGCGACGCTCACGCTGCTCAACGTCCAGGCCAGCGCGGCCGGCAGCTATTCGGTGGTCGTCACGAATTCCGCGGGCTCGGTGGCGAGTTCGGCGGCCGTGCTGGTGGTGACGCAGGCGCTGGTGGCGCCGACGATCACGACCCAGCCCGCCAGCCAGAGTGTGCTCGCGGAGCGCGGCGTCACTTTCAGTGCGGCCGCCTCCGGCTCGCCCGTGCCGGCCTACCAATGGTATTTCAACGGACAGCCCATCGCCGGCGCCACGTCCGCGAGCTACAGCATCGCGCGGGTCCAGCCGGGCAACGCCGGCAGCTATTGGGTGGTCGCGACCAATTCCGCCGGCTCCGCGACGAGTGCCAGCGCCACGCTCACGGTCGCGGCGTCGCCCTTTGCGGGCGTCTATGCGGGCCAGCTGGGCGCGGGCGGATCCGCGGGCGACTTCTTCATTTATCTGCGGGCCGACGGCACCGGCGCGATGCTGTTGCTGCTGCCGGGGAGCGGCGTGGCGATTCTGGTGACCAGCCTGACGCTGGATGCCGACGGTACTTTCAGCGCCGACGGCTCGGAATTTCCGCTGCAGTCATCGCCGGCGGACGCAGTGCCAGGGCGGGATCCGTCGTCGGCCGTCCATCGCACGATCACCGGTTCGATTGCCGGTGGCACCGTCAGCGGGACGGTCGGCGGACGGAATGTCGTGTTCAGCGGCACCCAGCCGGGAGGCAACGCCGGCGGCGCCGGATTTTATCAGGCGCCCGCGATCAACGGCGGCAGCGGCGGCATCTACGCCATCGTGGCGCCCAACGGACGGGCGCTCGTGGTCGGGCAAAATGGTGCGGCCGCCGACGGCGGTTTGGGCACGGTCGGGCCGGACGGTTCGCTCACGATCGCCACGGCCGGGGGCGCGACCTTCAACGCCACGTTGAACCCGGGCAGCGGCGCCTTCTCCGGCACGAGCGATCGGGGCAGCCTCGCCGGCCAGGTCTTTTCCGGGCTCCGCGACAACGTCCTCCACACCGACCGCCTCGCGAACATCTCCACCCGCGGCCGGAGCGGTCCGGGTGACGACGTGATGATCGCGGGCTTCATCATCTCGGGCGACGTGCCGCGCCAGGTGCTGGTGCGCGCGGTGGGCCCGGCCCTCTCCGGGCTCGGCGTCGCCGGCGCCATGTCCGACACACGTCTCGAGCTCTACCAGGGTCCGACCAAGATCGCGGAAAGCGACAACTGGGGAACGGAAGTGGGCGCCGGCAACCTGATGGCCGCCGCTTCGCGCGTCGGCGCGTTCGAGCTTCCGGCCACGGGCAAGGACGCGGCGCTGCTGGTCACGCTCGATCCGGGCCTGTACACGGCGCAGGTGCGCGGGCCGGGCACTGCCACCGGCGTCGTGCTCGTCGAGGTTTACGATGCGGGCGACCCCCCGTCGGCTTCGCTCGGCCCCAAGCTGGTCAACATCTCCAGCCGCGGCCGCGTCGGCACGGATGACGAAATCCTCATCGCAGGCATCATCGTTGGCGGCAACGCGCCCAAGAAGGTTCTTGTCCGCGCGGTCGGACCCGGTCTCGCGCAGCTGGGCGTGAGCGGGACGCTGGCGGACCCGGTGCTCACGATCTTCAGCGGCTCGACTCCCATCAGCCAGAACGACGACTGGGGCGGTGAGGCCGCGGTGACGGCGGTGGCCAATGCGGTGGGCGCCTTTCCAATCGCTGCGGACAGCCGCGATGCCTGCCTCCTGATCACGCTCGCCCCGGGCACCTACACCGCGCAGGTGCGGGGAAAATCGGGCACGACGGGAATCGTGCTGGTTGAAGTCTACGACGTGCCGGACTAGGCGCGCGCTTCGCCGCGCAACGTCCAACGCTCAACATTCAACGTTCAGGGACAACCCAGGGACGACTTTCCGCTTCCGGGTTGAATGTTGAACGTTGAGCGTTGGACGTTGCGGCCGCGCCGCGCCGCCTCACCGATTCTCCAGCCACTCGGGAGACGAATATCGTTCGGTGAGGGCCTCGACTTCGTCCTCGTTGAATTCCGGCCAGGGCGTCGGATCGGGGTTCGCGCCCAGGACAGCGGCGAGGCGGGAAGCGAAATCGTCGCCGAATTTCTCCCAGTCCACACCCGGGCCGGCGGCCGGACGCCAGATCGAACCCTGGAAGAGCAGGCCGTGCTTGTTTCGTTTCTGCGCGGCGCCGGCGATTTTTTCGCCGGTGAGGTCGTGCACGACGTCGTGAAATTCCGCGCGTTCGAAGCACAGGCCCGCCGGACCCACCTCCGCGGTGGCCGTCGCGGGGACCGCGGGCTTCGTTCGCGCCGGCACCGCCTGCGTCCGCAGGGCCTCGGCCAGGCAGGCGTGGACTTCGCGATAGCTCTGCGTCGCCCGCAGCTCCTCGAGCGGATGGCCGCGGGGAATCACGAGCGCGTACGTCCAGTCGTCGCGATGATCCACGATCCCGCCGCCGGTGGGACGACGGCAGAGGTCCGCGGACGGATCCGCCACGCTGGCGCGCACGAATTCAAGCTTCTGGCTGTAGCCGAAGGTGAACGCCGGACGACGCCAGCCGTAATGGCGGAAACGCGCGGCCGCCGCCTGCGGGTACCGCTGGAGCAGCAGGAAATCGCAGGCCATGTTCTCGGCCGCGCCGCCCACACGGTGCGGCAGCAAATGCAGGATCATTGTTCCCACAGGGAGGACGAAAAAACGCCGGAGGCAAATCCGGCGCGGCCTAGTTGGCCTTTGGAGCGGTCGCGCGCCCGCGGCCCATGCCGGCCAGGGCTTCCTTCATCGCCGGCAGGTTGTAGAACTGCGCGAACGACTGCGCCCCGAGGAAAACCTCGCGCACCGGCACCGGCTTGGCCTCGCGCAGCGCGCTGGTGATGATGGCGCCGAGCGCGGCCGGCTTGAGTTCCGCCCATTCGGCGGGACGGGGCCGGCCGTTTTCGATGAAGATGATCTTCTTGTACGGGTCGATGAAGACATGGGCGTCCTTGGCCGCATCGCCGGAAAAGTCGTGCACGACCAGCGGGCGCTGGCGGCCGTAGCGCGACAGCACGTATTCGAGCCAGTCCCGCATCTTCTGCATCTGCTCCGCGGAGCGCAGCATCATCTGGGCGCCGCCGCGGCCCACGCCGGCCTCGCCCTTCTCGCTGTTCAGCGCGTGGATGAAGCCTTCGAAGTCGTATTTGTCGAGATACTGGGTCCGCAGCAGCTGCATCTGCTCGCGCCGCCGCGCGAACTCCCGCTGGAATTCCTCGTCGCTCATCCCGGCCGCCTCGGGTGCGGCTGGCGTGGTCGCCGGGACCGCCGGGGACGGGGCCGGCGGGTTGGCGGCAGCGACGGCGGCCGGCGCCGGACCCTGGCGGTTGCGCACCACGAAGAATCCGACGAGCGCCAGCACGGCAGCCACCGCCGCGACCAGCGGCCATCGCTTGCTTCCCGCGGACTTTGCCGCGGGGATCGCGCCGGATTCCGCGGTCGGCAGCGGGGACCGCGAGCCGAGCGCCTGGGCCTCGAGCAGGATGCGATAGACCGGCATGGCCTGCGAAATATTCTTCAGCTCGCGCGCGCCGAGGCTCACGACGTGCATCTCGAGCTTGTTCTTCACCACGTCGTAGACGGTCTGGGAAATGCAGATCCCGCCCGGCTCCGCCTCGGACTGCAGGCGCGACGCGATGTTCACGCCGTCGCCCATCACGTCCTGGTCCTGGACGAGGATGTCGCCGAGGTGGATGCCGATGCGATGCTGCAGGGCATCGCCCGCCGGGGTCTCCTTGGCCTCGGCGGCGAACTGCCGTTGCATCGCCAGCGCGCAGGCCACGGCGTGCACCGCGCTCGAGAACGTGAGCAGCAGGCCGTCGCCGGTGGTCTTCAGCACCGCGCCCTCGTGGGCGACGCAGAGCTCGCGCATCTTGGCGAAATCCCGCTGCAGGAGCTTCAGCGTCCCGACCTCGTCGCGGTGCATGCGTGCGCTGAAGCCGACGACGTCGGTGAACACGATGGCCGCCAGGGTGCGCTGGCTGGGTGAGGACGAGGCGCCGGGCGGCGTCGGGATCGAGTCCATCGGGGCGGGGAGATCAGCGAGCAAAAGCCGGGCGATTCCGGGACGCAACGCCATTGCGTGCGACCGCGGACTCCGCCGCGACGTTCAATCGTCCCTGGCGCCGAGCAGTTCCGGGCCAGCCAGCCAGCGCACCCGCCAGCGGCCGCGGGAGCGCTCGAGCGCGAGGCAGCAGGCTTTTTTCAACCCGAAGGCGGGCGTGTCGCCGGACCCGGTGACGAGCAGCGCCGCCACCGTGCCGAGGTGGGGCTCGTGGCCGACGACCGCCACGCGATGCCGGAGGCGGCCCAGCCGCGCGGCGGTCGCCGCGGGATCGTCCTCCGGCTCCAGCCCCGCCTTTTCCTTCAGGGGTCCGGAGAACCCGAGCGCGGCCGCGAGCCGCGTCGCGGTCTCGCGGGAGCGGGCGAGGGGGCTGTGCCAGATCTCGGCGGGCTGCAGCTGGCCGTTGGCGCGGAAAAACGCGGCGACCTGCGCGACCTGGGCGCGGCCGCGCCGGCTGAGCGGGCGGCGCGGATCCTCGGACGCCGCGACGGCGTGGGCGTGGCGGATGAGATGAAGGATCACGCGTCGAGCAGCTTGCGCGTCGCCTTGAGCAGTTCGCTCAACGCAAACGGTTTCGGCAGGCTGGCGTGGTGCTGCGGCGCGAGCCAGCTGAGCGCGGGGCCGTCGGTCGCGCCGGTGTTCAGCACCCGCAGGCCCGGCCGGGCGACATGGATGGCGCGGGCGAGCTTCTCGCATTCGCCCCCAAGCGCGTTGAACGGCGCGATGAGCAGCTGCACCGGCTGTCCGGCCCGCTGGGCCTCCTTCAGGGCCTGGCCGGGATAGCGCGCGGTGAGCACGCGGTAGCCGTCCGCGGTGAGGATGCCGGCGACCATCTTGCTCACGACGTCGTCCTCCTCGACCAGCAGGACGGTCTCGTGCCCGCGGGTCGCGGGCAGCGCGGGCAGGTTGGGCGTGGTCACCGGTTCCGCCGGCTCGCGCACGAGCGGCAGGAGGATCTCGAAGGTCGATCCTTCCTGCACCATGCTCTCCACGCTGATGAAGCCGCCGCTCTGCTGCACGACGCCGTAGACGAGCGCCAGGCCGAGGCCGGTGCCCTTGCCCTCGTCCTTGGTGGTGAAGAACGGCTCGAAGAGATGCGCCTGCGTCTCCGCGTCCATGCCGGTGCCGTTGTCGATCACCGTCAGCACCACATAGCGGCCGGGCGGCGTATCCGTGAGGCGGCGGTTGAGCCCCGGGGCGATCTCGCGGTTGGCGGTGCGGATCGTGACGCGGCCGTTGTCGCGCAGCGCGTCGCGGGCGTTGATGACGAGGTTGAGCAGCACCTGCTGGAACTGCGCGGGATCCGCGCGCACGTTGCCGAGGTCCGCCTCGAGCTCGGTTGCGAGATGGCCGGCGCCGCCGAGCAGGCGCTGGAGGATCTCATGGTTGTCGCGCACGACGTGGTTGAGGTTGATCACGCGCGGGTTCATCGGCTGGCGGCGCCCGAAGGCGAGGAGCTGCCGGGTGAGCGCGGCAGCCTTCTGCCCGGCCTTGTGGATCTCCTCCACCTCGCGCAGCGCCTGCGGGTGGTCGGCGATCTGGCCGGCGAGGATCTGGCAGTAGCCGTTGATGACGGAGATGAGGTTGTTGAAGTCGTGCGCGACACCGCCCGCGAGCCGGCCCACGGCGTCGAGGCGCTGGGAGTGGACGAGCGCCTCCTGCAGCCGGCGCTTCTCCGTCGTGTCGCGGTAGGTGGCGATGATGTGGGTCACCTTCCCGCGGGCGTCGCCGACGGGATCGAAATTCCACGCGGCGTAGAGGGTGCCGGCGTCGGGCCGCACGACGTAGCCCTCGCCGGCGAGCGACTGCCCCGGCTGCGCGCCGGGCAGCCAGCGCCGCAGGCGCTCGAGGTCGGATTTCTCCGCGTGCAGGACGCCGTGCGAGCGGCCCACCAGCCGCGAGGCCGTGTAGCCGGTCATGGCGCAGAAGCTCTCGTTGACAAAAAGGATCCGGAGCCCGCGCGGCCCCAGCTTGGCGTCGGCGATGAACACGCCGTCGCTCTGCGCCCGCAGCGCGGCCGCGAGCAGGGCGGCGGGGGCTTCGGGCGGGCGGACTGGCGGGCGCTTTTTCACGCGGGATCGCGCGTCGCGCTAGGGCGCGAGGCGCTCGACGATCCAGCCGTCCTTCTCCCGGCGGTAACGCAGGCGGTCATGCAGGCGGCTGCGCCGGCCCTGCCAGAACTCCACGGTCTCCGGCGAGACCCGGAACCCGCCCCAGTTCGGCGGCAAGGGCACTTCCTGGCCCGCATATTTTTTCTCGAGGGCCTTCATGGACTCCTCCAGCACGGGCCGGCCGGAGATGATCGCGCTCTGCTGCGCGGCCCACGCCGCGAGCTGGCTCAGGCGCGGGCGCGAGTGGAAATACGCCTCGCTCTCCTCGTGGGCCACGCGGGTCACCGCGCCCTCGACGATCACCTGGCGCTCCAGCGCGATCCACGGGAAGAGCAGCGAGGCCCGCGCGTTGGCGTCGAGCTCGCGCCCCTTCCGGCTCTCGTAGTTGGTGTAGAAAACGAAGCCGCGCCCATCGAGGCCCTTGAGCAGCACGGTGCGCGCGCTCGGGCGCCCGTCGCGGCCGGCGGTGGACAGGATCATCGCGTTGGGCTCGGACAATTTCGCCGCCTCCGCCTCCTGGAACCATTTCTCGAACTGGCGAAAGGGATCCCGCGCCAGGTCCTTTTCGACCAGGCCGGCGAGACTGTAGTCCTTGCGAAGATCAGCCAGGGGCATCGGTGAGCGCAGCCTGCGCGGCCGGCGGGCGGGAGCAAATTTATTTACCCTCGGGAGGCCGTAATTTGGCTGCGGCCGCGCCCTTCATTCTCGTTCCCCCGGAAATTTCGCGCAGGGACGCAGAGGCGCAGAGATCGAGTCCAAGAAATCCCATGGGCGTGTCCTGGAGGTTCGATCTTCGCGCCTCTGCGTCTCTCCGCGAAACCCTTCCGATCCTTCAGCGCGCGAGCGCCGAGATCAGAGCGGCCTGGGCCGGAAATGCCCGCGCCAGGGCCTCCGGATCCCCGAGGGTGAATTCCTTTTCGTCCCAGGCCGGCGCCATCGTGCAGGCCAGGAGCGCCCAGCCCCGCGGCGCGCCGGCGGACGCAGTCTCCTCGAGCCGGGCACCCTGCCAGACGCGACCGGGCACCAGCAGCTGGACGGCGTCCGTCGAGGGTTCGGGGCCGAGGCGGGTGACCACGGCCCCTGCCTTGCCCGGGTCGAGCTGCAGATGCGAAACGGGATCGCCGGCGCAAAAATGCCAGAGTTCGTCGGTCTCAAGCCGGTGCAGGGCGGAAAAATCGCCGGGCGTCAGCAGGAAGAGGATCGCGGAGCCGGCGGCCCGTCCGCCGGGCAGGCGCTCCGGGCTGAGCCAGGTCTGACGGAAGAAGCCGCCTTCGCGCGGCAGCGGTGCCAGCTGCAGACGCTCGACAATCTCGCGGGCTTCCTCGTTCATGCGGGAAGCCAACTACGGAAAGAGGCCCGGGCGGAAGCCCGGAAATTTCGTTTCACACAGAGACGCAGAGGCACGGAGACGAATGAAGGAGAAGATGGGGAGGCGATCTCCCGGTCACCGTCAGTGAGTCCGGAGGTCGCGCTCTGTCTTGGTCTGACTGTCCGAGCTCTGCGCCTCTGCGTCTCTGTGCGAACGCCTGTTCCGACTCCGCGCTTCCGTTGCGGCCGAGTTTTGCGATTCTGCCCGGGATGCACCTCGCGCCCTGGGTTTATCCCGTGCTCTTCCTCACCGGCTTCGTCGCCGGCCTGGTGGATGCGATCGCGGGCGGCGGCGGGGTGATCGCGTTGCCGGTGCTGCTCAGCCTTGGCCTGCCGGCGCCGCTCGCGCTCGGGACGAACAAGTTCCAGTCGTCGTTCGGCAGCTTCACCGCGGCCTGGCATTATGCGCGGCGGGGACTCGTTGACCTGCGCGACTGCCGCATCGGCATCGTCGCCACGCTCGCCGGCGCCTCGACCGGCGCGGGGCTGGTCCGGATGATCGATGCCCAGATCCTGGGGAGGCTGATTCCCTGGCTGCTGGCGGTCATCGTCGCATATATGATTTTCCGGCCGGACGTCGGCGACGCCGATCGACCGGCGCGCCTGCGGCCGGCGACCTTTGCCGTGCTTTTCGGCCTGGGCCTGGGGTTCTATGACGGCTTCTTCGGTCCCGGCACCGGCTCCTTTTGGACGATCGCGTACGTCCTCGTGCTCGGTTACAACTTTCCCAAGGCCACCGGCTACACCAAGGTGATGAACTGCACCAGCAACCTTGCGGCGCTCGCCCTTTTCGCGTTCGCGGGGAGGGTTCTGGTGGCTGCCGGGCTGGTGATGGCCGCCGGGCAGGTGAGCGGGGCGCGGCTGGGAGCGGGCTTGGTGGTGGCGAAGGGGGCCCGCTTCATCCGGCCTATTTTTCTGACCATGGCCACTTTAACCATTCTCCGGCTGCTCTGGGTCACCTTTGTGACGCGGTGAGGGCACGGACGGTGGCTTTTGGCTTGGGCGACCGGTGACCGGGCGTCTAGGCTGGGCAATCCGCTCTTCCCCATGACTCCCGCCGCCTACATCGACCGCCATGAGCACGAGATCGTCCGCCGGCTGCGGTGGCTGGTCCGCTGCGCCACGGTCAATCCGCCGGGAGAGCACTACGATCCGATCACCCGCTGGCTGACGCAGGAGCTGGCATCCGCGGGCCTGCAGGCGAAGCGCCATCGGGTGCCGCGGGCCTGGATGAACCGCTTCCTGCCGCCGGAGCTGCGCGGCTATCCGCGTTTCAACGTCCTGGGGAAACTGCGGGCGCGAGGCGCGCGCCGGACGATTCATTTCAACGCCCACTACGACGTGGTGCCGGTCTCCGGCCGGTGGCGGCATGGGAGCCCTTTCAGCGGCGCCGTCGAGGGCGGCTGGATCTACGGACGCGGGACCGCGGACATGAAGGGTTCCATCGCCAGCCTCCTGCTCGCGCTGCAGGCGCTGCGCGGGACGGGCACGACCCCGCGGCTCAACGTCGAGGTTTCGTTCACGGCGGACGAGGAAACCGATTCCGCGCTCGGCGCCGGGTGGCTGGTGCGGGAGGCGCCGCTCGCGCCGGATTACGCCGTCGTGATGGAGGGCGGGGAGGGTTCGTCGGTCTGTTGCGGGCACAACGGCGTCATCTGGCTCGAGGTCACGGTGCACGGCCGCGCGGCGCACGGCTCGACGCCGGGGGCCGGCATCAACGCGCTGGAAAAAATGTCCGCCCTCGTGCTCGGGCTGGAGGATTACAAGCGCCGGCTCGCCCGACGTTCGCTGCTCGCGCCCGATGGCACCTCGCTCCATCCAACGATCAATGTCGGCGGCGTCTTCGCCGCGGGTCCGGGCGGCAAGATCAACACCGTGCCGGCGCTGGCCACGTTCTCGATCGACCGCCGCGTCCTTGCGGGCGAGAACCATGCTGCGGCCGAGCGCGAGCTGCGCACCGTGCTGGCGGCGGTGGCGCGCGACATCCCGGAGTGCCGCATCAGCGTCGCGAAGACCTCCGAGAACTTCGCCTGCTTCACGCCGCCGCGGCATCCGTACTTCGCCGCGATGGCCGCCAGCGTGACGCGCGTGCGCCGGAAAAAGACGTCCTTCAACATTTCCACCGGCTTCAACGACATGCATTTCTTCTCGCATCACCTGCGGATTCCCACGCTCGGCTACGGCCCCGGCGGCGAGGACTACCACGCGGTGGACGAGCGCGCGCGGCTCCGGGACCTGCTCAACGCGGCCAAGATCTACGCCGACCTGCTGACGACGTTCGGAGGATAGCCTCGGCCGGTTCACGCGAAGCCGCGAGGAGCGCGAAGACGGAATTCCCGGCTTCGCCCCGGTAGGGCCGGAGCGGAGTCCGCGCCCTGTCAAGATCGAGAGAGGAATTCCTCCCTTCGCGAGCTTCGCGGCTTCGCGTGAGCCTCTCCGATGGAGTCCCCGCTGTTTCGCCCTTGTTTCGCCCCGCCGGAGACGGCAAGGTGCGCGGGAATTTCCATGAAGATCAACGCCGCCCTGACCCCGGCCAAGCTGCAGAGAAAAGCCGCCCGCGTGTTCGACCTCGCGGGACAGAAGATCCGCGCGATCGACGCCGCCTGGGATCCCGCGAAGGGCACGCCGGTGTTCACCGTGAAGGGCCGGTACACGTCGCGCGGCTGGACGGAATGGACCCAGGGTTTCCAGTTCGGCATGGCGTTCCTGCACTTCGACGCCACCGGCGATTCCGCGATGCTGCGCCTCGGCCGCGAGAAGACCGTGAAGTTCATGGCCTCGCACGTCTCGCACACCGGCGTGCACGACCACGGCTTCAACAACGTTTCCACCTACGGCAATCTCCGCCGCCTGATGCTCGAGGGCCGTGCGCCCCTCAGCCGGTCGGAGCTCGATTTCACCGAGCTGGCGCTCAAGGTCTCGGGCGCGGTGCAGGCTGCGCGCCACGTGCCGACGGCGTACCGCCAGCCCTGGTCGCCCGTGGCCGGTGCGCCCGGCGTGGCACCGGGCGGCTATGTCTATTCGTTCAATGGCCCGCAGTCGCTGTTCGCCGACACCATCCGCTCGATGCGCTCGCTCGTCGTGGCGCACCAGCTCGGCCACGCGCTGATGGCCGAGGGCGACCGGCCGGTGAACCTGCTGCACCGCGCGATCGAGCACGCGGCCACGACCGCGCGCTTCAACGTCTTTTTCGGGCAGGGGCGCGACAGCTACGACGTGCGCGGACGCGTGGCGCACGAGTCGGTCTTCAACCGCAACGACGGCCAGTTCCGCTGCCCCTCGTCGCAGCAGGGCTATTCGCCTTTCACCACGTGGACGCGCGGCGCCGCCTGGATCATCTGCGGCTACGCGGAGCAGCTCGAGTTCCTCGAGACGGTGAAGGGCGTGGAGTTCGACGCCGTCGGCGGCCGGCGCGCGGTCACGGATCTCTTCCTCGAGACCGCCCGCGCCGCGAGCGACTACTACATCGACGGCTACTCGGCGAAGGATGGCGTGCCGTACTGGGACAGCGGCGCGCCGAACACCCACAAGCTCGGTGACTTCACCAAGCGCCCGGCCGATCCCTTCAACGCCTTCGAGCCGGTCGACAGCTCCGCCGCGGCGATCGCCGCGCAGGGCTTCATCCGCCTCGGGCTCTGGCTCGACGGCAAGGGCCAGAAGGCCGCGGGCAGGAAATATTTCCAGGCCGGCCTGACGATCGCCGACACGCTGTTCGACGAACCGTATCTTTCGACCGACGCGAAGCACCAGGGGCTGCTGCTGCACAGCGTCTATCACCGCCCCAACGGCTGGGACTACGTGCCGAAGGGCCGCAAGGTTCCCTGCGGGGAATCCTCAATGTGGGGCGACTACCACGCGCTCGAGCTGGCGCTGCTCATCGCGCGGCTCGGGCAGGGGAAGTACTACACGTTCTTCTGAGCCTTCGGGCAGGGGCGTTTCCCCGGACGCCCCTTCTTCTTCCGTCGGCAAACCGGAGCACGTCCATGTGGTTCCGGAAAGTGATGGCGGACTAGGGATGCGACAGCAGGTCACGCAGGGCCGGCGCCAGCTCGGTGTGCTGGAACCGGAACCCCTGCTCCAGAAAGCGCCGGGGCACGCACCGCCGGCCGGTCAAGGCGAGATCGGCATCGGTGCGCAGGAACCAGTGGGCGCCGAAACGCACCGCCCAGGCCGGCACGGGTGGGCTCCAAGGCCGGCCCGCCGCACGGCGCAGCTCACGCATGAATTCCGCATTCGTCACCGGCGTGGGGCCGGTGGCGTTGTAGGCGCCGGCGATTTCGGGGCGCTCGATCGCCTGGATGAACATCTCGTTGAGATCATCGACGTGCACCCAGCTGATGTATTGCCGGCCGCGGCCCACGGTGCCCCCGAGGAAACACCGCGCGAGTTTCGCCAGCGGTTCCAGCGCGCCGCCTCCGCATCCCAGGGCAAAGCCCACGCGGAGCAGCGCCCGGCGGGTCCGGGGCGTCTGCATCCCGGCGAAGGCCGCCTCCCACTGTTCGCAGACGTCGGCGGAAAAATCCCGGCCATGCGGCGCATCCTCTGCGCAAATCCGGTCGCCGGCGTCGCCGTAGATCGCGAGCGAGCCCGCCTGCACCAGCGCGCCCGGCGGCTGGGCGCACCGGCCGATCGCCGCGTCGATGACGCGGACGGAATCAAGGCGCGAGGCCAGGATCTCGCGGCGGTTCGCCGGCGTCGGGAGGCAATTCACGCTGCGCCCGGTCAGGTTCACGACCGCGGCGGCTCCCTCCAGCGCCGAGGCCCAGCCGCCCGGCGTGGCCCCGTCCCATGCGCGGTACTCGATCCCGGCACCGCCGGTCCGCGGCGTCCGGGTCAGGATGGTCACGGCGTAGTCCCGGCGCCTCAGTTCGCCGGCCAGCGCCTGGCCCAGGAATCCACTGCCCCCGGCAAGCACCACGCGTTTGACCATGATGGGCCCACTTTCCCTGCCGGCCGGCGGGGGTGCAAACCTCGACATGGGAAACATTCCGGGTTTCCTCAGGCACCCACCGCATGGTTCCCCCTCGCCTCGATCTCTACGACCTCACCCGCGAAGCGCTGGTCCGGCTTTTCGCGGAATGGGGCTTCAGCGCGCAGCATGCCGCCAGGCTGTGGGCCTATCTCTACCTCGGCCTGGCGGATTCGTGCGACGCCATGCCGGAACTGCCGGCAAAGGTGAAGGCGCGACTTCGGGCGGAGACGCGTTTCGGGCTGCTGCCCGCGGCGAGGGAGACCGATTCCAGCGACGGCTTCACCCGCAAATACCTCCTGACGCTCGCCGACGGCGGCCAAATCGAGACCGTATTGATGCGTTATACGGGGCGGGTGACGGCCTGCGTCAGCAGCCAGGCCGGCTGTGCGATGGGTTGTGTGTTCTGCGCCACGGGGCAGATGGGCTACACGCGGCACCTCACCGCCGGCGAGATCGTCGCCCAAGCCGTCCACGTCGCGCGATTCCTGCGGGCGCCGGGCTCCGCCCCGCCCGCACCGGCCCGGGAGGAGTGTCACGTATTACGTGACACTCCCCGGCGGCTGCGGAACGTGGTGCTGATGGGAATGGGCGAGCCGCTGCACAACTACGACGCGGTGATGCGGGCGACGGACATCCTGCGCGATTCCAGCGGGCTCGCGCTGCGCGCGGAGCGGATCACGGTGAGCACGGTCGGCGTCGTGCCGGGAATCCTGCGGCTCGCGGCGGAGGACCGGCCGCTGTGCCTGGCGGTCTCGCTGCACGCGGCCACGCAGGCGGAGCGTGCGGCGCTCGTGCCCGCGGCGAAGAAATGGCCGCTGGACGAGCTCATGGCGGCCTGCCGGACCTACAGCGAGCGGACCGGACGGCGGATTTTCTACGAGTGGACCCTGATCGAGGGAAAAAACGATTCGCCGGCGCACGCCCGCGCCGTGGGCCGGCTGCTCGCGGGACTGCCCGCGCAGGTGAACCTGATTCCGCTGAATCCCACGGTCGGCTACGCCGGCGAGCCGACGCGGAGCGAGGCGGCGAAGACGTTCCAGAAAGTCCTGGCGGACGAATTCCGGATTCCCAGCACCGTGCGCCAGCGCCGCGGCATCGACATCGCCGCGGGCTGCGGCCAGCTCGCGGTGGCCGAGTAGATTTTGGAATTTGGAGTTTGGAGTTTGGATTTCGAGCCCAACCGCTGACTTACGGACCCGGTGGGATGATTCAGAAACCGAGGAGCCGCGAAGAGGCCTGGCCTCCGTGGATTGAAATCCAAAGTCGAAAATCCAAACTCCAAAATCTTCAGATCCCCAGCGCCTGCCGCGCCTGCGCGACGAGCGGATGCGAGGAAAACTGCACGTTGGGCCAGGCGACGTTGACGCCCAGCTGGGCGGCGCGGGCGCGCAGCGTCAGCCAGGCGAGGGAGGCGGCGGGACGGATCATGACCTGCGGCGCCACCCGCTCGAGCACCGGTCCGAGCGGCGCCAGCTGCGCGGCGGGCAGCAGCTGTTTCTCGCCGAGGAAAAGCGAAAGGGAGGCGCCGAGCGCCTCGATCCAGGCGGCGGGCTCGGAGGTCGGCACGTAGGCCAGGCCCGCCGTCGCCGGCGTCCATTCCATGAACTGGCTGATCTGCTCCTGCAGCTTGGCCAGCTCCGCGTCGGCGGTGGCGGGCGTCCAGCGCGCGGTGAACGCCTTTCGCTCGCGGAATTTCTTCACCTCGAACACGCGCATCACCAGCTCGTAGTCGCCGGCGTTCTGCTGCAGCGCGCCGGTAAAGATGTAATCCAGCCCGCCGGTGCTCGAATCGACGAGCTGCTGGAGATTCGACGAGGTCCATTCCGTGTTGAAGACGGCGTAGGATTTCCCCGCGACGGGATCGTCGAGCAGCCCGGCGGCGGCGGCCGGCGCGTAGTGCGGCGAGAAATAAAACCTTTCCGCGAGCCACAGCGGGATGCCGCGGGAGAGCCGCGCGAGGTCGTCCTCGGCCTTCTTCGAGGCGGCAACCGGATCGCGGTAGGCGCCGGGCAGCGCGAGCTGCGCGAAGGCGACGCGGCGGAGGTGGCCTTCCTTGGGCGGAAGGAGCTCGGCGGCCATCGGCTCCAGGCCGTAGAACCAGATCGGCTTGCTGATGCTGACGATCGACACCTTCGCCACCTCGGTCGGCTGCTCCCCGAGCGAGTCCGGCGCCACCGCGGACGGGACGGCCATGAGGTCGGCGATCGCGTTCGAGAACCCGTAGAGGCGCTCCTCGAGTTCGGGCCGGTTGAGTTCGAAGAGAATGTCGAGCACGTGCTGCGCGGCGCCGGGCTGGCGCAGCGCGAGATAAGCCTGCAGGAGGTTGAGTCCCGTGGCCGGGCCGTGGCGCTGGGCATCGTAGCGCGGTGCGACGAGCTCGACGATCTGGACCACGTGGCCGCTGGAGCCGAGGTCGCCGGAAATGGTCACGAGGACGTCGGCGCGATCGCCCGCGGCCGCCAGCACTTCCTCGTAAATCGCCAGGGCGCCGGGCAGGTCTTTGGCCTCGAGCTTCGTGCGCGCGACCGCGAGTCGCGGCATGACGCCGCCGGGCGCGGGCGCAACCGGGGCTGGGGCGGCGGCAGCCGCCGCTTCCGGGGCCGGCGGCGGGGGAGCGCTGGTCGCGGCCGGGGACGGCCGCTTGCCGGTCAGTCGGTCGAGAAATCCCATGCCCAAAAGCAAAGCGGCCGGCCGACGCCGGGCGAAGCTAAATCTGCATGGGGGAGCCGGCAGGCACGCGTCTGAAATGTGGAAATCAGGAGGAGAACCAAGCCCGATTTTCCTCCTTTCCCGATTTCCACATTTCCCATCCCGCCGGGCCGTAGCTCACCGGCCCGGCTGGTCCGGCCGGGCGATCGCGGACGAGGAGGGACACCACCAACCGGGAATCCTCGTTGACCCTCCCGCGGCAGCGGGTAGCTACGTCCTTCCCGCCGGTGAACCGCGTCTTTATCAAAACCTACGGCTGCCAGATGAACGAGCGCGACAGCGAGGCGGTCGCGGCGATGCTGCGGGCGCGGGGGTACCGCATCGTTGCGGACGAGGACGACTGCGACATCCTGCTGCTCAACACCTGCAGCGTGCGCGACGCGGCCGAGCAGAAGGCCATCGGCAAGGCCGGCTACCTGCAGCAGCGCAAGAAACGGCAGCCGGAGTTCATCCTCGGCATCCTCGGCTGCATGGCGCAGAACCGCGGCGCCGAGCTGCTCGACCGGCTGCCGGACGTCGACCTGATCGTGGGCACGCAGAAATTTCACCAGGTGCCGGGCTACCTGGACAACCTGCGCGCGGCCCAGGCCGCGGGCACGCTGGTGGCCGAGGCCATCGTCGACATCGCCGAGGAGGCCGGCTCGCAGAACACCATCCGTGATCACCTGGTCGCGTCGGAGGCCGACGGTGATGCCGGCGCGGCGTCGCAGGTCAGTGCGTTCGTCTCGATCCAGCAGGGCTGCAACATGGACTGTGCCTTCTGCATCGTGCCCAAGACGCGCGGCGACGAGCGCTCGCGGCCGATGGATGATATCGTCGCCGAGTGCCGCACCCTCGCGGAGCGAGGCGTGAAGGAAATCACGCTGCTCGGCCAGATCGTCACCAGCTACGGGCGGCGCGACTACGTCCACACGGACGGCATCTCGCCCTTCGTGCAGCTGCTCGAGCGTGTGCACGCCATCGAGGGCCTCGAGCGCATCCGCTTCACGTCGCCGCATCCCCGCGGCTTCAAGCAGGACCTGGTCGAGGCCTACGGCCGGCTGCCCAAGCTCTGCGGCTATGTGCACCTGCCGATGCAGTCGGGAAGCAACCGGATTCTGCGCGCGATGAACCGTCCCTACACTCGGGAGCGCTACCTTGAGATCGTCCAGGCGCTCCGGTCCGTTCGCGCCGACATGTATTTCTCCACGGACATCATCGTGGGCTTCCCCGGCGAGACCGCCGAGGACTTCGAGCAGACCCGGGCGCTATTCGAGGCCGTGAACTACGACATGGCCTATGTCTTCAAGTATTCCGTCCGCACGGGCACGCCCGCCGCGACGATGGCCGGCCAGGTGGACGAGAACACGAAGGAGGCCCGCAATCAGGTGCTCCTCCGGCTGCTTGAGGAGAATTCCACCCGCCGCACCACGGCGATGGTGGGAACCGTCGAGGAAGTGCTGGTGGACGGCCCGGACAAGACCGGCCGGCGCTTCACCGGCCGCACGCGCGGGAACCGCGTGGCGGTCTTCGACGCCCAGCCGCGCCTGGTCGGCCAGCTGGTCCCGCTGCGAATCGACCGCGCGACCGTGAGCACGTTGTACGGCGAACTGGTGCTGGCGGAAGTCGGGAAATAATCGTTCTCGTTCCGCAACCTTCCCGCTCTTTATTGTCCCACTTTCGATGTCTCTCACCCTCGCCATCCTCATTCCCGGCCTGATCTTCCTCGTCCTGGGCGGGGCGCTGCTGAGCGGCAACTCCGGCGTGGTCTCCCTGCTGAAGGGCCTGCCGCGATCGATGACGGCGACGTATCTCTTCTTCGGCGCGGGTGCGGTCGCGTTTCTCTATCAGGTGTGGCATCTGTCGCCCGCGGATTTCGGCGATCACCGGGGGCTGCTGTTCATCGCGTTCTCGGCCATCGCGGTGCTCTCGTTCTCAGCCGTGCCCGATTTCCTGGCGGTGCGCGGACTGTGCGTCCTGGTGCTGGTGGGCGCGTCGCCGCTGCTGCACGCCGCCTACATGGAATACGACCATCCGCTGCGGCTATTCATGGTCACACCGGTCTTCGTCGCGCTGGCCCTGGCCATCTGGCTCGGCGCCCAGCCGTGGCGTCTACGGGATTTCTTCGAGTGGCTGTTCCGCCCGGGCGGCCGGGCGCGAGCGGTGGGCGGGGCGTTCCTGGCCTACGGCGTCCTCCTTTCGGTGATCGCCTTCACGTACTAGGAGGCGCGAGGCATGAGGTAACAAACCACGATCCGAAGCCTGCCACCGATATGTCCGACCCTCACGCCTCACACCTCATGCCTCACGCCTCCGGCGCCAGCCGCGCCGGCGCGCCGGTTTTGATCGTCATCGCCGGGCCCGCGGGCTCGGGGAAAAGCACGCTCTGCGACCGGCTGGTGGCAGAGGACCCGGGGTTTCACCGCGTCATCACCACGACGACCCGCGCGCCCCGGACCGGGGAGACGCACGGGGTGCACTATCATTTCTTCACGCCGCAGGAGTTCGATCACCGCGTGGCGGCGGGCGATTTCCTCGAGTGGGCCTGGGTGCACGGCGACCGCCGCTACGGCACACTCGCGGCGAGCGTGCTCGAGCCGCTGGCGCGCGGGCAGAATCTCGTGATGAGCATCGACGTGCAGGGCGTCGCCAGCGTGCGCCGCGCCGCGGCCCAAAATCCCCTGCTGCAGCGCAGCCTGAGCACGGTGTTCATCGTCGTGGACCACGACCGGCTTTTTGCGCGCATGCGCTCCCGCGGGCAGGACGACGAGGCGGAGATCGCCCGCCGCATGGCGACGGCCGAGGCCGAGTTGCGCGAGGCGTCCAAGTTCGACTTCACCATCGAGAGCCGCACGCGCGACGAGGATTTCGCCGAACTGCGGAAAATCGTGGAACAGGCGCGGAGCCGCGCGGCGCGCGCCTGAGTTTGGGTTTTGGAATTTGGACTTTGGATTGCTGAAGACCGGGCAGCCGGCCGGTGTGAAATCCAAACTCCAAAACCCAAAATCCAAAATCAAATCAGCTGATCCGGCAGCGTCGCCGTCGTCAGCGGGCGCCCGACGCGGCGGCGGATCGATTCGAGATTCTCGCGGATCAGGGCCCCCATCGAGTCGCATTTCAGATACTCGGGGCGCTCGTAGTGGTCGGCCAGGCTCTCGCGCAGCTGGCGCACGTGGTCGGTGGGAGCGATCGGGTCCGCGCACATCTCGTCCAGCAGCCGGCCTGTGCGCTCGGCCGCCAGCGAGCTGCGCTGGAGCATGAGGGTCTGCTCCTCGCGCTGGTACTGGTAGGCCGCGGTCGGGTGCAGGTGCCGGGTGCAGAAAAGGGCGAGGGCCGTGTTCTCCTTGAAGAATTGAGGAAGATAAAAGTTTTTCCGGCCATTGTAGCTCTGCTGGTCGAAGTCCATCGCGCGGATCCGAAGCTGCGCGTCCTCGAAGTCCGGCGTGACCACGAACACGAAGTTGTACGAGCGCATGTCGCCCAGCAGGCGCACGAAGCAGCGCTCGTTGAACTTCACGAATTCCTTGGCAAAGCGGATGCGGTTGGTGATCGGCTCGTCGAGGTATTTGCTGATGAACACGTCGCCGGGAATGCCGGGGATATGCTCTTCGATGAGGGTATTGTTATGGGTGAAATAGGTGATGCGGTTGGGTGAGAGCAGGTGCTCGAGCTCGAGGCCGTACACGCGCGAGGCGTCGGCCTGCTTCACGTAATAATGATCGTAGTTGTTGTTGAACTTGTTGAC
>DASZQN010000064.1:0-137849 GCA_035549635.1 Opitutaceae bacterium
CGCACGATGTCCGCTCGACTACGCGGAGTAGTCCGGGCATTGGCATGCATGTCCTTTCGAGTCCTCCTGGGTTGGATGTTTTTTCTTCACACCCATCTCTCTCAGGCAGGACTCGGAGGGACAACCTCCTGAAACTTCACATCTAGCTCGATACCTTCCCCCGCTTTGAAAATCTGCGGATAGTCCGCCTTCACCTGCTTGAACAGTTCTTCTAGGCGTGCCCGCACCTTCAAGGGGCCATTCACACCCGCTCGTTCATTCGCTGCGGCGTAGAATTCGACTGCATCGCTATTCCGCTCGTCGTGAATCTTGCAGAAAATTAGCTTCAACAATTCCCAGAACGCTTGCGGCTTTTGAAGACCCTGATTGCCCGCGATGTAATTGTGGCACCGGCGAAAGGCGAAAAGGAGGGCATCGCTTGTGGCGGGCTTGAGTTGGTCGAACTCTGGGCGGTCGGCCTCTTCATCCTCGCGGCCACACTCGGGCACGTCGGGAACTTCCTCGAAAACCACCTTTCCGTTTCGGTCGATGCGGCGATAGCAATACCGTTCGATTCCGTTAGTCCACATGCCAAACTTCACGTTAGGACAAGCGGCCATGTAGCTCTGCAGTTGACCAACGCCTTCCTTCCTGTCTGCCGCCTGCACCGTCTGGGCCTTACATTCAACGAGGATGTGCGCGTTCTCCTGCTCGGGTTTTGCTCCCTCGGGGAAAATGACCAAATCCGCTCGCGGCTTCCGAGTTCCGAGACGCAGAACGAATTCAACGGCAATGTCCGCCTTCGCGTAGCTGTATTCCCGGACGAGAGATTTAGCGATTTCCTGCCTGACGTATTCCTCCGGGGTTTCGTCCCGCTGGGTGAGGCCGTCGATGTAGTCGAGAACCTTGCCCTGTTGGACAATGATAGCGGTCGGTTTGGCGTCTAAGACAACAGAGGGTTGAGGCATCAGCGGGGGAAGGCGTCAAATGTCTGGGGAAACAATGTAAAAACGCCAAGCCTCGACTCCGGTCGGTGGCCCGATTTCACCATCATTCCACCATCAGGGGACTAAATCCGCTGCTACCGCCGCCCAACGCCCGTCAGCCATTGCCCCTCCGCCCCGCATCCGCCAGAATGCCTGAAACTCGCAGTTCCAGAGAGAAACTGTGGTGATTTCAGGGTATTCTTTCGCTGGTAAACTGGTGCCCGGAGAGGGGATCGAACCCACACGCCTTTAGAGGGCGACGGATTTTGAGTCCGTTGCGTCTGCCAATTCCGCCATCCGGGCGGGAATGAAGCGCGAAAGCTAAAAGCGGCCCGCCGGGTGTAAATCCAATTCGCGGCGGCCGGAGGTTTCGCGCAGAGACGCAGAGGCGCAGAGATCGGACCAAAAGAAAGTGGAGGCGTCCGTCTCCCCGTCTCCGTCGACGTGACGGAGGCCCCTTTATTTTCCGACCTTTGCGTCTCCGCGTCTCTGTGCGAAACCTTCTTTTGAACGCTCCGCCATCTCCCGCGTCCTACCCCGCGTTACCGGTTCTTTTTGGCAGTTTCATAGCATAGTTTGCGTTAGATAAGTCGGCAGGGGCGCTGGATGCGAATCCAGCGCCCTTACTGTTTTTGGCGGGGCAATCGCCCTTGCCACGGCGCCGCGGCCCGCCCGACACTCGCGCGCATGCCCGACTTCCGCGCCTTCTGCACTCCGGCGACCCGCGAGCCGGCGGAAATCACGCTCTCCCCCGACGAGTCGCACCACCTGGTGGCCGTCAACCGGGCGCAGCCGGGCGACACGGTCGTGGCCTTCGACGGACGCGGACTCGAGTGGGTCTGCGAACTCGTTTCCGACCGGAAAAACGCCGCCGTGCTCAAGGTCCGCTCCGCGCAGCAGGCGAAGCCCCTCCCCTGCCAGATCACGCTCGGCCAGGCGCTGCCCAAGGGCGGGTTCATGGACGCCATCGTGCGCAAGGCGACGGAGATCGGCGCCGCCCGCATCGTGCCGCTGGCGAGCGAGCGCACGCAGGTGCATCTGGACGGCGAGCGCTCCGACAAAAAAATCGAGAAGTGGCAGGTCGCCGCGCTCGAGGCCGCCAAGCAGTGCGGCAACGCCTGGCTGCCGGAGATCGCGCCCGTGCAGCCGGCCGCCGCCTTCATGGAATCCGCGCGCGGGTACGACCTGAAGCTGATCGCCAGCCTCCAGCCCGGCGCCAAATCGCTGAAGACCGTGCTCGCCGCCTTTCGCTCCGCGCAGGGCCGCGCCCCGAAGACGGCGCTCTGGCTGATCGGCCCCGAGGGCGACTTCACCCCCGCGGAAATGAGCCTCGCGCAAAGCTGCGGCTTCGAACCCGTCACCCTCGGCCCGCTCGTCCTGCGCTGTGAGACCGCTGCCGTCTACGCGCTCAGTGTTCTCAGTTACGAGCTCCAATCCGGCGCCTAGCGTCGGATTGGCGGTGTGCGGTTTGGGGTATGAGGTTTGAGGACCGGCACTCTACACCGGGCGCTTTGCTCCACCCCTACAGCTGGAAGGGATCGGTGGCTATCAACCTCACACCTCAGACCTCACGCCCCACACCTCTGCTCATTTGGTTCACCAAACGAGCAGCCCGCCGGCAAACGTCAGGCCGGCGCCGACGGAGCAGAAGATGATCTTGTCGCCCGGCGTGAACAGACCCTCCTCGGCCGCCCAGCCGAGGGCCATCGAGACGCTGGCGGCGCTCGTGTTGCCGTACTGCGAGATCGTCATGACGAACTTCTCGTAGGGAATCCCGACGCGCTTGCTCACCGCCTTGAGGATGCGCTCGTTCGCCTGATGCGGGACGACCCACGCGATGTCGCCGGGCTGCAGCCGTTCGCGGCGCAGTGTTTCCTCGATCCGGTCCGAGAAGCCGACCACCGCGTGCTTGAACACGGCGGGGCCGTCCATCGTCAGGTAGAAATGCGCGAGGTCGTCGCCCTCGACCGCCGGCCAGGGCATGCGCGCGCCGCCGCCGGAGCGCTGCATCGCGTCGTACTGGTCCGCGTCGCCGGTCAGGCTCATGCGGTGCAGGCGGTGGCCGTCGGCCCCGCCGGTCAGGATGGCCGCGCCGGCGCCGTCGCCGAAGAGGAACGCCGTGTCGTGGTCCTTCGGGTTAGTGATGCGCGAGATCAGCTCGGCCGTGACCACGATCACGTTCTTCGCCGTGCCGCCGCGGATGAAGCCGCGGCCGATCTCGAGCGCGTAGAGCCAGCCGGAGCACGCCGCGTTCACGTCGAACGCGAACACGCGCGGGATGCCGAGCTGCTTCGCCAGCGCGCTCGCCATCGCCGGCACCGGCTGGTCCGGGATCAGCGTCGCCATGATGATGCCGTCCATCTGGCTGACGTGCATGCCCGCCTGCGCGAGCGCGTGCTGCACCGCGGTCGCGGCGAGATCGGTCGCGCTCTCGTCCTCCGCGGCGTGCCGGCGCTCCTTGATGCCGGTGAGGCGGACGATCTCCTCCTCGGTGCGGTGCGGGAAGGCCTTCAGGATCTCGCTGTTGGCGCGGATATTCGCCGGGACGGCGTAGCCCACGCCGGCGATGCAAACGGTATCGGCAACGGTGGATTTCAAAGGAAGGGGGATGCGGCGCGCCGGCCCGGCCTCAGGCCTTGCGGCGGGCCAGGTAGCGGGCGACGTCGTCGCCGGAAACACGGCCGCCCGGGCCGGTCGCCTCGATGTCGGTGAGCTTCGCGGGGTCGAGGCCCGCTTCCTGCGCGAGCTTGGTCGCCCGCGGGGTCCAGATCGCCGCGGCCTTGGCCCCGGCGGCGGCCGCCGGCGTTCCACCCTCGGCGGGCGCCGCCGTCTTCGACTCCAGGTGTCGCAGGGAGGCGTCCGCCGTCTCGATCTGCAGGAAAACGGCGCCCGAGTCCTTCACGTCGCCCGGCCGGGCCAGGATCGAGCGGATCGTGCCCTCGCAGGGCGACTCGAACTCGAAGATCGACTTGTCGCTCTCCAGCTCGGCGAGCTTCTGTCCCTTGACCACCTTGGACCCCGGGGTGGTCTTCAGGGTGACGACGGTCAGCTCGTTCACAGTCGCGCCCATGGATGGCATGGGCACGTCGATGAGGAAAGTTTCCATCAGCAGGTTTTGTTGGGCCCAAGTGTGGGAGGTGGATGCACTTGGTCAATGGCGAGAATCGGTTTGCGCCGCGCCCTGCTAATGCAGGCTGCAAGCAAAAGCAGTTTCGCACAGAGGCACGGAGACCACAGAGGGAAATCCCTCCGGCCTCCGTGTTCTCCGTGCCTCTGTGCGAAACCCTCCGGAATTCCTAGTCCTTCGCCGCCTTCCAGACCGCCAGGCACTCCGCGAGCAGCGCGGGCAGGCGGGCGAGCGGAATCATGTTCGGTCCGTCGCTGATCGCCTTCTCCGGGTCGGGATGCGTCTCGATGAAGAGTCCGTCCGCGCCGGCCGCGAGCGCGGCCTTCGCCAGCGGCGGCACGAACTCGCGCTGGCCGCCGCTGCGGCCGCCGGCCGCGCCGGGCAGCTGCACGCTGTGGGTCGCGTCGAAGATCGTGGGAAACCCGTTGCGCTTCATGATCGCGAAGGAGCGCATGTCGACGACCAGGTTCTGGTAGCCGAAGGTCGTGCCCCGCTCCGTCTGCCAGATCTCCCGGGCGCGGCCCTGGCGGAGCTTGTCCGTGACGTGCACCATCTCCTGCGGCGAGAGGAACTGGCCCTTCTTCACGTTCACGATCCGGCCCGTCGCCGCGGCGGCGAGGAGGAGGTCCGTCTGCCGGCTGAGGAAGGCGGGGATCTGCACGACGTCGCACACCGCCGCGACCGCCGCGACCTGCGCGGACTCATGGACGTCCGTCAGCACGGGAAAACCGTATTCGCGGCGGATGAGCGCGAGCAGCTCCAGCCCGGCCTCGAGGCCCGTGCCGCGCGCGCCGGCCAGCGAGGTGCGGTTGGCCTTGTCGAACGAGCCCTTGAAAACGATCTGCAGCGCCGGGTGCGTCCGGCGGATCCTGAGCAGCTTCTCCGCGACCGTCCGGCAGACGCGCTCGCTCTCGAGCGAGCACGGCCCGGCGATGACGAGGAGCTTCTTCGGGTTGTGGAGCATGGGGAGCCTCGGCCTAGCGCTTCCGCGCCTTCTTCACCGGCTTGCCGCCGCGCCGGTGGCGGATGGCCGCGGCGATGAAGGCCGCGAACAGCGGATGCGCCGCGTTCGGCTTCGACTGGAACTCGGGGTGGAACTGCACGGCGAGGAACCACGGATGACTGCGGAGCTCGATGATCTCGACGAGATTCCGCCGCGGATTGATCCCGCTCACCACCAGGCCGGCGCGCTGCAGCTGGCCGACGTAGGCGTTGTTGACCTCGTAGCGGTGCCGGTGGCGCTCGCGGACATGCTCCGTGCCGTAGGCGCGCGCCGCGCGCGTGCCCGGGGTCAGGGCGCATTCGTAGCTGCCGAGCCGCATGGTCGCGCCCTTGTCCACGATCTTCTTCTGCTCCTCCATCATGTTGATGACGGGATGGCGCGCGTTGGGATCGAATTCGGTGCTGTTCGCGCCGGGCAGCTTGAGGACATTGCGGGCGAACTCGATCACGGCGATCTGCAGCCCGAGGCACAGGCCGTAATAGGGCACCTTGCGCTCGCGCGCGTACTTCGCCGCGGCGATCTTGCCCTCGGTCCCGCGGTCGCCGAAGCCGCCCGGGACCAGGATGCCGTCGAGGCCCTGGAGCCGCGCGAGGCCGCCGTGCCGCTCGAGGTCCTCGGCGTCGATGCGGCGGATGTTGATCTTGCAGTTGTTCGCGACCCCCGCGTGCGTGATCGACTCGTAGACCGACTTGTACGCGTCCTGGAGCTCGATGTACTTGCCCACGACGCCGATCGTGACCTCGTGGCGCGGGGTGAGGATGCGGCGGACGATCTGCTCCCAGATGTTCTTCTTCGGCTGGGCGTGCTTGAGGCCGAAGAGGTCGAGCACGAGCTGGTCGAGGCCCTCCCGCTGCAGCGCGAGCGGGAGCTGGTAGATGGAGTGGTCGACGTCGCGGCACTCGATCACCGCCTTCACCGGGACGTTGCAGAACATCGAGAGCTTGTCGCGCAGGTCGTGGTCGAGCGGATGGTCGGTCCGGCACACGAGCACGTGCGGCTGGATGCCGATCTCGCGCAGCTTGGCGACCGACTGCTGCGTCGGCTTGGTCTTGAGCTCGCCCGCCGCCGCGAGGAAGGGCACGAGCGTCACGTGGATGAACACCGCGTCCTTCGGCCCGGCCTCGAGCGCGAACTGCCGCATCGCCTCGAGGAAGGGCAGGCCCTCGATGTCGCCGGTGGTGCCGCCGATTTCGGTGATGAGGATGTCCGCGTCCTTCCCGCCCGCGTAGATGCGGTCCTTGATCTCGTTCGTGACGTGCGGGATCACCTGCACGGTCTTGCCGAGGTAGTCGCCGCGCCGCTCCTTCTGGATGACGTTCTCGTACACCTGCCCGGACGAAAGGCTGTTGAGCCGCGAGAGCTTGCCGCTCGTGAAGCGCTCGTAGTGCCCGAGGTCGAGATCGGTCTCCGCGCCGTCCTCGAGCACGTACACCTCGCCGTGCTGGAACGGGCTCATCGTGCCCGGATCGACGTTCAGGTACGGGTCGAACTTCTGGATCCGCACCTTCAGCCCGCGCATCTCGAGAAGGGCGCCCAGCGACGCCGCGGTGAGCCCCTTGCCCAGCGAGGAAACCACTCCGCCCGTCACGAAGATGTATTTCATCGGAGAGGGTTAAACGTCCGCGCTCCCCCCGCGCAAGAAAAAGCTCGGCCGCGGGCTCGCGGGGAAGCGCGTTTACCTCAACATGCTGAAGTATTGTAGGGGCGTCCCTCGCGGACGCCCTGCCCGACGAGCGCAAACCAGGCGTCCGCCAGGGACGCCCCTACGTCGGTTCTGAATCCACCCCGGCTCCGCTCAGAAAAGCGTTGTCCTCCCGCCGCGCCCGGCCTCCTTGTCAGGCGTGCATTCCAAGCCCCAGCTGCTCTGCTGGCTCACCTGCGACGGTGTCCATCTCGACCCCGGTTCCGGCAAGCACACCATCCTCGGCGTCTTCTCGAACATCAAGGGCCAGAAATTTCCCGTCACCCACCCGTTCATGGTGTGGTTCCTGACGATCACCGACTGCGCCTCCGGCACCCATCGGCTGCGCATCTCCATGGGCCTCGACCCGCAGGCGATGCAGCCGCTCCTCGAGCGGCCGTTCGACTCGCAGAGCCCCCTGCACCGGATCAATCTCATCAACGAGATCCGCAACCTCACCTTCCCAGCGCCCGGCGACTACTCGCTCCTCATCGAGATCGACGACGAACCCCTGCTGGCGACGAACCTGACCGTCACGAACTGAGCGGCCGCCGTCGGTCCGCTCCGGTCCCGTCACCTCCCGCTTCGCTCATGACCTCCTCCCCCGTCCCGCCCGTTCCCCCTCCGCCGGTGTTCGATCTCATCGGCGTGGGCTCGCCCATCATGGACCTGCTCGCGCCGGTCCCGGAGGAGTTCCTGAAGAACATCGCCGGCGAGAAAGGCGGCATGGTTTTGGTCGATCACGAGGAGATGCAGCGCATCCTCGGGCTGCTCGAGAGCGAGCCGGCCTATTCCACCGGCGGCTCGGCGGCCAACGCCGCGTTCAACTCCGCGCGCCTCGGCCTCCGCACGACCTTCCTCGGCAAGCTCGGCCACGGCCAGCTCGCCCGCAGCTACCGCGAGACCTTCGAGGAGGCCGGCGTCGACGGCAGTCGTTTCAAGCACCACCCGACGCACGCCAACGCGCGCTGCCTCGCGCTGGTCACGCCCGACGCCCAGCGCACCATGCGCACCCATCTCGGCGCCGCCATGACGCTCGCGCCGGAGGAGATCTCCGCGGCCGATTTCCGCGGCTGCCGCCACGCGCACATCGAGGGTTACCTCGTCTTCAACCGCGCGCTCGCCGAGGCGGTGCTCGCCGCCGCCCGCGCCGCGGGCTGCACGATCAGCCTCGACCTCGCCTCGTTCGAGGTCGTGGCCGCGTCGCGGGACTGGCTGCTCGACCAGTTCCGCCGGGGCGTGGACGTCGTCTTCGCCAACGAGGACGAGATCCGCGCGCTGTTTCCCGACGACAAGTCCGCCGGCTACGACGCGCTCGCCGTCAAGCTCGCCGGGCTCGGCGTGACCGCGGCGGTGAAGGTCGGCAAGGACGGCGCGTGGATCGCCCGCGGCGCCGAGCTCCATCGCATCGCCCCCGTGGTGGTGAGCGACCTCGTCGACACCAACGGCGCCGGCGACGCGTGGGCCGCGGGCTTCCTCTACGGCTACCTCAACGGCTGGCCCCTCCCCGCCTGCGGCGCCCTCGCCTCCCTCGTCGGCGCCGAGACCGTCCGCCACATGGGCCCGATCATTCCGGACGAGCACTGGCGCAAACTGCACCCGCGCGCTTTGGCCCTCGGGCCAAAGCGCTAGAAGCAGCAAAGGTCCAGGTGTGGGGGCGTCCCCACATCAACCCAGGCGAGCTCACACGAAGGCGCGAAGCCCACGAAGTGCACCGCCATCGAGCCGCCTTCCTTCGCGCTCTTCGTGGCTTCGCGTGAACCCTTCCGAAAGATCGCCCTATCATTTCTTCTCGTGTGCGTAGGCCGCCAGAAGGTCGGAAACCAGGATTCCGCGGATCTTCATGCCCGTGACGTCGCAGTCCTCGATCTCGACGTTCGTCAGGTTCACGTTGCCGAACTTCGCGCCGCTCAGATTGATGTCGGAGAATTGGGCCTGGGAAAGATTCACATCCGCGAACCGGGCATCAGCCAGGTTGACGTCCGTGAAACTCGAGGCGGATAGATCGGCGTTCTTCACGAGCAGGGTGTCTTTGACGTCGGTGATGTTCATGGGATAAGTTTCGATCCACGTGCCCGGCCCTACTTCGCGACGACCACGAGAGCGGACGCCTCCAGCGGCGCAACCTGGGTCTGATAATAGTGCTGGTCCGTCCGAACCCCCTTGGTCGTGAGCCACACCGTGACGCGCAAGGCCGTGCCGCAGACTCTGATCTTTTTCCCCTTGAGCAGGCTGGCGGGATCACCGCCCAGACGGACGCTCAGCATCTGCTCGATGCGGGGCTCGATCGCCACCGTCAGGCATCTTGGATCCCGATAGTCGGCGTCGGAGTACAGGTACAACCGGCCGTCCTGCCGGCCGGCGCCCTTCACCTCCATCGCAAAGGTTCCAATCACACCGACCTGAGGATGTGCGGCCACCGCGGCGACCGCTTGGGCCGCCGACAGGTCGTCCTTCGGATCGCCCAGCAACCCAAGATCGGGAGCCGCGGTGGAAGCGCAACCTGCCACCAACAAAAGGCCCAAGACGAGCGGAGCGGCGGTCAATTTCATTTTTGAAGCAAATATCCACGATGAGCTCCAGCCTCGCCGGGAGCAACTCTCCGTGCCACCCACCGCTGTTTTTTGGAACTTGTCCCTTGGCCCTTGAAACTTCCGGCGGCGCGCCCACGCGCCGCCGGCTTGATATTTTTCGTGTCTTCCGTGTCTTTCGCGGGATAATCGCCTTTCCATGTCCGAAATCGACCAGCTCGTCACTTCCATCGCACAGCGCGCCCGGGCGGCGTCGCTCGTGCTGGCGACGGCGTTGACGAGCGCGAAGGACGATGCCCTGCGGCAGCTCGCGAGCCTGATCGAGACCTCCCAGGCCGCCCTGCTCGCCGCCAACCAGAAGGACCTTGCCTCCCCCGAGGCCGCCGCGCTCACCGCGGCCGCGCGCGACCGCCTCACCCTCACGCCCGCCCGGCTCAAGCAGCTGGCCGAGTCCGTCCGCGAGGTCATCGCCCTGCCCGATCCCGTCGGCGCGGTGCTGGAGGATTTCACCCGGCCCAACGGCCTCCACATCCGCAAGCTGCGCGTCCCGATCGGCGTGATCGGCATCATCTACGAGGCGCGTCCCAACGTCACCATCGACTGCGCCATCCTCTGCCTGAAGTCCGGCAACGCCTGCATCCTGCGCGGCGGCAAGGAGTGCTTCCATACGAACACCGCCCTCGCCGCCCTGGTCAGCCAGGCGCTGGCGGCCGCCCGCCTGCCGGCCGACGCGGTCCAGCTCATCCCCACGACGGACCGCGCCGCGCTCACGGCGCTGCTCAAGCTCGACACGCTCGTGCACTGCATCATCCCCCGCGGCGGCGAGGCCCTCATCCGCTTCGTTGCGGAAAACAGCACCATTCCCGTCATCAAGCACTACAAGGGCGTCTGCTTCGTCTACGCCGACGCCGCGGCCGACCTCGCGATGGCGGAAAAGATCACGCTCAACGCGAAGGTCTCCCGCCCCAGCGCCTGCAACGCCGCCGAGCAGCTGCTCGTGCACCGCGCAGTCGCGGCCCGCTTCTTGCCCAGCGTCGCGCGCGCCCTGGTCGCGCAGAAGGTCGAGCTCCGCTGCGACGCGGCCAGCGCCGCCCTGCTGGCGAAGGAGAACATCCCGACCCGGCCCGCGACCGAGGCCGACTACGCCACCGAGTTCCTCGACTACGTCATCGCCATCCGGATCGTCGAATCGCTCGACGAGGCGATCGCGGTCATCAACCGCGACGGCTCCAACCACAGCGACGCGATCGTGACCGCCGACGCACGCGCCGCGCAGCGCTTCCTCGCGGAGGTCGACAGCGCGACGGTCTACTGGAACGCGAGCACGCGCTTCACCGACGGCTTCGAATTCGGCTACGGCGCCGAGATCGGCATCAGCACCGACCGCCTCCACGCCCGCGGCCCGATGGGCCTGCGCGAGCTCTGCACGCACAAGTTCCTCATCGAGGGCACCGGCCAGCTCCGCGGGTAACCATCCCGGGCCAAGGCAGGTTTCACGCAGAGAACGCCGAGCGCGCAGAGATCGATCCGGCAGAATGCCCGAGAGAGATTTTCCCTGCGTTCTCCGCGTCCTCTGCGTGAAACCGGATCGATATTCACCGCCGAAGTAAAAGTTGCGGGGAACCCGGCCGGGCCCCAAGGTTCCAAATGATCATGATGAACCACCCCGTCCGTCTCGCCTTGGCGGGAGCCCTGCTCGCCGCGACGGCCGCCGCGCAGGAACCGGCGCCCGCGCCGGCCCCGGCCGCACCCGCACCGACGGCGGAGAAGAACATTCTGCAGAAGGATCCCGCCGCCGATGCGACGGCGACGCCCGCCCCGGCCCCCGCCGCCACGCCCAAGCGCCCGCGCGCCATCTCGAGCGAGGTCGCGGCGATCATGGCGACGGGCCTGCCGAAGTACAATCCGCCCAAGCCGGTCGAGGTGAAGCCGGCGCCCGACGCGGATGCCGCCGATCCCGACAAGCCCAAGAACGGCGTCGTCCGCCTCCCGTCCGTGACGGTGAAAGGCAACCGGGTTCCGATCTTCCGCGAGCGCGACCTCTACGACGAGAAGGGCCAGGCGAAGCTCTACATGGAGCGCCACCCGGGCCTGAACATTCCCCTCATCGGCTTCATGAACCGCCCGATCGCGGCGCAAATGTACCGCGACGAGCAGCGGCTGAGCGACATCGACGAGCTGCGCAAGGCGGCGAGCGACGCCCAGACCGCGGGCGACAGCGCCGGCAGCGACTACATCCGGAAAACCGCCGCGGAAAGCTTCATGCGCCGCGCGGATTTCGGCTCGCTCAGCGACAGGCCCTGATCGGTTTCGCGCCAAGGCGCGAAGACGCGGAGGGCGCCTTTGGAAATCGCGTCTCTGGAGTGAGACGAGCAACACACCCCGCCCGTTGGGCACCCCTCTTCCTAGAGGGGATCTCCGGCGATCAGGCTCCCCTCTAGCAAGAGGGGTGGCGCGAAGCGACGGGGGGTGTGGATCGAAATCTCCGCGCCTCTGCGTCTCTGCGCGAAACTTCCTTGGGTCCGTCTCAGCGCGCCAGCAATTCCCGCGCGATCGCCGCCCACTCCGTCTCGAGTGCGACCGTCGTCGCCGGCATCGTGCGGCCGGCGCGGGCGTACCAGTAGCCGGCGTTGCCGAGGTCGCCCTCCTTGCGGTGGAGATAGGCGTGCACCCAGGAGCCGTCGCGGGACTTCTCCTCCTGCGCGCAGCGATGCGCCTCGTCCCAGTCGCCCCGCGCGTCATGCCAGAGGCCCTGCAGCGCGCCGCCGAGGCCGGGCGGCACCGCGCCGGACGCGAGGCTGGCCTGAAATTCCTCAAATGACATTTGCCGAGCGTGCGGGGACGCCTTGTAGTTGGCAACGCCGCTTCCCGCATGCCCGCCGCCACCCCCGCCCACTCGCCCGAGTTCATCATCCTGCGCGAGCTCCTCGAACATGAGCCGTCGTTCGTCTCGGGCAGCGTGCTCGCCGGAAAGCTGGGCGTGAGCCGCGTCGCGGTCTGGCAGCAGATGGAGAAGCTGCGCGGCCAGGGCTTCGCCTTCGAGGCCGTGCGCAGCCGCGGCTACCGGCTGACGCGGCGCCCCGCCGCCCTCAACGCGGCGCTGGTCGCGGCGCACCTCGGTGCGCGCGCCCGCTCGATCCGGCTGCTTTGCCTCAACGAAGTCGACAGCACGAACGACGAGGCCGCGCGCCTGCTCGCCGCCGGACGGACGGCGCCGTTCGTCGTCCTCGCCCGCCGCCAGCTGCGCGGGCGGGGCCGCCTCGGCCGGGCCTGGCACAGCGCCGACAACGGCAATCTCTACTCGAGCTTCGCCTTCCGCCCGCGGCTCGCGCCCGGGCGCATGCAGACGTTCACGCTCTGGATGGGCGTCAATGTCTGCGAGCTCGTCGCCAACTTCTGCAGCGCGAAACCCGGCCTGAAGTGGCCGAACGACCTGCTCTTCGACGGCCGCAAGGCCGGCGGCATGCTCACGGAGGCGCGGATCGACGCCGACCAGATCCGCGACCTCGTCTTCGGCCTGGGCCTGAATGTGAACAGCCCGCCCGACGCCTGGCCCGGCGAGCTGGCGCGCCGGGCCATCTCGCTCGCCGAGCACGTGGGCGGGCCGCTCGACCTGAACCGGTTCACCGCCGCGCTGGTCGGCCGCGTGCTCCTGGCCTACGAGCGCTTCGTCGATGGCGATTATCTCAAGGACTTCGCCGATCTCTGGAACCGCTACGACGTGCTCCGCGGCCAGCCCGTCACCCTGCTGGAGGGCACGCGCCGCCACACCGGCGTCGCGCTCGGCGTCGACGACGAGGGGGCGCTCCTCCTCCGCGACGAGCGCGGCCGGAGCCACCGTTTCCGCGCCGGAGAGGTCACGCTGGAGAAAGGGAGTTGAGACTTGGGAACCCTTCCCCGACAGTCGCGGACACATCCCGCTCGCATGCCCGACGCCGCTCCCGCCATCGAAGTCGAACACCTGGTCAAGACGTACGCCGGGGTGACGGCGGTCAACGACATCAGCTTCACGGTCGCGCGCGGCGAGATCATCGGCTTCCTCGGACCCAACGGCGCCGGCAAGAGCACGACGATGCGCATCCTGACCGGCTACCTCCCGGCGACCAGCGGTCACGTGCGGATCTGCGGGCTGCCGATCACGACCCAGCCCGACGAGGTGAAGCGGCGCATCGGCTACATGCCGGAGAACAATCCCCTGCCGGAGGACATGCGCGTGAGCGAGTACCTGTATTTCCGGGGACGGCTGAAGGAGGTTCCGCGGCGCAAGCTCGGCCCGCGCCTCGACGAGGTGCTGGAGCTCTGCGACCTGAAGCGCGTCCGGCACAAGATCATCGGCAAGCTCTCCAAGGGCTACCGGCAGCGCGTCGGCGTCGCCGAGGCGATCCTCGCCGAGCCGCCCGTGATCATCATGGACGAGCCGACGATCGGCCTCGACCCGCACCAGATCCTCATCGTCCGCGACCTCATCGCCAGCCTGCGCGGCCGCATGACGCTCATCATCTCCTCGCACATCCTGCCGGAGATCGAGATGACCTGCGACCGCGTCCTCATCATCAACGGCGGCCGCGTCGTCGCGCAGGGCACGCCCGCCGCGCTCCGCCGCGAGATCCTCGGGCGCCTGACCTACGCGGTCGAGCTCGCGGGCGACCCGGCCGTGCTGCCGGTGCTCCTGGCCGCGGTCGAGCCGACGCTGCGCCTCGGCACCACGGGCGAGCCCGACGCCGATGGTTTCCGCCGGGTCACGCTGACGACCGAACAGACCACCGAGCTCGGCGAGCCGTTGCTGCGCGCGCTCACCGCCGGCGGCGCCTTCCGGGTCCGGGCCCTGAGCCGCACCGACCCGACGCTCGAGGACGTCTTCCTCGCCGCCACCCGCCGCAGCTGGGATGTGCGGTCCGACGACCTGCGCAAGAACTGACATGAGGCACTTCCCCACGATCCTCGGCCACGAGATCCGCATGCTGCTGGTCAGCCCCAGCACCTACATCGCCGCGGCCTTCTTCCTCGGCGTGATGGGCACGATCTTCACCGGCATCCTCGAGAACTACAGCAAGGCCGCGCAGGAGCAGTCGCCCGCGCTGGTGTTCTTCCAGCTCTTCTGGATCCCCGTGCTCTTCATGGTGCCGCTGCTGACGATGAAGTCGCTCGCCGAGGAGCGCCGCCTCGGGACGATCGAGACGCTGCTGACGACGTCCGTGTCCACCACCGAGGTCGTCCTCGGCAAGTACGGTGCGACCTACTTCCTTTACCTGCTGCTCTGGGGCTCGACCGGCGGCTTCTTCTTCATCCTGCACCGCTTCGCCAGCGACGCCCGGTTCCTCGATCCGGGACCGCTCATCGGCGGCTACCTCTTCATCGCGGTGTCGGGCCTGCTCTTCATCGCGATCGGCATCTTCGCCAGCTCGCTCTCCCGGAGCCAGGCCGTCGCCGGCATCGTCTGCTTCGCCGTCCTCCTCGCCCTGATCCTCGGCGTGCCGGGCCTGCTCCAGCTGCCCGTGCTCGACTCCGAGATGTTCCATCCGGTGAAGTCCGCGATCGAGTCCGCGCAGGTCATCGAGCACCTGGGCGACTTCACCCGCGGCGTGGTCGACACCCGCCAGGTGCTGTTCTACCTGAGCGGCACCGTGCTGGTGCTCATCTTCAGCATCCTCGGGATCGAGGCCCGGCTGCTGCACTCCTGAGAACGCCGGCCCGCCGATGTCCGCGCTCGACAGCTTCCGCACCGTCCGCTGGTTCCGCACGCTCAACCTGCTGGTGCAGGCGCTGCTGTTCCTCACCCTGTTCGGGGGCCTCAATTACATCGCGCTCAACCACGACTGGGGCCGCATCGACCTGACCCGGCACCACCGCTACTCGCTCTCGCCCGAGACGCTCGCCTACCTCGCCAATCTCGACCAGCCGGTCCGCGTGATCGTCACGATGTCCGAGGACTCCGAGCACCCCGAGGTCGCCGCCGCGCTGCCCGACGTTCGCGGCCTGCTCCGGGAGTACGTCTACGCCACCGCCGGGAACCACGACGACAAGACGGGCCACGACGGCCGCGTCACGGTCGACTACCTCGATGTCGACCGCCAGCCGCGCGAGGCCGCGCGCCTCGGGATCGAGCAGCGCGACACGGTCGTCTTCCTCTGCGGCAACAAGTCGCGCGTCCTGGCGCCCGGCGAGCTCTATCACGTGGTCAACGGGGCGGCGAAAGACTTCATCGGCGAGCAGGCGTTCACCTCGGCCATCCTCGACGTCTCCAATCCGGAGCGGAAAAAGATCTACTTCCTCGTTGGCGACGGCGAGGCGCGGATCGAGGACACCGATCCCGCGCGCGGGCTCTCGGTCCTCGCCGACGCCCTGCGCCTGCGCAACTTCTCGGTCGAGTCGTTCAGCCTCAACACCGCCCGCAGCCGCGTGCCCGACGACGCCGCGCTCGTCATCGCCGTCGGCCCGCAGAAGGTTTCCGCCTACGCCCAGGAGCAGCTGCGCCAGTACCTCGGGCCGCGGGCCGGCCACCTCCTGCTCCTGCTCGCACCCGGCGCGGTGCGCAACGTGCCCCTCGGGCTCACCGACCTGCTCCTCGACTGGGGCGTGCTGGCCGACGACGACGTGGTCTACGACACGCACAACCGCACCGAGCAGGGCGACCTGCTGATCGACACGCTCGGCGTCCACCCGATCACCCAGTCGTTGCTCGACATGAGGATCCCCCTCCTCGTCAGCCGCGCCCGCAGCCTCCACCCGATCGCCACCCGCGGCCTGATCGTGAACACCCTCGCGATCACCTCGCCCACCGCCTGGGGCGAGGTGAACTTCAAGGATCCGCCGCGGTACGACGAGAGCGACATCAAGGGCCTGCCCCAGATGGAGCCGAAGAACGCGCTCGCCCTGATCATCGCCTCCACGCACGAGCCGCCGCGCGACCAGCTGCCCTACACCGTCCCCTCCGGCCGGCTGGTGGTGTTCGGCTCGACCGATCCCGCCACCAACAATGGCTTCCCCGTCGCCGGCAACCAGAACCTGCTGCTCAACGCCGTGAACTGGGCCATCGGCCGCGAGCAGCTCAATGTCCCCGCCCGGCCGGTCGAGCGCTTCAAGCTCTCGCTCAGCGAGGACGAACTGATGCGCCTCCGCTACAGCCTGCTCTTCGGCGTGCCCGGCGCCGCCGCGCTCCTCGGCCTCATCGTCTACTGGACGCGCCGCTCCTGACCGGCCCATCATCGCCCGCCCTCCCGCCATGCGCACCAAAGTCACCCTCGTCCTGCTCTTCCTGAACGTCGCGGTGTTCTTTTATATCTTCAAGTTCGAGCCCGGCTGGCGCACGGAGCACATCGCCCAGGAGGCGCGGCGCCGCGTGCTCGGGGCGGAGGCCGCCAACATCCAGTCGCTCGAGATCGGTCCCCCGAACGCGCCGCCGGCCGTCAGCCTCGTGCGGCGCGGCGACGCCTGGTTCCTCACCAAGCCGTTCGAATGGCCCGCGAACCGCAACGCGGTCCAGCGGATCGTCACCGATCTCCTCCTGCTCGACCACGAGACCAGCTTCGCGGTGCCGGACCTCGTGCGCAACGGCCAGAAGCTCTCCGACTACGGCCTCGATCCGCCGGCGCTCACCGTGACGTTCTCCTCCGCCGATCCCTCGGGCGAGCGCCCCGCCGGGGCCGCGCCCGCGGCCAGGCCGTCCACCCTCGGCCTCGGCAACAAGACGCCCGACGGCAGCAGCCTCTACCTGCTCTCGCCGGACGGCCAGACGGTCCACGTCGTCGGCCGCAGCCTCGCCGACAGCCTCTCCCAGCCGCTCGATCAGCTGCGCTCCGACACGCTTTTCTCCATCCCGGTCTTCGAGGTGCGCCTGTTCAGCCTCAGCGCGGCCGCGGCCACGTCCATCCGCCTCCGCCGCGACGGCAACCGCTGGTCGTTCGAGGCCCCGGTACAGGCGCGCGCCAGCGAGCTCGCCACCAATCTCACCCTCAGCGAGCTGAACGGGCTCCGCGTGAAGTCGTTCCTGCCGGCCGTGCCGCCGGAGGTTGCGACGGCGAACCCGCTGCGCATTTCCCTCGAGGGCAACAATCGCAGCGAGACGCTCCTGCTCTACAACCCGGTTTCCGCCGCCGCGGCCGACCAGGAATATTATGCGCGGATGGACAAGAAGGACGCGCTCTTCACCGTCGCGATCCCCGCCGAGCTCAAGCGCAACCTCGACAACGCCCAGGTCGCGCTGCGCGAGCGCCGCCTCCTCGAGTTCGAGGCGCGGGCGGTCTCCGCCCTCACGCTCTCCGATCCCTCCGCGCCCGGCCAGCCGGAGCTCAAGCTCCAGCGCCTCGACGCTCCCGCCGGCACGCCGGCCGACGCGACACCGTGGCAGATCGTCCGCAACGATCCCGGACAGGCGCCGCAGACCCAGGCCGCCGACCTCAAGGCCGTCCAGCGTCTGCTCGAACAGCTCGCGCTCCTCTCCGCAAAGCCGCCGGGCGGTTTCCTCAACGACGCCCCGACCCGCGCCGACCTGGAGACCTGGGGCTTCAACCGCCCGGTGCGCACCCTCGCCATCACCGTCGCCGGTGCGGCCGGCGCGCCCGGCTCCACGCTGAACCTGCGCATCGGCGTCAGCGCCGACCGCGTCCATGCCTACGCGCAGGTCGGCGGACCCGAATCCTCGGTCTATGAGGTCGATCCCGGCATCCTCGCCGAGACGCCGGTGACGCCGCTCGCCTATCGCGACCGCCTGCTGCGGGAGCTGCCGGCGGGAGCACAGATCACCGGCGTGAAGCTCACCGACCTCGCCTCCAGGGCCGTGCTCGTCGACAAGACTTTCCCGCCGGCGACCGGCGGCCAGCCGCCCGACGCCGCCCTGCAGCGCCTGGTCGACCAGCTGCGCGTGCTCCGGGCGAAGACGTTCGTCGAGCCGGCCTCGGTCGACCGCCCCTGGCATTATCAGTTGGACGTCGCCATTTCCCTCGGCGGCGGCGCCACGGCCGCCCAGGGAAGCTCCATGAAGCTGCTGCTCGGCGACCGCCTGGGCGCCAGCCGCCAGCTGGCGACATCCGAGGATTTCGGCGGCGCGGTCTGGGAGCTGGAGCAGCGTTTCACTGACGCGCTCTGGCCTCTGATCTACCCGAACGATCCCGGCCCCGCCGCGCCGGCGCCGGCCGCGCCCGCCGAGGCCAAATAGCCGCCGCGTCCCTCGGCCGGAGCCGGTCGCGCGCCCATGAAACCGTTTCTCCAACTCTGCTGGCAGGGGACGCGCCACGCCGTCGGGGCCGTGTTTTCGCTGGCAGTGTGGAGCCTGTGGCTGGCGCTCGCGGTCGTCCTCGGGGTCCTCATCTGGTGCGCGGTCGCGCGCGAGATGGCGGTGCCGGGCTTCGTCCTCCGCGCGCTCGAGGACCGGCTCGCCGCCTCGCAGCTCCAGGCGACGTTCGGACACACGTCGTTCGATCCCTCCGGCCGCATCCTGGTGGAAAACGTCCGCATCCTGTCGCCCTCCTTCAAGGAACCGCTCGTGACCGTCCGCGCCGCCTACGCCCGGCTCGATCCGTGGGCGCTCCTCGCGGGGCGGTTCGAGCCGCTCGAATTCCGGCTCAGCGGCGTCAGCCTGTTCGTCCCCGCCATGCTGTCCGCCTCGGGTCACGCCGAGCCGCTCGTCAGCGACCTCGATGCCACGCTCGTGCCCGGCGAGCACGAGGTGGACGTCCGGCTGCTGACCACGCGCCTCGGCCGCCTGGTGATCACGGCCCGCGGCGCGGTGCACACCGCCGTCTGGCAGCACGGGCGCGGCGCGCCGCTGCCGGTCGCGGATTTCATCTCGAAGGACTACCCGCGCCTCAGCCGGCAGCTCGCCGACTACGCGCGGCGCCTCGACCTGCTGGACGAGCCCCGGCTCGACGTCGACCTGGTGCCCTCGGACACCCGCGGCGCGATCGTCACGGCCGCGTTCACCGCCCGCGGCCTGAATGTTTCCGAGCCGTTCGCGCTCCAGGCGGTAAACCTGTCCGCCGCCACGCGCTTTCCCGTCGCGGGCGAAACGGTGGTCAAGGCGCAGTTCGACCTCTCTGCGGACGAACTTCGTCTGCCGCGCGACGCGGTCGCGCAGGGCGTTCACGCCCGCGTGCGCGGCACGCTGCGGCCGGAGCAGCGGACCTTCGATCCCGAGGAAACCGCCGCGAGCGTGAACCGGGTGACCGGCGAGGGTCTCACGGCGGCACCGGTGGTGGCGGACGCCACCCGGCGGGACGGGCCGCTGCGGGCCGCCATCGTCACACGGCTCGCTGGCGCGCCCGTGGCCGTCTCCGGCGTGGCGGACCTCGCCGAGAAGTCCGCGCACCTGCACCTCGACACCGCCCCGACGCCTGCGCTGCTGGCGGCGCTCTCGCCGTTCGCCCACCGCGACCTGCCCGCCCTGCTCCGGCTTTCGATCCCGCCGGAAGTCACCGCCGAGATCGAGCTGGCGACCGGCTGGAAATTCGCGTCGGTCGACGGCCGCTTCGACGTCCGCCAGGTGGTCGCGCGCAACGTGGCCCTCGACGAGGTCAGCGGCCACGTGACCTACGCCGGAACCCGGCTGGAGGCGACCGACGTCCTCCTGCACCAGGGCGAGAACATCGCGCGCGGGAGCTACACGATGGACACGGCGACGCTCGACTACCGCTTCCTGCTCGACGGCCGCCTGCGCCCGGCGGGCATTGACGGCTGGTTCACGGAGTGGTGGCCGCACTTCTTCCAGAACTTCGACTTCACGGCCGCGCCCCCCGCGGCGGACGTCGACGTCCAGGGCCGCTGGGGCCGGCCCGATCTCTCGTCGGAATTCATCGCCGTCGACGCGGTCTCGCCGATCATCCGCGGCGTCGCCTTCGACCGCGTGCGCACGCGACTCTTCATCCGCGCGGATTTCTTCACCGACGCCCTGGACTTTTCCGTCGCCCACCGCACCGGAGGCGCCAGCGGATCGTTCACCCGCCGCTACGACCCGGTCGCGAAGGCGCTGCGGCGGATGGACGTGGACGTCACCTCCACGATGGACGAGCAGGACGGCGCACGGATCTTCGGCCGCGAGGGACTCGACATCGTCGAGCCGTTCCACTTTTCGACGCCGCCGCACCTCCGGATCAAGGGCCACCTCGACGGCCCGGCCGGCCCCGAGGGCGAGCACCAGAAACTCCACATCGAGGGTGAGTCCGGCGGGGCTTTCACGCTCTTCGATTTTCCGCTCTCCGATCTTTCGTTCAATGCGGACCTCTCGGACGACGACCTCACCATCGACCGCGTGAGCACGACCTTCGCCGGCGGGAAGGGCGCCGGGCGCGTGACGGTGACCGGCCGCCGCCCCGACCGGAAGCTGGACTTCAATTACGACCTGAAGGGCGCCAACCTCGCGCAATCGATCACCACGCTCGACAATTTCCTGAACCGCAACCAGCCCGCTTCCGAGGCGGCGAAGGGCGACTTCATGGAGAAGGCCGCGGATATCCGCCTCGACCTCTCCGCCGCGGCCACCGGCAAGTACCAGGACCTCTACAGCTTCCAGGGCAAGGGCCACGCGGAGCTCGTCGGGCCCGAGCTCGGGCAGGTCCGGCTGCTCGGCCTGCTGTCGCAGCTGCTGAATTTCACCTCGCTGCGTTTCACCAGGCTGCAGACCGATTTCCAGATCGACGGGCGGAAGCTCGTGTTTCCCGAGGTGAAGGTGACGGGCGCGAATTCGGAAATCGACGCCAAGGGCGCCTACGCGCTCGACGAGAAGGCGCTGGATTTCAACGCCAAGGTCTTCCCGCTCGGCGAAAGCAAGACCTTCCTGCCGCAGGTGGTGAACGCCGTGCTGTCGCCCATCTCCGAGATCCTCGAGGTCAAGCTGACCGGCAGTCTTTCGAAGCCGGAGTGGGCCTTCGTCCACAGCCCCGTCAGCTTCCTTCGCAACCTCAACCCCGCGAAGACTCCCGATTCCGACAAGCCCGGCGCCGAAAAGCCCGAGGCCGGCGCCCCGCCCGCGCCGCCCGCTCCCACCGAAGCGGCCGCGCCCCCCGATCCCAAGCCGTAGGCGCCTTGCCCGCAGCCGTTCCGGAAGCGCGGGCCCTGCGGTCGCTCCCTAAGACAGATTCCTCGCAGCCAGCCCTGTAAAAGCGGTCCCCGCGAAACGAATTGCCCTGGGCGCCGGCCCCCTTTTTACTAGGGTTTATTCCCTACATGCCATCGCTCCCAACGATGCCGAAGTTTTCCTGGGCCGAGCGGCTTTTGATCGCTTGGGGCGGGTTGCTGGCCGGGTTGGGGGCGCTGGCGATCGCGGGCTGGGTGCTCCATCTGAACGCACTGATCCAGTTTCCCGCGGACCACGCGCCGATCAAGATGAACGTCGCCCTCAGCGCGTTCGTCCTCGGCCTCGCGCTGGTCTGCAGCGGCATGGGCTGGATGCGGGCGGTGTGGCTGGCAATCCTGCCGGCCGCCATCGGAGCGTTCACGCTCGTCGAGCACGCATTCAACCTGGACCTGCATTTCGACGAGGTTTTCGCGCGCGATTACCTGATGATCGACACGGCGGCGCCCGGCCGCATGTCCGCCATGGCCGCGGGCTGCCTCCTGCTGGCGAGCGTCGTGCTGGTCTGGCGCGCGGCGCCCGGCAGCCGGGCGGGCCGCGTGCGGCTGCTCGGCGGGGCCATCGCCGGCTCGCTCGTGGCATCGATCGGCTTCTCGACGCTGCTGGGCTACGCGGCGAGCCTGCCGGTCGTCTTCCGCTGGGGCTCCGCCACCGCCACGTCGCCGCTCGACGCCGCGGCGCTGCTCCTGCTCGGCCTCGCCCTGCTGTCCCTTGCCTGGCACCAGGGCCAGAAGATCGAAAGCGGCCCCCCGAGCTGGGCCGCGCTGCCGCCGGTCATCGCCTGCCTCACGCTCACTTTGGTCCTCTGGATCGGCCTCCGGAACCGCGAGATCGCGTTCCAGGGCGCGGGGACCCAGATCGCGATCAACAACCTCGCCACCATCACCGACGGCGAGTTCAACCGCCAGAAGATCGCGGTCGAGCACATCGCGCAGAGCTGGAGCCAGGCCGGCGAGAACGCCACGGCCATCTGGGAGCTCGACGCCGACATGCACCTGCGCGACTCCCCGGCGTGCGTCTCCGTCGCCTGGGTCGACGCCAGCCTCCATTCCCGCTGGGTCTATCCGCTCAACGGCAACGAGGGCGCGCTCAGCTTCGACCACGCCGCGGATCCGGAGACCGGGGCGGCGCGGACCGCCGCGATCAACGCGGCCCGCGTGCGCGGCGGCGCCGCGATCACGGCCTCGCTGGACCTGCCCCTGCGCGGACGGGGCTTTGTCATCTACGCACCCGTGAAGCACGGCGGGGAGATCACGGGCTACGTCGCCGCCTCCTACCCCTACCGGAATTTCTTCGGCCAGCTCGACCGCCAGCTCCGCCTGTCGACGAACTACAGCCTGACGATCTCCGTCTCGGGCGACGTCGTCTACAGCTCGCTCGTCAGCGATCCCGCGCGCGGCGACGAGCAGGCGTTCGACTCCCTCGTGACCATCGCCGACCGGCGCATCCGCTTCATGCTCGTGCCGTCCGGCGAATTCCTCGCGCACAACCGCCGCTACCTGCCGGAATTCGCGCTGCTCGCCGGCATCGGCATCGCGGTCCTGCTCGGCCTCAGCGTGCACTTCGCCCGCACCGCGCAGGCCGGCATGCTCGCGGCGGAGCAGTCGAACCGGCGGCTCGTCGCCGAGAACGACGAGCGCCGGCGCATCGAGGCGCGGCTCAAGATCTCCGACGAGCGCCTGCGCCTCGCCCTCGATTCGACCCAGATCGGCATCTTCGAGTGGAACGTCGCCGCGGCGCACGTCTACTACAGCCCGGGCCTCTGGGCCATGCTCGGCTACGACCACACCCGCATGCCGGCCACCGTCGAGGCCTGGCAGGCCTGCATCCATCCCGAGGACCTGCCGGCCTACCGGCGCCGGATCGAGGCGCAGCTCGGCGGCGCGGTCGCGTTCATCGACCCGGAGTACCGCGTCCGCGCCCGCAGCGGCGAATGGCGCTGGATCTACGCCCGCTCCAAGACCGTCGCGGCGGCGCCCGGCGGCGCGCCCGCGCGCATCGTCGGCACCATCCACGACATCACCGCCCGGCGCGAGGCCGAGGAGGCGCTCCGCGAAAGCCAGTCCGCCACCCGCAAGCTCTCGCTGGTCGCCGCCCGCACCGACAACCTGGTGATGATCAGCACGCCCGACGCGCGCATCGAGTGGGTCAACGAGAGCTTCAGCCGCGTCATGGAGTACCCGCTCCAGGAGGTCGTCGGCCGGAACTCCCTCGACCTGCTGATCGGGCCCGAGGCCAGCCCGCGCACCGCCGACTACATCCGCGCGGCCATGACCCACGGCCACGGCGCCAGCGTCGACATCGTCAACCACTCCAAGTCCGGCCGGAAATACAACCTCCAGGCCGAGATCCAGCCGGTCCGCAACAACGACGGCGTGCTCGAGAACTTCATCATCATGCTCGCGGACATCACCGCGCGCGTCGAGACCGAGACCGCCCTGCGCCGCGCCAAGACCGAGGCCGACGCCGCCTCGCGCGCGAAGTCGGAGTTCCTCGCCTCGATGTCGCACGAGATCCGCACGCCGATGAACGGCGTCATCGGCATGACCAGCCTCCTGCTCGAGACCGGCCTGAGCCGCGAGCAGCGCGACTTCGTCAACACCATCCGCACCTCCGGCGAGGCGCTGCTCACGATCATCAACGACATCCTCGACTTCTCCAAGATCGAGTCCGGCAAGATGGAGCTCGAGAGCCTGCCCTTCGAGCTCAACACCTGCCTCGAGGAGACCCTCGACCTCTTCGCCCTCCAGGCCGCCACGAAGAAGCTCGACCTGGCCTATGCCGTCGCGCCGGACGTCCCCGGCTGGATCATCGGCGACGTCACGCGGCTGCGCCAGGTCCTCGTCAACCTCGTGAACAACGCGGTCAAGTTCACGCCGAGCGGCAGCATCTCGATCGAGGTGCGGCGTCTCCCCGGCGCAGGCGAGTCCGCCGACGCCACCTGGCTCGAGTTCAGCGTGCGGGACACCGGCATCGGCATCGCGCCGGACCGCGTCGACCGCCTCTTCAAGGTCTTCTCCCAGGTCGACTCCTCCACGACCCGCAAGTACGGCGGCACCGGCCTCGGCCTCGTCATCTCCCAGCGGCTCTGCGCGCTCATGGGCGGCGACATCCGCGTGGAAAGCACCGTCGGCCAGGGCTCGGTCTTCACCTTCACGCTCCGCACCAAGGCGGCCATCGTGCCCGCCGACACCGGCATGCCGGAGCTGCCGTCCGCCCTCCGGTCCGCGCCGGTGCTCGCGATCGAGGACTACCCGGTCATCCGCCGGCGCCTGGAGAAATTCTTCCAGGACTGGGGCGCGAAGTTCCGGATCGTGGACACGGCCGCCGAGGCGGCCGCGCTGGCCGCGACCCTCGACCCGCCGCCCGCCCTCGTGTTGGTCAACCACGACAAGCTGGAGGGCCTGGCCGGCCTCGCCGCGCCGCGCCTCATCATGCTGCCCTTCGGCCAGGCCACGCCGGAGCCGGCGGCCGACGGCCAGGTGTGCGCCTTCATCTCCAAGCCGCTCAAGTCCCTCGTGCTGGCGCAGACCATCGCCGCCCTCTTCACCTCCTCCACCCGCCCGCCGATGGAGGTCCGCGCCTCGGCGGGCCAGCGACTGCTGGCCGACGAGATCCCGCTCGACGTGCTTCTCGCCGAGGACAACGCCGTCAACCAGAAGGTCGCGCTGCGCTTCCTCGCGCGGCTCGGCTACCGGGCGGACGCCGTCGGCAACGGCCTCGAGGCGCTGACCGCGCTCGAGAACCGGCGCTACGATCTCGTGCTCATGGATCTCCAGATGCCCGAGATGGACGGCCTCGAGGCGAGCCGGCAGATCCGCCAGCGCCTGCCCGCCGCACGCCAGCCGAAGATCGTCGCGCTCACGGCCAACGCCGTGCAGGGCGACCGCGAGATCTGCCTCGCCGCCGGCATGGACGACTACGTCTCGAAGCCCGTGAAGCTCCACGAGATCGAGGAAGCGATCCGCCGGCAATTCACGCCGCAGTCGAAGAAGATCGAGTTCATCGGTTGAACGCCGCGCCCTCCGGCGGCGCCGCCCCCCGGAGGGAGTGTCACGTAATACGTGACACGACACACCCCGCCCTTCGGGCACCCCTCTCCTCTAGAGGGGAGCTTGATCCGATTGGCTCCCCTCTAAAAAGAGGGGTGCCCGAAGGGCGGGGTGTGTCAGCTCGGTTTCATCGCGGTAGGTGTTGACCTTCCGGGAGCAGCCGGGGGAAAGCGCCGGGAAATTTGTCGCGCCCAATCGGTTGCAAACCCGGGGCCCCGCCGGAACTTCCCCGCGCCAGCCCAAACCAAGCACCCGCAAACCTAGAAAACCCGCATATGAAAAAATACCAATCGTTGAAACTGTGTCTCTGCCTCTCGGTGCTGCCCCTCGCCGCGATGGCGCAGACCACCATGACCTCGCCGTCGACCAATAGCTTCGGCACCACCGCCGGCACGCATGAACTGATGTTCGGCGCCGTCGGCGTCAGCAACAAGGAGATGGATGACTCCTTCGGCGGCTTGAACGTCTCGTTCGGCGACTATCTCAACGACACGCTCGAGCTCTCCCTGCGCCAGTCGGTGAACTACTCGAATCCCGCCAACGCGAGTTCGGCGTGGAACGGTTCGACCCGCCTCGCGCTGGACCAGCATTTCTCCAGCAGCGGCGCGGTGCGCCCCTTTCTCGGCGTGAATTTCGGCGGCATCTACGGCGACCAGGTGCGCGACACGTTCGCGGCCGGCATCGAGGGCGGCGCCAAGTTCTACATCCACCCGCGCACGTTCGTCTTCGCCATGGCGGAATACGCCTGGTCGTTCCGGCATGCCCGGGCGATCAATGATCGCTTCGACGACGGCCAGTTCAACTGGAACGCGGGCGTCGGTTTCAACTTCTAGCTCAACGTTAGGCTTGTTTGTTGGGTGCCTGCCGGCGGGTTGTCGGCAGGCATTTTTTTGGCCCGACGCCGCTCGGCGCCAGAGACAAATTCATTTCGCGCCGAGGCGCAAAGGCGCGGAGATCGGCCGGGAGAAGAGAGATCATCCGTCCTGGGCCGCGAAAAATCGCCTCTCCACGTTCTTCATCTCCGGCCTTCGCGTCTCCGCGCCTCTGCGCGAACCATTCCGGATGGAGCAGGTTTACGGGATGCTGCGAGCCAGTTGTGCGATCTCCGCCGCCCGCGCCGGCTCGCCAGCCAGATTCGTCATCTCCAGGGGATCGCGCTCCAGATCGAAAAAGAGCCAGGGCCGCCCGTCCTCCTGCAGCACCAGCTTGCGCCGCGGGGTCCGGAGTCCGCGCCAGGGGCGGTCGCATTGGTGCGGGAGCGCGACGACGCCCGGCATCGAGATGAGCGCCGCCGGTGCGGGCGCCGCCGGCGCCACGCCCTCCGCCCACGCCTGCGCCCAGGCCGGCAGGTCGAGCAGCGACACGGCGGCACTCTCCGCGGCCGCCGGCACCGGCGCGGCGCGCACCAGCAGCGGCACGCGGACGCTTTCCTCATGGGGCCAGCCTTTGCGGAACAATCCGTGCGCGCCGTGCATGTCGCCGTGCACGCTCGTGAAGACGACGGCGGTCTTCCCCGCCTTCACTTCCGGCCGGTCGAGCAGCCGTCCCAGCGCCCGGTCGGTCGCGGCGATGTGGGCATAATAGCCCGCCAGTTCGCGCCGCGCCTTCGCCTCGGCGTCGCCGCCGCGCGGCACGTTCGCCGGCAGGACAATGTCCCGCGGGTCGCGCGCCGCGATGCCCGCCGCCGGCGCGTCGTAGGGCGGATGCGGCGCCTCCAGGCTCACGACGCAAAACCAGGGCGCCGCCGAGTTGCCTCCACTCTCGCCGATCCACTCCGCGGCGCGCGCACACAGGACGTCGGCCTGGTAGCCCGGGAAGCGCCTCGGCTCCGGCAGGCGCGAGCCGTGCAGCCAGGGATCGTTGAGCAGGAAGCCGCTCTCGAATCCCTCCCAGAGCCCGAAGCCGCCGCGGCGCCCCGGCGGCACGACCTGGCGCGCGTGCGGCTCGCCGACCAGCGCCGCGCCGCGATCGCGTTCCGCGAGGTGCCATTTGCCGAAGAAGGCCGTGGCGTAGCCGCGTTCGCCCAGGGCGTGGGCGATGGTCCGCGTTTCCTCCGGCAGCGGATCGAAGTAATCGCGCACGCCGTTCGCCGGCGAAGGTGTCCCGGTCAGCATTGCCGCCCGCGCGAACGGCCCGAACGGATGCGGCGTGACCGCCTGGGAAAAGTTGACGGCCTCGCGCGCGAAGCGGTCCAGGCACGGCGTCCGCGCATTCGCATCCCCGGCGTAGCCCGCCGCCATCGCCCGCCATTGCGTCGTGACGAGCCAGAGAATATTCGGGGGACTCACGGCCCCAAAGTGAGCCGGCCGGTGTCGCCCGGCAAATCTCATCATCAGCCGGTCCTTCTGAAGTTTCACGCGGAGGACGCGGGGAAGGCAGAGGATGAGGTCGGAAGAATCCAGGTTAGGGCCCCTGCGTTCCCGGCGTCCTCCGCGTGAAGCCTTCCGATGCAATTCGGTTTGAATCCACTCCGGCCGACGAGCACGTTCCCGGTGTGCGCATCCGCGTCAGCCCCACCGGTGGCATCCCTGGCCCGATCCGTTGCCTGATCGGATTTCTCCTCCTGACCGCCACGGCTTCGGCCCAGCCGGCGGCGCTGCGGCTCTTTCCGAATCTCGAAAGCAACATCGACCGGCCGCTGCGCTACCGGCCCGACGGCGCCGACTTCGTCATCGGGAACGGGACCGAGTTCTTCAACCGCCCGCTTTACGGCGGCAACACGGCCTTCCGCGTCGACGGCGGCGACAAGCCCGAGTTCGTGCTCTACCTGCCGGGCCGCGGCGGCAACCTGCGGCTGGGAATCCGGCGGCTCGGCCGGGAGGATGCCGGCGCGCCGCCGGCGGCGAAGTGGCTGCACGATGCCGACCAAATCACGACCCGTTACCGTCCGGGCGAACTGCTCTACGAGATCCGCGATCCGCTGCTCGGCGCCGGCGGCGTGCTCCGCGTCACCGCGGTCGCCTGCGACCAGACCGAGGGCCTGATCGTGCGCGCGGAGTACGCCGCCGGCCCGGGACCGGTGGGAGCCGGTGCGCTCGAGCTGTTCTGGGCCTACGGCGGCGTGAATGGCCAGCGCGGCTCGCGCGACGGCGACATCGGCACCGAGCGCGTGCCCATCAGCCAGTGGTTCCAGCTGCTGCCCGAGTTCTGCCAGGACAACACGTTCGAGCGCGGCGCGGACTCCTTCACGCTGCACGCCAAGGCCGCGACCATCCACGGCCTCGCCCCCGAGGGAAGCACGCTCGCGGTCGCCGACGCCGCCAACTGGAACAACCTGCCGGCGCTGCTCGCGCCCGCCGCCGACGCGGCGCGACCCTTGATCGTTGGCCGGGTGCCGCTCGCCAGCGGCTCGCCGCTGCTGCTCTCGCTGCAGCGCACCGACGGCACCGCGGCCGACGCCGAAGACCTGGCGACTTATCGCGAGGTCACCGCGCCCGGGGGAAAGTCCGGCGCGGCCGCAGCCCGCGCCCCGATCGCGGTGCTCCGCCGCGAGGATCTGTCGCGGACGTTCGCCGCGGTCGAAAAACACTTCGCGGACCTCCGCGCCCGCGTCTCGGTCGAGACGCCCGATCCGTTCCTCGACGCCGCCGTCGGCGCACTGGACGTCGCGGCCGACGCCGTCTGGGACGAGCCGCAGCAGGCGATCATGCACGGCGCGATCGCCTGGCGGACGAAACTCCTCGGCTGGCGCGGACCCTACGTGCTCGACGCGCTCGGCTGGACGGAGCGCGCCCGCGCCAACTTCACCGCCTGGGCCGGCCGGCAGAACACCGGTCCGATTCCAACGGCGGTCCCGCCCGCCAGCGAGAAGGACAACCTCGCGCGCAACGAAGCCGGCCTGCACACGAACGGCGACCTCTCGAACAGCCACTACGACATGAACCTCGTGTTCATCGACGCGCTCTTCCGCCATCTGCGGTGGACGGGCGACGTGGAGTTTGCGAAACAGATGTGGCCGGTCATCGAGCGCCACCTGGCGTGGGAGCGCCGGCTGTTCCGGCGGGAGTACGGCCCCGACAAGCTTCCGCTCTACGAGGCCTATGCCGTCATCTGGGCGAGCGACGACCTGCAGTACAGCGGCGGCGGCACGGCCCATGCCTCCGCCTACAATTACTGGCACAACCGGATGGCCGCGGAACTGGCTCCGCTCGTGGGGGCCGATCCCGCGCCGTACGCGCACGAGGCGGACCTCATCGCCCGCGCCCTGCGCACGCTGCTGTGGACCGGGGACCATTTCGCGGAGTCGAAGGACTGGCTCGGCCTCCAGCTCGTCCATCCCGATGCGGCGCTCTGGACTTTCTATCATGTGATGGACTGCGACGTCCCCACGCCGGCCGAGGCAGCATCGATGGCGGACGACATCGACGCGCGCCTGCCCCATCTGCCGGTGCGCGGTCCCGGCGTGCCGCCCGGGCTTCACATGCTCGCGACCAGCGACTGGATGCCCTACGACTGGTCGATCAACAACGTCGTCATGGCCGAGGCCGTGCACGGGGCGCTCGGACTCTGGCAGGCCGGCCGCGCCGAGGAGGCCTGGCGCGTCACCAAGGGCTCGCTGCTCGCCTCGATGTTCATGGGGATTTCGCCAGGCAACGTCGGCTCGATGAACTATCTCGATGTCTACCGCCGCGAATCGCAGCGGGACTTCGCCGACGGATCCGGCGTGCTGAGCCGCGCGCTCGTCGAGGGATTGTTCGGCGTGCGGCCGGACTTGCTGCAGGGACGGCTGCTCATCGCGCCGGGTTTTCCGCGCGACTGGGACCACGCCACCCTCCACCATCCGGCGGTCGATCTGGCCTACCAACGACGCGGCTCTGTCGAGAGTTTTCAAATTGAGGCGCGTTTCAAGCGCCCCCTCGGCCTCGCGCTGCAGCTCCCCGTCCACGGCACCGCCGCGCGCGTGACTGCTGACGGACGCGTCGTCGACGGACAGATCATGGGGCGAATCCTGCATGTTGTCCTGCTGGCCTCGGCTCGCACCGACATCGAGATCACCTGGTCCGGCGCTGAGCCGAGCGAGCCGCCCCGCCGGACGCCGGCCGCGCCGGAAGCCGCGGCGCTTCATCCTGATTTTTCCTCGGGGCCGGTCGCGAAGCCGGAGCCCGTCGACCTCTCCACGTATTTCAACGACCGCGTCACGCAGATCTTCAGGAACGAGTACCGCTCGCCGCGCTCGCCGTTTGTGTCGCTCGCGCTGCCCAAGCAGGGCCTCGGCGGCTGGGCGGGCGGCGTCAACACCAGCGCGGAAATCGACGACACCGGCCTGCGCGCCGCGGCGGGTGGCAGCGGAAAATTCGCGCTGCCCGGCGGACTGCTGTTCACAACGCCCGGCCCCGGCGAGGCGAAGAACGTTCTCTTCACCTCGCAATGGGACAATTACCCGCGCGAAGCCACGGTGCCGCTCACCGGCCGCGCCCATCGCCTGGATCTGCTCATGGCCGGCTCGACCAATCCCATGCAGAGCCGGATCGACAACGGCGAGGTGATCGCGACCTACACCGACGGCACGACCAGCCGGCTCGCGCTGCGCAATCCCGAGAACTGGTGGCCGATCGAGCAGGACTATTTCACCGACGACTACCAGTTCCGCCTCGCCGCGCCGCTGCCCACCCGCGTCGATCTCAAGACCGGCGCCGTGCGCGTGCTCGACGCCGCGGCCTTCAAGGGCCAGGGCCGGCGCATCCCCGGCGGCGCCGCCACGGTGCTCGGCCTTGCGCTCGATCCGGCGAAGGAATTGAGATCCCTCACCGTCCGCGCCCTCGCCAACGACGTCGTCATCGGCCTGATGGCGGCGACGCTCGAGCGGTGAACCGTCCCTTTTTCCCCATGAGAAAACTGCTCTTGTTCGCGACCTCGTCCGCGCTCGCGTCCGGCCTTTGGGCCGCCAGCCAGCCTTCGCCGGCCAGCCTCACCGAGGTGTGGTCGCCGATTCCCCCGGTGGTGACCGCGCCGCCTGCGGGCGTGCCATCCGACGCCATCGTGCTTTTCGACGGCCGCAATCTCGACGAGTGGGAGCCCGCCCGGCCCGACGGCAAGCCGTGGAAGATCGAGGACGGCGTGATGGTGGTGATTCCCACGGCCGCGCCCGCCCGGCCGACCGACCAGCAGACCAAGCGGGTCTTCGGCGACCTGCAGCTCCACCTTGAGTTCCGGACTCCGGCCACCGTCAAGGGCGACGGCCAGGACCGCGGCAACAGCGGCGTCTTCTTCATGGGGCTCTACGAGCTGCAGATCCTTGATTCCTACAACAACCCCACCTACGTCAACGGCCAGGCCGGCGCCGCGTACAAGGAGCACGCCCCGCTGGTGAACGCCTCCCGCGGACCCGGCGAATGGCAGACGTTCGACGCGGTCTTCATCGCGCCGCGCTTCGCCGACGACGGCCATCTCCTCAGTCCCGCGCGCCTCACCGCATTCCAGAACGGCGTCCTGGTCCAGCACGACGTCGCGTTCACCGGTCCCACCCCGAACGGCCCGACCTACAACCTGCCGAAACTCCCGCCGTACGCGCCGCACGCCGCCCGGCTCCCGCTCCTCCTGCAGGACCACCGCACGCCGGTGGCCTTCCGCAACATCTGGGTGCGCGAGCTTAACCTGCCGGCTTCCGACTGAGTGACCTCGATGCTGCACCGGCTCGCCCTCCACCTCCTCGCCGCAATCGCCGTCCCGCTGGCGGCCGCGGATGCCCAGGTCGAGCGTTGGGGAGTCTTCGAGCTCGCGCTGCCGGGTCCGGCCGGCGGCAATCCGTTCACCGAGGTCAGCCTCACGGCCACCTTCACCCAGGGCGCAGCGACCCACGAGGCGACCGGCTTCTACGACGGCGACGGACTGTACCGCGTGCGTTTCATGCCGGAGACAACGGGCGAATGGCGCTACCTGACCCACAGCAACCGCGCCGAGCTGGAGGCGAAGGCCGGCGCATTCACGGCGGTCGCGCCGGGGCCGGGCAACCACGGCCCGGTCGGCGTGCACCGAACCTTCCACTTCGCCTATGCCGACGGCTCGCCGTACTGGCAGCTCGGAACGACGTGCTATTCCTGGACGCACCGGACCGACGCGCGGGAGGAGCAGACCCTGCGCACCCTGGCGAGCTCGCCGTTCAACAAGATCCGGATGTGCGTCTTCCCGCAGGACCATCCCGCGGCGGAGCAGCGCTTCTTCCCCTACGCCGGACAACCGCCGCGCGACTGGGACACCACGCGCTTCAATCCCGCGTTCTTCCGGCACCTCGAACAACGGGTGGCGCAGCTCCGCGATCTCGGCATCGAGGCCGACCTGATCCTGTTTCATCCCTACGGCCGCGAATGGGGCTTCAGCAGCATGGACGCCGCCAGCGACGACCGTTACCTGCGCTATCTGGTTTCCCGCCTGGCCGCCTTCCGCAATGTCTGGTGGTCGCTCTCGAACGAGTACGATTACAACCGGGACAAGCAGGAATCCGACTGGGACCGCCTTTTCCAGGTGGTGCAGGCGGCCGATCCCTACGGACACCTGCGTTCGATCCACAACGGGACCCTCCTCTACAACCAGACCCTGCCGTGGGTGACCCACGCCAGCATCCAGAACGGTGCCGCGGTGCTCGATCCCGAGCGGGCCGTCCTCTACCGCGACGTCTACCGCAAGCCCATCGTCTTCGACGAGGTCAAGTACGAGGGCGATATCGACCGGAGATGGGGCCAGCTTTCCGCCGAGGAACTCGTCCTGCGGTTCTGGAACGGGTTCGTCGCCGGCACGTACGTGGGCCACAGCGAGATCTTCCGCTCGCCGGCGGATTCCTGGCTGGCCGGCGGCGGGGAATTGCGCGGCCGGAGCGTTCCACGGCTGGCGTTTCTCCGCCGCATCATGAATGAGTCGCCGCCCGACGGCATCGAGCCGATCGACAAGTGGCAGGAGCGCCGCACCGGCGGCCAGCCCGGCGAGTTCTACCTGGTGTATTTCGGCACGGAGGCGCCGGGCACCTGGACCTTTTCGCTCTACAAGGACGGCCTGAAGGACGGCATGATCTTCCAGGCCGAGATCATCGACACCTGGAACATGACGATCACCCCCGTGCCCGGGCGATTCATCACGAAGAAGCTCGACGCCTATGTCTTCGAGGACGCGGAGAAAAAATCCATCACCCTGCCCCACCAGCCCTATCTCGCCCTTCGCCTCCGCCGGGTGACGGACTCCGTTCGTTAGGTCCGGCGGCCGTCGCCCGAAAACAAAAGAGCCGGTCAACGACCGACTCTCCCCTTCGTGTCTTTGGTGTATTTCGTGGTAACCCGGCTCAGTTCTCCGCGAACTCGGCCGGCATCGCCGTGATCGGCGTGATCTCGACATTGCGGTAGTAAACCTCGGCGCCCTCGGTCTGGAGGCTGATCTGGCCGGAGGTGAGCGGCGCGGGCGCGCCGCCGTCGATGCGCTCGGCGTGATGCAGGCGCATGACCACCTGGCCGTTCACGACGTGCATGCTGTCGGCGCCAAAGCAGTAGAGATCGAGCGAATTCCACTCGCCGTTCGGCTTTTCGGGGTCGCCCAGCTTCACGCAGCGGTTGCTGATCGGCAGCTTCTGCTCGAACACGGTCGGCTGTCCCTTCGGGTCGTAGAGCCAGAGGCGGCCCTCCTGACGGGCGTTGACGGTGCTGCGGGTGGCGAGCGCGTAGAGGTCGCCGACGTCGTGCTCCTGGATCTGGAACTCGAGCGAGCGCGGCCACTGGCCGTGCTCGAAGCCGAGCGGGCCGTGGCAGAAATAGAGCAGGCCGCAGTCGCGCGCGGCGGCGAGCTTCGGCGCCCACTTCTTCTCGCCCCACTTGAACTGCAGGCGCACGTGGAAATTGCCGTAGGATTCCTTCGTCGTGATGGTGCCGAAGCCCTGGCCCGTGACGTAGATGACCGGGCCGCCGTCGACCGTGCGGACGTTGAAGACTTTCAGCGGGTCCTTGTTCAGGCCGATCGGCTCGAGGTATTTTCCATTGGCGTCGCGCTTGAGCCCGGGGACGTCCACCGAGGGATCCGGGATCGCGAGGAACATCTCCCAGTTGCTCAGATCCCGCCCGTTGAAGAGCGGCGTCCAGGCGTCGGCGGCACGGAGCGGGGCGGAGAACAAGAGGGCACAGAGGAGCAAGGCGGGGGGTTTCATGGGTGTGGGCAGTGAGGGAGAAAATCCGCCGTCCGCCAAATTTAATTCCGCCGCGAGGACGCGATTTAGTTGAAAGTTACGAGCCGAAATCATCGTTCTCGTTCTCTTACTCGTTCCTCGTTCCCGGGCACTTTCCGAGGGGGAACGAGCATGAGAATGAGGAACGAGAACGCTGGGTCTCCGTCGGAATTAATATCAGGATGCTACTAGTTTCGCGGGGAGTTTGATTGTTGCGGGTCCCGGCGTTTCTCTGGAGGCGATGAAACCCGCGTCCGGTGCCCGTCCGTCCTGGTGGCAGTGGCCCACCGTGCTGTCGCTGGACGCGCCGATCGTGGCCCTGCTCTGGCAGTGGCTGCTGGCGCGGTCCGCCCGGGTCCCGCTGGGAAACGCCGAGCGGTTCGTGCTCGGCTCGTCCGTCTGGCTCGCCTACGCGGCGGACCGGTGGATCGAGGGCTGGCGCCTCGCGCCCGACCAGGTCCGCACCCAGCGCCACGCCTTTTACCAGCGGTGGCGCTGGCCGGTGGCGGTCGGCTGGGGCCTCGTGCTCGCGGCCGATCTCGCGTTCGCGTTCGCGCGGCTGTCGCCGGCGGAATTCCGGACCGGCCTTCTCCTGCTGGGGCCGGTGGCCGCGTACCTGCTCTCGCACCAGCTCGTGCACCGGCACCATCCCTGGCGCGCGCCGAAGGAGATCTGCGTGGCCGCGCTCCTCGGCGCCGGCGTGGCCGTCTTCCTCGTCGCCCAGCCCGGCGCGGCGTGGCGCGCGCTGGCCGCGCCGCTCGCGCTCTTCGTCCTGCTCTGCTTCACCAACTGCGCGCTGATCTCCGCCTGGGAGCACGAGGTCGACGAGAGCCATGGCCAGACTTCCCTCTCCCACCAGTTCCGCCATGGCGCGATCCTGGGCCGGCGCCTGGCGTGGCTCCTCGCGGTGCTGTCCGCGCTGCTGCTCGCGATGGAAACCGGCTCCGACCGCGTTCCCGTCGCCTGCGCCGGCGCGAGCAGCCTCCTGCTCGCGCTCCTGGACGCCGGCGAGCCGCGCCTCGGCTGGCAGCGCGCGCGCGTGCTGGCGGATGTCGCCCTGATGACCCCGCTCCTGCCGCTGGCCGCGGCGCTGCTGTCATGAGCCGCCCCAGCTTCGACCGCCTCGCGCGTCCGTATCGCCTGCTCGAGTTCCTCGCCTTCGGCCGCGACCTGGAGCGCGCGCGCTTCTGCCTGCTCGACCGGCTGCGGGACTGCCGGAAAATCCTCGTCCTCGGCGAGGGTGACGGCCGGTGCCTCGCCCGCCTCGTGCGGATCGCGCCCGCCGCGGAAATCCACTGCCTCGACCTCAGCGACGCGATGCTCGCGCGGGCCGCCGCGCGGATCGCGGACACGGCGGACGCCGGGCGCGTGACTTTCACGCAGGCCGACGTCCTCGCCGCGCCGCGGCTCCCGCCGGACTGCGACGCGGTCGTCACCTGCTTCTTTCTCGACTGCTTCTCCGCCGAACAGGCGGCCCGCGTCGTGGCCTCAGTCGCGTCCGCCCTCCGGCCGGAGGCCCGCTGGCTCATCGCCGACTTCGTGCTGCCCGCGCGCGGCCTGGCGCGGTTGCGGGCCAGGATGTGGGTCGGCCTCCTCTACGCCTTCTTCCGCTGGCAGACCGGCCTCCGGACCCGCGCGCTGCCGCCGTCCGAGGAGCTGATCGCCGCCGCCGGCTTCACCCTCGAGGCCCGGCAGGAATTTCAGCACGGGCTCGTCCGCAGCGTAAGTTTTCGCCGACCATAGGCAGATGTCTCGCACAGAGACGCAGAGGCGCAGAGATCGGCAGGAAGAAAATGATTTTCCGATCTCTGCGCCTCTGCGTCTCTGCGCGAGATCCTATTGCAGCTTGAACGGCAGCCCCTGGTAGCGCGCGGTCAGGTCGCCGAGGATCTGGCTGGTCTGCTGCGCCTTCACGTCGTCGCCGGTGCGGATCGTCCGGGCCGGGAGGAAATTGTTCACCACGGCGCAGTAGTCGTTGTTCACCATGATGCCGAGCAGCTCGCCGGTCTTGCTGAACACGAGGTCGCCGCGCGACGGAGCGAAGTCGCCAAAGAGCCGCTTGAAGAGGCGGTTGTCGACCTGGACGTAGCCGCGCTGGGAGGCGTCGAGCTTGAAGCCGACCTCGCCGTAGCCCTTGCCACCGCCGCTGATCAGCACGGCCTCGGGAAATTTGAACGGCTCCAGCGCCGTCTGGTAGACCTTCACCCCGAGCGAGCTGACCTGCGCGGCGTCCACCGGGATCGCGACCACGCGCGGGTCGAGCGACAGGAAGCTCGCCGCCGGCGCCCGGCTGCGGTACGCGGGCGGCTTGGAGAACTCGATGGTGAACTTCTCCCAGTCGGAGGGCGGCTCGATCAGCGAGAAGGGCGTGTCGGCGATGTGCAGCAGCGCGTAGACCTGCTGGCCGTCGGTCACGAAGACGGTCTGCGCCTCCCGCGTGCGGGTGACCGGGCCGAAGAAGCTCTGGCGGATCGCGGTGAAGGTCGTGGTCACGCGGTTCGCGAGGAAGTCGCTGAAGAGGACGTTGGCGTTGATCGGACGGTTGTCGCGGATCTCCTTGGTCAGGTCGGCGGATTTTTCCGCGAGCTGGCCGACGCCCTGCGCGAGCTGCGCGTTGTTGGCGACCACCTTCGCGCGCTCCTCCCGCTCGGCCTGGGCCTGCTGCTTGAAGGTGTCGGCGGTCTCCCGGAGGATCGCCTTCTCCTGTTCCGCGACCTTCACCTGGACGGTGAGGCCCTCGATCTTCTGGCGGGAATCCGCCTGCTGCTTCTCCAGGCCGGCGAGGGCCTGCTGCTGGCGCTCGGCCTCGGCGCGCCGCTGCTCGAGCTCGCGCTGCAGCTGGGCCAGCTGTTCCTTCGTCATCGACGCCTCCTGGGTCGCGGCGGTGACCTTCTGGTTGAGCTCCTCCGCGGTCTTCTGCGTCGCCGCGAGGGTGTTGCTGAGCGTGGTCTTTTCCGTCTGGAGCGCGGCCAGGTTCTGCTCGCGCGCCGCCAGGGTCGAGTTCGTGGCGGAAAGCTGCTGCGCGAGCTGGGCGCGCGAGGCCTGCTCGTCGGTCAGCGACTGCTTCATCGCGGCGACCAGGTCCTGGTCGCGGGTCTGCGCACTGGCCGCCATCTCCGGGATGGACGGCGTTCGCGGACGCGACGGCTCGGCGGTCTCCCAGCGGGTCAGCGCGAGGAGATTGAGCAGCAGGAAGTCGCAGATGATGAGGAGCAGCGTCTTGTTCATGACGGTGGCGGGAGACGCGGGTGGGCGGCCCGGTTCAGGCCGTCATCACCGCGGCCGGCGCGGTCGTGGCCTGGCTCGCCAGGATCAGCGAGCGCTTGTAGGGCCGCACGTGGCGGATCTTCACCAGCGCGACGCAGATGATGCCGAACAGGTTCGAGGAATAGGCGGCGAGGAGGTCGCCGGGGATGATGCGGAGCACCTGCAGCACGAGCGCCGTCGCGGTGCCGGCGATGCCGATGTAGAGGCCGCCGTCGAAGAGGTTTTCCTCGTTTTCCATCAGCTTGAGTTTCACGAGCGGCGGCACGGCGGAATGCGCCACCTCGCGGATCTTGACGAGACAGAGCAGGTACATCGAGACCTGGAGAACGGCGAAGAGGCCGATGGAGAGCAGGGTGGAAGTTTCCATGGTGGGAGAGGGTTTGGTCGAGGGAGCGGCGGGAAGTTCGGTGGCGGAGGCGAGCACCGGCAGGACGAGGCGGAGCTTGTATTCGGAGGCGGGCGCGGCGCGGAGCAGGAAAGGCTCCGTCACGAGGACGAGCAGGCCGGCCACAAGCAGGGCGAGCACGCCGCTTTGCAGGTGGGGCAGCGCCGGCCCGGCGCCGGGGACGGAGACAAACAACGAGCGGTCCAGACCGCGCAGCAGGCAAAAGGCTCCCACCAAAAACCCGAGCCACTTGGCCACGAGCGCGATCCGCGGGTGCAGGAGGCCGAAGGTCGCCGCCGCGCCGAAGCCGGGCCCCGGGAGGCGGCTGACCGGCACCTGGCGCAGCAGCAGCAGGCGCACGGAGCCCTGGCCGTCCGTCAGCGCCAGCCGGAGGTCCTCGGCGCCGGCCTTGCCGTACTGGATGAGGTAGTTCGCGACGCGGTCGGCCGAATCGGAGAAGAGCGCCGCCGTATAGATCAGCGGCAACTGGTCCGGCGCCACGCGCGCGAGATGGGCATACTCGCCCACCGTCTTCGTGCCCTCGGTGCGGCTGAGCAGCTCGCAAAGCTGGATCCAGTCGAGCCGCTGGCTCAGCGAGAGCAGGTCGAGGTCAAACGCCTCGAGTTCGCCCAGCGCCTTCTGCGCGTCGGCCGCCTCGGCCAGCGCGTGCAGCTCGCGCTGGAGCGGCGCCGACAGGTGCCCGCCCTGGTAGAGCAGCGCGGAGAGCAGGATGACCGCGTCGAGCGGCTGCCCGCCGGGCTGCGTGGCGGGGACGAAACGCCCGGTGACGGTGAGCTCGCGGGTCTTGAGGAGCGACTGCACGCCGCCCGAGCGGGAATTGGCGAGGTAGGCGCGGAGGGTCTCGCGCGCCTTTTCCGGAAGGAGGAAGGTCATCACCGGCGTGCTGCTCGCGCGGCCCTTGCTCTCGCGAAGGTTGAACAGCGGATCGAGGAACGGATCCCAGCCGCCCCAGGCGACGAGCTCGGGCTGGCGCGCGGCGAGGCGGTTGATCGCGTCGGCCAGCGCCGGGGTCCGCGGATCGCCGACCGCGCGCGCGGTCTCGAGCACGAGCTCCGCCGGCCCGAGCTTCTCGAAGTCGGCGAGATCGCGCCCGAAGGCGGCGACGGACGGCGTCCCCTCGCCTGCCGCGCTCAACAGCGCGGGCGAGACGGATTTCAGGTTCACCGGCAGCGACCACGCCGCGACCAGCAGCGCCAGGCCGGCGATGAGCCACGCCAGCACGGCCCACGACGGGCCTTTCCGAACCTGGGCGGATTCGCTCATTGCGGCTAGAAGTATTCAGTTGCGGCGATGGGGACGCAATCCAACGCTTTGCACTTCATCGACCGATGGCGCTGCCAATTGTTCACTACAACCATCCCATCCTCCGGAAAAAGGGCGCGAAAATCACCCGGTTCGACGCCGCGCTGGCCGGATTCGCCGCAGAGATGGTCGAGGCGATGCACGCCGCCGGCGGCATCGGCCTCGCCGCGCAGCAGGTCGGGCAGGCGGTGATGCTCTGCGTGGTCGACCTGCGCGAGGCCAAGGCCGATTTCACCTGGACCCTCGACGGCGCGAAGCCGCCCCTCGATCTTTTCATGCCGATGGTCCTGGCCAACCCCGTCGTCACGGTCGACCAGGGCAGCGGCGAGACGGTCTTCGAGGAAGGCTGCCTCTCGTTTCCCGGCATTCGCGGGGACGTCGTTCGGCCGGACGGGATCAGCGTGAAATTCCAGGACGAGCGCGGCGTGCCCCACGAGCTGGCCTGCAACGGCCTCCTCGCGCGCTGCGTCCAGCACGAGGTCGACCATCTCAACGGCGTGCTCTTCATCGAGCGCATGGCCAAGCCCGTCCGCGCGGAGCTCGACGACGCGGTCAAGACGCTCGCGAAGGAAACCCGCGCCGCGCTGAAGGATCCCGCGGCCCGCTGACCGGGGACCCGCCTTCTCTCCCCCACGTTTTCCAGCCCCATGAGCCAAAAATCCGACGGCATGAACTACGCGCCGCAGGGCAAGCCCAGCCCCGTGGTCAAGCCCGGCGAATTCACGTTCGCCGCCGCCCATCTCGAACACGGCCACATCTTCGGCCAGTGCAACGGCCTCCTCGAGGCCGGCGCGGAGCTGAAGTGGGTCTACGATCCCGATCCGAAGAAGGTCGCCGACTTCTGCGGGAAGTACCCGCAGGCGAAGGTGGCGCGGTCGTTCGACGAGATCCTCGCCGACCCCGCGATCAAGCTCGTCGCCGCCGCGGCCGTGCCCTGCGACCGCGCCGCGCTCGGCGCCCGCGTGCTCGAGGCGGGCAAGGACTACTTCACCGACAAGGCCCCGTTCACCACGCTCGAGCAGCTCGCCCAGACCAAGGCCGTCGTCGCGCGCACGCGCCGCAAGTATGCGGTGTATTTCAGCGAGCGGCTGCACGTGGAGTCGGCGATGTTCGCGACCGATCTCGTGCAGGGAGGCGCCATCGGCCGCGTGATCCAGGTCGTCGGCCTCGGGCCGCACCGGCTCGGCAAGGCGGCGCGGCCGGCCTGGTTCTTCGAGAAGGCCCGGTACGGCGGCATCCTCTGCGACATCGGCAGCCACCAGTTCGAACAGTTCCTGACGTTCTCGGGCGCGACCGACGCCACCGTGACGCACGCCGCCGTCGGCAATTACGCCAACCCCGACAAGCCCGAGCTCGAGGACTTCGGCGAGGCCATCCTCCTCGGCAACAACGGCGCGTCGAACTACATTCGCGTCGACTGGTTCACGCCCGACGGCCTCAGCACCTGGGGCGACGGCCGCACGGTCATCCTCGGGACGAAGGGCTACATCGAGCTGCGCAAGTACGTCGACGTCGGCCGCGAGAAGACCGGCGACCACGTCTACATCGTTGACGACAAGGGCGAGCAGCACCTCAACGTCACCGGCCAGGTCGGGTTCCGCTTCTTCGGCCAGCTCATCCTCGACTGCCTCAACGGCACGGAGAAGGCGATGACGCAGGCCCACGCCTTCAAGGCCGCGGAGCTCTGCCTCAAGGCCCAGCTCGCGGCGAAGAAGATCGCGTAACGGCGCGGCAGACGCCGCTGCGCTGCGCCTCCCCTGCCCGCATGGCTTCCTCGATCTCCACCCGCACGGGCGACGACGGCACCACGAGCCTCCTCTACGGCCAGCGCGTGGCGAAGGACCATCCGCAGATCGCCGCGGTCGGCGCCTGCGACGAGCTCAACGTCGCGCTGGGCGCCGCAAAGCTGGGTGCGGACGAGCCCGCGATAAAAGCCCTGCTCAAGACCGTGCAACAAAACCTCGTCGCGCTGATGGCCGAGGTCGCCTGCGCGGAAGGCGACGTGGAGCGCTACCTGAAATCGAACCTGGCCCGGGTGGCGCCGGCCGACGTGCAGCGACTCGACGACGCCGTCGCCGCCCTCGAGTCCCGCGGCCTGAAATTCGACGGCTGGGCGACGCCCGGCGCGAATGCCTCCGCCCTCGCCTTCGACCGGGCCCGCGTCACCGCCCGCCGCGCCGAGCGCGCTCTCGTCGCCCTCCCTGCCCACGGCCGGAATCTCCGCCCGGAAGTGCGCCAGCTGATCAACCGCCTCTCCGACCTGCTCTGGCTTCTCGCCCGCGCGGCGGAGGCGTGAGGTCTGAGGCCTGAGGCGTGAGGTGCCGAGCTGCGACCGGCTCGAACTTTCACCTCTCAACTTTCACCCTTCAACCGCTCACCAGAGCACGATGCCAGATGACAAAACCGTAATCTTCGTTCGAGGAACCTCGCCGGGCGCGCGCTATCCATCGCGGCCCCATGCTCTCAACTTGCTTCTCGCCCACCCGCCGGCCCAAGCCCGGCACCCTCCTCCTTTGCCTCGCGGTCCTTGCCGGCGGCGCCGGCGTGCGCGCCCAGGAAGTGTCCTTTCTCGCCGGCGGCGGCAGCCTGCCCAATCTCCACTCGTCGAGCTACTCCTGGGACCTCGATTATCGCCAGCACGTCTACCAATACCTCAGCGGATCGGTGGGCTGGATCAACGAGGGTCACATCACCGGGCACCACCGCGACGGCACGGCCGGAGAGCTCTGGCTCGATGTCCCGCTGTTCAAGGGGCGCTACGCGATCGCCGCGGGCGCCGGGGCCTACTATTATTTCGACACCCAGCCGGCGGGACCCCGGGACTCGGCCGATATCCACGGCACCGCCCCGATCCTCAGCTTCTCCGCCACCGCCTATATCTCCGATCGCTGGTTCGCGCGCTTCCTCGTCAATCGGATCAATCCCAGTTCGGACTTTCGCTCCAACACCGCCCTCTTCGGCGTCGGCTACTGGTTCGGCCAGGAAAAACATCCCACGCCGGGGGAACTCGGCGGGAAGCCGGGGGACGCCGCGTTCGTGACCAGCAACGAGCTCACGGCCTACGGCGGCGAGAGCGTCGTCAACGCCTCGTTCAGCGGCCACGGCCAGGCCTACGCCGCCGAATATCGGCGCGGGTTGATGCGGCATCTGGATGGCACGCTGTCCTATATCTACGAGGGAGACCCGAAGCTTGTCCGACGGGCCGGCGCCGGCTTGCAGCTGTGGCCGGTGAACACCTTCTTCGACCAGAAAATTTCCGTCGGTATCGGCCTGGGCGCTTATATCTACATCGACAACAAACATCTCGCCGGGCGGACCAACATCGGTTTTCCCGTCGGCGCCTCCGTGAATACCCCGGCCCTGGCGCCTCTCGTCTCGCCCACCTTTGCCGTCCGGATCTCCGACCACTGGATCGTCCGCGCGGTCTGGGACCGCGTCGTGACCAACTACAACCGCGACTCGGACGTCTTCCTCCTCGGCGCCGGCTATCGCTGGGAGTAACGGGTGTCCGAAAGAGTCAGTCCCCCTTCGACCTGCTCCGGCTTCTGGCCCGTGCCGCCGAGGCGAAGGCGTGGGGCGCGAGGGGACTCGAACATGTAGGGGCGTCCCGTGCGGACGCCCGGCTCGGCCCACTGCGGATCAACTAGCCGGGACCGAAACCGGCTCGAACCTTCAACTCTCGACTTTCAACCTTCAACCGCCCGAAAGGGCGCCGACATAGCTTGGGCAGTCGCACTTCTACCTCAGTTCTGCCTGGCGGCATCGGAGATTAAAGCGGCTCCGGGTCGTTCCGCGGTTGACCAGGGAAAAGCGGTCCGAGGCGGGCACGTCGCTGGAGTGTTCAGTCAGACGTAGGCGAAGTTGGCTCCGTCTCAGGAGGGTTCGTCGCCGAGAAGCCGCCCCAAGCGTTTTTCTCAACCGTTGGCACGCTGGTCTTCACCGTGCTTTGGTTGGCTTGTGCGGTTCACTTCTTTTGCCCCTATCAACGTCATTCGACGGCCGATTCTTTCAACTTTCTCGCCCATTTGATAAAAAAATTCGGATATTTTTTGGTCGGCGGCGGCCCGGCGGCCGTCGTGCGCCTGATGACAGGAAAAAATTCCTGTCCATTTCCGCCATTCTCCCTCAAAGAATCCGGCTCATGCCAGTCGCCGTGGGTCTCATCGTTCTCGCCGTCGCGTGGCGGCTGCTCGCCGTTTATCAGCCAATGCTCGGCAACTTCGCGCCGCTGATGGCGCTCACCTTCTGCGGCGCGGTGTACTTCCGCGACAAGCGGCTCTGGCTCGTGCCGTTCGTCGCGCTGACGCTGTCCGACCTTTACCTCGACCATTACTACGCGGTGACCTTCCACGAGACGTGGAGCTGGCCGAGCACCGCGACCCGCCTGCTCTGCTTCGCCCTCGCCCTGCCGCTCGGCCGGATGGTGGCGGAGCGCAAGACCTGGCTGAACCTCTGCAGCGGCGCGCTCGGGAGCTCGCTGCTTTTCTACGTCATCACCAACACCGACGCCTGGCGGCACGATCCGCACTACGCGCCGACGGTGGCCGGCTGGTGGCAGGCGCTGACGATCGGGCGGCCCGAGTTTCCGCCGACGTTCCTGTTTTTCCGCAACACGCTCGCGAGCGACCTGCTGTTCACCGCGCTCTTCGCGTTCGCGATGGAGTTCGCCGCGCGTCGTGCCGGCGAGCCGAGCCTGCTGAAGAAGTCGGCGGCCTGATGCAGGGGCGTCCCTCGTGGACGCCCTTGAACGACTCCAACCGGGCGTCCGCAAGGGACGCCCCTGCATCAAAGCAGGTCCGCCGCGAGCTCGGCGAGCCGGGAGCGCTCGCCCTTCATCAGCTTGACGTGCGCCGCGACCGCCTGGCCGCGCATGCGGTTGTGGCAGTAAACGAGCCCGTTGCTGCGGGAGTCGACGTAGGGATTGTCGATCTGCGTCGGGTCGCCGATGAGCACGATCTTCGAGCCCTCGGCGATGCGGGTGATCACCGTCTTGACCTCGTGCGGCGTGAGCTGCTGCGCCTCGTCGAGGATGAAGAATCGCCGCGCGATCGAGCGGCCGCGGATGAAGGCGAGGGCCTCGATCTCGACCAGCCCGCTCTTGAGCAGGCGCTCGTAGGGCTTGGCGACGACCGCGCTGCCGTGCCCGCCGTTATGGCTGGCGTGGCTGGCCTGCGGCGCGGTGAGGGCGGCGGTGAAATGCTCGTCATGCTTCTTCCGCTTCTTCTTCGACACCTTCTTCGCCGCGAACTGCGGCTCCTTCGGCGGCTTGGATGGGATCAGCACCTCCAGCGCGTCGTAGTACGGCTGCAGCCAAGGCCGCATCTTTTCCTCGAGCGTGCCGGGGAGGAAGCCGATGTCCTTGCCGAGGGCGATGACCGGACGGGAGACGGAGACGCCGTCGTAGCGCGAGTGGTCGTCCTGCGTCTGGTGCAGCGCGCAGGCCATCGAGAGCAGCGTCTTCCCGGTGCCGGCCTTGCCGAAGCAGGTCAGCATGTGGATGCCGTCGTCGAGCAGCGCGTCCATGAAGAACTGCTGCTCGAGGTTGCGCGCGCGGATCGGCATGCCGCCCGGCGCCTTGACGTAATCGGGGATCTTCAGGCGGCGCACGACGCCGTCGCCGTGATAGCGGGCCGGCATCGTCTTGCCCTCGTCGGAGCGCAGCAGGAGATATTCGTTGAGATAAAGCGGCTTCGCCACCGCCTCATCGAGATCGAACGCCCCCTCGGAGCAGAAGCGCTGCAGCTCGTAGATGCTGAGCGGAACCTCGCGGTAGCTCGCCTCCTCGTCGCTCTGCGGGACCTTGTCGTTGAGGTAGTCCTCGGACTCCAGGCCGACGGCGCGGGCCTTGAGCTGCACGTTGACGTCCTTGGTGACCAGCGTGGTCGGAGGCGGGAACTGCTCCTGCACGAAGAGCGCGGCGGCGATGATGCGGTTGTCCTTCTTGGAGAGATCGGGCAGGATGGCCTTCAGCCGCTCCATCGCGGGCGAGTGGCGCCCAGCCTCCATCAGGTAGGGATTGATGATGATCGACAGCGTGCCGCCGTTGGGCAGCTCGACGCCCTCGTGCATCGAGCGCGAATCCGGCAGGAGCTCCTGCAGGAGCCGGTGCACGCGGCGGGCGTTGCGGCCGCGCTCGGTGGACTGCTCGCCCTTGATGGCGTCGAGTTCCTCGAGCACCTCCACGGGTATGGCGAGGTTGTTCTCCTCGAATTTGAAGATCGACTGGGGGTCGTGCAGCAAAACGTTCGTGTCGAGCACGAAGGTCTTAACCTTTTCCGAAACCCTGAGCCGCGGATGTGAGGCTGTCGCCTCTCGCACGTTTTCCATCGGGTGTGGATATCTTGTGAGCAACTGAGCGGTTCCCGGCAGGCTTGTCGATGCAAGAATTGGGCAATTACCGGATTGGCACAATCGAACCGGCACCATCGAACACCGTGCGGGCCGCCGGTTCCGGACAAAAAGAAGGCGGGCCGCCTACCCCTAAGCGGCCCGCCACTGGCTTTCTTTGTTACCCCAAATCTCCCCCGCTAAGCGGAGGAGAGTTAGAACGAGGAGTTAGACGCGATCACCTTGAAAAGGTTTCATTTAAATCCTGCCGTCTAAACCCCACCGACTAAGCCCCATCGGGCGATCGGCCGGCAGCGGAAGAACGCGGCTTCGGCGGCCCCCACAGGCGAAGAAGATACTCGGCCAGATTCCTCATGCTGATGCGCCCGCCGCCGGCCGGGCCGGCCAGGGAGCGAAAATCGGGCGCCACGCGGGACCGTTCCTCGCAGTAGCGCCAAAGTTCCCCTTCTAGCGACGCTGCAACGGCATGGAGATCGGCCGCAGGCCCGTTCGCAGCCCGGCGAACCTTTTCCTGCCAGTATTGTCTCTCCTCGGGACGCTTCTGGAGGTAGTCGAACACCCGTTGCTCCGCATGGTTGAGGCTCATGGCCCGCAACCTGCGCTTGAGTGCCCAAAAAACAACCGCAAAGCCGCCCCGACAACGGGATTGCCATTTTCGTTCCAGCTGCCAACGATCCGCTAACTCTACACTCTGGCCAACGGCCATTTCACCCTCAGCACCTACATCCTTATGTGGCAAAAAACGAAAGAACAGATTCCCGCGATCATCCTGACCGCCCTCATCATCGTGGGCGCGGCTTACTGGTTGCATCAGAAGACCATCGCGGAGGTGGACCAGATGCAGCAGGCCAAGCTCGCCGAGCAGCGCGCGGAGTTTGACGCGCAGCTCAAGGCCTCCACCGAGGACACCCGTCGCCAGATCGACTCGGTGGACAAGCTCCTGAAGGATGCCATTTCCAAGCGCGCGGCGGACGTCTTCATGACCGACGACGAGGTCGCCAAGCTGAATGCCGACAAGGTCAACCAGCTGGCCGAGGCCATCGCCAAGAAGGTGCAGCCCTACAATCCCCTCCCGAAGACTCCGGAGGAGGCCGAGAAGATGCAGAACGAGCAGGTCGACAAGGTCTCCTCGCGCATGGCGGAGAAAATCTCACCCATCCTGACCGAGATGTCGAAGGACCAGAACCTCACCCGCGAGTCCATCGCCGGCTACAGCCAGCGCATCTCCGACCAGGTCGGCCGCGTCCTGACCGCCGAGCTCGCCAAGAACCAGCAGCTGAACAACAGCCTGATGTCCACGCAGGCGATCGCGCAGGATTCGCTGAAGCTCTCGCATGAGATCACCGCGCTCTACCTCGCGTCCTTCAAGGACCAGGGCCTGATCACCCGCCTGCTGACCCTGCCGGCCAACGTCGTCCGCGACGCCACCAGCATGAGCATCGTCAGCAGCACCGAGCGCAAGAAGATCGAGGAGGACCTGGTCGGCCGCATGAACGACATCGACAAGCGCCTCGCCGATTCCCAGGCCGCGCTGCCCAAGAAATAATCCGCTCCCCCTCCTGACCGGCCTCGCCGCCCGAAGCTACGCTCCCCTGGTGCGTAGCTTTTTTATTTCCCACCCGTCCCGCTTTTCCATGCCCGCCCTTCCTCGTATCCTGCCCCTTTTCCTCGCCGCCGCGGCCGTCCTCGGCCTCCCCGCCTGCTCCAGGCGCGAGACCAACGTCGAGCGCGGCAACCGCGAGCAGATCCTCCACCTCGGCAACCTCGGCGAACCGAACGATCTCGATCCCGCGTATCCCGACACGGCGGAGACGGCCCACATCATCATGGGGCTGTTCGAGGGCCTCGCCCAATTCGATCCGAAGACCTGCGAGCCCGTTCCCGCGGTGGCGGAGCGCTGGGAGGTGTCGGCCGACAACCTCACGTGGACCTTTCACCTCCGCTCCACCGCCAAATGGTCCAACGGCGATCCGGTGACGGCGCGGGATTTCGTGTATGCCTACCAACGCGTGCTCTCGCCCGGCCTCGCGGCGGAATACGCCACCATGCTCTTCGTGCTGAAAAACGGCGAGGAATACAACAGCGGCAAGATCACCGACGCCTCGCTCGTCGGCGCCCGCGCCGCCGATGACCACACGCTCGTGCTCAACCTCTCCCATCCGGTCCCGTACATGCCCACGCTGGTCTGTCATCACACGTGGTATCCCGTGCACCAGGCGACGATCGAGAAGTTCGGCAGGAAGGACCAGCGCGGCACTCTCTGGACCCGGCCCGGCAATCTCGTCGGCAACGGCTATTTCACCCTCTCGGAATGGAAACCCAACCAGTACATCCATCTGATCAAGAATCCCAACTATTGGGACCGCGACCGCATCAAGCTTCAGGAAGTCTATTTTTATCCCATTGAAGACCTGAACGCCGAGGAACACGCGTTCCGCACCGGCCAGCTTCATATCACCGACTCCCTGCCGCTTTCAAAAACCGAGGTATACGAAAAAGAGCACCCGGAACTGATTCAGCCCGACCCCTTCCTCTGCACCTACGTGTATCGGTTCAACGTCAACCGGCCACCGCTGAACGATGTCCGGGTGCGCCGCGCCCTGGCGATGGCCATCGACCGCGAGCGGATCGTGCGCGACGTGACGCGCGGCCACCAGCTGCCCGCCGGACATTTCACGCCGCCGAACACCGCCGGGTTCACGGCCAAGGCGAACATTCCCACCGACATTCCCGCCGCCCAGAAGCTTCTGGCGGAGGCCGGTTATCCCGCCGGCAAGGGCTTTCCCCACCTCGAGGTCCTCTTCAACACCAACGAGGGTCACCGGCAGATCGCGGAGGCGATCCAGCAGATGTGGCGGACGAATCTCGGCATCGACGTCACCCTCGTCAATCAGGAGGGCAAGGTCTGGGTCGATACGATGCGCCAGATGAACTACCAGGTTGGTCGCTTCGCGTGGGTCGGCGACTATCTCGATCCGAGCACCTTCCTCGACATCATGACCAGTGACAACGGCAACAACCAGACCGGCTGGAAGAACGCCGAATACGACCGCCTGATCGCCGCGGCGCAGAACGCCCCGGACCAGGCCACGCGTTACGGCTACTTCCAGCGCTGCGAGGAAATCCTGGCCGAGGAGTGTCCGATGGCCCCGATCTATTTCTACACCCGCATCAACCTGCGCCTCCCGGCGGTGAAGGGCTGGTACGGCAACCTCCTCGACGAACATCCGCTCAAGGACGTCTACCTCGACGCGACGGCGAAATAGACAGCGGCGATTTCGCTCGAGCACGCTGTAGCCTCGCCGAGGTGGCCGCCAGGTCATCGACCTGGCCTGCAACTAGCGCGTGAGGTAAAACGGATTCGGCAACTTGAACGTCCGCTCCGCCGAGCCGCCGGCCAGGTCGCTTTCCTGGTCGCCGACATTGGCGATGATGGTGCGGCCCTCCGCCGCCAGCCGCCGGCGCTGGGCGGACTTGAATGTCTCCGCCGTGGCCCGCGAGTCGTCCGGCTTCAGGATCAGCGCCGCATAACCTTCGTAGCCGGCGGACCGCAGGCCGCGCTCGGTGATCGACCGCTCGTGCTCGCGGCGGTCGCTGAGCACGATCACCTCGAGCCCGAGCCGGCGCGCCTGGAGATAAACGGCGCGCACCGGTTCAAGGGCGGGCGCCCGCGCCTCTGCCTCCCACGCTTCCCACACCGCCGGCACGTACTCGAAGTCCGCCCCGACGATCTCCGGCCAGTTCGAGATCAGCGTCTCGTCGATGTCGAACACGACCGCGAGCTGTTCACCCGGAATCCGGTGCGCCGCCCGTTCCGCAAGCCAGCTCCCGGCCCGGGCCGCCGCCGCGGCGAGATCGGACTGATAACGGCCCGACTCGTAATACCGCCGGAGCTCGGGTTTGGACAGCGAGCCCGGCGCAGAAGTCGCAGCGCATCCGGCCAACACCGCGGCAACGACCGCGACAAGGATTCCGTAGCGGACGAGGTGACGAGGCCGGGTTGAACCCAATCCCGGGGCCGGCCTCGTCACCTCGTCCGCTACATCGCGACTCCGCCGCCTCATTCGAGCTTCAGGTCGGTGCGCTTCACTTCCTTGATCGACCACTTCGTCACGGTCAGGCCCTTCGCGCTGCGGGTGCTGACCGGCACATTCGAGAGGTCGAAATCCAGCTCCCGGATGCGCGCGCCGCTGCGGCCGTCGAGCGAGACATGGACCGTCCGGGGCATCTCCTTCTCGGACTTGCTGACCTCGAGGAAGACCACCTTCGACCCTTCGCTTTTCACGAGCGGGTAGAGCTTGTCGCGGGACAGACCGCCGATCTGGAACTTCTTCGCGAAGGCCTTCCCGGTCGCCTTGTCCTGGTAGATCATCGTGTAGAAATTCTTGTCCCCCTCCGCCGGAAACACGGCGCAGTGCCTGATGTCGCGGCCCATGAAAACCTTGTCGGCGACCTTCGACACCTTGAGCGAGCCGTCCCCCATCAGGCAGAGCACGCTGTCGAGGATCGTGCACTCCTGCACGAACTCGTGCTGGCGCCAGTTCAGGCCGATGAAGCCTTCCTCGCGGTTGACGTAAAGCCGCTGGTTCGCGGACACGACCTCCGCCGCCTTGATCTGCTCGATCTCGTCGTAGCTGGTGCGGCGCTTGTGGCCTTTGCCGTACTTCTCGGCGAGCATCTCGAACCAGCGCACGGCGTAGTCGGTCAGGTTCCTGAGGTTCTGCTTCACCTCCTTCATCTCGGCCTCGGTCCGCTTCATCGCCTCGTCGGCCTGGAAACGGTTGTAGGCCGAGATGCGCTTGATGCGGATCTCCGTCAGGCGGGCGATGTCGTCGTCGGTCACCTCGCGCCGGAGCTGCTTCAGGAAGGGCTGCAGGCCCTCGCGGATCTCGGCCAGCACGCTCTCCCAGGTCTTCGATTTCTCGATCCGGCGGTAGATGCGCTCCTCGATGAAAATCCGCTCCAGCGAATCCCAGTGCCACTGCTGCTCGAGCTCTCCGAGGCGGATCTCCAGCTCGCGCTTCAGCAGCGCGCGGGTCTGCTCGACGGAGCGCTTGAGGATCTCGCGGACGCCGAGGAACTCCGGCCGGTCCTGGCCCGTCTTCTCGTCCTGCACGATCACGCAGGCGGCGGGCGAGAGGTTCTGCTGGCAGCCGGTGAAGACGTAGAGCTGCTGCGTCACCTGGTCGGGATCGCTGCCCTGCGGGAGATGGACCAGGATCTCGACCGCGTCGGCGGTGTTGTCGTCGACGTGCTTGATCTTGATCTTGCCCTTCGCGTTGGCCGCGAGGATCGACTCGATCAGCGACTCCGTCGTCGTCCCGTACGGCAGCTCCGTGATCGCGAGGACGTTCTTGCCGCGCGCCTCGATCTTCGCGCGGACCTTCACCTTGCCGCCGCGCTCGCCGTCGCTGTATTCCGAGAAATCGGCGATGCCGCCCGTGGGAAAATCGGGATAGATGCGGAAGGTTTTTCCCTGGAGATGATTGATCGCCGCGCGGCAGAGATCGTTGAAATTGTGCGGCAGGATCTTGGTCGCGAGCCCGACCGCGATGCCCTCGGCACCGTCGAGCAGCACGATGGGGAACTTCGCCGGCAGCGTGACCGGCTCCTTCGCCCGGCCGTCATAGCTGAGCTGCCACGTGGTCGTCTTGGGATTGAAGAGAACGTCCTTCGCGAACGCCGTCAGGCGGGCCTCGATGTAACGCGGGGCGGCGGCCTCGTCGCCGGTGAGGACGTTGCCGAAGTTGCCCTGCGGCTCGATCAGGAAGCCGCGCTGGCCGATCGCGACCAGCGCCGCGCCGATCGACGCGTCGCCGTGCGGATGGAAGCGCATGCAGGCGCCGACGACGTTCGCGACCTTGTGAAAACGGCCGTCGTCCATTTCCCAAAGCGTGTGGAGGATGCGGCGCTGCACCGGTTTCAGGCCGTCATTCAGGTGCGGCACCGCGCGGTCGAGGATCACGTAGCTGGCGTACTCGAGGAACCAGCCGCGGTAGCTGGAGGCGAGCGGCGCCCGGTCGTCCTGGATCTTCTCCCCCTTCTTGCGCGGAGGAGGCGGGGGCAGGGCCTCGACTTCAGCTGGGGCCACCGGTTCCGCCTTCGCCGGGGCCGGCTCGGGCTTGGGAGTCTTCCCTCCCCGCTTCCCTTCCTTCGCCGGCGGCGTCGGCGCGGCGGCGCCGCCGTCCAGCGGCAGCTCGGGTTGATCCGGGGATTTCGAGGGCTTCTTCTTGGGCATGCGGGTCGGGAAGGAAAGGGAAACGGGCAGGCTGCCAGCGGACAGCGGCGCGCGTCAAGGGGTCGACGCGCCCGTTCGTCACCGAAAGTCCGCCGCTCGTCAACTGCCCGCTGCCGTCTGCGCTTTCCTTCTCCGACGGAACTTGCGGCGGCGGTCCCAGTCGCATTTCATGCGTCGTCCCGACGGTTTCGCCCCAGCCCCGTTCCTCCCCCGGAAAAATGAAAGCCGCCTGCGCTGTCGCGATCTTCAGCACCACGGTGCTCTGGGGCGCCGAGCCCGCGCCATCGGCGGCGGAGCGATTGGGATTCTCCTTCCATCCGCCGGACGCCGCCGCGAGCACGGAAAAGACCGCGACGCCCGAGGCCCCGCCCGCCCCCGGCACGGTCGTGCTGCCAAAATTCGAGGTGAAGGAGACCAAGATCCAGCTGACGACGGAGGATGTGATGTCCGTCTCCGGAAAAATGGCCCTCGCCAAGCGGGAATACATCAGCCCCCTCTACTCCGTGACCTTCGGCCCGCTTTCGCAGCTGGCCGGCTACTACCTGAATTTCCTGTCGATCCTCGGCGGCTGGCATCCGAGCGAGGGCGAGGCGAAGATTCTCTACCTTCAGGACGCGCGACTGCGGAAGATGCGCGAGTTCGACGACCTTATCGCCCTCGAACGGCTGGCCGATCCCAAGGAGGCGGCCCAGCTGGCCAGGGGGCGCGCCGAACTTTTCCGCCTGCCGCAGAAGGCCGAGAGCCGTTTCTACCGGTCCGACATCCAGCAGCACGACCAGCCCAGGTAACGGCAGGCTGGAATCGGAAGGTTTCGCGCAGAGACGCGAAGGCGCAGAGGTCGGAAAAAGAAAAACGAGGTGGTCTCCATCTGCCTTTTCTTCCCTTTCTCCGCGGTTCCGACCTCTGCGCCTCCGCGTCTCTGCGCGAGATTTTCAGGGCGCCGCCAAGGCGCGCAGCGCCGCCTCCAGGTCGCGATCGCGCCCGGCACGGACGTCCGCGAGATTCAGCGTCACGGGGACATCGGGCTCCACGCCGTGACCCTCGCCTTCCAGGCGCCGTCCGCCGGGAGTGGCGTAGTCCTCGATGCTGAGCTGCAGCTGGCCGCCATCCGGGAGCGAGTAGAAGCGGCTCGCCAGGACCGCACCCGCGGTTTTCCGGCCGACGACCACGGCGCGATGCCGCTCCTGCAGGACCGCGGAGAAGATCTCCGACGCGCTGGCCGACCCGCCGTCCACCAACAGTGCCATGCGCCCGCGATAATGGACCGAGCCCAGCTGCCAGGAGCCGGCCTCGTCGCCCTCGTGTTCGCGCCGCGTGAAGACGCCCACCCCGGTCTTCCTGTCGAAGAATTCTCCCAGCATGTCCCGCAGCCAGAAGGTGCCGCCCCCGGGATTGCTGCGCAGGTCGATCACGAGCGCGGGCGCATCGCGGCGGGCCTGCAGTTCCTCGTGGAGCCAGTGCTGCGTCGCGTGCGCAAAGCCGTCGAATCGCAGGTAGAGCACGCCGCCCTCCAGCAGCCGGGATTCGTGCCGCGGCGCGGTCGAGATCATTTTCGCCGCGAGCGACAGCGTCACGGGCCGGTTATCGCCGTCGAGGAAATCCCATCGCGCCACCTCGCCCTCCAGCGGGTGAAAATCGACCGGTCCCTCCAGCGCGACTCCGTTGCGCGCCCGCACCAGCCAGCCGGCCTTCACACCTCCTTCCGCCGCGGGACTGCCCGGGACGACCTCGGTCACCACCCAGCGATTGTCCACACGCAACAGGCTGAAGCCCGTGCGCGCCCGTTCCTGCGTCCGATGTTCCCGCGCCCGCGCCGGTGACAGGGCATGCGTATGGCTGTCGTTGAGCAGCCCGAGCAGGCCGTTGATCGCGCCGTAAAGCGCCTCGTCGTCCGCCGCCGCGGTGGCCTGGGGCCCGAAGGTCGCGGCGGCCGCGCGCCAGTCCACTTTGTGGAACGACGCGTCGTAATATTTCCGGTTCACCAGGTCCCAGACCGCATCGAAGACCCGGAGATTGGATTCCGCCCGCGCTTTCCGCGCGGCAGGAAACTCCGGCGGCAGGCGCGGCGCCGGCGAGGGCGGGATGACGCATCCGGCCAGGGCGAGCGCCGCCAGGGCCGCGAACGGCAGGCGCGTGCGCGACGCACGGACGCGAGTGGCGGCTCGCTCGGATGTCACGCCTCGAGCTCCGGCCAGGAGCGCACACTGGCAGCCCGTCCGCCGGCGTGCAGCCATTCATGCGCGCGCGCGAGCGCGGCCATGAGGCCGTCGATCCTCACCGGTTTGCTGAGGAAATCCTGCATGCCAGCCTGCAGGCACGCGTTGTAGTCCTCCTTGCGCGCGTTCGCCGTCAGCGCGAGGACGTAAGGCGGCTGGTGTGCGGAGGCCACGGCGCGGATTCGCCGGGTCGCCTCGAGGCCGTCCATCTCCGGCATCTGCATGTCCATCAGCACGAGATCGTAGGGCTGCCGCGCAAGCTGCCGGAGCGCCTCCCGTCCGTTGAGCGCCAGGTCTGCGCGGTAGCCGATCCGCTCCAGCATCAGGAGAATGACCTTGCTGTTCACGGGATTGTCCTCGGCGACGAGGATCCGCAGCGGGTGCCGCCGGGCGAAGTCGCGGTCGTAGGCCGAGTCCGACCGCGCCGGCGCGAACGGCGTGGCCGAGCCGCCCTGCAGGACCCGCACCAGCACGGCGTGGAGCTCGCGCGGCTTGATCGGCTTCGTCATCCGCGCCGCGACATTCGCGCCCTCGGCGCCGGTCGCCGCCCCGCGCGGCGTCAGCAGGATCACCGGCGAGGCGTTCCCCGCGGCCCGGAGCGCCGCCGCCGCCTTCAGGCCGTCCATGTCCGGCAGGCTGAAGTCCAGCAGCACCAGGTCGCAGCCGGCACCGCGCGCGAGCGCCGCCGCGGCGTCCCCGACTCCGGTCACAGCCAGGCCCCAGCTCGCGAGCTGGCGTTCGAGCACGCCGCGCGTGATCGCGTTGTCGTCCACCACCAGCACCCGGCTGGCCGACAGATCGGCCCGGGCGGGCAGCTGGGCCGCGAATTCGACGTCCTCGGGCGGGCCGACATCGATGCCGAAGCTGAAGCTGGTGCCCTTGCCCACCTCGCTCGTCACCCCGATGTGGCCGCCCATGAGCTCGACGAGCCGCGCGCTGATGGCGAGGCCGAGGCCGGTGCCGCCGAACCGGCGGGTCGTGGAGGAATCGACCTGCGAGAAGGATTTGAAGAGCCGGTTCATGCGGTCGGCGGGGATGCCGATCCCGCTGTCCTCGATCACGAAGTTGAGGCGCCAGCCGGAAGTCAGCGGGGCGGCGGTGACCGCGGCCGCGACGCCACCGCGCTCGGTGAACTTTACCGCGTTCCCGAAGAGATTGACCAGGACCTGCCGGAGGCGGGCGCTGTCGCCGACGACCACCGGCGGCATGGCGGGATCGCAGTAAAGGCCGAGCTCGATGCCCTTCTCCGCCGCGCGCGCGGCGAAGAGGTCGAGGACCTGCTCGATGCACAGCCGCAGGTCGAACGGCTGGGATTCGATCTCGAACCGGCCGCTCTCGATCTTGGAGAAGTCGAGGATGTCGTTGATGATGTCGAGGAGCGCGTCGCCGCTGGAGCGGATGGTGTCGATGTACTCGCGCTGCTCCGGGGAGAGCGGCAGTTCCAGCAGCAGGCTGGTCATGCCGATGATGGCGTTCATCGGCGTGCGGATCTCATGGCTCATGTTGGCCAGGAAATCGCTCTTGGCGCGATTGGCGGCTTCCGCCGTCTCGGCCGCCCGTCGCATCGCGAGCTCGGCCTCCTTGCGGTGGGCGATGAGGTCCTCGAGCAGGCCCGTGACCGTCAGCAGGTCGTCCTGCGCGTGCGCCGCCCCGGCCGCGTCCGTCGGCCGCAGCGCGGCGACCGACGCGCGCAGGCGGGTCAGCGCCGTGAGGTTGTGGGCGTACTGCTCCTGCAGGCGCTGGCTGGCGGCGAGCAGCTCGTCGGAGCTCAGCTGCATCGCGCGCTCGGACAGCTTCCGGTCGTGGTCGAACTGCTCGTAGGCCTCCTCGACGGCGCGCAGCAGTCCCTGCCACTGGTCCGGAATGACCGTCTCCGCCCCGAGATGCTTGCGGATTTGCCGTTGGAGCAGGCGGTGCCGGAACATTAGTCCTCCCGGAGCGTGGTGATGGTCATGGTCTGGTTGTGCAGCTGGCAGGCGCCTTCCCCGCTGCTCGGCGCCAGTTCGCCGTAGGAATAAAAACCGGTGACGACCGGCCCCGGCCCGAGCGTCTCGCGCACGATCTCGGTCTCCTCCTCCGTGCGCTGACCAAGAACGATGCGGCGGCCGACGCAGCTGACGCAGATCGCCAGCTCGGGTGACGGGCTCGGGCCGGTCTGGCGCGCGGCCGCCTCCGCCCCGTCGATCAGGTCCTCGTAGGAGGCGCGCATGAAGCGCACGCGCGCGCCGGTGGGGATGTCGCCGGCGAAGGTCATGCTCTCGCCCTTCTCGTCGATCGACAGGATGGTGCGCACCACCGGCTCTCCGCCGCCCTGCGGCGTGACGCACAGCGGGAAGCGCAGGGCCGAGCCCGGCAGCTCGGCCGCCTGCTCGCCGAGGTATTTCTTGTAAAGGTGCAGCGCGGACTGCCCGTCGAGCTCATGGAGCACGTTGCCGGCCGAACGCGTCACCATCCGCTCCGGGCCGAAGGCGGACCAGCCGCCGGCGGAGCCGATGCCGGTCCGCAGATGCCGGCCATAGAAACCGATCGCGACCACGCGGCCGGTGCGCGGCGGCTCGTCCAGGCCGACGAGCGTCTGCTCGAAGCGCGCCCCATCGCCGGCCAGCCCGCCGGTGAGCGCGACTCCGGCCGGAAGGCGCTCGCTGAACCCGCGGGCGAGCTCGGTGCCGTTGACCAGCGCGCCGTCGGACACGACGAACACGTGCGCGAGCTCGGTGCCGTGCAGCACGGAGGCCAGCTCGCCGCCCTTGGCGCGGCTGTCGGCGGCGGACGTCACGCTGGTCGCCACGCAGACGACGCGGGTCTTCTCGAATGCCACCGCGGTGAGCGTCAGCTGGTCCTCCGTCACCTCGGTGCCGGTGATCTCCCCCGAGGTCGACACGGAGATCACATGCGCTCCGGGAAAGGCGCGGCGCACGTCCTCGAAGGCCGCGGGGGCCGCGAGCAGGTGCCGCCCGCCGAAAAGCAGGACGAACTGCGGGGCGAGCCCGCCCAGTCCGCCGGAACAGGTCTTCCAGCCCGCTCCCGGGACGAAGAGGCGCTGCTCCAGTTTCATCCCGCCAGTCTGGCGGTTTCCCCTCGCAGCGTCGATGGCAAAGGCCTGAGGGAACGACCCCTTTCGTAAATTGGGGCGACGTAGGGGCGTCCCTTGCGGACGCCCGGCTGATGGTCGCAAACCAGGACGTCCGCAAGGGACGCCCCTACATCGCCGGCACAAGTCGCTCAGTCTAGACCTCGACGAGGTCCTTCTCGACCCTGAGGTTGCCGATGATGAAGTCCTGCCGCTCCGGGGTGTTCTTGCCCATGAAGAAGGCCAGCAGCTCGTCGACGTTGTGCAGGTGCGCGAGCGAGACGGGCTCGAGCCGGATGTTCTCGCCGATGAAATCCTTGAACTCGCCCGCCGAGATCTCGCCCAGGCCCTTGAACCGGGTGATCTCGTGGCTCGCGCCGAGCTTCTCCATCGCGGCCTGCTTCTCCTCCTCGGAATAGCAGTAGATCGTCTCCTTCTTGTTGCGGACGCGGAAGAGCGGCGTCTCGAGGATGTGCAGGTGCCCGCGCGCGATGAGGTCGGGGAAGAACTGCAGGAAAAAGGAGATCAGCAGCAGGCGGATGTGCATGCCGTCGACGTCGGCATCCGTCGCGATGATCACCTGCCCGTAGCGGAGGCCGTCGGGACCGTCCTCGATGTTCAGGGCCGACTGGAGCAGGTGGAATTCCTCGTTCTCGTAGATGACCTTCTTGCTGAGGCTGTAGGTGTTCAGCGGCTTGCCCTTCAGCGCGAAGACGGCCTGGGTCTGGACATCGCGGCAGGCCGTCAGCGACCCGGCGGCGGAGTCGCCCTCGACGATGAAGAGGCTGGATTCGGCGGCGCGGGGGTTCTTGTCGCCGAGATGCAGGCGGCAGTCGCGCAGCTTGCGGTTGTGGAGCGAGGCCTTCTTCGCGCGCTCGCGGGCGATGCTGCGGATGCCGGCGAGTTCCTTGCGCTCGTGCTCGCTCGCCTCGATCTTCTGCCGGATCGCCTCGGCGGTCTCCGGATTGCGGTGCAGGTGGACATCGAGGTTCTGCTGGACGAACTTCCCGACGAACTCGCGGATCGACGGGCCGTTCGGGCCGACGTCGTTCGAGCCGAGCTTGGTCTTCGTCTGCGACTCGAAGACCGGCTCGATCACGCGCACCGACACCGCCGCGGCGATCGACTGGCGGATGTCCGCGGCGTCGAACTCCTTCTTGTAGAAATTGCGCACGGTCTCCACCACCGCCTCGCGGAACGCCGCCTGGTGCGTTCCGCCCATCGTGGTATGCTGGCCGTTGACGAACGAGAAGTACTCCTCGCCGTAGTGCGAGCCGTGGGTGAACGCGATCTCGATGTCCTCGCCCTCGAGGTGGATGATCGGGTACAGGGGCTCGCCGGTGAGGTTCTTCCCGAGGAGATCCTTGAGGCCGTTCTCCGACTTGAACGGCTTGCCGTTCAGCGTGAGCGTCAGGCCGCGGTTGAGGAAGGCGTAGTTCCACAGCATGTCCTCGATGAACTCGGGCCGGAACCGGAAATCCTTGCCGAACAGCTGGTCGTCCGGGGTGAAGGCGATGATCGTGCCGTTGCGCTCCTCGGTCTTCGCGACCTTGTGGTCCTTGCGCAGCTTGCCGCGCGAGAACTCGACCAGCTTCGTCTGGCCCTCGCGGACCGCCTGCGCCTGGTACTCGAGGGAGAGCGCGTTGACCGCCTTCTGGCCGACGCCGTTGAGACCGACGGATTTCTGGAAGGTCTCGCTGTCGTACTTGGCGCCGGTGTTGATGACCGACACGCAGTCGATGAGCTTGCCGAGCGGGATGCCGCGGCCGTAGTCGCGCACGCGCACCATGCGGTCGACCAGCTCGACCTCGATCTTCTTGCCCGCGCCCATCGTGAATTCGTCGATGGCGTTGTCGATCGTCTCCTTGAGGAGGACGTAGATGCCGTCCTCGGCATGGGCGCCGTTGCCGAGCCGGCCGATGTACATGCCGGGACGGATCCGGATGTGCTCGAGGGACGAGAGGGTCTTGATGCTGGCTTCGGTGTAATTGGAGGCCATGGCGGGGAGGTGCGCTGAGCGTCGGGCCGCGTGCGGTCGTGACAAGCGAAATTGCACCGGGCCACCGGATGGGATGTCACGTAATACGTGACACTCCACGGGTGCCGGCGAACGCAGCGCCGCCGGGCTTGCCGCTTCAGCGCGGCGGCCCCACCCTGCCGCGAACCCTCCGCTTCCATGAAGAAAAAGCTCCTCTCCCTCGTCGGCGTGCTCCTGGTCCTGGCCCTCGTCGCCTACGTCGTCCTGCAGTTCTTCCTCGGCTCGATCGTGACCCGCGCCGTCAACAACTTCGCGCCCAGGCTGACCCAGACCAAGGTCGAGCTCGCCGGCGCCCACATCTCGCCGCTCTCCGGCGTCGGCACGCTCAGCGGGCTCTACGTCGGCAATCCCAAGGGCTGGACCTCGGAAAAGGCCTTCTACCTCGGCAAGATCCACGTGGACATGCAGCCGTTCTCGATCTTCGGCGACCACATCATCGTGAACGAGATTTCCATCGACCAGCCCGAGTTCGTCTACGAGACCCACCTGGTCTCGAGCAACATCGGCGACCTGCTGAAGAACATCGAGTCGGTCGTCGGTAGCACCGGCGGCGGCCCGCAGGCCACCGCCAAGAACGGCCAGCCCGTCAAGTTCGAGGTGAAGAAGTTCACGCTGACGAACGGCAAGGTCACGCTGGGCGTCGGCGTCGCGGCCATGACGCTCCCCATGCCGCCGATCACACTCGAGAATCTCGGCACCAGCGAGGGCGGCATCACTCCGGGGCAGCTGGCCTTCGCCGTGATGCGCAGCGTCACCAGCAGCGTGGTGGGCGCGACCCTCAAGGCGGCCGGCCAGATCGGCACGACCTCCGGCGCGGCGGCCTCGGAGGGCGTGAAGAAGGCGGGCGAGGCGATCAAGGGACTGTTCGGCGGGAAAAAATAAGGGGCGGCGCCGGCCGGCGCCGCCAGGCACCCAGCGCACCGTTGACGCGCGCGGCGCGCGGCGCTGCGCTGGCGGCATGAAAGTCACCTACTATGTGGAGATCTTCTCGTCGTGGTGTCTCTGGGCGGAGCCGGCCTGGGCCGAGCTGAAGGCGCGCTACGCCGGCCGCGTGGAGTTCGACTGGCGGATCGCCCTGATGAACCCCGGCGACTTCCCCGCCTCGGCGGCCCAGTGCGACTGGTTCTATCGGCGCAGCGGCGGCACGGTCATGCATTCGCCCTTCATGCTCAGCTCGGGCTGGGTCGAGCCCGGCCGCAAGGGCCAGTACCAGGCCCCGAACCTCGTGGCCGAGGCCGGCCGGGATTTCGGCTTCACCGGTGACGAACTCCGGCTGGCGCTCGCGCACGCGGGACTCCGCGAGGGCCGGAAGATCGGCAACATGGCCGAGGCCGTGGCCGTCGGAGCGAAGGCGACCGGGATCAGTCCCAAGAAGCTTCGCGCCAGCGCCGAGTCCGCCGCAGTGAAAGCCCGGGTGCTCGCGAGCACCGCGGACTTCCATGCGCACCGGATCACGCAGCGCCCCGCCTTCATCCTCGAGGACCGCATCGCCGACAAGGCCGTGTTCTCCGGCCTGGTCGGCGCCGCACCGCTCGCCGCCACGATCGATGCGATGCTGGCCGACACCGCCGCGTACGCCGCCCACGCGGCGCATCACGGGGCGCCGCCGGTCCGCTGAGCTGCGATGCTGACGGAGAATTCCTGGATGTCGTAGGCCAGGTCGACGATCTGGCTGGCCACCTCAGCGAGGTGGCCTACAGCGACAGACGCCAAAAAAAAGAGGCCCGCCTGGGCGGGCCTCTTGGTTGGGAAAATTATCCCGGAAAGGAATCAGCCTTTCTTGGCGACCCAGTCGCGCGGCATCGGTTCGCCACCCCCGCGGCCGGGCGCCAGCACCGTGCCGGTGATGGTGTCGCCGTCGAGCTTGCCGGTGTACTTCGAGACCATCTTGTTGCCGTTGAACTCGCGCTCGACGGAGAAGGACACGGTGTCGTCCTTGAAGGAGGCGTCGGTGATCGCCGTCGTGGTCGGCTCGCCGCCCTGGCGGCCGGGCGTGACCACGCTGCCGGTGAGCTTGCCGTCCTTGAGCTCGAGCTTGAGGGTGATTTCCGCACCGCCGCGGCCGCCGCCCTTGCCCGCGCCGCCGGCGCCGCCGCCATTGCCACCACCGCCGCCGCCGCGGCCGCCCTGCATGGTGAATTTCCAGGTGCCGGTGGGGTCGGCGCCGAAGGCAGCGACCGAGATCAGGCAAGCAGCCGCAAGGGCCGCGAAGATGAAACGTAGGGATTTCATAATGTGTTTTTGGGAGGGGTGAGAAAGGGAGAAGACGCTTCCGCCTCCGCTTGGTTGCACTCGTCGGAGATTTCCTGGAAGGAAAAGGCCAAAGGCCAAAAAAAAGTCCCGCTCCGGGAGGAGCGGGACCTCAAACGGCCGGCGAGGGAATCGCCGACCCGTCAATTACTTGGCGCGGGAGGCCATCCAGTCGCGCGGCATGGGCTCGCCACCGCCACGGCCGGGAGCCAGCACGGTGCCCTTGATGGAGTCGCCATCGAGCTTGCCCGTGTACTTGGTCACGCGCTTGTTGCCGTTGAACTCCTGCACGGTCGAGAAGGCGATGTCGCCGTCCTTGTAGGACGCGTCCGAGATCTCGATGTCCATCGGGGCGCCGCCCCCGCGGCCGGGCTGCGTGACGGTGCCGGTCAGCTTGCCGTCCTTGAGGGCGAGCTTGGCCGTGATTTCAGTGGGGGTGCCGCCCTGGCGGCCCGGCTGGGACCACTTCCAGGTGCCGGAGGGGTCAGCCGCGTGCGCCGCGACCGACAGCATGCAAACAGCGGCGATGGCCGCGAAGACAAGACGTAGGGATTTCATAGGTTGGAGGGTGGAGATTAGGAAAACGCACGCCAGCGGCATTGGTTGCACACAAAGTGCAGCGGATTGACGCGGAACGGGGTTTCCGTGGGGAAGGGAAAGATGCGCTCCCCCGTGGGGGTGTCAGCCCTAAATTTCGGGAAAAGCCGGGACTCATCCGTCCGCCGATCAGCCACTTCGGCCCCCGAGGACATAAAAAATCCCGCTCCGGAGGGAGCGGGATGATGGAAAAACCGGGAGAATTCCCTTACTTGGCGCGGGTGGCCTTCCACTCGCTGGTGGTGGCGGCTCCGCCATTGCGGCCCGGGCGCTCCGTGGAGCCCGTGATGGTATCGCCATCGAGCTTGCCCGTGTACTTGGTGGCGAACTTGTTGCCGTTGAACTCGCGCACCAGGGAGAAGGTCACGGTACCGTCCGCCGCAACGGAGGCGTCGCTGATGTCGACCGACTGCGCTTCACCGCCACCGAAGCCCGGCACCATCACGCTGCCCGTGAGCTTGCCGTCCTTCATGGCGAACTTGGCGGTGTAATCCTGCGAGCCCTGGCGGCCCTGCTGGCTCCATTTCCAGTTGCCGGTGATGTCCGCGGCGGCGGCCACGGCGGTCATGACGCAAGCCGCGACAATCGTCGCGGCAAAGATACGAAGTGCTTTCATTGGATATTAGGTTTGGGTTGGGGATTGAAACGTGCGGGGAATGCACGCCGGGACACTGTAGGCATTCGCCTTTCCCGGTTCCAAGTCTTTTGTCGGGCCTACTTCATCATCTCCGCCAGGGGCTGCCGGATGGCGTCCGCCCAGATTTCGTAGCCCTTGGCGGAGGGATGCAGCAGATCCGGCTGGATGTCCTTGGAAACCTTGCCGTCCGGGCCGAGGAGCCTGGGACCGATGTCGAGGAAGCGGATGAACTTCCCGTCGTCGAGCTTCGCAATCGCCGCGTTGACGTCCTGGATCTGTGTCGAGCCGGGGGGCGGTCCCTTGGGGTCCGCGCGCGGGAAGATCGCCAGCAGGAGGATCTTCGACTCCGGGAGCTTGGCGCGCAGCGTCTGGACCACCTTCGTGACGCCCTCGATGGCCTCCGCGGTGGTGTTGCGCGGCGACCCGTCGCTCTCCACGCCGGTGTTGTTCGTGCCGATCATGAGGACGACCACCTTGGGCTTGATCCCGTCGACCTCCCCGTTGTTCAGCCGCCAGAGGACGTGCTGCGTGCGATCGGCACTGATGCCGAAATTCGCCGCCTTCATCGCCCCGTAATTCTTGTCCCAGACCTCCTTGCCGCGGCTGCGCCAGAAATCGGTGATCGAGTCGCCGAGGAAAAGCAGGTCGATGTCGCCCTTCCTGGCGATTTCCAGGAAATCCTGGTGCATCTTGGCCGGCATGCCGCTGCGCGGCACCGGCTCGATCGCGGTGTTGGCGACGGCGGGGACGGCGGCCGCGCACAGCAGCGCGGCGGCGAGGATCAGGGAACGGGGGGAGTGGCGGGACATGATTTTCACGGTGGTGGGAAAAAAAGGGAGAAAACGACCACGGCTACCTGGATTTTGCCGGCTCGTCCGGCTTCTTGGGCTCTGCGATCCGTGCGGCCTTCCAGTCCAGCTTCACCGGTTCGCCGCCGTTGAACCCCGGGACATCGATGCTGCCCACGATGGCGTCGGCCTCCAGCTTGCCATGGTATTTGATGACGAAGGTGTTGCCGTTGCCATCGATCACGAGGCTGAACGCCACCACGCCGTCCTTGAAGGAGCCGTCCGAGATCGGCATCTCGCCCATCTGCCCGCTCAGGGTTCCGGTCAGCTGGCCGTCTCTCGCCTCGAACTTCGCGGTCGATTCGAAGGACTGGCCGTTGAACTCGACGCTCCATTTCCAGCTGCCGGAAGGATCGGCGGCAAAAACCGGAGCCGACAGGAAGCAGCCGGCGAGAAGGGAAACAAAGAGCAGGCGGGGGGATTTCATGGGGTTGGGGAAACCACGGACGGGAAATAACGCAGGGGAAGGCCAATGGTTTTCCCTTTTCAGGATGGAAAGTCGATTTCTTCCTTCCCGCGGCAAAGGCTGGAACTGCGCCGCGGGCTCCTCTTAGCCTTCCTCCCCTCGCCATGCCCCACCCCTGCATCATCCCCTGGAACGAAGCCAGCGCCCGCCGCCACGACAAGGGCCTGATGCATCCGTTCGTCGGCGAGGCCTGCGGCGCTCATCAACTCCGGCTGCACGTCTCCGTCATCGACCCCGGCGAGGCCGCCCATCCGCCACACCAGCATGCCGGCGAGGAGATCATCTTCGTCATCGAAGGCCGGGGCGAGGCCACGATCGGGGATGAGAAACACCCGATCGGCCCCATGAGCGCGCTGTTCTGTCCGGAGCACGTGATGCATGGTCTCCGCAACGTCGGCCCAACCCCGATCAAGTACGCGGTCATCCGCGTGCCCGAGCTGCCGCCGGCCTGATCCCCGGCGGCCCGAAGCCATCCCTCCCATGAAAAGACCCCGCCCCCTCCCCGCCGCCGGCGTGCTGGCGTTGCTGGCCCTGACACCGGCCGCGTTCGCGGCCGACATGTTCGTGTACTTCGGGTCGCATCGGAGCGGTCCGCACATCGGATTTTCCCTGGCGCATTTCGACACCGACACGGGCGTGCTCACGAAACCGGAATTCCTGCTGGAGGCGCGGGCGCCCGCCTACTTCGTGATCCATCCCGACGGCCGGCACCTGTATACCTGCAACTCCGGCGATCCCGGCAGCGCGGCCGCCTACGAGATCGATCCGCACACCGGGCAGCTCAAATTCATCAACCGGGAACTCGCCGGCGGCGGCGACACGAGCTACCTCAGCCTCGATCACACCGGCCGCTACGCACTGGTCGCGAACTATGCCGGAGGCAACATCGCGGCCTTCGCCCTCCGGCCCGACGGCGGCCTGGGCGACTGGACCGCGTTCGCCCAGCACACCGGCAGCGGCGTGAACCCGCAGCGGCAGACGCACGCCTACGCGCACTCGATCGTGCTCGATCCGACCAACCGCTTCGCGCTCGTGCCGGACCTCGGCGTGGACAAGGTTTTCGTCTATCGCTTCAACGAGAAGGACGGCTCGCTCACCCCCAACACGCCCGCCTTCACCGCCGTGGCGCCCGGCTCCGGTGCGCGGCACATCAAGTTCCACCCGAACGGGCGCTGGGCCTACCTCATCAACGAGATGGGCTGCACGGTCATCGCGTTCAGCTGGGATTCCGCGCGCGGCACGCTGGCGGAGTTCCAGACCATCTCCACCCTGCCCGCGGACTTCAAGGGCACCAGCGCCTGCGCCGAACTGGAGATCCATCCCAATGGCCGCTTCCTCTACGGCTCCAACCGCGGCCACGACAGCCTCGCCGTCTTCGCGATCGACCAGGAGACGGGACGGCTGACGCTCCTCCAGCACGTTCCAACCCAGGGCAAGACCCCGCGCAACTTCGCCCTCGATCCCACGTCCCGCTGGATCATCTGCACCAACCACGACAGCAACAACGCCGTCGTCTTCCGCATCGACGAGGCCACCGGCCGGCTCACCCAGGCCGGCGATCCGGTGTCGGTGCCCTATCCCTTCTGCGAACGCTTCCTGCCCGTGCGCTGATCCCGACTTTCCCCTCCATGCAACTCCGCCTCCTCCGCCCCGCCCTCCTCCTCGCCCTCGTGCTGCCCCTGCTCGCGCGGGCGCAGGACAAGCTCGCCGCCATCACGCCGCAGATGCAGGCGTTCGTGGACCGCAACGAAATCTCCGGCATCGTGACGCTCGTCGCGACCAAGGACCAGGTCCTCCACCTCTCGGCGGTGGGCTACAGCGACCTGGCCGCGGGCCGCAAGCTGCAGACCGACGACCTGTTCTGGATCGCCTCGATGACGAAGCCGATCACGGCCCTCGCGGTCGGCATGCTGGTGGACGACGGCAAGCTGAAATTCGACGACCCGGTGGAAAAATACGTCCCCGAGTTCGCGGGCTCGAGCGTGGCGGAAAACAACGCCGCGCCGGTGAAGGCCGTCCGGCCGCTCACGCTGCGGGACCTGCTGACGCACACCAGCGGGCTCGGCGAGCTCAGCAGCCGCGATCCGCACCTGACCCTCGCCCAGACCGCAGCCCTCGCCGGCAAGCTGCCGCTCCGCTTCCAGCCCGGCACCCGCTGGTCCTATTCGACGACCGGGATCGACGTCCTCGGCCGCGTGGTCGAGGTCGCCGGCGGCCTTCCTTTCAATGTCTTCCTCCAGCAGCGGCTCCTCGACCCGCTCGGGATGAAGGACACGACGTTCTGGCCCACGGTGGACCAGGAGAAGCGCCTGGCGAAGAGCTACGTGCTGAACGCGGACACGAAGAAGCTCGAGGAGACGCCGATCGGCTACATGTACAACACGGCGATCACCGACCGCGGCCGTCCGCCGCTCGGCGGCGCGGGGCTGTTCTCGACCGCGGGCGACATCGTGAAGGTCTACCAGATGATGCTGAACCACGGCGAATGGAAGGGCCGGCGCATCATCCGGGCGGAAACCGCGGCCGAGATGACCCGCAAGCAGACCGGCGACCTCAAGGCGCGCGCCGGCATGCCCTGGGGGCTCGGCTTCTGCGTCGTGGAGGACCCGAAGGCGATGGAGGCGAATGTCATGCTCACGCCGAACTCCTTCGGCCACGGCGGCGCCTACGGCACCAACAGCTGGGCCGATCCCGGCCGGGGCGTCGTCTACATCCTGATGCTGCAGCGCAACCGCATGGGCAACCCGGACAACTCGCCCATGCACCAGGTCTTCCAGCAGACGGCGGCCGCGGCGCTGCCGTAACGCTCCGTCCCGGCAACCTGGCGCCGCCGGGGCCGTCTAGGAGAAACATGACCAGGACCGCCCCTGCCCTCGCCTTCGCGCTGGCGGCGCTTTTATCGCCGGCGCTGCGCGCCGGTTTCACGAACGAGGTCGCCGTTTCCTCCACGTCCACCGCGGAATACGCGCGGCAGAAGTTCGGGCCGGGCGCGCCAAAGCCGGAATCCTATCTCTTTTTCCAGGGCAAGTTCTTCGGCGGCGCGACCAAGGATTCCAATCTCGAGCACGCGCAGTTCGGCGCCATCGCCAAGACCCTCGCGGAAAATCTCGTCCGGCAGAATTACTTCCCGACCAGGGACCAGAAGAACGCCGACCTGCTCATCGTCGTCCACTGGGGCGTGACCACGGTTTACGAGGACCCGAACCGCGAGTTGAACGTCGAACGCAAAAGCCAGGAGCTGACCAAGTACAACGACGCGGTCGCGGCCGCCGCCGCGCCTTCAGACGATTTTCTCGCCCATCTCGCACCGGACCAGGGTCCGCTGAACAACGAGCTCGCCCTCGCCGATCTCGAGCAGATGGTCACCGAGAATTCGATCGCCGGCAACGCGCAGCTCCTCGGGTTCCGCCAGGAGCTGCGCCGCGCGCAAAACCAGGGCTCGGCCGCCAGCAACGGCGCGTCCGACGACGAGATGAAGCTGCAGCTCCTCCTCGCCGAGGAGCGCTACTTCGTCATCCTCATGGCCTACGACTACCACACGATGAAGAAGGGCACCAAGCCGAAGCTGCTGTGGTCGACCCGCTTCAGCATCACGTCGCGGGGCGACAGCTTCACCAAGGCCCTGCCCGCGATGAGCCGCGCGGCCGGCGACTATTTCGGCCGCGCGCTCGACGGATTGAAGTTCGAGGCACCCGACGTTCCCAAGGGCAAGGTCGACGTGGGAACGCCGAAGGTGCTCGAGGACCGCAAATAACTCACCCGGTGGACGTGAAAGGTGCAACGCGTTGACCCCAACGCGTTCCACCTTTCACGCCGGCGCCGGCTGCTTAACCGCCTTCGGCTGGGGCACGTTCGTGCAATCCTCTTGCGCGACCGGGGCGCCTTCCGGCGTGCTGACGACCACGTTCTTCATCGTCCAGTCGCGCGCGTGACGGATCAGGCCGGCGCTGGCCGCCTCGATCGCCACATTCTCCCAGCTCAGGCCGCGCATCGGCTTTTCCGGATGCGCCTCGACGTCGAAGGCGAGCGACGCCAGCGGGTCCGGCGTGTGCATCGCGACCGACGAGGACGGCGTGGCTCCGCCGCCGGTGCGCTTTCCGCGCTTCACGGTGACGTTCTTGAACGAAATGTTGCGGAATTCCGGGATGCCGCGCTCGGGCGGCACCACCGGCGCCGTCAGCACTTTCCAGTGGGGCGGCAGCTCCCCGCGCCAGCCCGGGGGCATCTGCGGGTAACTGTACGTCGGCATCCAGTTCAACGTGAAGCGGAATGGCCGGGGCACCTCGATCATGTCGATGTCGTGGATGGAAATGTTCTCCACGACGCCGCCGCGCGTGCGCGCCGACTTGAAGCTGAATCCGATCCAGGTGCCGCGCGCCTGCAGGTTGAACACCTCCACGTTGCGCACGCCGCCGGCGGTCTCGCTGCCGATCGTGAACAGGCCGTGGCCCGCGTGGACGATGCAGTCGCGGATGACGATGTTCTCGGTCGGCCGGTTCACCCGCAGGCCGTCCGCGTCGCGGCCGGCCTTGAGGCAGATGGCGTCGTCGTTGCAGTCGACGTCGCAGTTCTTGACGAGCACGTCCGAGGACGAATCGATGTCGATCCCGTCGGAGCTCGGCCCGAGGTTCTCGCGGATCACGATGCCGTCGACCACGACGTTCCGGGAGTAGCAGACGTGCACCGTCCAGAACGGCGAGCGCTTCAGCGTGAGCTGTTCCAGCGCGATGTTCGACGAGTTGTAGATGAGGACGAGCCGCGGCCGCCGGCAGTCGTAATCGACCGCCCAGCGCAGGCCTTTCGCGTCGTATTCCCTGAGCATGCCGCCGCGCTCGTCGGGGCCCCAGTACTTGTTCCACCAGTGCTCGCCCTGTCCGTCGATCACCCCGCCGCCGGTGATCCGGGCGTCCTGCTGCTCGTAGATGTTGATCAGGGCGCTCGGCCAGCGCATCTCGATCCCCGCCACGCGCGACCAGATCTCCGGGTAGGCCGCCTCGTCCTGCACCCCGACCAGCTCCACGCCGCGGCCGACCCGCAGCTCGACGTGCGACTTCACGAAGATCGCGCCCGTCAGGTACCGTCCCGGGGGGAACGAGACCACGCCGCCGCCCGCGGCCGCCGCCGCGTCGATCGCGCGCTGGATCGCCACCGTGCACGGCCCGGCCGTACCCGGCCGGGCGCCAAATGTGTCGACGCGAAAATCGCCGCCTTTTCCGTGAAGGTTTTCCATGAAGAATCTCCGGGCGTGAGGGGTAGATTCGCGGGCGGCCCAAGCCGGAAATGGGCCGGTGCGATGCGACCCGGCCGATCGGCACCGGCCTCGGTCACAGCGGCGCGAGCCAACCCGCCCCGCGACTGGAGGGCAAGGCCGCGGTTCCGAAAGCAGCCGGGCGATTGCCCGGCATCACCGCGGCTTACGGGCGGGGCGGGCAATGGTCGGCATGGCCAGCTTCCTTCCCTGCTTCTGCGCCTCCGTGGCTCCGTGCGAAATTCCAGGATCGGATTCCGGCGATCTTTCCCATCGGGACGGCCCGACGGTTGACCTTGCCGCCCAGTCTGGGAATCTCGGGCCATGAACCCCAAGTTACCCCTGCTGCTGGTTCTCTCGCTCGGTTGGGTCCACGCCGCCGAGCTGTTTGTCCCCATCAAGGGCGGCGTGCTCCGCCCCGGCATCCGGCTCGACGACTTCGAGATGGCGGATCACCCGGTGACCAACGCCGAGTACAAGGCCTTCGTCGACGACGCCAAATATCCCGCCCCGCCCTACTGGCAGAACGGGCGGATTCCCGCCGGCCTCGAGGACTGCCCGGTGGTCTTCGTCAGCCGCTACAACGACGTGCGCGCCTACACCAACTGGCGCACGCAGAAGGAGGGCCGCGTCTACCGCCTGCCCACCGCATCGGAATTCGAATACGCCGCCCGCGCCGGGCGCATGGACATCAAGTATGTCTGGGGCAACGATCCGCCCGCGGGCCGCGCCAATTTTTCCGACAAGGGCGAGCGCGACATCAGCATCTGGCGCTCGCGGCTGCAGCCGGTGAAGCGCTTCGCGGCGAATCCCTGGGGGCTCTTTGACCTCGCCGGCAATGTCTTCCAGATGGTCGATTATTATCCGGACCAGACCCTGGGCGGCTTTGTCTTCCGCATCACCTCGCCGGACGACCGCGAGGGCTGGGCGATGGGCGGCTCGTGGGCGCGGACGGCCTACTACATGGAACTGGGCAACGCCGCCTACCAGCTGGAGGGCATCCGCCACGCCGACCTCGGCTTCCGCCTCGTGCGCGAACCCGCCGGCACGAACCATTTCCGCCGGCAGAACCGCCGCCTCGTCACGGCCTCGGCGGGCGGACGCCAGATCTTCGTCAGCTGGAATCTCCTGCCCGATGATCCCGCCGGCCTGGGCTTCAATGTCTACCGGACCCAGTACCGCCACGCCGCCGGCGAGAAGATCAACCCGGCGCCGATCACCGACTCCACGAACTTCATCGATCCCAACCCGCCCGGCGCGCGGCCGATCCAGCACACGCGCGGCGAAGGACCGGACCAGCCGGACGGCGAGCTGATCTGCTACTACCGGGTGCGCGCGGTGTACGCCGACGGCCACGAGGGGCCGCCCTCCGAGTGGGCCGGGCGCGAGCCCGACGACAAGCCGAGCGGCCTGATCGCGAGCTTCCAGCCGAACGTGCGGATGGGCGGCGTGACCGTGGCCTTCGGCGACATCGACGGCGACGGCGTGACCGATGCCGTGTTCCGCCACGACAACGGCATCAACGAGCGCTCGGTCGATCCCGGCGTGCCGGTCGAGATCGAGGCAATCACGAGCTACGGCAAGAGCATCTGGCGGCGCCCGCTCGTCTGGTGGTCGCAGTGCTTCGGCAATCACAACAACAGCCCGGTGCTGCTCTACGACCTCGACGGCGACGGCAAGGACGAGGTCATCTGCCGCGCCCAGGAGGGCGACCAGGTCTACCTCGCGGTGCTGAACGGCATGACCGGCGAGACCCTGCGCAGAACTCCGTGGACGCCGATGGTGTCCGACTTCTCCCGCTCCTCCACCCGCATCGTGATGGGCATCGCCTATCTCGACGGCGTGCACCCGGCGATCATCACGCAGTCCGGCCTGTACGAGAACGAGATCTTCACCGCCTACGACGGCCGCGATCTCAAGCAACTCTGGCAGTTCAAGAGCTTCGGCGAGACCAACGGCAGCGGCGCGCACTACATCGTGAACGCCGACGTCGACGGCGACGGCAAGGACGAGGTCTTCGACGGCTCCACGTGCCTGAATTCCAACGGCACCGTGCGCTGGTCGATCTACGCCGGCCACCCGGACACCGTCTCGGTGAAGCACATCATTCCCGGCCTGCCGGGCCGCCAGGTCTTCTACGGCATCGAGGACAACACCAACGCCGGCGCCTACGTCGTCGACGCCAACACCGGCAAGGTGATCTGGAAGGTGAACCGCGAGGACGACCCGCGCTGGACGCACGACCACACCGGCTGGGTGGCGGACATCCTGCCCGACTCGCCCGGCCTGGAGATCATGGCGAACCGCGACGGCCACTTCGTGCGCGACACGCTCCTGTTCGACGCCCAGGGCAAGATCATCGTGCAGCCGTGGGTCGGCGGCTGGACGCCGGTGAACTGGCTCGGCGGCCAGCACGAGCTGCTCTCCGGCGACGGCAAGCGCCTCGGCAAGTTCAACGGCAAGACCCTCGACCTGCTGCAGGAGCGCCCGCCGAACGAGGGCAACGGCCGCGTGATGTATGCCGCCGACCTCATGGGCGACTACCGCGACGAGCTCATCTGCTCCAGCAACACCAACGGCCACCCGATCATCTCGATTTACACGAACTCCACGCTGATCAAGAACCGCGACGTCACCCGCCTCGCCGACCGCGAGTACCGCACCTGGCTCGCCCGGAACCTGACCTCGGGTTACGGCGCGTACTTCGAGTGGCAGCCGCCGGACAAGAAATAATCCTGCTTCGAATCGGTAGGGCGCGGACTCCGCTCCGCGCCGGATCCGCTTTCAGACCGAACCGAAACCAATCAACGTCGCAGCCTCGTCCCAGGTTGGCCTGGCGCGGAACGGAGTCCGCGCCCTACCGCGCAGCCGCTGGGTCGAACTCCGGCCTCGCCAGAAATCGCTCGCGGCGCATCGATCCCCGCGCCTCTGCGTCTTTGCCATCAAACCCGTATGAACGACGAGCCTGTCAGCCGTGACCCGCTGCCCACCGGCGAATCCCGCCGCGATTTCCTCAAGAAAACCGCCGCCGCCACCGTCATCCTCGCCGGGGCGCGCCTGACCGGCCTCGCGGCCAATGCCGCAGCGGCGAATGCCGGCCCCCGTGCGGCCGTCCCGTGGTATCGCCGCGCCCTGCGCTGGGGCCAGACCAACATCACGGAGATCGATCCGACGCGCTACGACGTCGCCTGGTGGCGCGGGCAGTGGAAGCGGACCGAGGTGCAGGGTGTCGTCATCAATGCCGGCGGCATCGTCGCCTATTATCCCAGCCAGGTCCCGCTGCACCACCGCGCGGAGTTCCTCGGCAATCGCGACCTTTTCGGTGAGCTGGCCCAGGCGGCGCACGCCGACGGGCTGGCGGTGTTCGCCCGGATGGACTCGAACAGCGCGCACGAGGACCTGTACCGCGCGCATCCCGACTGGTTCGCCGTCGACGCCGGGGGCAGGCCCTACCGCAACCGCGAACTCTATGTCTCGTGCGTGAACAGCGGCTATTACGACGAGCACATCCCCGCGATCCTGCGCGAGATCGCCACGCGTTATCAGCCGGAGGGTTTCACCGACAACAGCTGGAGCGGCCTGGGCCGCGGCAGCATCTGCTACTGCGCGAACTGCGAGCGCAAGTTCCGCGAGCGCTCCGGCCAGCCCATTCCGCGGACACGCGACTGGAACAGCCCCGTCTACCGCGAGTGGATCCGCTGGAACTACGCCCGCCGGCTGGAAATCTGGGACACCAACAGCCGCATCTCCCGCGACGCGGGCGGCCCCGACTGCCTCTGGGTCGGCATGAACGGCGGCAACCTCGCCGGGCAGGCGGAGCAGTTCCGCGACTTCAAGGCGATCTGCGAACGGGCGGAGCTCATCATGCTCGACGACCAGCGGCGCGAGAACGACACGGGCTTTCAGCGCAACGGCGAGGTCGGCAAGACCGTGCACGGGCTGCTGGGCTGGGACAAGGTCATGCCCGAGAGCATCGCGATGTACCAGACGACGAGCCCGACCTTCCGGCTCACCGCCAAGCCGGAGCCGGAGGTTCGCCTCTGGATGCTCGAGGCCTTCGCGGGCGGCATCCAGCCCTGGTGGCACCACGTCGGCGCCTACCAGGAGGACCGGCGCCAGTTCCGCACGCCCGAGGCGACGCTGCGCTGGCATCGCGCCCACGAGGAATTCCTGATCAACCGCCGGCCGGTCGCGACCGTCGGCGTCCTCTGGTCGCAGGGCAACATCGACTTCTTCGGCCGCGACGAGGCGAATCTTCTCACGACCGCGCCCGCCAACGGCTTCATGCAGGCGCTGGTGCGCGCGCGCATTCCGTACCTGCCGGTGCACCTCGACCACCTCGACCGGGACGGTGCGCAGCTGCGCACCGTGATCCTGCCGAACATCGGCGCGATGTCCGACGAGCATATCGCGGCGGTCCGCCGCTTCGGCGCGCGCGGTGGCGGCCTGCTGGCCACCGGTCACAGCAGCCTGGGCAACGAGTGGGGCGACCCGCGCGACGACTACGCGCTCGCCGACCTGTTCGGCGCCCACCTTCCCGCCGGCCACGGCGCCCGCACCGAGGCGACCCGCCGTCGCTGGGCCTCCCAGTCCGACCACACTTATCTGCGCCTGACGCCGTCGCTCGCCGCCGGGCTGCCCGGGCCGCACGCCCCGGGCGAACCCCCGGCGGGAGGCAAGCGCCATCCCGCGCTGCGCGGATTCGACGAGACGGACATCCTTCCCTTCGGCGGCACGCTGGAGGCGCTGACGATCGATCCGGCCGCGCAGGTCCTCGCCACGTTCATCCCTTCATTCCCCGCCTTCCCCCCGGAGCTTTCGTGGATGCGCCAGCCGAAGACCGACATTCCCGCCCTCATCGTGAACGAGAAGCCCGGCGGGGGTCGCGTCGCCTTCCTGCCCGCCGATCTCGATCGGCGCTATGCGCGCGAAAATCTCCGCGACCATGCGGACCTCCTCGCGAATCTCGTCCGCTGGACCGCGCGCGACGACATCCCCCTCGTCGTCGAAGGCCCTGGCTTGGTCGACTGCCATCTCTATCGCCAGGCGGACCGGATCATCCTGCATCTCGTCAACCTGACGAATGCCGGCACTTGGCGCGCACCGGTGGAGGAATTGATTCCGGTCGGTCCGCTGCAGGTGCGGGTGAAATTGCCCGAGGGCGTCCGCGGGCGCAGCCTGCAGACGCTGGTTTCCACCGACCGCGTCGGCCTCTCGACCGAAAACGGCTGGGGCCGGTTCGAACTTCGTTCCGTGCTCGATCACGAGGTCGTGGTCATTCAGTGATCCGGGTCGCTCCGTCCGCCGCGAAAAATCACCCGCCGCCTGCAACGTCGGACCGCAGGCTGCGTCAGCCTGAAAACACCTTTCCGCCTCACCCCACCATGAAGATCCTGGCCCGTTCCCTGTTCGCCATCCTCGCTTCCGCCCTGGCGGGTTTCGCCGCCGAGAGCGCCGCTCCGTCCGCTCCCGCCGCGACCATGCCGCCGCCCGCCGCCGCCGCTCCCGGCCAGCGGGGCGGCAACCGTGCGTCGACGCCTCCCGGCGCCGACAATTACGAGCTTGGGCCGGATTCGCTGGTGCATCCGGGCGTTCCGCAGGGCACATGGGAAAAGTACCTCTGGGACAAGAGTGCGATTTTCCCCAACACCACCCGCGAGGTCTGGATCTACATCCCGGCCCAGTACGATCCGAAGGTGGCCGCCTGCCTGATGGTCCTGCAGGACGGACCCCGCCAGTACGCCGTGCGCGAGAGGAACGACGTCGACCAGAAGGCCCGCCGCACGCAGGAGTACTGCACGCCCACGGTGCTGGACAACCTGATCAACCGGAAGGAACTGCCGGTGATCATCACCGTGTTCATCAACCCCGGCAGCACGGCGATCGACGCCAACGGCAAGCCCGACTTCAACAACCGCAGCCCCGAGTACGACACGATCAGCGACGCCTATTCCCAGTTCCTCGCGACGGAGATCCTCCCTCCCATCGAGAAAAAATATAACATCCGCAAGGATCCCGCCGGACGCGCCATCGGCGGCATCAGCTCCGGCGCGATCTGCGCCTTCACCGTCGCCTTCAATCATCCCGACTGGTTCAGCAAGGTGATCAGCGACGTCGGCAGCTTCACCAACATCCGCGGCGGCCACGTCTACCCGCAGCTCGTGCGCAACGCCGACCACAAGCCCCTGCGCATCCACCTGCAGGACGGCACCAACGATCAACGCCGCCCCGAGACGCCCGAACGCGACTGGTATCTCCAGAACCGCCTGATGCTGGAGGCGCTGGTGGACAAGGGCTATGACGTCCAGTACGTCCTCGGTCACGGCGTCCACAGCAGCAAGCACGGCGCCTCCATTTTCCCCGACACGCTGCGCTGGATCTGGCGCGACGAAGTCCCCGGCGCGGTCAAAACGACCGCCAAATAATGTAGGGGCGGCCCTTACGGGCGTCCTTCCCTGTTGTAGGCCAGGTCGCTGATCTGGCCGGCCACCTCAACGAGGTGGCCTACAACGATCCCACGCCCGATTCGCTTGCCGGCCGAACCGCAAACATTGGCGTGACCGCCATCGTTCTGGGTTTGCCCGGCGCGGAGCGGAGTCCGCGCCCTACCGCGCAGGCACGAGGAACACGGCCAAGATCAACGCAACCGATCGACCGGACTGCCAATCCGCAATCCGCAACCCAAAATCCGCAATCGTCAGGCGATGGCCTCGAGCCGGCCCGTGCTGTCACCGAACCGCGGAACCTCGACGCCCGCGCGGTGGAGCATCGACGTGTAGAGATTCGTCATCGGCGTCGGATCGAGATGGATGTGCCGCCCCGGCGTGATCGTGCCCCCGCCGCGTCCCGCCAGGATCGTCGGCAGGTTGTCGTTCAAATGCTGGTTCGGATCGCTCAGGCCCGAGCCGTAGACGATCATGCTGTTGTCGAGCAGCGTGCCTTCGCCCTCCTTCACCGACTTCAGCTTGTCGAGGAAGTAGCCGAACTGCGTGACGTGCCAGCGGTCGATCTTCGCCAGCGAGGCGAGCTTTTCCGGATTGTTTCCGTGGTGCGACATCGAGTGATGGCCCGAGGGCACCCCGGCGAACGGATACGGCCGATTTCCGCCATCGTGCGAGACCAGGAAGGTCGCCACGCGGGTGCTGTCCGTCTGGAACGAGAGCGTCATCAGGTCGAACATCAGCCGCATGTGCCGCTCGAAGGTGTACTCGCCATTCAAGTCGCCCATCGCCCCGTCCGGCACGGTCGGCGGCATCTGGCCGTTCTGGGCGATGCGCTTCTCCACCTCGCGGATCGCGGTCAGGTACTCGTCCAGCTTCTGCCGGTCGTGCGAGCCCAGGCTGCGCTCGAGGCTGTGCGTCTGGTCCATGACGAAATCCAGCACGCTCTTGTTCTGCTGCTCGCGCCGCAGGCGCGCCTCGCGGGACTCATCCGAGGAACCGCCACCGAACAGCCGGTCGAACGCCGCCTTCGGCTCGATCTCCGGGTTCATCGGCTGCGTCTCGGAGCGCCACGAAATGTTGAACTGGTACGCGCAGCTGTAGCCCGAGTCACACGAACCGGCTTCCTGCCCGCGATCACAGCTCAGCTCCAGTGAGGGAAAACGCGTCTGGTCGCCGATCGCGTTCGCCGCCACCTGGTCCACGGAAATGCCGATATGGATGTCCGAGGCCGACTTCTTCGCCTGGGCCCCGGTAAGGTAAGTCGCGGAAGCGCGCGCGTGGCCGCCACCGCCGTCGCCGTTGGCCTTGGCCTTCTGGTGAACGATGCCGCTGATGACATTGAAATCCGCCTTGTGCGCCGCGAGCGGCGCGAGCGTCTCCGAGAGCTGGTAGTCGGCGCCCTCGCCGATCGGCGCCCACTTCGCCACGTTCATGCCGTTCGGCAGGTACACGAACGCCATCCGGCGCGGATAGCCCGCCGGCGTCGTGCCGGCCGTCGCGGCCAGCGCCTTCACGGACGGAAGCATCGCGTCCAGCACCGGCAGGGCGATGACCGTGCCCATGCCACGCAGAAACGTACGACGGTGAAGCTGCCAACTTTTGTTCGAGAGATTCATGGTGGGAAAAGCGCGCGGGGGTTCGGCAGGCTTGACGCACGCGGGTCCCGGAGGTGATGCCGCCGCTTCCCTCGCCTTCCCTTTTTTGAGAGACGCAGGGGCGTCCCTTGCGGACGCCCGGGTTTGCGATCATCGAACCGGGCGACCACAAGGGACGCCCCTACGTCGGAGGAATCCACTCGGTCCAGCCTCGCCAGAATGCCCTGCGGTCCAAAAACAAAAAGCCCGCAGAAATCTGCGGGCTTTTTGTGAAGGATTTTGCCCGGGTCAGGCGATGGCCTCGAACTTGCCCTTGCTGTCGCCGAAGCGCTCGATCGGCGAGCCCATGCGGTCGAGCAGCGAGAGGTAGAGGTTGGTCATCGGCGTCTCGTCGACCTTGATGTGACGGCCCGTGGTGATCGTGCCGCCGCCGCGTCCCGCGACGACGATCGGCAGGTTGTCGTGCAGATGCTGGTTCGGGTCGCTGATGCCGGCGCCGAACACGATCATGCTGTTGTCGAGCAGCGTGCCGTCGCCCTCCTTCACCGACTTCATCTTCTCGAGGAAATAGGCGAACTGCTGGTTGTGCCAGTGATCGATCTTCGCGAGCGAGGCCAGCTTCTCCGGATTGTTGCCGTGATGCGACATCGAGTGGTGGCCCGAGGGCACGCCCGCGAACGGATACGGCCGGTTGCCGCCGTCGTGCGAGACCAGGAAGGTCGCGATGCGCGTGCTGTCCGTCTGGAACGACAGCGTCATCAGGTCGAACATCAGGTGCATGTGACGTTCGAAGGTGTACTCCGCGTCCATGTCGCCCATCGCCCCATCCGGCACGGTCGGCGGCATCTTGCCGTTCTGCGCGATGCGCTTCTCCACCTCGCGGATCGCGGTCAGGTACTCGTCCAGCTTCTGCCGGTCGCGTGAGCCCAGGCTCCGCTCCAGGCTGTGCGTCTGGTCCAGGACGAAATCGAGCACGCTCTTGTTCTGCTGCTCGCGCCGCAGGCGCGCCTCGCGGGACTCGTCCGACGCGCCGCCGCCGAACAGCCGGTCGAACGCCGCCTTCGGCTCGATCTCCGGGTTCATCGGCTGTGTCTCCGACCGCCACGAAATGTTGAACTGGTACGCGCAGCTGTAGCCCGAGTCGCACGAACCCGCCTCCTGCCCGCGGTCGCAGCTCAGTTCCAGGGAGGGAAAACGCGTCTGGTCGCCGATGGCGTTCGCCGCCACCTGGTCCACCGAGATGCCGATATGGATGTCCGAGGCCGACTTTCTCGCCTGGCAACCCGTGAGGAACGTCGCGGAGGACCGCGCATGGTCGCCGCCACCATCGCCGTTGCCAAAGGCCTTCCGCTGGGCGAGGCCGCTGATGACGTTGAAATCGGCCTTGTGCGCCTCGAGCGGCTCGAGAGTCGGGGAGAGCTTGTAGTCCGTGCCCACGCCTTCCGGCGCCCACTTCGCCATGTTCATGCCGTTCGGCAGATACACGAAGGCCATGCGCCGGGGGAAGCCGGCCGGCGTCGTGCCGGCCGTCGCCGCCAGCGCCTTCACGGACGGAAGCATCGCGTCCAGCACCGGCAGGGCGATGACCGTGCCCATGCCACGCAGAAACGTACGACGCGGAAGCTGCCAACTTTTGTTCGGAAGGTTCATGGTAGGAAGGGGTGATGGGCTTGACGCTTGGCGAGGGGGTTAAGTGACGTTAAAGGGTTCGAAGCGCTGGACAAGGCGGGACTCGGAAGGGAGCGGACAGGTGACCGGGCTCAAAGTTGCCAGGCCTCGTTGAAGACGCCCTCGGCCTCGGTGGCCGTGGTCAACGGACCGTCGCCCTGCCGGGTGACCTTCAACACGGCATAGTCGCCCAGGCCCGCGCCGCCGCGGCTCTGGGCGGGCAGGCCGGAATTGATGACGACATAATGCTTCGGGTTGAGCGGATTGGGGTAGATCAGCACCGGGACGTGGTCGGCAGCGCTGTAGGTCTTGTCCCCGACCACGATGCTGTCCTTCGTCCACCTGATCGGGAGTTTGTCCGCGATCCGCGCCAGGACCTGGTTGCTGCCGGGATCGCCGAACAGCACGAGATTGTTGGCCGCGATGTCGTCCGCCGTGACCTGGGTGTCGTTCTTCGTCCGGGCCTCGCCGCAGTAGTCGCGGGCGAACATCTTGGCGAAGCGGTCGAGTTCCTGCCGGCCCTGCGCGTCCGCGATCGCGTTGTTCGCCTTGCCCGTGGGGGCCACGCAAAGGAAGGACTCGAAGAAGGCGTCGTTGATCGGCCCCTGCAGGTTGTGCTGCTTGCGCAGGCCGGCCGGGGCGGGCGTGTTGCCGGCCTGCCACTGCCAGTGACCGCCGCTGCGGGTCAGCAGAATGGTATCGGCCGGCCCGACGAGGAGCATCTCGTCGTCGATGGTGACGCGGTCGGCCGCGGAGGCATCGGTCAGCAGCAGCCGGGAGACGTTGGCGGTCTTGATCGTGTAGTTGGTGCCGCCGGGGCTGCGCTCGGCATCGACGCTGGCGCGGCTGAACTGCTGCTGCAGGCCGTCGACGGTCACCCAGTGGTCGCGATCGTAGCGGGTCGTATAGGTGACGAACCGGATGTGGTCCACGGTATCCCGGCCGCGCCTGAGGTTCGCGGCCGTGAACTCGTTGATCAGGCGGGCCGTCTCGCCCGTGGCGTGGGAGTGCCCCTGCCCCGGGTTGGCGAGAAAGAGCGCCTTGATGTCCTGGCCCGTGAAAACGTACTGGCTGGTCCGGTCGATCTTGAAGCCTTCGCGCCCCAGCTGCTCGCGGATGCTGGTGGACGACGCCAGCTGCGCGTCGTTGGCGCCGGCGTAGCCGACCAGCGGCGTGTTGAAGACGTTCACCGCCTGGTCGATCAGGATGCCGTAGGTGGCGTTGGTCGCCCGCTGGACGGGCGTGAGGCCGTCCAGGTTCAGGCGGTTGCCGATCACGCCGGCGTCGATTTCCAACCCGCAGAACATGTCGGCGTTGTGCAGGCCGATCTGCCAGGAGCCGGCACCGCCCATCGAGAATCCGGCGAGGATGATGCGGTTCTGGTCGATGTTGTACCGCTTGCTGACGGCGGCGATGACCTCGAAGACATCGGTCTCGCCGGCCCAGCGAAAGGAATTGTTCCCCCGGCCGAAGGCCTCGACACGGATGTAGTTCGGTCCCGCGCCACCCTCGGCGCGGCCGCTGGCGGGCGCGGCCTTCGCTGTGTCGGCCGCGGTTTGCGCGCCGAGTTCTCCCTGGGTCGCCCGGCCGGCGTTGCCGTCGTTGCCGCCGACCCAGGTAAGGCCGAGGTCGGGCGTGTCATGGCTGCGTCCGTGCAGGTAGACGTAAAGCGGCGTCGGTTTCGCCGGATCGTAGGAAGCGGGAATGCTCAGGTGATAAGGCTGGGCGGTGCCGTCGACCGCCGAGCGGTAGGCGCGGTTGACCCGGCCCTTGAGCTTCGGCCAGGCCGCCGTGCCGGCCTTGATCTCCGCGGCGCGGCGCAGGCCGTCCTCCAGGATGGCGACGCAGCGCCCAGGCGCCTCCTTGTTGATGAATCCACCGGAAACGCGCACGACGTTCTCCACCACCCAGAGGCAGGATTCGGCGTCGACGACCAGCGTGTCGTCCGCCTTGGCCGCCTTGAGATCCGCGATGGCCGCGCGCAGCTGGGTCAGGCGCGACTGGATCGCCTGCATCTGCTCGTCGGTCGGCGTGATCGGATTCGGCGGCGGAACGGTGTCGTTCGCCCCGACCACCGGCGCGCCGGCGAAGGGCAGGTCATCCACGGCCGCGTGTGCGGCCACGAGGGCGCTGAGCAGACCGGCGGAGAACAGGAGGCTTTTCATGGGCTGGGGTTCGCCGCCGGCGACGAGGATTACTGTGCCGCGACCACGGCGCTGTCGGTCCGCTGCTTGTCGAACGGGACGCTCTTCACGACCGCCAGCACGACGTCCGCGAAATGCGCGCCGTTGGCGTTCACTTCCTTCACGATCTCGTCGAGCGCGGGGCGGTCCGAGCGGTCGGTGCCGCGGCCGAGGGAGTAGATCAGCATCTTGTCGGAGAGGTTGCGGATGTAATTGTCCTTTTTCTTGTCCGCGAGGATGCCGATGAGCTCGGCCGCGCCGTTGAACGACTCGCCGCTGGTCAGCTTGCCGGAGGCGTCGACGTTGTCCTCGCCGTCCTTCGCCCGCCAGGCACCGATCGCGTCGAAGTTCTCGAGGCCGAAGCCGATGGGATCCATGCGCGCGTGGCAGGAGGCGCAGACGGGGTTGGCGCGGTGCTCCTCCATCTGGTGGCGGAGCGTGCCGGTCACCTGCTTGCTGTCGCCCGCGAGCGGCGGCACGTCGGGCGGCGGAGGGGGCGGGGGCGTGCCGAGCATGTCCTCCAGCACCCACTTGCCGCGCTTGACGGGCGAGGTGCGCGTCGGCGCCGAGGTGATGGTCAGCACGCTCGCCTGCGTCAGGACGCCGCGGCGCGGCGTATCGGCCAGCGAGACCTGGCGGAACTCGTCACCGGTGACACCGGACAGGCCGTAGTATTTCGCGAGGCGCTCGTTGACGAAGGTGTAGTCGGCGTTGATGAAGTCCATCACGCTGCGGTTCTCGCGCATGACGTGCTCGAAGAAGGTCTCGGTCTCCGTCTGCATGGCGTCGCGCAGTTCGTCGTCGAACGCCGGGAAGAGCTTCTTGTCCGGCTGCACGAACTTGAGATTGCGGATTTCCAGCCACTGGCCGGCGAAGTTGACCACCAGGGAGTGGGCCTTCGGCGAGGCGAGCATCCGGCGCACCTGGGCGTCGATGTTCTTGCGCAGCTGGCCGTGCTCGGCGAGATCGAGCAGTTCGTCGTCGGGCATGCTGCTCCAGAGGAAGTACGAAAGGCGCGAGGCCAGCGCGATCTCGCTGACCGGCCGGGCCAGGAGCGGCGCGCCGGCCATCTGGGTCGTCGGCGCCGGTGCCGAAGCCTCGCCGCGGAAGAGGAAGTAGGGGGAGACCAGCACGGCCTGCAGCGCGTACTTCACATTGGTTTCCAGCGTGCCTCCCTGCGCCGCGGCCGACGTGTAGAGCCGCATGAGGGCGTCGACCTCGCCCGGTTCAACCGGACGGCGCCAGGCCCGGCGGGTGAAGTCGGCGATGATCGTCCGCGCCTGCGCCGCGGGCGCCGGGACCGGGGCCTTCCTGCCCGTGAACTTCGCGAAGAAGCCGGCGGCGCCGGTCAGCGGCGGCGGCGTGGCGGCCTTGGCGAACAGCTTCTGGATCTGCTCGGGCTGCGCGGGCAGCCGGGCCGGCTCGGTCAGACCGGAGACCTCGAGATAGTCGACAATGAGGTTCCGGTCGCGGAGGTTGGGATTCTTGTTCTCCGGATCGGCGAAGTCGTTGATGAACGCCGCCGAGAAGCGGTGCTCGCCGGCGGGGAGCTTGACCTTGAATTCGTACGCCTGCGGGATCGCATTGAGCAGCACCGACGAAAACACGCGCTGGCCGGCGATCGGCAGCATCTTGGCGGGCGCGATCACGTCGAAGGTGTTCACCGCCTTGCCGTCGACCCGGAACTCCATCTTCACCGGATCGGGCCCCGACTGCTGGCCATAGGCCTCGGCGCGGAGAAGGTACTCGGCCTCGGCGGGCACGGTGTACTTCATCGCGACCTCGCCTTCGTGCTCGAGGATGCGCTCACCCTGCGGGCCGAACTTGCCGACGCCGGTGACCTCGAGCTTGGCCGCCGGGACCCGGTGGGTCGCCGTCTGCAGCGGCCCCTCGATGTCGACCGACTTCATGTAAATGGTGCCGCCCTGCAGCGGCCCGAGGCGGCCGTTGCGCATTTCCAGCTCATTCGCGCCGCCGCGGAGGTGATGATTGACGAAGGCGATGCGGTGCTTGCCGGCCGGAACGCCGATCCGCATCTCGTAGGTCTGGGGCTTGTCCTCGGGCGCGGCCACTTTCCAAACGCCCTCGATGGAGTCGTCGAGCATGACGGTGAGCATGATCGGAACCTCGGACAGAGGCTTGTTGGAGGAAGCGTATTTGCCCTTGGCCGTCGCGAAGGCCTGGACCTTGATGACGTAGTCGCCCTCGGACAGCGTCATGCGCGTGGCGAGGCCGTCCTCCTCGAGCGAACCCAGCGGCATCCAGCCGTCGCCGCGGTCGCCCTCGGCGTTGAAGCCGACTTCCATCATGTTCGCCCGGAGGTGCGTGGTCTTGCTCTGGATGACCTCGGTCGGGATGGCGTCGTCGAGGATGTTCTTCGCCGCGGTGAGATATTTCTCGAGGAGCACGGGCGGCAGCGAGAGGACGTCGCTGATGTTGTCGAAGCCGTAGCCGGAGTTGTCGGCGGGAAAGTCGTCGGCCGGCTTGAAGTCCACCCCGACGAGGTCGCGGATGGTGTTGTTGTACTCGTTGCGGTTGAGCCGGTGGATCGTGACGCGGCCGGGATCGGGGTTGGCCGGATCGACGTGGAACAGCTCCTTCTCCACCCAGCCGCTGATCAGGTCGCGCTCCGCCTGCTGCGGGAGGACGTCGGCGTCATCCGGCGGCATCTCCTGGGTGTGGACGCGTTCCATGACGGTTTCCCATTTCTTCGCGTTCTTGTGGACATCCGCGAGGGTCGCGTCGGTGTCGAGCGAGACATCGCCCTTGTGCCGGCCGTTGCCGTGGCATTCGTAGCAGTACTTCTCCAGCAGCGGCTTCACGTCCTTGTCGTAGGTCGCCGCGGAGTCGGCGGCACGGCCAAGGCCGGCGAGGCCGAGCGCGGCCAGGCCAAGGGCGGTGAGACGGAGGGAGGAAGGGCGGACGCCGGTAATCATGGCAGGAAAGGAGGGGTTTGCGGAAAGGAGACGATGGAGGGAAGCCCAGGATTCGCGACGACGCCAAAACGGGGCGATCGGACGACGCTCGAATCTCGGGACCTGCAAGAGGGATTAACGCAGCCCGGGGCGGAAAGTTGCCCGCTTTTTACCTCTGAAAACGCGGAGCGGCCAACGGTCACGTGTCCGTGCGGTCAGACGTCCACCGCGATGACCTCGTGGGCGAGAATCGAGGGCACCGTGACCTCCACCCAGCCGCCGGCCTGGCGCAGTTCCGCGGATCGGCCGGCCACCAGGAGTTTCACCGCCTTCGGCTTCAAACCGTCGGGCAGGCGCAGGCGGACCTTCTGCTCGGTGAGGGGAATGAGGTCCCGGATCGGGCCCTTCATCATCATCGGGTTGGTGAGATTGACGAGGTGGACCGTCAGCGAGTCCTTCTGCTTCCAATACGTCACGTCCAGCAGGCCCGCGCCCTCGACGCTCACCGGCGGCGCCTCGTTCGTGGCCCACTCCACGGCGTTGCGGAGCAGCTTGTAGTGGTCGACCGCGAGCACCTCCCAGTAGGTCCGGTCGATGTCCCACGGAAAATACACGACCCGTCCGCCCCCCGCCACCTCGCGCAGGAAGGCCTGCGAGATGTCGGTCTTCGGCTGGCGCGCATAGACCTTTTCCATCGGCAGGTCGGGATACGATGGCACCAGCGTCAGCGGCGTCGCCGCGAATTTCTCCCGTGGGGAGACATCGAGGCGCCACACGCCGTGGATGATGCGCGGCGCGTCCTCGAGGCCGGCCAGGAGCGGGTGCCTGGGCGCCGCCTCGTGCTCGAGGCGCAGGTAGGCGTTGTGCATCGGGCCCTCGCCGGGACCCTTGAAGCCGACGCCGAAAAGATCCGCCAGGCCGAAGTCCTTCCGCTTCACACCCCACTCGTCATAGAGCGAGGTCTCGTAGGTGGCGATCACGCCGCCGCCGCGGGCCGCGAACGCCTTGAGCTGCGTGCACTGCGCGTCGGACAGCGCGGCGATGTTCGGCAGGATCAGCGTCTTGAACGCCGCGAGGTGCTCCGCGTCGAGCAGGCCCTCGTGCACCATCTCGAAGGGAATGCGCGCCTCGACCAGCGCCTGGTACCAGCCAAGCGCGGGATCCTCGACCATGTCCCGGGTCCCGCCGCCACCGCCGCGGCCGTAGAACCAGGCGGTCTGCTGGGAGTAGACGAGCGCGACGCGCGCCAGCGGCCGCTCGTTGCGGAGATAGCGCTCGGCGCCGTAGCACCAGGTGTAGATCTCCTCCACCGGCTTGAGCCAGCGCGGGTCGTTGAGCACCGCGCCGAACTTCGTGTACCAGGGACGCAGCCCGTTGGCGATGCCGTCGATCACCCACAGCTTGATCTCGGCGGGGTTCTGCACGGAGTCCTTCCAGCGGTAGGCCTCCTCCACCCCGACGCTGAAGATGCCGGCGATCGGCTTCGCTCCCATCGTCGCGCGGTATTCCTTGCCGTTCTTGCCGTTCGCCCAGGGCGGAGTGAGGCCCCGGCGCGCCTGGCGGTCCGCCATCAGGGTGGGCGCCAGCTCCCCGATCTGCTTCATGTCGAGCGCGCTCCCGGCGCCGCCGCCGGTGTTGGGGATGACGCAGGAGTCGGGATTGATCTGCCGCACCTCGCCATCCCACAGGCGCCACAGGCTGAACAGGCGCTGCTGGCGCCAGAGCAGGTAGGCGCGCTGCGCCGGATTCTGCGGGTTGGTGCTGCGCGGCAGGTCGAAGCCGGTCGCCGCCTTGAAGTTCTCCTGGCAGTGCTGGCAGTAGCACATGCCCGAGCCGTCCCAGCGGTTGATGAAGATGCCGTCGACCTGGTAGCGGGTCATGATCTCCCGCTTCACGTCGGTCATGAACTCGAAGTTGTACGGCCCGAGGCCGCAGGTGATCCACATTTCCGGAGAGGAGGCATGGCGCCGCGGCTTGCCGCCGGCGTCGACGGCGATCCAGTCGGGATGCGCCTCCTTCGCGTCGTCGTAGGTCGCGTGCGGGTCGGTGCGGGCGATCACCACCATGCCGAGCTTGCGGCAGCCGGTGACGAGATCCCCGAGCACGTCGTGGTCGGCCAGCCACGCGCTGCGGTGATGGAACGGCACCTGCGTCGGATAGTACGCCACGCAGCCGCCGCCGCTCAGGCAGACGGCGTCGGAATGCGTGCGCTTGAAGTAGTCGAGCCAGAATCCGAGGTCGAAGCTGCCGGGATCGTTCTCGACCAGCGTGAGCTGCGCCCAGCGCATCGGCTTGTCCGCCCAGGACGGCGTCCCGCCCGCGGCGGACTCGGCGGCGGCGAGCGGCCGCAGCGAGAATTCCCCGAGGGTGACGGCGGCGCCGGCGACGGCGGAGGCCTTCAGGAAATCGCGGCGGGAGGGAAGGCGCGGTCCGTTCCCGGGAGCCGGCAGGGAGGGCGATTGATCGGAATTCATCGGGGGGATTTTTCGGTCAGGGGTTGACGCAGGATTTGCGGCTTCGCCGAACGTTCAACATTCAACATTCAACGTTCAACCTCCAACGTCTGACATACCGGCGATCATTTCAGTCGAAGGTTCGGACTTTGGACGTTCGACGTTGAACGTTCCCGACCGGAAGGTCGGGTCGCGCCGTTCGTTGCAGGCCACCTCGCTGAGGTGGCGGCCAGGTCGGCGACCTGGCCTACAACGTTGCAGTTTTTCCCTCGCTGGTTAGGTTGCGGCCAACCCTAAACCCTGGAGGCGCCATGCCGGTGAATACCTTGTCTCCGCTCCGTCTGCTGCTCGTGTTCGTCGCGGGGGCCTTTTCCCCCGCCCTCGCCCGGGCCGGCTCCCCCGGCTTCGACGAGCCCCTGAAGGTCATCCAGACCACGGACGCCGAATTTCCCCTCAACAACGAGACCCGGCTCCTGCACCGCGGCCAGGTGCGCGTGGTGGTCAACATCGATTCCGACGGCCGGCTGGCCGACTGGCTCGTGGCCAGCTACACGCATCGCGACTTCGCGGACGCGGCCGTGCAGGCGCTCAAGGAGTGGCGTTACGAACCGGCGCGCCAGCACGGCGAGCCCGTGGGCACGCGGGCCTCGCTCGTCTTCGACTTCGAGATCAAGGGCCAGGTGATCTCGATGAACAGCGTCGAGTCGCTCACGTCCATCATCAATACGGCGACGGCCGGCAGCCAGGCGATCGAGCGCGTGTGCCTTCCGCGGGAGCTCGATCGCCCGCTGGAGGCCGTGCAGACCGTGGCGCCCCGCACGGTCGGCGCCCGCACCCTCGCGGAGCCGCGGAGGATCACGGTCGACTTCTTCATCGATGAAACCGGTCGCCCGCGCATGCCCGTGGTCGAGGATGCGCGCGACTCGCAGGCCGCGGCCGCGGTGGACGCGTTGATGCAGTGGCGCTACAGCGGTCCCACCCGGGCGGGCGAGCCCGTCGCCGTGCGCGCCCGGCAGATCTTCGTTTTCGCGCGGAATCCCTGAACCTCCCGCCGCCATGTCGCTCCCCCGGAACCAGGCGTGGTTTCCCCTCAAGACCTACGGCTACGGCTGGGGGCCGCCGCGGCGCTGGCAGGGCTGGGCGGTGCTGGCCGGCTATGTCGCGGCCCTGGCCGGCGGCGCCTTCTTCCTCATGACTCCCGGAGAAACCGCCTGGTACGCCGGCTACATCGGCGCGGTCTCCGTCATGTTGATCGCGATCTGCTATTGGAAGGGCGAGGCGCCGCGCTGGCGTTGGGGCGAAGACACCGGCGACAACGACGGGGACGCACGGCGCTGAGGCCGCACGGCCATGCCGCTTCCGCCCGCCGCCGCCCGCCTCCTGCGCATCGCCCTCGTCGTCCTCGGGGCGCTCGTGCTCATGGACGCCGTCGTCAACCTCTTTGCCGCGATCGAGCTGATCGAGCCGTCCGACGAGGAATCGATCGGCCTCACGCGCAATTTCGTCCTCGGCGAGTACTCCGTGCAGCTGCTCGTCGGCGCGGCGATGCTGTTCTTCGGCCTTCGCCGCCGGCGCAGCGCGGCCGGCCCGCGCCGGCGGGGGCCCTGATCGATCGACGGGCCGTGATCCGAGCCGGGCGCGCAAGGTGCAACCGGACCTTTTCGGACGGGCGCGGGTGAGCGTTTTTCCCCAGGGGTGGTGGCGATGATTTTTGCTGACCTCCGCGAAAAGATTCCTCCAAGGTGACCGTCATACCCCAACCCCAATGAATATTCGCCTTGCCTGGCTTCTCCTCCTCGCCGCGACGCCCGCGGCTTTCGCCCAGAACGTCCTCGTCGTCGCCGAGCCCAGCGGTCCGGCGGCGGTGCACGCCGTCGTCATGGGCAATTCGATGATCGAAAAGGAGGGCAAACTGGTGAATGCCACCGGCAACCAGTACGCCCTCCGCAAGGCGGCCGTCTACCGGCGGGGCTTGATCAAGGTCTCCGAACTGGGACTCAAGGAAAACCGGTTCGACGATCCCACCGGCGGCACGCTCGTGACCTTCGGCACGGACGTCGATTGCTACATCGTTTCGGACCTTCCGTTGAAGCGCTGCTTCGTCGTCCTGCAGATCACCATGGACTCGGACAACGGCATCTACATGAGCGAACTTCCCGACCTGGCGCCGGGAGAGCAGAGGAAAATCCGGGTGAGCGCGCGCCTTCGCGACCATCTCGACGACAAACACTACGCGCTGCATTTCTTCTCCGACGGCTTCGAGGTGCTGAACTCCACGATGACGCCCGAGTACATCGCCGAGCAGCAGAAGAAGACCGATGAGTTCATGCTCAAGCAGCAGCCCGATCATCCTGTCTCCATGGCGCGCGGCGTCGCCCCGGCGGTCCCCATCTATCCCGCCGAGCTCAAGGCCCAGGGCGTGACCGGCACCGCCAAGGTCAGCTGCACGATCGACGCCCACGGCGATGTCGTCGCGGTGGACGTCGTCGAGGCGTCCAATCCCCAATTCGGCGAGGCGCTCGCCGCCGCCGCCCGGCAGTGGAAATTCGAGCCGGCGGTCAAGGACCACCAGCTGGTCCAGGCGACCGCGATGATCCCCTACACGTTCAAGCTGCCGCCGCCGCCCAAGGCCGAGGGCAAGTAAGCAGCAGTCAGGCGCCAGAGGTCAGGAGACGGAAAATCTTGAACGGGGATTTCCCGCTGTCCTGTCGCCTGTCTGCCGTCCCCTGACTCCCGGCTGCCGCCGGCTCACTTCTTCACGAGCTCGATGCTCGTGGCGGTGATCTCCTTTTTCCCGTCGGTTTCCTTGAGCACGCCGACGACCTTCACCGGCTTCGTCTCGGTGCAGACGTTGTCGTGGAACTTGTCGCTGAGCGCGTTCGCCGCGAGGTAATAGATCTGCTCCTTGCCGTCCTTGGTGACGACCACGACGTTCTGGCAGACGTCGGACTTGCCCAGCGAGCACTTGGCGCACTGGCCTTCGCCGACGATCGTGACGGTCGGAGCCGGCGCGGGCGCCGGGTCGGCGGCGAAAGCAAGGGAGGCTCCGAGACAGAGAGCGGCCGCGAGGCCGGCGAGAAATGATTTTTTCATGGGAGGGAGGGACGGCGGGATTGAACGCGAAATCCCGCGGGATGCCAGCTTCTCCTGACGCACCCGAGGAGACGAACCTGGCGCTGCCTGCAGGCGAGGTCGATGACCTGGCCGGCCACCTCAACGAGGAGGCCTACAACGAGAGCACGACAAGGCACGGACTCCTGCTCTGACCCTTTTGGGATTTGCCCGCCCGGTGCTTTCCGCTAGCAACCCTCCACCCCATGAATCCACGACTGTTTCTCTGCCTTGCCCTCTTCGCCGGCCTGACTGCACGCGCCGCCGTCCAAACCGACATCCAATACGGCACCGCCGCAGGCGAGAGCCTGAAGCTCGATGCCTGCGTGCCCGACGGCCCCGGCCCGTGGCCGACCGTCATCCTCGTGCACGGCGGCGGCTGGACCGGCGGCGACAAGAGCGGCGGTCCGCAGAAAGGCTACATGGCGCCGATGCACGACGCGCTCACGAAGGCGGGTTTCGCGTGGTTCACCATCAACTACCGGCTGGCGCCGAAGTACCGCTATCCGGCCCCCCTCGAGGACGTCGAGACCGCCATCCGCTGGGTCAAGGGTCACGCCGCCCAATATCACCTCGATCCCGCGCGCATCGCGCTCGCCGGCGAGTCCGCCGGCTCCGAGCTGATCGGCATGGCGGTGGTCCGCGCGGACGAGTCGACGCGCGTCGCCGCGGTCGTGCCATTTTATTTTCCCTCCGACCTGCTCGCGGATCCCATCCAGACCGGAAAGCTCAACCCGAGCCGCTCGGCCCTGATCGGCCGCACCGAGTTCAACGACGAGTCCCGTGCGATGCTGCGCGCCGCCTCGCCGATGTATTTCATCAAGCCCGGCCTGCCTCCCTTCCTCCTCGTTCACGGCACCGCCGACCAGAGCGTCCCCTACCAGCAGTCGGTCGAGATGCAGGCCAAGCTGCGCGCGGCCGGCGTGACCTGCGACCTCATCACGATCGAGGGCGGCGCCCACGGCATGCTCTACTGGGACAAGGTCGCGCCGGGCTACCAGGAGAAGGTCGTTGCCTGGCTGAAGACCACGCTGAAAATCGCCGACGCACCTGGGAAGAAGTAAGAAACTCAGGACGCTCGCGCAGAGACACAGAGGCACAGAGTCTCAGGAACAAAAGCCCCTCTCCTATTTTATCGATCTCTGCGCCTCTGCGTCTCTGCGCGAGATCCGCCGGTTCCTGCCTCGGCTTGACACGCGTCCGTCTCTCATTCTTCTTCCCGTCGCCATCATGAACCTTCGCGCCAACGCTTCGCACGCTGCGATCCACGGGATTTTCTCCGTGGCCGTCGTCTCCGTCGTTTCGCTGCACGCGCCGCGAGGGTCCTGATTCGTCTCGAATTTGCCCCCTCCGGTGCCGCCACCGGAGGGGGCTTTTTTTTGGCCTCGTCCGAATGGCCGGCAAGGGAGCGGGCCCAAACCAGCCCATCCATATGAACACCACCACCGCCATCCGACGAAACCTGCTGCTCGACCGGCAGGACCTCCGCCTGCGTCCCAAGACCGCCCGGCGCCAGCCGGCTCCGCCGCCCGCCGAGCCGGCGGCGCCGCAGCACGATTTCCTCGTGCTGAACCAGCACCCGGCCCTCACCGCGGAGGCCCTGCCGCCCGCAGCGACGGCCAGGAATGCCATTCTCTGAACGCCACCTTCCCTTTCCGCCGGCATCGCCAGCATACGCTTCGGGTTCCGATCGGCGCCCGGGGGTGGAGCGCGTTGAGCTCACGCGTTGTTTCGCTGCGCCGGCCCTGGTCTGCGGATCGAGGTTCAGGCGCGTTGGGATCAACGCGCTCCACCTTTCGGCCTCGAGACCCCTGCGGGCGTGGCTTGACTCGATCGCACCCAGGACGGAACGAATTCCTTGCGCTTGCGGGGCAGAATGTTCCGCCGGTCATGGGTTTTTCGCCCACCCGTCTGGCGGGAACCAGCCCGGGGCGCGGAGGACTAATTCTCTTATGAACCTGAACCATCCCAAGTCATCTCTCCTGGCAGTTGTCCTGGCCGCCCTTTCCGCCGGTTGCGCGGGCACGGGACCGAACACGCAGCAAGGCGCGGTGGGCGGCGCGGCCTTGGGTGCACTCGCCGGTGCCGTCATCGGCAACAACAGCGGCAGCCATGACGCCCTCGGCGGCGCGATCATCGGCGGCGTCGCCGGCGGCGTCGCGGGCGGTGTGATCGGCAACAGCGTCGACCACCAGCGCGGCACCCTCTATCACTCCGAGGCCGAGGCGACCACGAACGTGGTGGTCGAGGCACCCCCGCCCCCGCCGCAGCCCCGGCGCGAGGTGATCGTCGAGCGGCCCGCGCCCGACGCCGTCTGGGTCGCCGGCTATTACGCCTACACGGGCGACCGCCGCTACGAGTGGGTTCCCGGACATTGGGAACGCCCGGAGCCGCAGTACCACACCTGGGTGCAGCCCCACTGGGCCCGCCGCGGCCGCGAATACGTGTACGTCCAGGGCTACTGGCGCTGAGCGCCGGAGTCTCTTTCTCCTCTTGGAGCCGGTCTTTCCGACCGGCTCTTTTTGTTTGCTGGCTCCTCGATGCGGCTACGCTCCTGCCCGCCATACCCGAACCGTGATTTCAAGCGGAGATTCTAACTGTCCTCTGCGTTCCCTGCGTCCTCCGCGCGAATCCTTCCGGTTCACAGCCCGGAATTGCCTTCACCGCATCTTTGTGCGCGACTCCCCCGAACCCCATGCTCCCCTACGCGCTCTCCATCTTCACCGGCGCGTTCCTGCTTTTCCAGGTCCAGCCGCTGATCGGAAAGTACATCCTGCCGTGGTTCGGAGGCGGGCCCGGCGTGTGGACGACGTGCCTCCTCTTCTTCCAGACGGTGCTGCTCGGCGGCTACGCCTACGCCCATTTTTCCTCGAGGCACCTGAAGCCGCGGCAGCAGGGCCTGCTCCATCTCGTGCTGCTGGGGCTGGCGCTCGTCCTGCTGCCGATCGTTCCCTCCGAAAGCTGGAAGTCGCACCTGTCGGGCGACCCGATCCTCCACATCCTCCTCCTGCTGACGGCCTGCATCGGCCTGCCGTACTTCGTGCTGTCTTCCACCGGGCCGCTCATGCAGCAGTGGTTCAGCCTGACGAATCCCGGCGTCTCGCCCTACCGGCTCTACGCGCTGTCCAACGTCGGCTCGCTCCTGGCGCTGCTGAGTTATCCGTTTTTCTTCGAGTGGCGCTTTTCCCGCCACACCCAGGCGACGCTGTGGGCGGCGGGACTGTGCGTGTTTGTCCTGTGCTGCGGCTACTGTGCGTGGCAGCTGCGGCGCCGGGCGCCGGCGGAAAATCCCGGCGGCATGCCCGACCCGGCCGCGACGCCGTCCGACGGGGAAAGGACTTCGCCGCTCGACCGGCTGCTCTGGTTCAGCCTGCCCGCGATCGCCTCGATCCTCCTGCTCGCGACGACCAACAAGCTCTGCCAGGAGGTCGCCGTCGTGCCGTTCCTCTGGGTGCTGCCGCTGAGCCTGTACCTCCTGAGCTTCATTCTCTGCTTCGACCACCCGCGCTGGTACCGGCGGCCGATCTTCGTCCTGCTGCTGGTGGTCGGGATCGCCGTGGTCTGCCACCTCCTCGCCGAGGGCAACTCCGCGCCGCTCTCGCACCAGATCACCGGCTACACACTGACGCTGTTCGTCGCCTGCATGGTCTGCCACGGGGAACTCTTCCGCCTCCGGCCGCCGCCGCGCCGGCTGACCTCCTACTTCCTGTCGATCGCCGCCGGCGGCGCGCTCGGCGGCTTCCTCGTCGCCGTGGTGGCGCCGCTCGTGTTCAACGAATACTGGGAGCTCCAGGCCGGCTACTGGGCGCTCACCTATTTCCTCGGCGTGCTCTGCTACCGGCATCGCAGCCCGGAATTCCCGGTGGCCGCGGGCGTCGGCCTGCTGGTCGCGTCGATCGTCATCCCGATCCTGCGGCTGTCCGTCAAAACCGATCCCGGGCTCTGGTCGCAGTTCGAGGACCTGTACCACAATTACTTCGGAGGCTCGAAGATCGGCTCCGCCGTGAAGGAGTTCTACCTCGACCACTGGCCCTGGCTCGCCTTCGCCGCGGCGGTCTTCGCGTACTGCTTCGTCGACGTGCGCCGCCGGCGCTGGACGGCGGCGTGGCAGCCCAGCATGGTCGTCTTCCTGATGTTCGGTTCGATGGGGTGCGGGGTCATCTTCCTCGTCCAGATGCACCGCACCAACGAGGCCGACGGCAACCGGGCCCGGCTCAGCGCCTCGCGCAATTTCTACGGCACGCTCAAGGTCTTCGAGTACGATTCGGACAGCCCCGAGGGGCGGTACTACTCGCTCCTCAACGGCGCCATCACCCACGGCATCCAGTTCGAGCAGATGCCGCAGGCGGCCTGGCCGACCAGCTACTATGCGGAGACGAGCGGCGTCGGCCTGGCCATCCGCCACCTGCCGGACGGGCCCCGCCGCATCGGCCTGGTCGGGCTCGGCACCGGCACCCTCGCCGCGCACGGGCGCGCCGGCGACTACCTCCGCATCTACGAGATCAATCCCGCCGTCCGCGAGCTGGCGCTCGGCCGCTTCAGCTACATCCGGCATTGCCCGGCGAAGGTGGACATCGTCCTCGGCGACGCGCGGCTGTCGATGGAGCAGGAACTGGCCGCCGGCCAGCCTCAGCAGTTCGACCTCCTCGCGCTGGATGCGTTCAGCAGCGACGCCATCCCCGTGCATCTCCTGACGCGCGAGGCGTTCGCGACCTACCTCCGCCAGCTGAAACCCGACGGGGTGATCGCGGTGCACACCTCCAACCGCTACTTGAACCTCCGCCCGGTGGTCGAGGATCTCGCCCGGGATTTCGGCCTCAAGGCGGCGGTCGTTTCAGATGACGACGAAAAGGACTGGTGGGTCTACCGCACGACCTGGATCCTCGTGACGAGGAATCAGGCGCTGCTCGACAACGAGGACATCCGCAACGCCACCGACAAGCCGGAGCTCCTGGCCAAGAAGGTCGGCCTGTGGACGGACGACCACGCCAGCCTGTACGAGATCCTGAAGTGACCGACCCGCGCGCAGCGCGTGGGAACGTTCAACATCCGACGTTCAACATTGAACGTCCAACGCCAGCCGGGATGAAAGCGATCGAGCCCGTTTCCGAACGTTGAGCGTTGGACGTGGGATGTTGAACGTTCCCTGGCCGTCGCGGTCGGGTCCCGGTCAGGGTTTGATTGTAAACCGCCCGAAAGCCGGGAACCTCCCGCCGCGCGGCCGCTCCATGCGCGGCAATCAACATGAAAGCCGCGTCCGTCCCGCTTTTTGCCGCCTTCCTGGTCCTCCGCGCCGTTTCCGCCGCGGCGGTGGAGGCCTCCGATCCCGCCTCCAATCCGCCGCTCGCCGCTCCCTCCGCACCGCCGCCGGTCGCGCCGCCGCCCGTCAATCCGCCCGACGATACCGTGCTGGTGAATCCCGACTACACCACCGCGACCGAAACCTGGGACACGATCAAGGACTACTCCTACGAGAAGCACGCCGATTTCATCGCGGGACTGACGCTCATCATGAAGAAAGTGGATGCCGGCATCCTCGTCCTCAACGCGAAGCGCGCACACATGACCGACGAGGCGGCCAAGGACTGGGATTTCAATGCGAAGGAGCTCAACGACGCGCGGGCCTATCTGCAGTCGATGACAGCCGAGGCGGAAAAGGCGACCGACAGCACCTGGCCCGCCGCCAAGGACAAGGTGACCCAGGCCTGGCAGCGCCTCCGCGACGCCTACGACAAGGTCCGGCACAGCACGACCTCGTAGCTGCTGCGCGGAAAGGAAGGGCGCGGGCGGAAAAGCCCTGCGCTCCCCGCCGGGTTTTTCCCCATCCCCATCGAGCCGGAGTCGCCGGCCGTGCGGGAACTGCGCGGGAGGGGACCGTACTATGAAAACGGATCGGAAACCCTCTCTTCCAAACCCTACATCTCCATGACCGCCCTCATCCTTCTTCCCGTCGTCGCCGCCGCCGGATACTCGCTGCTCTATCTCCTCTTCGGCGGCGGCATCGGCGGCGCCGTCCTCATCTTTTTCATCGCCAAACTGCTGGGCAAATGAAGACGCCTGCAATCACGCCAACCAGCGAGGAAATCACCGCGCGCGCCCGCCAGCTGTGGCGGATCGCGGGTAGCCCCATCGGCCGGGATCTCGAATTCTGGCTCTCGGCCAAGGCCGAGCTGGAACACGAGCTCCAGGCCGTGCACGAGGAGGCGCTGGGCCTTCCCCGCTCCGAACGCCGGGCGAGCTGAAGTCTCGTCTCCGCCGCAAGGCGGAGACACACCCCGTCGCTGCGCGCCCTCAGCCTTCGCTGGAGGTATGGCTGACAGGCCCCTCTTCTTTCTTAGGGGAACCTGATAGTTTGAGCTCCCCTCTAGAAAGAAGAGGGGTGCCCGACAGGGCGGGGTGTGTCGGCCCCGCGGGACTGGAGACGCGGTACGGCCCCGGTCCCTGCGCCCCTCCCGCAATCGTCTGTTCCGCCCCGAAACATCGGCTGCTGCGGGGCGGATGCGCCTAAACGGATTGCGGGTTCATTCGCGGCACCTCACCAACGCTGGATGGATCGCGTTGTCGGCATCGCTCTCGGGAAAAACCCGGACACCCAGCAGGGCCTGCTGCGAATCCTGCTCGCGCTGAGTTTCTCGCACCTGCTGAACGATACGCTGCAGTCACTCATCCCCGCGCTCTATCCGCTGCTGAAGGACAACTACGGTCTCAGCTTCGCGCAGATTGGGATGATCACCTTCGCCTTCCAGGTGACGGCCTCGCTGCTGCAGCCCATCGTGGGCATCTACAACGACCGCCGGCCCCGGCCCTATTCCCTGGCCGCGGGAATGGGACTGACGCTGGCCGGACTGGTCCTCCTCTCGCAGGCCGGCTCCTTCCCGCTGCTCCTGCTGGCGTCGGCGCTGGTGGGACTCGGCTCGGCGATCTTCCATCCCGAAGCCTCGCGGATCGCCCGGCTCGCCTCCGGCGGGAGGCATGGTTTCGCGCAGTCGCTGTTCCAGGTGGGCGGCAATCTCGGCAGCTCGCTTGGCCCGCTGCTCGCGGCCCTCGTCGTGGTGCCCCGCGGCCAGGCGCACGTGCTGTGGTTCTCGGTCCTGGCGCTGCTCGGCATGGGCATTCTGCTCCGCGTCGGCCGCTGGTATGGCCGCAGCCTGGCGGAGCAGCGCAACGGCCCGGCGGCGGAGGGCCCGGCGGGTCATCCAACCCTGCCGCGGCGGCGCGTCGCGGTCGCGCTGGCGGTGCTGATTGTCCTCATTTTCTCCAAGTACATCTACCTCACGAGCCTCACCAGCTACTACACGTTCTATCTCATCGGCAGATTCGGCCTCTCCGTCCGGCAGGCGCAGGTGGACCTGTTCATCTTCCTCTTCGCCGTCGCCGCCGGCACCATCATCGGCGGGCCCCTGGGCGACCGCTATGGACGAAAGTACGTGATCTGGATCTCCATCCTTGGCGTGGCTCCGTTCACGCTGCTGCTGCCGCACGTCGGCGCCGGCTGGACGGTGGCGCTGACGATCCTCATCGGCGTGATCCTCGCCTCCGCATTCTCCGCCATCCTGGTCTATGCGCAGGAACTGGTGCCCGGAAAAGTCGGGCTCATCGCGGGCCTCTTCTTCGGCTTCGCGTTCGGCATCGCGGGCATCGGCTCCGCCCTCCTCGGCTGGCTGGCCGACCACACCAGCATCGCCCACGTCTTCCAGCTCTGCAGCTTCCTGCCGCTGCTCGGGCTGCTCACGGTTTTTCTCCCGGACCTGGAAACCCGCAGGCCAGGTCGCTGACCTGGCCGCCACCTCACCGAGGTGGCCTACAACGCGAACGACTTACGGGGTGACGTCGATGTCGCACGAGCGGTCGAAATAGGTGTAGGGAATTTTTTCGGCCGGATCGAAGCAGGTGATCCGAAAGAGCAGCGTGTGCCGGCCCGGTTGCGCGAAGGTCGTCTCATAGCGTCCGCGCCACCGCTGCCGCTCGCCTTCCCCGGCGGCGAGACGGTCGAGCTGTTTTCCCGTGGTCGCGTCCACGACGTCGATCAGGTTGAGCCGGCCCGCGACATCGAACGCCTCGTAATCGATCGCGGCGGGACGGCCGACGACAGCCGTGGCCGGCCCGCGCACGACGCCGAGAGCCGCGGCGTCCTCCACCCGAAAGGTCACGCGGGCCGCGGTCGAGCCCGCCGCGTTCGTCGCCGTGACGTCGATGGGAAACACGCCGGCCCGCGGGAAGCGTCCCTCGAGGCGGTTCGTCCGTTCATTGAACGTCAGTCCGGCCGGCAGCCCCGCGACGCGGTAGCGCACCGGACTGTACGCCGCCTGGAGAAGATACGCGCAGTCCGCCCGAAGCGACCACAGCACCTCGTCCGCGGGCGGCAACAGCGGAGCCGCCGGGGGCGGAGCCGGCAGATGGCGGGAGTCCGCCGGCAACCGCTCCAGCAAGGCGGCGAAATTGACGCCTCGACCGCCACCCACCTTCCCGAGCGACCGCCGTTCGTACAGGACCGACGGCATTCCCTCCACCTCCAGCTCGCCGACCCGCCGCAGGTTCGCCTCGCACCATTCGCCGATCGCCGGCAGCAGCGCCAGCATCTCGCGGTTGAACGGCCACGGCCCGGCCTCCGCCGTGCCGCCTTTCACGAGACAGACAAAATCGCTCTGGCCCAGCTGCCCCATGACAATCGCCGCGGTGGTCTCGAAGAGACCGGTCGGCAGGGTCTCGTCGATCTGGAGCCACCGTCCATGACGCTCGTAGCCGAGCACGCGGAACGCCGGGCCGTTGAGGCCGTCGAGGATCCAGGTGACCGCCAGGCGGGGCCGCGCAAGCCCGCACTCCTCGGCACGGTCGTAGACATAGTCGGCCAAGGCATTGGTCTTCTCCGCGGTGCGTTCCTCCGCCGCGGAAAGGCCGAGGCCCCTGACTCCGGCGGTAAAAATTGCCAGCCCGCCGGCCACGGCGCCCGCGGCGACGATGCCCGTTCCGCGGGATCCCAGGCCGCGCGCGAGCGACGCGCACGCGAGGAGCCCAAGCCAGGCCGCCGCCGGGGCGAGGATGCTCACCGGCTGCGAGGCCTTGAGCGTGTGCATCGACAACACCGCGGCGGGCGCGATGAAAAATATCCCCGCCGCGATCCAGGCGTCGCGCCTTCCCGGCCGCTCCACGGACGGACGCCCGGAAAAGCGGCGCGCCACGGCAAGGGCCACCACCGTGCCCGCGATGAGGACGAGCGCCGCCCACCCGAGCTGCACGGACCACAGGTCCGACAACAGCCAGCGGACCGACGCGAGCGGGCCGAGATGCGGGTCGCGCAGCGCCCGTTCCGGTCCGTCGATGTGCCCGATCCAGTAATAGTTATAGATCGCGTGGCGGTTGCGCCAGAAGCTGGGTCCCGCGATCGCCAGCGCGACCGCGCCGGAAAGCAGCAGCCAGCCGATTCGCGTCCGCCGCCCCGGTTGGGCCAGCAGGGCGATCAGGAACAGCGCGTAGATCGCGACGAAGTAGACCGCCGTCAGGTGCCGCGTGAGCAACACCAGGGCGACGGCGAGGCCAAAGGCCGTCGCGCTGCGCGCCGAGCGAAAACCGTCGCCGGCGGCCGCCACGCCCAGCGCGCTCCCGTACGCGCAGGCCGCCATCCAATCCAGCCGGAAGTCGACGGCCGAACCCGAGCCTCCCGACCAGCCGCAGCGCAGCGCCGCGAGGAACGCGACCCCGATCCAGGCCACGGCCGATGAACCCGAAATCCGCCGCGCCGTGAAGAACGTCACCGCCTGCAGCGCGGCGAAGGCGAGGAGGTTCACCGCGAGCGCCGCCTCGCGCGAAGGGCCGGTCATCGAGAAAACCAGCAGCGCCCAGAAATCGTGCAGCGTGCCCTGCGGCGAGATGTTCGCCAGCGTTTCGCGGACGCCCGCCAGGAACCCGGACTCGCGCGCCCGTTCATATCCGCGGTAGGCCTCGTCCAGATACTGCACCTGGTCGAACCACCGCGGGTAAACCCACGCCTGGTGCCGCGCGATCGCCGTGCCGAAAAAAACGAGTTCCCCCGCCAGCACCAGGAGGAGCACAAGAACGTGGATCGGCTTCATGCAACGACAGGCCTCGGCGGCAGGGGAGCCCCCTATGTAGGGACCGCCGACAATGGCGCAACCACCATCGAACCCAGGCCTCATATCCCCCGCCTCATACCTCACGCCCCACGCCTCACACCTCCGGCGGCTCCGCCGCCGCCGACTGCACCGGCCGGAAAAAACGCGGGCTGCCGGCCTTCGCCCCTTGAGGCCGCGGATGCCCTGCGTAGGTTTCTGTCCACCGCCATGAACGTCACGCGCCGCCAGATCGTCGCCCGGGGTCTCGCCGGTCATTGCCCCAACTGCGGCTCACCCGCCCTGTTCCAGTCCGGGCACCGCTTCCGCATCAACGCGGCGTGTCCGGACTGCGGGCTCAAGCTCGACCGGGGCGACGGGTTTTTTCTCGGGCCGTTCGTGATCAACTACACCGTCACCGTCGCGCTCTTCATCGTGCCGGTGATCCTCCTGACGGTCTGCGGCGTCATCGGCCCCCTCACCGGCATCCTCGTCGCCGGGGTCGTGGCCTTCGTGGTGCCCATCCTGTTCTACCGGCGCGCGTGGAGCTGGTGGCTGATGACCTACTTTTATTTCCTCCCGCAGAAACTCCCGCGCAACCGGGACGACCTGCACGAGGACGAAGAGGAATGACGCGGTAGATTTTGGGTTTTGGGTTTTGGAGTTTGGATTTTCGGAGAGCAGGCGCGTGACGCCGCAGATTTGGCGCAGCCGCTCTTCAAACCGGCCAGCGCACGGGTGGTGTAACCCATTGGGTTACCTCCCGCCTTTCGCCGCCACCGGCCGGCTTCAGGTTTCCTGGCGGACCTCCATCTTCGCCAGCAGCCGGCCGGGCAGGCGGTTCAGCTGGAGCGCATAGATCGCATAGACGATCACGATGCCCGCGAGGCAGACGTTCCCGAGATGGGTGTAGGTGGCGATGATCGTCCGGTCGCTCCAGTCGAAATCGGCCGAGAGCGTGTCGAGATCCCCGCTCGCATCCTCCTCGCCGTTGACCATCGAGCCGTACGGCAGCGGCACCGCGCCGTATTTCACTTTCTGCCAGAAGGTGTAGGCGTCGTAGAAGCTGCTCGCGCCGATGAAGAGGAAGACGTACCGGCACAGGCCCCATTTGAACTTCTCGGGCAGCTCGCAGTAGAACAGCCCGATCATCAGCGCGCTGAGGTAGAACTGGCCGCCGCAGCCGCCGAACACGATCCACATCCGTCCGCGCTCCGCCGGGAGGATCCAGGTCATGTAGGCCTGCAATCCGGCCAGCGCGGCGGCGAAGATCATCGGCCATGGCTTCCGCTCCCGCCAGCCCGCGGCAAACAGCAGGCCGAGCAGCAGGAGGAGGCCGATATAGACGAACAGCGACTTCTCCGCCGAGAGATTCGTCCACCCGATCGGCAGCGGCAGCGCCCGCTTGCCGGTGAGCCAGGCCGCCGTCGCGTGCCCGAACTCATGGACCCAGACATGGAAGCCCTGCAGGAGAAAGGCGCCGAGGGCATTCTGCGTCACGAGGATCGCGAGTCCGCCGACCACGGGAAGGGCGAGCGCGTTCACCAGCGGGCGATCGAAGGCGAGAGGCTGGTAGGAATCACTCGGCGGCGGCGGCGGAACATACACCGGTCCGCCCGCCGGCGTCCGTGCGCTGTAGGCCAGGTCGCTGACCTGGCCGGCTCCCGGGGCCTGCGCCGCCAGCCCGGAGGCTCTTCCCTCCGGCAATGTCCGGAGGTGGGCCATGAGCCGGTTGTAAGTCGCCCGCAGCCGGGCCCGCTCCTCCTCCGGCGCGCCCGCCTGCGCGAGGGCCTGGGATTTTCCGAGATAAAGCTGCCGGACTTCCTCGATCGTGGCGCCCGGCGCCGCCCCGAGCGCCGCATGGCATTGCTGGAGTTCGTCCTCGTTCATCGCGGCGGGATTTCGCGAGCATGGAAACGTCCGGTACGATGTCGAACGCGGACTGCACCCGACCAGCGGGTCGCACAGATCAATCCGTTATTCTCCATCGGCCGCCGATCCAAGGCAGGTCTCACGCGAAGCCGCGAAGAGCGCGAAGGAAAAGCGGACAGCCTAGGGGCAGCCTTCGCGCTCTTCGCGGCTTCGCGTGAACCTCTCCGAAAATTCGAAACCATCGATCCGGGCGTCCGCAAGGGACGCCCCTACATTTCCGAAATGGCCGGACCTCACGCCTCAGGCCCTACGCCTCACACCCCCGGCGGAGCCGCCGCCGCTTGACCCAAGCCCGCCATCCGCGAACGTTGCCGGCTTGGCCGTCCCCCATTCCGCCTCCTCCGCCGCGACGCCGACGCTGCCGTTCTGGTCGCGCGCGCTCGGCAGCTTCTCGCACACGCCGCGCACGCTGCAGCTCGTCTGGCGCTCCTCGCCCGCGGGGCTGGTCGGCGTCGCGCTGCTGACGGTGCTCTCGGCGGCGCTGCCGGTCACCATGGCTTGGGTCGGCAAGCTGATCGTCGACGGCGTCGTGCGGGCCCACGCCGCCGGCGCCGGGCCGGCGTACGATCTCGCCGTCGCCACGGTGAAGCGCTGGGTGTTCGTCGAGTTCGGCCTCGTCATCGGGATCGGGCTCGTCGAGCGCGGCCTCGGGCTGCTGCGGCAGACGATCGGCTTCCGGCTCGGGATCGACCTCAACGTGACGATCATGGAGAAGGCGCTGACGCTCGAGCTGCGGCACTTCGAGGACGCGAAGTTCTACGACAAGCTCACCCGCGCGCGGCGGGAGGCGTCGTCGCGGCCGCTGTCGCTCGTGCAGCAGAATTTCCAGATCGCGCGCAGCATCCTGACCCTCGCGGGCTACACCGGCCTGCTGCTGCGCTTCAGCCCGTGGGCGGTCGCGGGACTGCTGCTGGCGGCGGTGCCGGCGTTCGTCTCGGAGGCGCGCTTCTCCGGCATGGCCTTCCGCCTGCGCAACTGGCGTTCGCCGGACGCGCGCCGGCTGAACTACCTCGAGTACGTCATCGCGAACGACGAGCACGTGAAGGAGGTGAAGCTCTTCGGCCTCGGCCCGATGCTGCTCGACCGCTACAAGCAGCTCGCCGAGACCTTCTACGTGGAGGACCGCGCCCTCGCCCTCCGCCGCACGGGCTGGACGGCGGCGCTGTCGCTGATCGCCAGCGGCGCCTTCTACAGCTGCTACCTCGTGATCGCGCTGGCCGCCGCCGCCGGCCGGCTCTCGCTCGGCGACATGACGCTGTACGTCGTGGCCTTCCGCCAGGGCCAGGGCGCGTTCCAGTCCATCCTCTCGGCGCTCAGCGGCATGTACGAGGACAACCTCTACATGTCGAATTTGTTCGAGTACCTCGCGATCCCCGTCAGCCGGCCCGAGCCGCGGCCGACGTCGCCGGGGCTCGCCGAGAAGGGCATCCGCTTCGAGGGCGTCGGTTTTCGCTATACCGGCGCGAAGGACTGGGCGCTGCGGGATCTCTCCGTCTTCATCCCGCAGGGCGAGAGCCTCGCGCTCGTCGGGGAAAACGGCGCGGGCAAGACGACGCTGATCAAGCTGCTCACCCGCCTGTACGAGCCGACCGAGGGCCGGATCCTGCTGGACGGGCGCGATCTCCGCGACTGGGACGAGACCGTGCTCCGCCGGCGCATCGGAGTGATCTTCCAGGATTTCAACCAGTACCAGTTCGCCGTGCGCGAAAACGTCGGCTTCGGCAGCCGCGAGCATCTCGCGGACGCGCCGCGGATCGAGCGCGCGGTGGAGCGCGGCGGGGCGCGCGAGGTCGTCGCCGCGCTGCCGGCGGGCATCGAGACCCAGCTCGGTCGCTGGTTCCAGGACGGCGTCGAGCTATCCGGCGGGCAGTGGCAGAAGGTCGCGCTGGCCCGCGCCTTCATGCGCGAGGAGGCGGACATCCTCGTGCTCGACGAGCCGACCGCCGCGCTCGACGCCGAGGCGGAGCACGCCGTGTTCGAGCGCTTCCGCTCGCTGACGCACGGGCGCACGGCGATCCTCATCTCGCACCGCTTCCCCACCGTGCGCATGGCCGACCGCATCCTCGTCCTGGAACACGGCCGCATCACCGAGCAGGGCACGCACGCCGAGCTCCTCGCCGCCGGCGGGCGCTACGCCCGCCTCTTCACCCTCCAGGCCGAGGGCTATCGGTGACCGCGGCGGCAACGTTCAACATCCAACGTCCAACGCCCAACGTCCAAGGAAGACCGACCTACCACCGCCAAGCCCGGTGTTGAATGTTGGACGCTCGCCTCCGTCCTCCATGACTTGTCACTTGGACCCTGCCCCTTGTCACTCAGCCCCATCACGGGTCCACGATCACCGGCAGCCCGACCCAGGCCAGGTCCAGCAGCGTGAGCGCATCCCAGTTCGCGAGGCGGAAACAGCCGTGCGACTCCGTCCGTCCGACCTGCTCCGGCACCGGCGTGCCGTGGATGCCGTAGCCCGGCCGGTCGAGGCCGATCCAGGCCACGCCCACGGGATTGTTCGGGCCCGGCGGCAGCACGAGTTTGCGCCCGAGTTCCCGGCCCTCCGCGGACTCCGGAAAGACGTCGGGATCGAACGTGTAGTTGGGACCGGCGATGACGACGGTGACCTTCAGCTCCCCTTCGGGGCGCTTCTCCGCCATGTGCGCGATGCTCACCGGGAAGTGCACGACCAGCCCGCCGTCCGCGTCACGGATCTCGAGCACGTGGGCTGCGAGATAAATGTGCAGGTGCGCCGCCATGCCCGCCGGCTTCACGCGGCCGACGGCCGGCACCGTGAGCGGCATGCCCGCCGCCGGACGGGCCCAGTCCACATTCGGGTTCAGCTTGCGGATCAGCGCCGGGTTCGCGTGCGTGCGTTCCGCGACCAGTTCGAGGGCGGTCTCGTAATCCAACGCGGTCTGCTGGGACTTTCCCAGCCAGGTCGGGCTGAGCGGTTGCAGCCGCTCCAGGTCCTCGCGCGCGAGGATCATCTGCGTCAGGGTCGGGCTCGTGAGCACGAGCTGCGCGCGCGTCGCGTCGTCCAGGGCGCCCGTGACCGGGAGTCCGCGGTCCTCCTGGTACGCCTGCAGCGCCACCACGGTCTGCGACCCGCCCACGCCGTCGATCGCCCCGCAGGAAATCCCGAGGCGCGCCAACGCCACCTGGGCGTCGAGCCACGACCCCACCGGCTTGCCGGGTGACTCGGGCGGCAGCTCGGTGGGCACCTTGATCTCGATGGGCGCGGCCGCGGACAGGCGCGCGGCAGTCCCAAGGAAAGCCAGGGCCAGGCCGGAGAGGAACACGAGCGGACGCATGCGGCGCATAGTGTCGCCGGACCGACGTAGGTTGCCAAGTCCGGTCGGCAGGGCGGAATTCCGAAGGGTTTCGCACAGAGACGCGAAGACGCGGAGAATTCTTTGGCCACGAAAAGGCACGAGAAATTCCAAGCTGCGACGGCGTCTCCATCGCGCCGATAGGCGCACGGGAAGTCGCAGGCGAAGCCACCGGCCTTTCGTGCCTTTTCGTGGCCAAAATCCGGATAGGAACCCGCTCCTTTCCGACCTCCGTGCCTCTGCGCCTCCGCGCGAAACCCGTTCGGGTTCCCGGCCGTTCTAAACCTCAGGCTCGGTCGCCGCCTCGCGGCGGAGGATCCGGGCGTCGACCACGAAGGGTCCCGCCGGCAGCACGCTCGCCAGGAGCACGAGCGCGGTCCGACGCCAGGGCCATGCATGGCGTCGCACGACTGCGATCACCGCCAGCACGTACAGGATGAAGAGAATCCCGTGCGCCATGCCCACGACGCGCACCGCCAGCGGCCAGCCCGCGAGATATTTCAGCGGCATCGCCACCAGGAGCAGCACCAAAAAGGAGACACCCTCCCAGAAAGCAATGGTCCGCAGCCTGTCCAACGAAGTCTTCCCAGAGTCCATGCCCCAATCTCCGCCCGCCACGCCCGGGCTGTCGAGCCGGATGACCGTCCTGCCCTCCCTCGCCGCCCGCACGGAGCGTAACCAAATGGGTTACACCCCGCCTCCCGGACCGGTTTCGCGCGGATGCGCCAAAACGCGGAAATCTTTCCTCTCCCGCTTGGTGCCTCCGTGTCTTTGCACGGACCGCTCGAACATTCAGCGTTGGAATTCGAACACCCCGCTCAGGGGAGCGGCTTGATTCGAATGTTCCGGTACTCGATCGCGTTCTTGTCGGCCTCGAGCGCGAGCTGGCCGGACTCGGGGACCTTCAGCGCCGCCTCGAGCAGTTCGCCGTTGCAGGTGCAGCGCGCCGCGCCGTCCTGCATCGTGACCTCGATCGAGTTCCAGTCCTGCGGCTTGAACGACGTGAGCCGCTTGTACGCGTAGGTCGCGTAGTCGCCGCACTGCAGCTGCGTCTTGTTGAAGAAGATCCCGCCGTCGGTGTGCGCCGCCGCGCGGAACTCGAGGCGCAGGACGAAGTTCTTCGGCAGGTCCTTCACCGTCCAGAGCAGCACGCGGCCCTTCTCGCCGTTGCCCGCCAGGGCGCCATCCTTGACGGTGTAGCGCCCGTCCTCCGCGTCGGTCTTGCCGTCGAGCGGCGGGCCGTCCTTGTGATGCCAGCCGGTCAGGTCGTGGCCGTTGAAGAGCGCGGTGAAGCCGGCTTCCGGGGTGAAATCAGCGGCGCGGGCCAGGACGGACAGCACGGCGGCGGCGAGGGCGAAACGAAGCGTGGAGGGGTGACGCATGGACGGAGGCTGAACCGCGGGGCCCCGGGTCGGCAAATTCGAAACACCGGAGTGTGGCCACGAAAAGGCGCGAGAAATCCCAGGCTGCGCCAAGTCTCCATCGCGCCTATAGGCGCACGGGAGGTTCTCTGCGAAGCCGCGGGGCCTTTGTGCCTTTTCGTGGCCAAAAATCCGGAGATTGAAATCACCAGGACACAAACGGCTTTCCACTGGCCGCAACGCCGGCGGTGCTCCACGCTCGGCGCGTGAAGTCGACGACCGTGTTCGAAATCGAGGTGGAGGCGCCCCGCAATCTCCTTCACCTCCGCTACGCCGGCAGCGTGACCGCCGCGGACATGAAGGCCGGCATCCAGCGGACCGAGGGCCTGCTGGCGCAGATGCGGAAGGGCTTCACCGTGGTCGCCGACCTCACCGGGCTGGAGGCGATGGCGCTCGATTGCGGCCCCCACCTCTCGAGGATGATGGAGCTCTGCAAGGTCCAGGGTGTGGGGCGAGTGATCCGCGTGATCCCGGATCCGAGCAAGGACATCGGGCTGAACATCCTCTCGCTGATCCACTATCGCGGCAAGGTGCAGGTGATCACCTGCGAGACGATGGCCGAGGCCGAGCGGGCCCTGCGGTAGCCAGGCGGACGGTTTGAATTTGCCCGCCGTGGGACGCGCGCCCAGGGTCGCGGACATGCCCCACCCCCTGCGTTTCTGTCTCGCGCTGCTCACCGGCCTCCTCGCGGGCGGACTCCGCGCCTCCGACGCCACAACCGAATCCGGCTTCGTTTCGCTCTTCAACGGCAAGGATCTGACGGGATGGCATCACAAGGACGGCCCGCCGCTCGACGGGAAGACCGATCCGATGGACGGCCGCTGGAGCGTGCACGACGGGCTCCTGACGGTGAACGCGGAAAAGGAGCGCGTGCTGCTCTGGACGACGCGCGATTTTCCGAAAAATTTCGTCCTGCGCCTGGAATTCCGCGCCTCCGTGCGCGCCGACAGCGGCATCTTCTTCGACAACGTCCAGCTGCAATGCGGCGATTTCCAAACCTACGCTTACAAGCAGCTCAAGTCGTTCAAGCCGCAGGATTGGAATGCCATGGAGATCACGGTGCACGACGGGTCTGCGTTCTGCACCTGCAACGGCGAGATTCTCGAGACCGCCTTGAAAGTCCCGCCGCTCTTTGGCCAGCTCGCACTCGAGGCCGGCCGCAACGCGATCGAGTACCGCAACATCCGGCTCAAGGAGCTGCCGTAAGCGGTCGCGCCGGATTTGGCTGAGACCTGAAGGTTTCGCACAGAGGCACGGAGGCGCAGAGGTCGGAAACAAAGAGCGGGGCGCCACCTCCGGGACGCGTCGACGGCGACCGGAAGATCGCCACCCACCATTCTTCTTTCCCCGTGCCTCCGTGTCTCTGCGCGAAATCCTCCGGGTTTGAGGTTAAACCCAGTCAAGACCAGGACGGGCGGGCCGCCCATTCCTACTTGATCGACACGGAAGCCACCTTGGCCGTCCCCGAGCTGACGACGACGAGTTCGGTCGCCCACGGCGCGAGTTCCAGTGGCAGCGTCATTTTCCCGGCGGCAAAGGCCGCGCCGGGTAACCCTTCGATCTTCCCGGTGGCGGCGTCCCAGCTTTGCGCCTGACGGGCCGGACCGTTCACGGCCAGGGTCGCCTTGAGGCTCAGCGGCGCGTCGCCCTCGTTGAAGAGGAAATAGACGTCGCCGTCCTTCAGCTGCCGGTGGTTGTACTTCAGCCCGGGAGCGGCCTGGTCCAGCGCCAGGTCCGGGACGGGCAGCGCCGAGAGGACTTTCGGCGTCACCTCGCCCGAGGGCTCGGTCACGGCCCAACTGATGTCCGCCGGCCCCGTGGCCGTGAGAAAATTCCGGCCCATCACGAGGCGGGGTGCGTCGCCGAGGAACACCACGTGGCCGCCTGCCTTGGCGAACGCCTTGAGCCGGTCGAGCGCGGCCTGTGAAATCGCATCGACCGGCGGAACGACGATGCCGCGGTAGGCCTGGCCGCTGAGGTTGACCAGCTCGCCGCCCTGGAGCTTGAGCGTCTGCGCCAGCGCGGCCTCGTCGACAAAATCGAGATCCCGCTGGTGCTCGAGCAGCGCGTGCACGATCGCCAGGAAGCTGCGGTTGGCCGCGGGGCCGAACCAGAAGCTGGACGACGGGATGTACACGCCCACCTGCGCCGCCGGCCGGCCCTGCCCCAGCACATACGTCGTGCGATTCACGTATTGCGCCAGCTCGGGGAACTTGGGATCGGTGATGTAGCGATAGCCGTTCGGCGCGGCCCCGCGCATGAGCGGCGCCGGCGAAGAAGCGGGATTGGTTCCGCGCGCGGCCGCGGGGGCGGCCGAAGGGAGCGGTGCGCCGACGGGCCCGCCGCCGGTGGAGGCGCGCATCGACATGAACTCGACGTGCGTGATGCCGAGTCCGATCTCGTGGTTGAGGATCCAGCCGGCCTCCTCGAGGTTCGGCGTCGGATAGTTGCCGTTCATCGCCGCAAAGGTCTCGGTCATCGACTGGGGATGGCCGTCGAGGTGGGCCGCGGACGAGGCGAGCTTGGGGAAATCGGCCACGACGTCGTGCCACATCTGGTGCCAGATCACGTCGATGCCGGGCACCTGCACGTCGCGCATGGCCTTGAAATAATCGCCGTTGGCGCCGGCGAGCTGCGGCAGGATCTCCTCGTGCTCGATGTGGGTCTGCATCTGCAGGTGGTTGTCCGCGCACCAGAGCGCGCCCGCGGAGAAGAAATTCCGGCCCATGAGATCGGACCACACGTCACAGTAATCGGCATAGGCCCGGTGCGCCGCGTCGAGGTTGTCGGCCGCCGGCGGGGCCGCGTTGCCGCGTCCGCCGCGGCCGAGCTGGATCGCCGCGATCGCCGGCAGGTGCGGGCGGATGTCGTAGCCCTTGCGCTTCTGGAATTCCGCCGGGAAATTGGGCGTCCAGGGGTTGAAGCCGTAGGCGGCCTCGTCGCCGCGGAAGCCGAGGAAGGTTTTGCCGAACTCGTCGCCGACGACTTTCTTGTAGGCCTCGAAGGTCCAGGTGATGAAGAGCGCATCCGCCCGCGGGTCGAGGTAGTCCATCAGCGAGTGCTCGGCGTCCTTGCCGCCGGACTTGTTGTTCGCTGACTTGGTCACGCCCGAGCGGAACACCCAGCGCGGCAGCGCCACCGCCCAGCGGCCGGTGGCGGGCGCCGTCCATTCGACCTGGCCGCCCTTCGGCTCGATCACCTGCGCGTCACCGGTGTCGAGGTTGAGCGCCAGGGCGCAGATCGTGTTCGCATCGAGCGCGCGGGAAAAGACCTTGCCCGGCTCGACCGGCACCTGCTCCGCGGGGGCCAGCGCCTTCATGTCCAGGTCGGGCCGCTCGAGGGTGAACTTGCCGCCGGCGAAGCCCGACGGATAGCCGCCGTCGTCGTCGAACCAGAGATGCATGCCGCGCTTCTTCGCCTCCTCGACCGCGATGCGCACGTTCTCAAAATACGCGGGGGAAAGATAAGGCGCCTCCGGGTTGCGGCCGGGCTCGACCCAGGCCTGGTGGATGTTCATCGCGAGCAGGTGATCGAGGTCGCGGGCGATGACCTCGCGCGTGATCACGCCGCTCCAGCCCCAGGTGACCTGCGAGCTGAACTCCGAGGGCGGGGCCGCGAAATGGTCCGCAAGCTCGGCCGCCGTGGGATTGCTGAGCTTTTGCCAGGGATGCTCCAGGCTCGACGGCCTCGGCGCACATGCGGAGAGCGAAACGACGGCCAGGAGGGGAAGGAGAAGTCGGGCGGGGGTTTTCACGAGGAAAACGAAACGGGAAAGCCCGGTGCTTGCACTTCCATTTTTCCTCTCCTCGGATCGTTCTCGGATTTCCTCCCGTTCAATGGAGCGGAGGATTTTACGGGAGGTCGATCCGAGGGACGGAGGAAATCACAAACCAGACCTTTATGCCGGCGGCGTCCGCCGCTGCGCCCGCTCGGCCTGTTCCCGCGGCGCCACCGACGAGGCCGATGGACTCGGTTCGTCGGCGGACGGCTGCGCGGGCCCCCGGCCGGGCTGGGAGTCGGCGGACAACCCCGGCCCCTTCAGACGCTTGCCTCCGGCCAGCGCCCACAGCGCCAGCCCCGCCGCGAGCGCGAGCCCGAGGACCACGACGAGAAAGTATTCCATCCCGTGTTGGTGGCCGTTTCGCCGCGCCGGTTCCGCATGCGGTCGAGGGAACCGACGGCATCCGTCCGCCTCCAAGCAGGCGCGAAGGAGAGAATCCCGCCCGATTCATCTTCAACGCCCAATCCGAAATCACATCACCATGAAAAACAAATTCGTCCCGAACCGTCCCGCCGCCAAGCCCGCCTCCACCCCCGTCACGCGCACGCCGCTTCCGCTGCCCGAATCCTCCGTGAAACGCATCCCCAGCTACGATGAGATCTCCGCCCGCGCCCGCGAGATCTGGCAGGAGCAGGGCTCGCCGCGCGACCGCGACGAGGCCATCTGGCTGCAGGCCGAGCGGGAGCTCTCCGGCGCGCCCCGCATCCCCAGCCCAGGCGCGGACGAGGAGGAGGAGCGCGTCTTCGACGAGGACGGCGATCCGGTCGACAAGGTCGGTGAACGTCTCGACGAGGTGACACGGCCCGCGCCGGATCGCAGCGCGACCTCGCTGTAGCCGGGAACCTGTCCACACACGGAATCGAGAGGCACGAGGCGTCGCTTCGTGTCCGACGGAAAAACGTCCGCTTCCGTCCGGCGACCACGCTTCGGTGACCGAAGCGTGGTTTTTTTGCGCTTTCTTCCCCCGGTGCGACCGGACCAGAAAAATCTTTAATTCCTCCGATTTAATGGATTAGGTCGGCCGTCCCCGACGCCGCGCCGCGCGGCGTCTCCAGCGCAACTTCCCCTTCATGGCCTCGATCGCATGGCGCATCGAAGACTGGCTTGCCGTGGCAAGCGCTGGCCTGCCGTCGGCAAGTTCGGAGCTCGACCCCTGCTCCGTCCCGACCGCGCGTAGGAGCTGAATTGGTTTTCCGTTCCGCAATCCAATCATCCCCGCTTCAACCATGGCCAAATCGACGCCCGCTCCGCCTGCCCCCTCGCACTGGTCCAACAACAATCTCGCCTGCGCCTACACGTGGGCCGATCTCAACTTCATCAAGGAACTCGATACGACCTTCGACCAGAGCGAGAAGGTCACGATGAACCAGTTCCGCTTCTGGAACAACGCCGCGTCGCCCGACGTGCGCCGGCTGGACGCGCAGAATGTGGCGGCCCAGCTCGCGAAGATGTTCTCCGGCGTGAATTTCGCGAAATACGAAAGCGGCAAGAGCTACACGACCGCGGTCGACGAGATGACGGACCTCCTGGTCGTCGCGACCAAGACGGTGGCCGACCTCGCCCAGGTGGTGGACGACAACTACAACTTCTTCGGCGAGATCAAACCCCAGTCATGAATCTTCGCCTTTTCCTCGTCCTGGCGGCGGCCCTCGGCGGCTCCGCCGCCTGCGCCGCGGTCGCGGCCGGGTCCGAACCGTCCGCCGGCAGCGCCGGCAACATCACCGAGGCCCAGGTGAGCGCCGCGACCGCCGCCAGCGCGTTCGCGGCCCTGCAGGGGCTGGCCGGCAAGCCGTCCGCCGCCGACGCCATCCTCCACGATCCCAACCTCGAGCGGGAACTGGTCGATTCCTTCGTCAAGCAGCTGGGCGCGGGCGACGACCGGCTCTCCGGGCTGATCAACGACCTCCACCTCCAGCCGAAGGTCTATCAGGTCAAGGGCGCGAAGGACGAATCCGTCCTCGGCCTCGAATATGCCTACGAGCGCTCGGTCGCCGGCCGCGTCATCAATCCCGACAGCCGCGATCCCTACGGGTTGTCGCTGAACTTCCACGCCAAGGGCTCCGTCACCGCCGACGCCGCCAAGAATCCCAACAACTTCCTCGACACGGGAATCACCTTCAACCTGTTCCAGGCCGTGGGCGGCGTCGAGCCGATGATCTTCACCGAGGCGGCGGCCGCCGCGATGAACGAGGCGGTGATCGCCGCCACGAAAATCCCGACCACGGGCGCGGAACGCGAGAAGGACCCCCGCTGGGCCGCCCTCGCGCGCGCGTGGTCGACCCACATCCGCCCGCAGGCGCTGTGGTTCGTCGCCGGCAGCGGCACGCTCGAATCGGACCAGAAATTCGCCAACAAGCAGTGGACCTACGGCGGCCAGGCCGGCGTCTCGGTGCGCGACTGGCGCGACAGTTCGTTGGCCACCTGGCTGAACCTGCCGGACTATCCCTTCGCCGTGCTGCGGGCGCTGACGGACCAGACGGAATCCTTCCGGCCGTCGGGTCACGCCTTTCCCACGTTCATCGGCGGACTCGACCTCGTGGACCCGAAGGACAACAAGGACCGGCTTGCCGCCGATCCTGATCCGGGCGCCTACCAGCGCGTGCGCGGCGAGATCGCCTTCAAGACGAAGGCCGCCCTGCTTTTCGGGAAACCGGTCTGGCTCGCGGCGAGCTATCGCGTCTTCGAGGAGACCGGGGCCTCCGCCGCCATCAAGGCGGCCAAGCTGGACAAGTTTGAGTATTTCTCCGCCGAGCTGGATTTCGTGAACGACTTCAGCGTCACCTATTCCTCGGGCAAGCTGCCGCTCGACCGGAAATCCGACCAGGTCTTCTCCCTCGGCTACAAACTCACGCTGTAAGCTCCTTCGCGGGACCCGGGCCGCCGCCGATCCCGGCTCGTTCCGCGGCAGGATTTCTCCCTTCCCGCCATGGACCCTCTTCCCGACCTGCCCACGCCCGACCAGTGCGCCGCGCACGAATTCCTCGCCGACCTGCGCACGCGCATCACCACCCAGCCCCTGCCCTACCAGTACGGCGTCGAGGCGCGCGCCCTCGAGAGCCTGTGGGCGGTGTTCGAGCAGGCGCGCGCCGCGATGAAGAAGCATCCCGGCAGCGAGAAATTCGCCGACGCCGCGACGCAGAAGCTGAACCTCGTGGTGCGCCCCATCACCGCCAAATGGCACCGCGCCCACGAGGACGGGCGGCTCAACTCGCGGGACGGCGCCGACGAATTCCGCGGCGACCTGGCCGGCGTGCAGCGCCAGCTGCAGGATTTCGCCGAGGAACTGCACGTGATGGCCTACGGCTCGAAATTCCGCGACGGCCTTTCGGCGCCGGCGATCGCGAAGCCCGATCTCGACCAGTGCTTCGAGGAGGTGCCGTTCGGCCTTCCCGCGGGCACCCGCGGCCTGCCGGACAAGATCATCCAGGGAATCAACACCGCCGAAAGGGCGGACATCGCCGCGCGCCGCCGGCACCACGGCTCAGCCGCGTCCGCGGGAAGGAACGCCGTCGGCCTCGCCCTGTCCGGCGGAGGGATCCGCTCGGCTACGTTCAGCCTCGGAGTCGTGCAGGTGCTGGCCGACCGTGGGCTGCTGAAGGACGTGGATTTTCTCTCCACGGTTTCCGGCGGCGGCTACACCGGCAGTTTCCTGACCGCGCGGCTGGGCGCCGGCGGCCCCGACGCGGACGTCGGCGGCCCGCACGGTCCCGATCCCGGGCCCGTCCAGTATCTCCGCTACCACGCGAAGTTCCTGAATCCGGTGAACCTCAAGGACAGCTGGACCATGGTGACGGGCACGTTCGCCGGCATGCTCCTGAACTGGACGGCCCCCCTGCTGGTGATCGTGCTCGCCGCCATCGGGGCGACCGTGTTCGCCACGTACGCCGGCGCCACCTTCTGGCCCGCCGCGATAAAAATCACCGGGGCGCTCGCGGGATTCGCCCTGATTCTCTACGGCTGGCTCCTCCGGAAGGAAAAGACGTGGCGCATCCGTGGCGGGAAATTTCTCGGATTCACCGCCGCCCTCGCCCTGGCCGCCGGCGCCGCCTGGCTCGCCGATCGCGGTTTCGCGGCGTTCGACGACTGGCTCTGGGCGGGCGCGTCCCGGCAGCAGCTGGGCGCCGCCGGCCTCCTCGCGATGCTCGTCACCGCGGGCCCCGCGATCATCCGCTTCCTGCCCGTCCTCCAAAAGCCCGCGGTCCGCCGGATCGCGCTGCAGGCGGCGCTGTGGCTTGCCGGCCTGATCATCCCGCTGCTCGCGCTGTTTCTCTTCTATCTCTGCCGCCACGTGGCCGAATGGCCCGCCAGCAACACGGCCGCCTGGTGGGCCCCGCACCACTACTACGGCATCGAGCTGCTCGCGACCGCCGCCGGCGTCCTCGCGCTGGTGGCCATTTTCCTCCTGAACGTGAATCTCACGGCGCCCCACCGCCTCTATCGCGAGCGCCTGGCCAAGACCTTCATCCAGAGCACCGAGGGCGATGACCGGCCCTTGCCGCTGGCGGAGATCAATCCCTCCGGCCGCGCGCCCTATCACCTGATCAACACCACGCTCAACCTCCCGACCAGCGAGCTGCCCGCGCTGCGGGACCGCAAATGCGCCTTCTTCCTGTTCTCCCGGCACTGGACCGGATCCGCCACCATCGGCTACGCCCGCACCGGCGACTGGCGGACAAACGGCGCCCCGGTCGATCTCGCCACGGCCATGGCCATCTCCGGCGCGGCGGCCTCGTCCTACATGGGCCTGGGCTCGATGCCGACGCTGACGGCCCTGCTGACTTTCCTGAACGTCCGCCTGGGATTCTGGATCCATCGCGCCGACAAGGCGGGGCTCCGGGGCGCGCCGGGATTCTCCTGCCTCCTGCGGGAAATGGTCGGGTGGGACATGGACGAGAACTCGCGCTGGCTGAATCTCTCGGACGGCGGTCACATCGAGAACATGGCGGTGTACGAGCTGCTCCGCCGGCGCGCGAAATTCATCCTCTGCGTCGACGGCGAGGCGGATCCGGCGTTCAACTTCGAAGGTCTGCTGACTCTGGTGCGCCACGCGCAGATCGACTACGGGATCCGCATCGAGCCGGACGTGAAGGCGCTGCGGCCCGATCCCGCCACCGGTTGCAGCCAGGCGCATGCCCTGTTCTGCCGGATCCACTATCCCCCGACCGGGGACGCTCCGGCCGCCGTCGGCCTGCTCCTCTACGCGAAGCTATCGGTCACCGGCAATGAGTCCGAGCTGGTTCACCGCTACCGGACCCTCCATCCGGAATTTCCCCACGAGAGCACGGCGGACCAGTTCTTCAACGAGGAACAGTTCGAGGCCTACCGGCAGCTCGGCGTCCACGTGGCGGAGGGCCTGTTCTCCCCGGCGCTGACCGGCGGCCAGACCCACCCTCCGACCTTCGCTGCCTGGTACCGGCGGCTCGCGGCGAATCTCCTCATGCCGGAGGCGCCCACGGGCGCCGTTTCGCCATGAACGCGCCGCCTCCCGGAAACATCCTCGATCCGCTCGCCGTCGAAGGGCCGAGAAGCCCGATGCAGCGGATCCTCGACTGGCTGTTCGGGAGGGACTTCTTCATCTCCTACCGCTGGGAGGACGGCCGCGTCTACGCCGCCGAGCTCGCCCGGCAGCTCAAGGCCGAACGCTTCGACTGCTTTCTCGACTCCGAAGGCTACATCAAGGGCGACAACTGGCGCCGGATCGGCGAGCGGGAGCTGCGCAAGACCACGCGGCTGGTGCTCGTGGGTTCACCGAAGGTGCACTTCTCCGAGCCGGTGGCCCATGAGCTGAAGATCTTCCGGAGCAGCGGCCAGCGGGTCTTCACCATCGAGTTCGGCGATTCGCTTTCCGCCGAAAAACATCCGGAGTCCCTCATCCTGCCGTTTCTCGACCGCGAAGCCATCCGGCAGGTCGAGGATCCGGCGCGCCTCGCGCAGGGACCGTCCCCCGCCGTCGTGCAGGAACTGCGCCGCACCTTCGATCGCGCCGCGACGGTCACCCGGCGCCTGCGCGCCATCCAGTCGGCATGCGCCGTCCTGTTCCTGCTCACGATCGCCGCCGCGCTGGCCGCCGGCGTCGCCTACTCGCAGTACCGCGCGAATCTCCGGCACTCGGCGCAGGCCGACGCCCAGCGGGCCGCCACCGACGCGGAGCACGGGGACTATGATTCGGCCGTGGGATTTTTCAGCCGTTCGCTGACGCAGGACGCTTCCGACGACCAAACTGCCGGCGCGCTTTTCCGTCTGGCGATCGAACATCCGCCCGTCGGCCTCCAGACCGTGGCCCGCGGCGCCTTCGAGGATCTCCAGCTGAGCGAGGACGGCGCCGTCCTTCTGCTGCGCAGCCACGACGGCGAACTGTGGCTGAGCCGGCATGGCGCGAACGCGACGACCATTCCCTCCGATCATCATCCGATCACGCAGATCGCACTTTCCCCCGACGGAAAAAAGGCGTTCGTCGCGGCCGGCCCGGAACTCGCCGCGTTCGACCCTGCGACCGGAAAAATCGGCGAATGGCGGACGCTTCCCGCCGCGGCCACCGCTCTGCAACTTGCAAACTCCGGCGACTTGGCCGTGGGCGACGAGAGCGGGCGCGTGGCCGTGATCCGCGGCTCCGAACGGTTGCAAATTGGGAAAAAGACGGACCAGCCGATCGCCCAGGTGAGGCTGCTCGATCCCCCGCTGTGGGTCGCGGCCTCCGACGAGCACGCCCATCCCTGGGTCTGGGACACCCTGAGACGGCTGGCCTACGGCGACGACGGGGAAGGCCTCGCTGATCATGTCCTGTTTGGGTCCTCCGGCATCATCGGTTTCGCCACTTCCGATGGAGGAGGTCCGGCCGGTAACGGGCTGCAGTCCTCCCTGACGGTCTGGCGCTATCGGAACGAACCTCCCGCATCGCCTGACGCCAATCCCAATGATGCCTGGGAAATCGTCTATAACTCACCAAATCATGAACTGGTGCTGATCAGCGAATTCGCGCTCTTCCGCGATCCTGCAACGTATGTAGCGCGTCTCAGTTCCGGTGACGTGGAAATTGGTCTCCCGGAGGGCTCGCCGCGGACCTTGTCGCAACCGGGCGCCTCGGCCTTCGTCGTTGCACCGGATCTTTCCTGGCTGATCACCGCGCACCGCGATGGCGCACTCCGGCGCTGGAATGGGCGGACCGGATCGCCGACCGGCGCCGCCGTATTCGCCCCCTCCAGTGTTTCCCGCCTGGCTGCGAGCAGCGACGGCACTTTGGTCGTGGCCGTGGCCGACGACGAGGTGATCGCCTACCGGTTCCCCTCTTCCGGCGTGCCGGCCGCGATCACGCGGTCCGACGACGTGGACCCGGAGCCGCCCGCAACCTTTCGACCCGTCGACGGGCGCGACGACCACGAGGCAGCCCGGGCCAACCACGGACGCCTCAAGGAAAAAGCCGGTGATCCCGACGCGGGAGAATGGACGGTGATCGGTGCCGCCAATCCCACGCCGTTCCGTCAGCCGCTGACGGAGGCGGAAAGATCGTCAGCTGACTCACTCCTCGAAAACCGATCCATTTTCGTCAACACCCGGGCGGCGCTTTCCGACAACGGGGCGATCCTTGCCACGTCGGCCGCAGACCAGCCCGTGCGGATTTGGGAGGTCGGCGGCGACCATGCCAAGCCGCGCTGCGAATTGACCTCTCCGTTCGAGCCAGGGTACCCGGACCTCATGGTTATGGCGTCGGATGGAAGCCGCGCCTTCGTCAAATATAGCCGGGTGACCGGCGCCGTGTTCGAGACCCGTCGTGGCACCGTCCTTTCGAAGATCAGCCTGCGTTCCTATGAAAGGCTGTGGGATGTTTCCCCGGACCTCCAATCCACCCTCGTCAGCAGCCGCGGCAGCCTGCAGGTGAGAAACATGACGACCGGCGAGATGCTGGCCGGCCCCGTCACGGTCACGGCCGAAATTCGCTCCGCCGGATTTCTTTCGTCCGGCGGATATTTCTATGCCGCCACCCGCGACGGACAATTCCGCATCTGGCGCACGGTCGATGGCATGGAGTTGGCGGGTCCTGTGGTTTTCGATCCGGTCGCCGCTCCCAACCCGGGTGCTCCGCAGGACGATGTCTACCAGTTCACGGTCTGGTCGGAAAACGCCGCGCCCGACTCCCCGATCCTCCGACGGCTGGCCATCCGGGTCGATAACGACAATTCCGACCGGCACCATGCGCCGGCCCTGCGCCTCTTCGACGTCGGGGCGGCCGGCTCCCGCCGCGATCACCTTAAATTCACGGTGTTGCTGACCCGGCTCTACGGGGTCCAGCTGTCGGCGATCGGTAATCTCACCCATGTCCAGCCCGCGACCGTCGCGGACCTGGCGGAATTCCGCTCGCCGCAGGCCTGGGACAGCGACGATTTCCGCGCCGCGGCGGAATGGCTTCTGGCCGGCCGCTTCGCCGGACAGGTCTCGCCGTACTCCTCGTCGCGGTCGCCGCGGGAAAATTGATCCCGCGGGGATCCATGCATCCTGAATGAGCGAGGGGCGATGCCCGCTTTCCCCTCGCGCTGCGTCGCCGGCCCGCGCTAAACCTGTTCGCATGGCCAATTCGCCCAGCGTCCCATCACCCACGCCGGAACAGCCCTGCCCCTGCGGCAGCGGACGGAGTTTCGGGCAATGCTGCGCCCCGATCCTGTCGGGCCGCGAGCCCGCGCCCGACGCCGAGCGGCTGATGCGCGCGCGGTTCACGGCGCACGCCACGCACCATTTCAAGTTCCTGCACGACACCTACCGGGACACCGCCGGCAAGCCGTTTACCGCCGAGGAAGGCGAGCCCGGCATCCGCTGGACGCGCCTGGTCGTCCACAGTCATGAGCCGGGCAACAGCCCGGAGCGGGCGTTCGTGGATTTCTCCGCCTACGGAGCGGAAAACGGCGAGGAGAAGGTGCTGCACGAGAAAGCCGAGTTCGGGAAGGTGGATGGCACGTGGCTCTACCTGCGCGAGGCCCGGCTCGGGCCGGCGCCGTACAAGTCCGCGGCGCCGAAGGTCGGCCGCAACGACCCCTGCCCCTGCGGCAGCGGAAAAAAGTACAAGCACTGCTGCCTGCTGAAGGCGGGATGAAAATCCTCGCGCCGGCGCTGGCAAAATTTCGTCAGCTGGACATCTCTGGGGCATGAGCCCGTCCGCCCTCCGTCGCCGGCTGCCGTGGGTGCTGCCGCTGCTCGCCGCCGCCGCGCTGCACGCGCAGACCGCCGCGGACTACCTCGACCGCGGCAACGCCAAGGCCGCGAAGGGCGATCCGGCCGGCGCCATCGCCGACTACGACCGGGCCATCGCCCTCGATCCGCGCCAGGCCGAGGCCTTCTACGATCGCGGCGCCGCCCGCGACGCCAAGGGTGATCACGCTGGCGCGATCGCCGACTACGACCAGGCCATCGCGCTCAATCCGAAGCTCGCGAAAGCCTTCAACAACCGCGGACTCGCCAAGGGCGAAAGGGACGATCTCGAGGGCGCGATCGCCGATTTCAGCCAGGCCCTCGCGCTGGATCCGAACGACGCGGTGGCGTTCTTCAATCGCGGCCGCGCCAAAAAAACCATGGACGATCTCGACGGCGCCGCGGCCGACTACGATCGCGCCATCGCGCTGAAGGCGGATTTCGCCCTCGCGTACGTCAACCGCGGCGTGGTCCGGGAGGCCCAGGACCGGAAGGACGCGGCCATCGCCGATTACGACCGGGCGATCGCGCTGAATCCGAAGCTGGCTCCGGCCTTCTACAATCGCGGCGTGGCCAGGGAGGCGAAAGGCGACCTGCCGGGTGCCGTCGCCGACTTCAAGCAGGCGGTCGCCGTCGATTCCGCCTACGCCGCCGCCTACCGGAAACTCGCCAGCACGCTGCGCAAGCAGGGCGACGAGGCCGGCGCCCAGGCGGCCGAGGCCGCGCTCGCGAAGCTGCCGGGCCGTCCGAGGCAGCCCTAGCTCGCCAGCGCCAGGACGTTCCTCTGCTGGAGGAACGGCTGCAGCTCCTCGACGCCGAAATCCGCGAGGATCGCCCCATGCCAGTCGAGCACCGGCGCCTTGTTCTGCCGGGAAAGGCGCTGCATCTCCTCGCGGGCGAGGGCATCGCGGTTGACGTTCTTCTCCTCGTAGCCGATGCCGCGGGCGGAAAGGAAGGCCGTCACCTCGGCACACCACGGACAGCCGGTTTTCACGTAGAGGACGGGAAGTTTTTGAATCTGGATCATGGCGCGAATCGACCGCGGGGATGGCCGGCGGTTCGCGCTTCCCGCGGAATATTTTTCAGGCGCCGATCCCAGCCCCGGCCTTGTCCTTCCGGACCTGGCGCGAGATCGCCCAGCGCCACAGGATTAGTGGAACAACCCAGAGAAGGTTGATCACCACGGAGAACGGCTGGAGCGTTTCCATCAGCCGGTAAAAGGGCTGCGCGACGGCAAACGCGTGGGCGACCGGATTATTGGCTTCCGCCGCGTAGGCCAGGTTGCCGAGCGCGAAATCGCGGGCGAAAACGACGCCCCCGACTGCGAGATTCCAGGCAACCCCGAAACCGCCAAACGCCTGCCAGCCCAGCGCCACGCCGCCCGACGCCCAAAGCCCCACGGTGCATGCGCCCAAGGTGAAGATTCCAAGCGCGCAGGCACCCAGCGAAAAAAATCCGATGGCCACGCCGCCGATGCTCACGGGAGCGACCACGAATCCGCCGTAGGCGAAAATCAGGCCGACCGCGCGGTCGCCGGCGGCGAACCAGGCTTTCACCGGCTCATCCCTGCCGGGCACGCGGCGAACGAGCCGGATATGCACCAAGGGCCAGCCGAGGAGCGTGGCCGCGCTGCGGTACTCATACGCCGGGCGTAAATCCTGGACGACATCCGGGCTGCCCGGACCAGCCGCGGACCATCGGCTCCGCAGGCGCGCGGCCCGGATCGCCGTGGCGAAGACCGAGCCGGTCCCGAAAACCACGATGCCCATCGCCAATCCCAGCGGAAGCAGGGAATGGATGCGGGCGAGCGGATCGCGCCAGAAGATCGCCGCCGGAAAAATGATCACCATCGCGGCGGTCCAGCCCAGCAGCTTGCGATAGAAGCTCCGGATGGCCGCGCGCTCCGCCTCGGAGGAGGCCGCGTCCAGGCTCATGCGGTAGCTCGTGTAGTTGCCCAGCAGGATGAGCAGGGGGCTGAGCAAAAGGTTCGAGAGCACGCCTCCCGCCCCGAAAATCTTCGCGCTCATGCCGCCCTTGGCGGCGGCGCCGATGGCTGCGACCTTCGCCGGCGCCACCAGCGGCGGCAGCGCCGCCAGCACGCTGGGAGCGAAGGCGGCACCGGGAGCCGTGCGGCTCAGGGTGCCCTCGACAAACGCCGTGACCTCTTCGGCGAGCTGCTTGCGTCCCCGCGTGAGCCGCTGCCGCACGACGTCCTCGCTGAGATCGAGCAGTGCCGCGGTCTGCTCGACCGAGCGGCCCTCGCGATAAAAGAGGATGAGCGGCTCGCGGTAGAGCTCCGGCACGCGCTCCAGCGCCTGCCAGAGGATGGTTTCCTCCTCGCGCCGGATCGTCTGCGTGGCAGGCAGCTCCTCCGGCGCGCTCAGTTCGCCCGCCGCGTCCAGCGTCTCGGCCGCCTGGCTCGGCTCCCGCCCCAGCCGGCGCAGGGTGTTGTGCAGGAGATTCCGCGCGATGCCGCAAAGCCACGCCTTGAGCTTGGCCGGCTCGCGCAGCTCGGCGAGCTGCCGCCAGGCCGTGACGAAGGTCTCCTGCGCCACGTCCTCGCTCAACGCGAGGTTGCCCGTCGCGCTGTAGGTGACCGAGCAGACGAGTGACTGGTAGCGGGAAACGATCCGGCCGAACGCCGTCCGGTCGCCGCTCAGGCTCGCCGACACCAGGTCCGCATCGTTGTCCATCGGGACGTTCATTGCCTTGGATTGCATCATAACATCGCACCAGTGGCGCAAACAGCCGGAAAGGTGACAGGAAATCGTTTCGCGCTATGCGCTCGCGCAACGTTCAACGTCCAACATTCGACGTCCAACGCTCCACTCGAACCGGAAAGAGATGAAAAAATTTTGCCGATCTCTGCGCCTCTGTGCCTCTGCGCGAATCTCCGACGGCCGATTCCCTGTCACCTTTTTCCCGGACCGCACACTTATGCGGCGATATGCAATCGAACAAAATCCTCCTTTCCGCCGTGGGCGTCCCTGTGCTCGCCGGCCTCGGCCTGTGGCTGACACGGCCTCAAACCGTCGCGTCCGCGACTCCCTCGATCCCCGACGCCAGGCCGTCCTCGGTTTCATCTTCTCGTCCGCCCGTTGCCGCGACCGCACCCGCGGAGGCCCTGGTGGCGCCGCCGTCCCAGGACGCGAGCCCCGCTCCGTCAGCCCCAGCGGCGATGGCCGCGAACGCTCCCGCGCCTGAACCGAAATCGCCCGCCGACGAGGCGCTCGAGCAGGCCGTGAATCTCCTCGTGTCGCCGCAATCCACCTTCCTCCAGCGACAGGCGGTCTGGGGCCAGCTGCGCAATTCCGGCCAGATTCCCCAGGTCATCGCCGCGCTGGAACAACGCCAGGCGGCCGATCCGACGTCCGCGGAAATTCCGACCGCACTGGGCATGGCGTATTTGATCAACATCTCGACCAGCTCGGATGTCCGCGAGCAGGGCATCGGCGGCATGAAGGCGGACATGAGTTTCGACGCCGCCCTGAAGATCGATCCCAACAACTGGGAGGCGGGCTTCCTGAAGGCCTCCGCCCTCACCCACTGGCCCGATTCGATGAAGATGGGGCCGCAGGTGATCCAGCGTTTTAGCAACCTGATCGAACTCCAGGAAAGCCAGCCCTCGCAGCCGCAATTCGTGCAGAGCTATGTGCTGCTCGGCGACCAGTACCAGAAATCCGGCCAGGCCGACGAGGCCCGCCAGGCCTGGTCCCGCGGCCTCGTGCTCTTCCCCGGCAGCCAGACCCTCGCCCAGCGGCTCAATCCGGCGCCGTAGGAAATCCGGAGGACCTCGCGCAGAGACCTAAGGCATCTTTTGGCCACGAAAAGGCACAAGATGACACAAAAAAGACTTGAGCTGCTCCATCCAAAATCCTGATCCGGTCCGAGTGATTCCTTTTGTGTCATCTCGTGCCTTTTCGTGGCCAAAAATCTGAGGCCCGATCTCGGCGTCTCTGCGCGAACCCTCCGATTTCTGGCTGTTCCTTGCTTAAACGTCGCCTCTTCCTACGTTGCGCGCCGATGAAAACGTCGTCGTCCGTCCCCTCGGAAAAGCTCAACGCCGCCGCGAGCGGCACGTTCAAGATCGGCGGTGACCTGACGGTGCACCGCCTCGGTTTCGGGGCCATGCGCATCACCGGCCAGGGTGTCTGGGGCGAGCCAAAGGATCCCGCGGAGGCGCGGCGCGTCCTGCGGAAAGTCGTGGAGCTGGGCGTCAACCTGATCGACACCGCCGACTCCTACGGCCCCGAGGTGAGCGAGCGACTGATCGCCGAGGCGCTGCACCCGTACCCGAAGGGCCTGGTCATCGCGACGAAGGGCGGCCTGACGCGCTCCGGCCCGGGAGAATGGGCGCCGGTCGGCCGGCCGGAGTATCTCCGGCAGTGCGTCGAGCTTAGCCTGCGACGCCTCAAGGTCGATTGCATCGACCTGTACCAGCTGCACCGCATCGACCCCAAGGTCCCGGCCGCGGAAAGCCTCGGCGCGCTGAAGGAACTGCAGAAGGCGGGCAAGATCCGCCACCTTGGGTTGTCGGAGGTCTCGGTCGCCGAAATCAAGCAGGCGCAGAAGATCATCAAGGTCGCGACCGTCCAGAACCTCTACAACATCGGCAACCGCCAGAGCGAAGCCGCCCTCGACTACTGCACCCAGCACGGGATCGGCTTCATCCCCTGGTTCCCGCTTGCCGCCGGCGACCTTGCCGCCGCAGGCAGCGTCCTGAGCCAGGCCGCGAAGCGCCACGGCGCCACGGTCTCCCAACTCGCCCTCGCGTGGCTGTTGCACCGTTCACCGGTGATCCTGCCCATCCCCGGCACCTCCAGCGTCGAGCACCTGCAGGAAAACATCGGCGCCGCCTCCGTTTCGCTCACGCAAAGCGAATGGGACGAAATCGCCAAGGCGTCGGCGAAGCGTTAGCTTCCGCAATTCCTTCCCCGATCCGGCCACTCCGGCCATCTCAATGGTCGAAACCGATGCCTTCGGCCGTCCGCCCTTTCCGTCGTTCGATCTTCGTGCCGTCGTGACTTCGTGTGAGTAAACCGTTGGTTCGACCACCGGCCCGCCCTGTAGCTGATGGCCGGCATGGCCCACCGCCTGCGGGGGACGGATGCCAAGGTGGGATCGCAGTCCGACGGCCGGCGTGCCGCCGGAGGCGTGGGGCCTGAGGCGTGAGGTCCCGCTTCCGCAATCCCGCCCGCGGCACGCCGGCCGCCTACAAAGTTCTCCCGCCGTCGATGTAAAGGGTCGTGCCCGTCACAAAGGCCGCCTCGTCGCTGGCGAGATACAGGACCGCGCCCGCCACCTCCTCGGGCCGGCCGATGCGATGCAGCGGGATTTTCTTCAGTTCCTGGCGGACCTTCGCGGCGTCGTGGAGCCAGGATTCGTTGATCGGCGTCGCGATCGCGCCGGGAGCGACGTTGTTGACCCGGATTCCCTTCGGCGCGAGCTCGAGCGCCATCGTTTTCATCAACATCTCCAGCCCGCCCTTCGACGCGCAGTAATGCGCATACCCCACCCACGGCAGCACCGCATGCACCGAGGAAATATTGATGATCACACCCCGCTTTCTCCTGATCATCGTCCGCGCCGCCAGCTGGGAGCAGAGAAAAACGGCGCGCAGGTTCACGTTCATGACCTGGTCCCAATCCTTCACCGGCAGGGTCAGGAAGGAGTGCTCATTCTCCATGCCGGCGCTGTTGACGAGAATATCGAGCGGCCCGATTTTTTTGTGCACCTGCGCAAAGAGGGCTGTGATATCGCGCTCTTTGGCCATATCCGCGCGCAAGGCGATCGCCTCGCCTCCTCCCGCCCGGATGCCGGCGACCGTCTTCTTCGCCGCGGCCGCGTGTGACCGGTACACATTGACCACCGTCGCGCCGGCGGCGGCCAGGCGGACAGCGATCGCCTCGCCAATACCGGAGCTGGCCCCGGTGACAAGCGCCCGGCGGCCGTGAAGGGGACGAAGAGAAGACGAGGACGCGGCCATACATTTAGGATGCCTCCTGCGATTAGAGGACAAATTCCTGCTGATTTTGAGGGACCACTATGACCTCAAACCCGCGAGCCGACTATGGGGTGTAAGCCCATGGAATTGGCGCCAAGGCAGAATGCTTGGATCGTGAGCTTCCGTGCGTCCAAGAGAGTTGTCTCGAGTCCTGCACTGATGCCGTCAACTCGTCCGCTCGGCCTGTTGTTATTGTCCAGACCTTGACGTATTGAGGCCGGTCCGTCCCTGAGCTGTACGGCGGGATTACTGCCGAGTGCCGACTTGGAAATAGACGGTGCCGTCTTTCACATGCGCGGCTTGGCCCATAACAGGCGGCATCCACACTGCTTGATCTACGCCATCCACCTCAAAACCCTTGTTACTCAAAAAATCCTTCACCTTGGCTGCAAACTGATATGCTTCAGCATCACCGAGGGCTGCGGCAACGTTCGCCTTTTTGTTTCCGCCCATGATACTGACTATTTGTGAGGCGAGTCCGGCGTCTATTTGCCGAGGAGGAACACCGAGGTTCACGTTCTGCGCAGTGATACCTCCGCTTTGGTTAATGGAGGTGACGTTAACATTTTGTGGTTGGCTCATAGGCAGGACCTCATGTGGATTTTCGACTTTAGCAGCCCCAATCTTGGGGACTTCGTCTTTCGTATGAAAACTTGGGGACTGCTGCTTTTGGGCCACCGCATAGCCAAAAAAAGTAAGCACTGCGACAAGCAAGCCAATGCCAGATATGATCACCGGCGCACGTTTCCACCAATCTGGCTTATCCGGAGGGCTTTGCTGCGGCAGCGGTGTCTGAAGGTTCTCAATGTTAATATTTTGGGCCGTGATACCCCCTGATTGCCCGGTACTGTTGACGTTCACGTCCATCTCTATCCTCAGCTACAAGCAGAAGGTCTTGCGTAGAAAAATTACTGGCAGGCTTCGCACTCCCCGCCATTGCGCATCGCCTCGATCGAGCAGACGCGCTTTTCCTCGGCGGTGTACTCCCGCTTCGCGGGAGAGGCTTGATCCGCCGTCGCCGAGCCTTTGGCGGACAGGGGCTCGGACTCGGTCCTCATCGACATGGGCGCGGCGGTGAGGCCGGCGTTGCCGATGAAGGGGGCGGTCGTGTCAAACGAGGCGTGAGGCGCGGGGCTTGAGGCGCGAGGCTGGTGGGAGCCGCCGGCGTCGCCGCTGTTCTGGCCGCCGTCCTGGCCTTCCTTGATGGCGCCGCGGACTTCCTTTTTCACGGAGATCGTCGCCTTCTCGATGTTCGAGGCGCCGAGGCTGCGGAGGTAATAGGTCGTTTTCAGGCCGCAGTGCCAGGCGGCGCGGTACATGTGGCTCAGGGTCTTCAGGTCGGGGGTCTTGATCCAGAGGTTCACCGACTGCGACTGGTCAATCCACTTCTGGCGGCGCGAGGCGGCCTCGACGATCCAGCGGTGGTCGATGTCGAAGGCCGTGAGGTATTTCGCCTTCAGGTCGGCCGGGACGGTGTCGATGTCCTTCAGCTCGCCGTCGAAGTACTTCAGGTTGTCGATCATCTCCTGGCTCCAGAGGCCGCGCGCCTTGAGATCCTTCACCAGGAAGGGATTCAGCACGATGAACTCGCCGGAGAGGTTGGATTTGACGAAGAGGTTCTTGTAGGTCGGCTCGATGCAGGGCGAGGTCGCCGTGATGTTCGAGATCGTGGCGGTCGGGGCGATGGCGAGGACGTTGCTGTTGCGCATGCCCTGCGCGGCGATCTTCTGGCGCAGGGGCGTCCAGTCCATCTTGCCGCCGCGGGGAACCTCCACCGGCACGCCGCGCTCCTGCTCGAGCAGGTCGAGGGTGTCCTGCGGGAGGAGGCCGCGGTCCCATTTGGAGCCCTTGTAGGAGGAATACGGCGAGCGCTCGGCCGCGAGGTCGGAGGACGCCTCGTAGGCGTAATAGGCGATCGCCTCCATCGCCTCGTCGTTGAACTCCACCGCCTCGGGCGAGGCGAAGGCGTGGCCGCGCAGATAGAGCGCGTGCGCCAGGCCCATCACGCCGAGGCCGATCGGGCGGTGGCGGCGGTTCGAGGTCTCGGCCGCGGCCGTCGGGTAGAAATTGATGTCGATGACGTTGTCGAGCGCGCGCACGGCCATGCGGATCGTCTCGCGCAGCTTCTTGTGGTCGATCGAGCCGTCGGGCAGGAGATGCGTCTCGAGGATGACCGAGCCGAGGTTGCAGACCGCGGTCTCGTCCTTCGAGGTGTTGAGCGTGATCTCGGTGCAGAGGTTGGACGAGTGGATGACGCCGACGTGGTCCTGCGGGGAGCGGACGTTGCAGGCATCCTTGAAGGTGATCCACGGATGCCCGGTCTCGAAGAGCATCGAGAGCATCTTCTTCCAGAGCTCGAGCGCCTCGATCTTCTGGCCCTGGACCTTGCCCTCCTCCGCGAGGAGCTCGTAGTGGAGGTAGCGTTCCTCGAACTTTTTCCCGTAGAGCTCGTGGAGATCGGGCGTCTGGTTGGAGCGGAAGAGCGTCCAGGTGCCGCGGGCCTCCATGCGCTTCATGAACAGGTCGGGAATCCAGTTCGCCGTGTTCATGTCGTGCGTGCGGCGGCGGTCGTCGCCGGTGTTCTTCCGCAGCTCGAGGAACTCGAAGATGTCGTTGTGCCAGGTCTCGAGGTAGGCGCAGCCGGAGCCCTTGCGCTTGCCGCCCTGGTTCACCGCGACGAGCTGGTCGTTGTGGAGCTTCAGAAACGGGATCACGCCCTGGGACTCGCCGTTGGTGCCGCCGATGTAGGCGCCCGTGCCGCGGACCGCGGTCCAGGAACCGCCGAGGCCGCCGGCCCACTTGGACAGGTAGGCGTTCTCGGCGATGCCGCGCTGGAAGATGCCCTCGATGGAGTCGTCGACGTAGTAGAGGTAGCACGAGCTCAGCTGCGAGTGCATCGTGCCGGAGTTGAACAGCGTCGGCGTGGAGGAGCAGAAGCGGCGGGACTTGTAGAGCTCGTAGAGCGCGGCGATCTTCGCCTCGCGGTCCTGCTGCTCGTCGAGGAAGAGGCCCATCGCGACGCGCATCCAGAAGAACTGGGGCGTCTCGATGCGGCGCGACGGCTTCGAGGTCTTGTCGATGATGAGATAGCGGTCGTAGAGCGTCTGGATGCCGAGGAAGTCGAACTCGAGGTCCGAGGAAGGATCGAGGGCGGACGCGAGGCGGCTGAGATCGTAGTACAGCAGGCGGGGATTGAGCCGCTTGATGAGCACGCCGTGCTCGAGGTATTTCTTGAAGGCGCGCTGGTGGAACTCCTTCAGCTTGCCGATGCCGTCGCGGAGGATGTCCCAGCCCAGCACCTCCTCGTAGATGTAGGTCAGCTGGATGCGGCCGGCGAACTTCGCGAAATCGGCGTCCTTCTCGATCAGCGTCTTCGAGTTGAGGACGATGGTGGAATCGAGATCCTTCTGCGAAATCTGGTCATAGATGGCGCGCCGGAGCTCGAGCTCGATTTCCTCCGGGGAGAGGCAGAGGTCGAGGCCGATGCGGGCGAACTCGATGCGCTTCCGCAGGTCGGCGCCGTCCCAGAAGACATTTTCGCCATTGGCCTTCTTGACCAGGATCATCGTCGCCTGCCCGGCGGCGACGGGCGCCGGCGCTTCCAGCGGGGTTTCCTTCGTTCCGTGGAGGCGGGCCGAGGCGCGCTCGGCCCGGAAGAGGATGTAGGCCTCGGCAACCTTGAAGTGGCCGCCCTTCATCAGTTCCTCCTGCACCATGTCCTGGATCTCCTCGATGTGGACGAAGGACTGCTTCGAAACGTGCACCCGCTCGGACACCGCCCGGGTGATGGCCACCGCCGGGGCGGAATCGCGCTGGAGAGAGAGGAAGGTCTTGCGGATGGCGATCTCGACCTTCTGCTCGCTCCACGGGACGACCTGGTTGTTGCGGCGGATGACCCGCAGCGTCGACTGCGTGGCGGCCTCGCGGTCGAAGGAGATCTTGCGGGCGCGGTTGAGCAGGAGGCTCTTGGCGACGAAGTAGGCGTTGTTGTCGACGAGCGTCTTCTCGATGAGCTCGTAGAGGCCGTTGAGCGAGAGCCGGAGCGGAGTCTGCTGGCGCGCGAGCTCGCCGAGGTTGGCCGCGAGTTCCCGGCAGATGCGCGCGATCCAGGCGCGGTTGGCGTCGTTGAAGATGTCCTTCTCGCCCTTGGCGAGGGAGACGTTGGTCAGCGCCTTGCCGAGGGTGTCGGCGACCTCGCTGAGGACGAATTTTTCCTCGCCGTGCGGGCAGAGCAGGACGATCGGCGGGAGGGCGATGGTCTCGCCGACGAGGACATCGCGCCACGCATAATGGGGTTTCTGTTCGAGGGGCGCGTGGACCGTGCGCTTGAGGGCGAGGTCGTGTTCGAGGGAATGGTTGGTCATGGCGGTCGACGGGACGGCGGAGGCGTTAAAGGAGCGGAAGGGGAAATGGCCGCGGGGCGCCGACGGGCGGGCGCGGCCGGAGAAAGTCAGTCAGAAAAGGAGGGACGGCGCGGGGCGGCGCGGAAACGGGTCAGAGTTCGTGGTCGCTGACAACGTTGAGCGCGGAGGCCTTCTGGTATTCGGTGACGCGGCCCTCGAAGAAGTTCTGCTCCTTCTTGATGTCCATCATCTCCGCCAGCCAGGGGAGCGGATTCTTGACGCCGGCATTGAGGGCGGCCAGGCCGCAGCCTTCGAGGCGGCGGTCGGCGATATAGTCGATGTAGCTGAGGAAATCATCGAGGCGCAGGCCGACGGCGTTGACCGGGAGGCAGTCGCGGATGAATTCCTTCTCGAGGGCGACGGCCTCCGCCATCGTCTGGCGCAGCTCCTCCTTGAACTCGGCGGTCCAGATCTCCCGGTTTTCCTCGACGAGATCCATGAAGAGGTTGCGGAACACCTCGATGTGGTTGGATTCGTCGCGCAGCGTGTAGCGGAACATCTGGCCGATGCCGGGAAACTTGTTCTGGCGGTAAAGGGAAAGGACCATGCCGAACAGGCCGTAGAACTGGGTCCCTTCCATGCACTGGCCGAAGACGAAGATATTCCGGGCGAGCAGCTTCTTGTTCTCGGGCAGCGTGAGATCGATGTCGCGGCGCAGGTCCCGGGAGACGCGGGTGACAAACTCGTTCTTCTTCACGATGGTCCCGACGTCCTCGAACATCGCCTCACACTCGTGCGGATTGATGCCCAGCGAAGAGATCATGTAGAGGAGCGAGTCCGCATGGATGTTTTCCTCGTGCGCATGGCGTCCGAGGACGAGCTTGAGCTCGGGCGCGGTGACCAGCTCCCGCACCACGTGCTGGATGTTGTCGCCGACGATGCCCTCGGCCGCGGAAAAATAGCCGATGCCCATCCGGATGATCCAGCGCTCCACGTCAGACACGTGGTTGGTGTCGCGCCACTGCTCGATATCCTTGCCCATCGGGATGTCCTCGGGCTCCCAATGGTTGGCCTTCATTTTGCGGTAAAGGTCGTACGCCCACTGGTATTTCAGCGGGAGAAGGTTGAAACACATGCTCTCACGGCCGTTGATCACCTTCTTGGCGGCAAACGCCGCCTCGGCCTTGTTTTGGTCGAGGACAAAGCTCTTGGAACCGACTTGGAAAGATTTTTGCATGAAAAAGAGGGGAAAAGGCTGAAAAATGACGAAAAAACCGGGGGAAAAAGGGCTGCTTGGGTGTTTTTGACGTGAATTAGCCCTAAGCGAACCAAAGTTGCTGGAACTTATTAACGCCTTGTTGACCACAACAGGTTGTGGTCAACCACTCCACAGGCCACAACCTATGGGAATTCGATTTTTCGCCGTCAACAGGTTTGTGCGCCGTTTTGTGTTATTTTTGCGTTATTTTTCTCTTGCCGCTTTTTGCGAAAAACGCGCTTTCGCGGCCCTTCGCCCACCGCCCTCCCGCCACCTTCCCGAAAACGGCCTCCCGGTATCGAGGCCGAGATACCGGAATCCGATGGAATCAATTAATTGATACAGTTGGCTCCCCAGAGCCGAAAATCCGGGGTTGGAATGCCTCCGTCGGTCAGGTTCTATGCGGCCGTCGTGCACCGCCCTCCGCCCCCCCCTGCGCCAGCCCCCTCCGGACCGTGGCGGACCCTCCTCCTCGCCGGCCTGGCGCTGGCCGCGGCGGTCCTCGCCGCCTACCACAATAGCCTGCACGGGGCCTTCGTCCTCGATGATGCGCCGTCGATCACGGACAATCCCACCATCCGGCATCTGGTCACCGCCTGGTTTCCCCCCCACACCGCGACCCGCGACGGAGGCCTGGCGGTGGGAGGAAGGCCACTGGTGAACGAGAGCCTGGCGATCAACTACGCGTTGGGCGGAACGAAGGTGGAAGGATACCACGCGATGAACCTGGGAATCCATCTGCTGGCCGCGCTGGTGCTGTTCGGCCTGGTGCGGCGGACCCTGCAGCAGCCGGTATTGCAGCGCCATGCGGGCGCTGCGTTGCCGCTGGCATTCCTGACGGCCTTGCTCTGGGCGGTGCATCCGCTGCAGACCGAGTCGGTCGACTACGTCGTCCAGCGGGCGGAATCCCTGATGGGCCTCTTCTATTTGTTGACCCTCTATAGCTTCGTCCGCTGGGCCCGGCGGGGCGCGAGGGCTTGGGCGGTCGCGGCAGTGGTAAGCTGCCTGCTGGGCATGGCAACGAAGGAGGTCATGGCGTCCGCCCCATTGATCGTCTGGTTGTACGACCGCACCTTTGTGAGCGGATCGTTCCGTGAGGCCTGGCGCCGGCACCGTCGACTGCACATCGCACTCATGGCGACCTGGCTGCTCCTGGGCTGGCTGGTGCTGGACGCCGGTGGCCGCGGCGGCACCGCGGGCTTCGCGGCGGGAGTCGCTTGGTGGCAGTATGCTTTGACCCAAGCCTCCGCGATCGTCCATTACCTCCGACTGTCGCTCTGGCCGTTTCCCTTGGTCTTCGACTACGGTACAGAACTGGCCACTCGGCCCACAGAAGCAGCGCCTGCCGTGCTGCTTATTGTCGGGCTCGTGGCGGGGACGGGATTGGCTCTCTGGCGTCGTCCTGTGATCGGCTTCATCGGCGCCTGGTTTTTCGCCATCCTGGCACCCAGTTCCAGCTTCGTCCCGGTGGCCACCCAGACGATCGCCGAGCACCGGATGTACCTCTCGCTGGCTGCCGTGATCCTCGCCGGCGTGCTGGTCCTTTACCACCTGCTCGGGCGCCGTTCCCTCCCGCTTTTGCTCGGCCTTGCCGTCGCGTTCGCATTCCTCACCGTCCAGCGCCATCGTGCCTATTCCTCCGCCCTTGCCCTCTGGCGCGATACCGTCGCCAAACGACCCCTCAACCCTCGCGCGCAAAACAGCCTTGGGACCGTCCTGCTCATGCAGCACCAGTTGCAGGATGCCATCGCGTGCTTCGAGGCGGCCATCCGCTCAAACCCGGACTATTCGCTCGCTCAAAATAACCTGGGGGTAGCTTTGGTCCAATTTGGCCGCCCGGGCGATGCCATCGTCCACTATGAGGCCGCTCTCCGGCTCAGTCCGGCAGACGGGGAAATTCCCCACAATCTCGGTGACGCCTTGATTCTTGCAGGGCGGATTCCCGAAGCGATGGTGCAGTACCAGCACGCGCTGGCGCTGCGGCCGGAGTTTGCCGACGCCCAGGCCAACAATCTCGGCAGTGCCTTTCTGCAGGCGGGACAAACCGCCCGGGCGATCGGGTTTTTCGAGGCTGCTTTGCAGGCGAAGCCTGATTTTGCCGAAGCGCACAGCAACCTCGGCAATGCCCTCGCCCAGACCGGCCGTCTGCCTGAAGCCATCACCCATTACGAAGCCGCCCTTCGCAGCCAGCCCGATGACGCGGAAACCCATTTCAATCTCGGCAACGCGCTGTATCAAACGGGGCACTTGAGGGAGGCGATGCTTCATTACGATGCCGCGCTGCGGGCGAAGCCGGACTTCGCGGAAGCCCACGCCAATCTCGGATCCGCGCTGCTCCAGGCCGGCCGCCGGGAAGAAGCTGTTCAGCAGTACCGAAAGGCCCTGCGGATCCAGCCCGACCTGCCCGACGCCCGCGACAATCTCATCCGCCTCGGAGAATCCATTCCGGCTCAAGCATCCCCGCCGAAATGAGCCTTCGATTCCCGGAGAAATCCAACCCAACCCCTTTCTAATCGAGAGGTCCCGGCCCGAGCAGGAACAAAAAAAGCGGCCGCGAAATACGCGGCCGCCGTGTCTTAAGAGATCAAACCCGGGATCAGAACCGGATGCGGATGCCGGACTGCAGCTGCCAACGGGAGACCGGCTGGTCGTTGTTGACGACCGGGACGGGATCGAGGGTCTGCGGGGTGAAGGTATAGACGTATTGGTTGGCCGCCGCGTCGTAGGTGGTACCAGCGATCGCACGACCGTAGCTGAAGACGACCTCCTGCTGGATGCCCCACTTGCGGTTCAGCAGGTTCCCGAGGTTGAGCAGATTGAAGTACAGCTCACCTTTGACCCGCTTGTAGATCGGAATCGTCTGGGTGAACTTCAGGTCCACCGTCTGCACCCACGGCGAAGTCTCGCTGTTGCGCGGAACGATCTGACCGGCGAAACGATTCAGGCCGGCAGCCTGCGCATAAGCGAAGAAGTTGGACTCCTCCGTGGCGCTGTTCCAACGCACCTTGGGATCGTTCGGGCCCGTGGGCATGTAGAAGAGGTCGTTGAACGTGAAGCCGTCGCCGTTGGCGTCGCCGAAGAACACCCAGGAATAGTTATGCCCCGTGCGACCCTGATAAACGAGGGACACGTAGGTCGGCGCGTTCTTGATCAGATTGAGCTGATAAGAGAGCGAGCCGACGATCCGGTCCGGCACGTTCGTGTTGGAGGTCGAGGCAACGTTTTCGTTGGGGTTGGCGATCTTGCGGCCGTTATAATTGGACTGGGCGACCGAAGAGGTGGCCGGGCTGACCTCGGTGTAATGGCTGTGGGTCCACGCCAGGCTCGCAGCCCAGTTGTTCTTGAGCGGGCGGGACAGCGAGAGCGTGAAATCGTGACCACCTCCCTTGTTGGTGTTGGTCAGATACAGCACATCGCCAAAGCCGGCGTTTTTGTAATTGGCGGCCGAGCTGTAAGGATTGCTGTTGGATGAACCACGACCAGCAGCCGTCGCGGAAACGATCTGACCGGCATACTGGGTACGTCCGTCCGGATTCGTGCCGACCGACTTCAGATTCAGATCGAGCGTGTTGAGCGCCCGCTGGACCACCACCGTCTCGACTTCAGCCGATACGATCAGGCCACCGAAAGGCAGCGTATGATCAACTGCCAGATTGCCTTTCCACGAAATCGGCGGCCGAAACGACGGGTCGGTGACATTCACGGTCGCCAAACCCGGAGCGCCGACGGTCGGCGGGTTGATCGTCGGCGAGAAGGCCACGGTGGAGGTGGCGCTGGAGGTCACGCCACGATTCTGATAGGGATTGCCGAGCCAGACGGACGGATTGGTGCCTTGGAAAAGACCGATGCCGCCTCGGATCTGGGTCTTGCGGTCGCTCTTCAACTCATAGTTGAAGCCCACCCGGGGAGAAATGGTGTAGTTACCGCTGTTCGTCGTGGTGCTGGAGATCCCGAATGCATTTCGGAAGGAAGCCTCGCTGAAGGCCGTGGTCGTTGGGATCGGAATCGGAGCGTCCGGCACGTAGGGATCATCAAAGCGCAAGCCGGCCATGATCGACAGACGCTCGGAGGGCTTCCATTCGTCCTGGAGGAAGAGCCCGCGCTGCGTATAGGTGTAGATTGCGAGGGCGTCCTTGATCGAAGTCCCCGGGGAGAGCGTCAGCTGGGTCAGCGAACCATTGGTGCCCGAAAGCCAGTCCGCGACTGAATTGAAGGTGTAGCTGCCGAAGTAGCGCGCGATGAATGCGTCCCAGACCTGCTTCTTTTCATAGTCGCCGCCACCGGTGAACGTGTGGTCGCCGAGGGAATACACAGCGGAAAACGCCATGTTGTCGGTCTTGGTGATGATGCCGTTCAATTGCCGGGAGGCATCGGTGCCGAGGTCGAGCGTGCCGCTCGAAACCGCTGTGCCGCTGCTGTTCACGCCTGTCACACCGCGAATGAAGACTTCCGGGAACGCGGGTCCGTGTGGAATCGGAGAGCCGTTATAAGACGTGTGGGCGATGGAAAATTCCGTGCGGAGATTCGGCGTCCAGGTATCAAAAAGCTGCGCCGTATAACCGTGCGTATGCAGCGGAGCGTCGTACCAGTAATTGCTGAACGACGTCTGCGTGCTGCTGGAATTGAAGTTCGTATAAACCGGCGCCGTACCGTAATTGTCGCGATACTGGAGGACCAAGCGGTGGGAATCGGTGATAGTCCAGTCAAGCTTGGCAATTTCACTCTTCTGAATCTGGAACGAGGCGGCACCCGTGAATGTGCCGGGATCGTAGCCGACGGCCTTGGCACGAGCGACAACCTGCGCCACCGTGGCGGAATCGGGGATGAAGAGCTGCGCCGGCGCGAGCGTGTTGCGGCGGAAATAGTCATCCGAGATGAAGAAGAAAAGGCGGTTGGGAATGATCGGGCCGCCAACGTTGAAGCCATAGGTGCGTTCACGGAAGAATTCCCGGGCGCCCGAGACCGGGTTTTTGGCGCGATCGTAAAGATCGGTATACTCACCATAGACTATGCCATGGAATTCATTGGTGCCGGACTTCGTCACAGCATTGATCAGAGCGCCGGTGAATCCGGACTTGGTCACGGAGTAGGGATTGAGCTCGATGCTGATTGATTGCAGCGCTTCGAGCGGAATCGGGCTTTTCAGCGACGAAAACCCACTGCTGTTCAAGCCGAACGGGTCGTTCGCCTGCACACCGTCAATGAGGAGGGAGTTAAAACGGAAATTTTGACCCTGCGCGCTGAGCTGGCCACCTTGATCGAGGGAATTTAGGAACATCCGAGAATCCAGCACCGCGATATCCTGAACATTGCGGCGAACCGAAGGCACATCGGTGATCTGCGAGCTCTCGAAGGTTGTGCCCGTGCCGATTTTGCCAGAGCCGAAGACGAGGTCGTGATCCGCCTCAACCTTGAAGGCTTCCATCGTCACCGTTTCGGAGGTGAGACCGAAGGCAAGTTCCGCCGCAGAGCCAAGCTCGAGGTAGACGCCATTACGGACTTCCGAGCGATAACCATTGCTGGTCGCGGTGACCGTGTAAGGTCCGCCAACTCGGAGACCCGAAAGGTTGAACTGGCCGTTCGCGCGAGATGTGGTGACGGACTTGGTACCTGAGGGCTCGTGCACCACGGTGATGACCGCATCTGCAATTGGCTTGCCTTGCTTGTCGGTAATAAAACCAGTCATTGCCGAGGTCGTGATGCCTTGGCCAAACGCCGCGGGTGCAATCGCCAGACAGAGGACGAAGAACCCGTTGAGCAGGTATTTGAGGATGGATCGTTGCATAGGTTGTGTTCGGCTTGCGTTACTGGGTGTCAAGGTGTCGACAGCAGTTTCTGCGCCGTAGGCAAGACCTGCGGAAAACCTCAGTCAAGCTTCGAGGTCGGACAAAGCCATCCTGTTGCGAAAATGTCACCGGTCCGCCAATTTCCACAGCATTCACTGGGAAAAAGCAGCCATTGCCGCTTGTTTCCTGGGTTTTATTGCTCGAACTCGCCCACGTAATCGGGCGGCATCATCCTGATCACTGAACGCCAGCCATTCGCCTCTTTCCATCGCAGTGCGGGCGCTGGGCACGCATTTCAATTCGACTGCTCAAATGCTTGGCCTGAGCTTCCTGGCCGTTATCGGAGAGAGGACAGTGGCGCGGTAAAAGAAGCGGAGCACTAAAAGGGACGAAGGCTTGTTTTGCTCAAAAAAAAGAGGCCCGGTCTTTCTCTCGAAAGACCGGGCCATAAACCTGGCAACAACCTACTCTCGCGGGACCTAACGTCCAACTACCATTGGCTGCTCGGGGCTTAACGGCCGTGTTCGGGATGGGAACGGGTGGAACCCCCGGCATGTGGTCACCAGGAAGGGAATCTCTGCGAACAGAGAAATTAAAAAGTTCAGAGTAAGAAAAGAAAGGAGGTAAATTAAACGCCTAGAATTTGGGTCTGCAAAAACCGGCAAGGTCATTAGTACCAGTAAGCTGAATGGGTTACCCCACTTACACCGCTGGCCTATCAACCGGGTGGTCTACCCGGACCTTGCACCCTCTTGCGAGGGATTGTGATCTTATCTTGGGATGGGCTTGGCGCTTAGATGCTTTCAGCGCTTATCCCTTCCGAACATAGCTACCCGGCGCTGCCGCTGACGCGACAACCGGAACACCAGAGGTTCGTCATTCTCGGTCCTCTCGTACTA
>DASZQN010000065.1:0-37528 GCA_035549635.1 Opitutaceae bacterium
CGTCCTCCACCGGGTGGCCGGGGATGCCGCTGATGATCGACGCCGCGCGGGAGCTGGCATAGGCGACGACGACATTGCTGATGTTCACGCGGCGGATCGCGCCGATGGCGACGCCCTCGGGCCCGCGCATGCGCGCGCCGAGGCGGATGAAGATCGGCGGGTTGGAAATGTACTGCATCGAGATATTGTCGATCGTGACGTCCTCGATGATCGCGCCGTCCACGCTCTCGAGCGCCAGGCCGTCGCAGTGCACGAACACGCAGTTGGAGATCGAGATGTTGCGGAAGCCGCCGTTGGACTCCGTGCCGAACTTGATGCGGCCCGTGCCGCCGCCGTTGGGCGGCGTCTGGTAGGTGCCGTCAAGGACCGTGCCCAGCAGGTAACCGCTGACCTGGCAGCCCGTGATGGTGATGTTGTCGCAGGAGCGCGCGAAGCCGAGGCCGTAGGAACTCTTCAGCACGATGGCGTCGTCCAAGGGGGAATTCACCGAGCAGTCCGAGATGCGGACATTGCGGCAGCAATCGACGTCGAACCCGTCGCGGTTCGTGTCCACCTTGAGGTTGCTCATCGTCAGGTTGTCCACGCCCGTCACGAGCACGGCGAACCAGCCACCCTGCAGGATGGTGAAATCCTTGAGGGTCACGTTGCGGCAGAGCTTCAGCGCGATCGACTTGTTGCCCTGCCCCGGGTTCGCGCCGCCGGCGCGCAGCAGGCCGCGGCCCCAGATGCGGCCCAGGCCGGTGATGGCGACGTTCTCGAGATTCTCGCCCCAGATCAGGCTGTTGTGCCAGTGGCTGTGGCCGGAATCCTGATAGGCGAGATCGCCCCACCGGTTCGGCTCGGAGGGATCGTAGCCCGGCTGGCCCTGCGCAGGCTGGTCCGCGGCAAGGATCGTGGCGCCGCGCGTGAGCTGGAGCTCGATGTTGCTCTTCAGGTGAATCGAGTAGCAGAGGTACGTGCCGGTGGGAAACAGCACCGTGCCGCCGCCCGCCGCGGCCGCGGCGTCGATCGCCTTGTTGACTGCGTCGGTATCGAGCGTCTTGCCGTCGCCGACGGCACCGTAGGCGCGCACATCGTAGAACACCGGCGGGAGATCGGCGGCGCGAGCGAGCCCGGCGACAGCGAGGACCAGCGCCGTGAGCAAACCGGCGCGGACAACGAGGGAAAATGATCTCATGGGGATACGGTGGGGGTTCAGTTCCATCTTCAACCGCGGCGGGGAAAAGGACAGGAAATTGAATCCGCGAAATCGAATCTGCGCGGGCCGCGAGCACGAAAATCGTGCGCGCGGAATTCCGATTTTCTTCCGCGCACCGTTCAAAAGACATCCGTTGGCGCTAGGGTTACAACCCCTGCATCTCCAGAGGATTAGTCCTCAGACGCCATCCCCTTGCGTTTACAGGTTATTGACACACGCTCCTCTCCAATAAGTCCGGGGTGAGTCTGCCGCGGCCTTCGTTTCACCATGAAGATACTTCACCTCGAAGACAATGTGACCGATGCCGAACTGGCTCAAAGCCTGTTTGCGGATGAGTGGCCGGACTGCGAGATCAAGGTTGTCGACAATCGACCCGACTTCCTCGCGAACCTGCATGAGGGTTATGATCTCATTCTCTCGGACTTCAGCCTCGTCAATTTCAACGGCCTGGAAGCGCTGACCGTCGCGCACGAGAAATTCCCGGACATCCCGTTCATCTTTTTCTCCGGCACCATCGGCGAGGAGCGCGCCTTGGCCGCGCTGCGCGCGGGCGCGCGCGACTACGTGATCAAGGATCGGCCGCGCCGGCTCATCACCGCCATCGAGCGGGCGATGAAGGACGCGCGCCTCGAACGCGAACGGAAGGCGACGGAGGCGCAGATGCTGCGCGTGCAGCGCCTCGAGAACATCGGCATGCTCGCGGCGGGCATGGCGCACGATTTCAACAATGTGCTGGCGCCGGTGCTGATGGGCGTGCCCCTGCTCCGGTCCCGGCTCGAGGGCGAGGGCAACCAGAGGATCCTGAACAGCATCGAGAGCAGTGCCGCGCGCGGCGCGGGGCTCGTCCGCCAGATCCTCGGTTTTGCCCACGGCGCGACCGGCGCGCCGCAGCTCATCCAGCCCAAGCACCTGATCAAGGAACTCGTCGGCGTGATGCAGCAGACCTTCCCGAAGAACATCAAGATCGTCGACGAGACCGAGGGCGGCCTGTGGCCGCTCACGACAAATCCCACGCATTTTCACCAGATCCTGCTGAATCTCTGCGTGAACGCGCGCGATGCCATGCCCGACGGCGGCACGCTCACGCTGCGCGCGCGGAACCGTCAGCTCGACGACCTCAGCGCGGCGGCCATTCCCGGCCTGAGTCCGGGACCCTTCCTCGCCTTCGAGGTGGCCGACACCGGCACGGGCATCCCCCCGGCGGTGCTCACGCGCATCTGGGATCCGTTCTTCACCACGAAGGAGGCGGGCCGCGGCACCGGACTCGGGCTCGCGACCGTCCGCGGCATCGTCGAAAACCACAAGGGCTCCATCACGGTGCAGACACAGGCGGGCCATGGCACGAGTTTCCAGATCCTGCTGCCGGCCATGCCCGGCACCGAATGCGCCACGGGCCCCGCGGGCACGAGCGCGATTCCCCGCGGCCAGGGCGAGCTGATCCTCGTGGCGGACGACGACGCCAATGTGCGCGACGTCACCAGCGCCACGCTCACCGACCACGGTTACCGGGTCCTCGCCGCCGCTGACGGCACCGAGGCCGTGGCGCTCTTCGCGCCGCGCAGCCTCGACGTCAAGGTGCTCATCACGGACCTCGACATGCCGAATCTCGACGGCGCGGCCCTCACGCGCATCGTCCGCACGATGAACCCGACGATCCAGGTGGTGACCGTCAGCGGCTCCGCCGAGGCGAACGACCCGCGGCGGCACTCGCCGCTCGCCGGCACTTTTCTGGCCAAGCCGTTCACGTCGGAGCTGCTGCTCACGACGATCCACGAACTGCTCTCCCGCAAGAGTCTCGCGGCCCACCACGTCGACACGGCGCCGGCCATGCCCGCGGCCGTGCGGTAGAGTGTCGTCCCGCTCAACCGTGGCTCACGGGTCCGTGTGATCGGCGGGCCGCCCGCTCGCAGGCGCTCCGGGAGCGCGAGCAAGCTCGCGGCCGACGAAATTTCCCAAACGACCGCTTTCCGGCTGCCGGCCGTTGACGAGCGCGAAGTCGCAGGCTTGGCTGGGCGGATTCCCCTCACCATGCCCATGACCCTCCTCCCCTCCCGCTCCTCCCTTTGCCGGATCCACGGTGCCTTCCTGGGATTGTTCGTCGCGATGCTGCCCGGCGGTTTGTCCGCCGCTGACGCTGCGGCGCCCGCGCCTCCGATCCCGCAGCCGGCGCCTGCCGCCGTCGTGCCCGCCGGACCGCCGCTGACGCTGCCGTTCACGGAGGACTTTGAGTCCGGCGACATCAGGACCGACATCTGGACACCGCACGAGGCCGGCAGCGCCACGGTCAAGGTGGTCCCGGGCAAGGGCGGGTTCGGGAAATACGTCCTGCAGGCGCACCTCCCGGCCATGGCCCAGCGCGCGTATGCGCTGATCAGCACGCTTCGGCTGCCGGAATCCGTGCGCGGCCACTTCTTCGGGCGCGCCTACATGTACATCACGCCGAACGGACCGACCCGGCACACCGTGCTCACCTACACCGGCACCGCCGCCTGGCCGAGCGCGAACTGGCTCGAGGTCGGGATGTTCGAGGGGAAGTTCCAACTTTCCTATCAGCAGCAGGACCGGGCGCTGCCCCAGCCCGACCGCGGGGAGAAAGTCGCCTTCGGAAATCCCATTCCCACCGGCCGCTGGTTCTGCCTGGAGTGGGAGGCGAACGACACCCCGGACACGCTGACCGTCTGGGTGGATGGCGAGCAGGTGAACAGCGAGGTCTTCGCCTTCAAAACCTTTGGCAACACCGGCCTCGTGAAAGGATTTGCCGAGGTTGGCTTCGGCGTGCGCGTGTTTGGCCCGGTGCCCGAGGCCTACGACATCTATTACGACAACGTCGCCTTCGACACGAAACGGATCGGGCCGCTGAAGACCGCGCCGGCGCCGATGCCCTGAAAGGAGCCGGGGCCCGTGGCCGCCGGGGCGGCGAGGCGGTGATCGAACCGACCGGCCTCGTGGCTCCGGCCGCCAAGCCCTAGCGCTTTTTCTTTTGCGCCTGGGCGTTTTGCAGGTCGGTGAGCTGGTTCTGCACCTGGTCGAACTTTGACTGCAGCTGGTCGTTCTGCGCCTTGGCATCATCCAGCTGCTTCTGCAGCGCCGCGCTCGCGGCCTTGGCGTCGTCGAGCTGCTTCTGGAGTCCGGTCGCGCCCTGGCGGGCCTCCTCGGCCTGCGCCTGGTTCTGCGCGGTGGCGACTTTCTCCCGCTGCAACTGCTCCTGCAAGGCCGTCGTGGCCGTCTTGGCGTCGTTGAGCTGCTTGTCCAACTCCGTCGAGCCGGCGGTCGCCTTGTCCAGCTGGCTCTGGAGCTGAGCGGCATTCTGCTTGGACGCATCGAGCTGCTTCTGCAGCGACTCGATCTGGGTGTTGCTGTCGGTCAGCTGCTTTTGTTTCTGGTCCGCGTCGGTCTTGGCCTTCTCGGACTGGGACTGCATCTGGGCGACGGCGGCGTCCTTTTGATGGACCTTGGTCCAGGACATGATGCTGACCAGCACGAGGAGGACGGCGAGGATCGCGATGGCCATCGCCGAGGATGACGTTTTCTTGGGGCCGGGCGGCAGCGCGGCCGCGGAGGAAGGAGTGGTGGTTGTGTCCATGATGCGCGCCATAGATTTTGGGTCCCAGGAATCAGTTCCCGACAATCGTCGGCGCGGCCGGGCCCGCCGGCCTGCATCTGGGTTTGCAGCGTCATCGCCGATTTTCCAACCTGCTCTGCGACAACTCCCCCTTTGCCTCCCGTGCCTTCCCGTCCACTCGAGAGAATCCTTTCCTACCTTTGGTGGCCCCTGCTGCTGGGGCTCTGCGTGACCTGCCTGGCCGTGGGCATGGCGCGGGGACAGGGTCCCTTGTTCTTCAACGCCGCCTACGCCGCCCTCGCGCTGACGCTGTTCGTGCTCGAACGCCGGTTTCCGCATGAGCGGCAATGGCTGGAGAGCGACGGCCAGTTCTGGCCCGACCTCCTGCACACCACCGTCTCCAAGGGCCTGGTGCAGCTTGCGGTCGTGGGCGGCACGACCCTCGGCATCAATCTCGCGATCGGCGAGCGCCCGGCGGCCGGATTCTGGCCGGTGCACTGGCCGATGGCGGCGCAGGTCGCGCTCGGGCTCGTCATCGCTGAGTTCGGCCTGTACTGGGCCCACCGGCTGGGGCACGAATGGCCTTGGCTCTGGCGGTTTCACGCGGTGCACCACAGCTCGACGCGGCTCTGGTTCTTCAACACCGGGCGGTTTCACTTCGTCGACACGTTCAAGAGCATCGTGCTCGGCCTGCCGCTCGTCTTTCTCGCCGGCGCGCCCGGCTCGGTGTTCGTCTGGATCAGCGGGATCACCGCGTACATCGGCATGCTCACGCACTGCAACGTGGAGATGCGCTTCGGCCCGCTGAACTACATCTTCAACACGCCGGGCCTCCATCGCTGGCATCATTCGACGGATCTGCGCGAGGGGAACACCAACTACGGGGAAAACCTGATGCTGTTCGACCTCATGCTCGGGACTTTCTTCGACGAGTCGCGGCGCCCGCCCGCCCGCATCGGGATCAGCGAGGCGATGCCCGAGACTTTCCTCGGCCAGCTGCAGGCGCCCTTCGTCTGGCACCGCTATCGGGCGCCGGCCGCGAAGCCGGTCGCGGAGACCGCGGACCAAGGGGCCCGCCGCTGACCCAACCGATCGGGCGCCATGGGGGCCACGGAAAAGCGCGAGACCACACGAAAAAAGTCGCGGGAGAGCGGAGCCATCTCCGCAACCCAACCTCAGGGTATATTTCGTGTCATCTCGCGCCTTTTCGTGGCCCACCGGATCGAAAGAATCGGTCGCGGCCGAGCTCCGCGCCGACGGAAGGTGAAAGCCCCATTGGGGCGGAGGCGGGCGCGTGCTAGCTTGTGGCCATGAACACGCTCCTCCTGATCATCGTCCTCATTCTGCTCTTCGGCGGCGGCGGATTTTATTTCGGCGGCCCCGTCTACGGCGGGAGCGGCATCGGATTGATCCTCCTGGTCTGCCTGATCATTTTCCTCTTCGGGGGATTCCGCACGCGGGATTGAGCGGGATGGGTCGTCCGTCGGAGGTCCGCCGAACCCGGGCGCAGCCTTAGGTCGCCGTCGGCGCTGACAGGGAGGATTTCTTTTCGCTCAGGATCCGCTCCATTTGCGCGACCAGGAGATCCTCCGCCTGGTGCATGAGCGCGGCGGGCTTGAACGGTTTCGCGAGCACTGCGCCGGGTTTGACCACTTCCGCCAGGACTTCCTCCGGGCCGGGCATCATGCCGGACACCAGGATGCATGGCACCTCCAGGGACATCGAACGCATGCGTCGGATCAGCTCGAGCCCGGAGAGCCGCGGCATGTCGTTGTCGGTGATGATGAGGTCGTAGCTCGAAAAACAGATCGCCTTCCAGGCGGTTTCACCGTCATCGGCGGTGTCCACTTCAAAGCCGAGGCCGGCCATCAGATTCGCGCTGAGCTGGCGGACCTCGCGATCGTCGTCGATGACGAGCACGCGCATGGAGAGCGGCTGTTCGTAGCCCCACCAGGTGGCGTCCGACCGCTGTGCGGGCGGCGGCGCCTCCCTCGGGGAGAGATCGACTGAGAGGCTGCCGGCGGCGGGCGAATGGGTGTCGGAGGAAAAGTGCATTGGGCAAGGTGGCGTTGGGCCACGCCCAAAAATACGCCCCGTTCCTCCGCCCAGCGATGGGGTGACACCCTACTGCGCCCACTCTGAAAATTTTTTTACGACCAAAAAAATGAAAAAGGGACGCGCGAAAAATCCTTCGCGCGTCCCTTTGCGGGGAATCTCGTGACGTATCAGGGAGCCGGTGGCGCGGGCGGCGCCGGCAATCCGGGAGGCGCCGGGGGCGCTGGCGGGGCCGGCAGGATGCCGCAGCCCGCCAGGAGCGATCCGAGGGCGAATGCCGCGGTGTTGAGCAGGATTCTGGTTTTCATCGGCGCCCGCCGACCGACAGACCGCACCGCGGTTCCAAAGGCGGAACGGGGAAAACCCCGCATGCGAATCACTTGGGTTCGATCGCGATGACCCAGAGGTCGGTCCGGCCGATGTTCATGCCGACATGCGTCTGGCCGAGCCGCCAGAGGATCTCCCCGGTCTTCAAACTGGAATCCTCCTGGTGCCCGTCCGGGAGGACGTGCCGCAATTCCGCCCCCGACAGCGCGACGACCACCCGGTCGTGGTGCGTGTGCTGCGGCTCACGGTGCCCGGCGGCGATCTGGATATTATAGATCCGGGCGAAGCCGTTTTCGAGCAGGGTGCGGTAATCCGGCGCATAACCGGTGGTGCCCCAGGTTTCGCCCGATTCGCGACCGCGGAACTCGATCCGCACGAACCGCACCTCCGCCGCGCCCGCTCCCCGCAGCGCGCCGGCGCGGGCCGCCCGGAAAACCACCTGCCCGCGATGAGCGGGAATCGCGGCCGACGTTCCGTCGGTCAGCGTTCCCTCGGAGAGAAACACGATCGCGCTCGGCAGGTCCTCCGCCAGCATTTCGGTTTCCGCCGGCGCAAGCGATTCCTCGTAGGCGATGACGCGATCGTTGCGGATCTTTTCGGTCCGGGTCGCCGCCAGCGCGCAAGACAACACCGAGAGATAAGCCAGAATGATCTTTTTCACGGCGGAGGGGTGGGATCTCTGCCGCCAAACTGGATTTCCCGGGCCGCCGGGCAAGGCTAATGCGCCCGAGTGAAAATCAGGAGACCGGAAATCCCGGGTTCGCCCCGGGGATGGCGGCCTTCACCGCCTGGGCCGGAGGAACGGGAGGAGTGATGTGGTACTCGGCCATGCTCTCGGCGGCGGTTTCAGCCTCGATGCGTTCCGCCGACACGGGGTTGCCCTTGTCGCCGTCGGCGAGCTGCCGTTCGGCCTCGAGCCAGATCTCGTCGTCACGACCCCAAGGACTGCCCCGGTCCAGCCAGATCTGCTGCGCCCGCCGGGCGATCTGCTCATGCGTGGGTTTGGGGTTCATCGGGAGCGGCCCCGCACACCGACCCTGCGGCTCCGCGGCAGTTCCGGGCTCCCGGCCCATCCCGTCGTTTTTTCGCGGCGTTTTCCTCGTCAGCGGGAATGCGGCTTGTCCCACAGCGGCTTCCCGGACTCCGCCGGCGCCGCCTTGGGAGCGGGCTTGTGCGGAAGATGCGGCGCGCGGGCTTCGGTGCGCTGCTGGTGGGCCAGGGCGGCCAGCTCGGCGGGATTCGGCGGTGGCGGGTGCTGGGGCGCGTGGCTCCCTGCGACCGGTTCGGCGTGAGGGTGGCGGTGGCGGGCCGTCAGCTGCCGCTCGGCCTCCAGCCAGAATTCGACATCGCGGCCGCCGGGATTCCCTTCCGTCTCCCAGATCTCGTAGGCCCGCCTGGCAACTTCTTCCTGCGTCGGTGTGTTCGCGTTCATAAAAAAGGGGGGCCGCCGCACCGACCGGGGGGCTCCGCGGCAGTTCCGGCACCGGCCGACGATTCTCCCGCGGATTTTTTTAATCGGGCCGATTAAAAACCCTGCGATTGAAAACTCGCCGCTTGCTTGGGCGGTGCGTTGATTTTTTATTCGTCGTCTTTCCCTTTCATGCAGTTCTCCAAGATCATCGCGAACCCGGATGTCGTCCTCATCGGCAGCGGCGTCATGTCGGCCAACCTGGGCGCCCTGCTCAAGCGCCTCGAGCCCCGCCTCACCCTCCAGGTCTACGAGGTGACCTCCGAGCTGGCCCAGGAAAGCTCGCACGGCTGGAACAACGCCGGCACCGGGCACGCCGGCATCTGCGAGCTCAGCTACACGCCAAAGCGCGAGGCGGACGGCACGGTCAACGTGCGCAAGGTCATCGAGATCTTCGAGCAGTTCGAGCAGTCGAAGCAGTTCTGGGCCTACGCCGTCGCCCAAGGGATGGCGGACGCTCCCCGCGAGTTCATCAATCCGGTGCCGCACATCAGCTTCGTGCACGGACAGGCGCAGGTCGACTTCCTCAAGGCCCGCTACACGGGGATGTCGGCGCATCATTTCTTCCGCGCGATGGAATACACCACCGACCGCGCGACGATCGGCCGCTGGGCGCCGCTGCTGACCGAGGGACGCGCCGAGATGCCGATCGCGGCGACCAAGATGGACTCCGGCACGGACGTGAATTTCGGCAACATCTCCCGCAAGCTGCTCAACTGGCTCGCCCGCCAGGAGGGCTGCGGCGTCGCGACCAACCACCGGGTCACCGACCTGAAAAAGACCGCCGCGGGCTGGGATGTCACCGTCCGCGACCTCACGACGAAAGAGACCCGGCACACGCAGACGAAATTCGTCTTCGTCGGCGCGGGCGGCGGCAGCCTGCACCTGCTGCAGAAGTCCGGCATCGCGGAGAGCAAGGGCCTCGGCGGCTTCCCGATCGGCGGACAGTGGCTCGTCTGCGAGAAGCCCGAGATTGTCCAGCGGCACCAGGCCAAGGTCTACGGCCAGGCGCTCGACGCCGCGCCCACGATGGCGGTGCCGCACCTCGACACCCGCGTGCTCGACGGCAAGAAAACGCTGCTCTTCGGTCCCTTCGCCGCGTGGACCACGAAGTTCCTCCACAAGAAGGGCAGCTGGACCGATCTGCCGCGCTCGGTGAAGCCCGACAACCTGGCGACACTGATCAAGATCGGCATCCACAACATCCCGCTCGTGCGCTACCTCATCCAGCAGGGCACGCAGAGCATGGCCGACCGCATGGAGGTGCTGCACATCTTCTATCCGTCCGCGAAGGCCGAAGACTGGAAGCTGATCGACGCCGGCATCCGCGTGCAGGCGATCAAGAAGACCGACGGAGAGGCGGGCATCGTGCACTACGGCACGGAGGTCATCACCAACTCCGACCGCACGATTTCCGCGCTGCTCGGGGCGTCGCCCGGCGCGTCGGTGTCGGTGAACATCGTGCTCGAGGTCATCAAGCTCTGCTTCCCGCAGCTCCTGCAGAGCCCCGAGGGCAAGGCGCGGATGAAGGCGATGATCCCCACCTACGACGTGGACATCAAGCTGCCCCAGAACGCCGCCTACTTCGAGGAGATGCACCGCAAGGCCAACCAGATCCTGCAGCTCGCCTGAGCCGCCCGTCGCCTGTCCCCCGTCTCCTGTTCCAAATGCCCGCGCCCCTTTATTCCGCCGCCATCGACCTCGGCGCCACCAGCGGACGAGTCATCCTCGGTGCCTGGTCGAAGAATCGCCTCACGCTCAAGGAGGCGCACCGCTTTCCGAATGTCTTCCGCTCGCTGGGGACGAACGACTACTGGGAGATCGGCACGCTCTGGCACGAGGTCCAGGTCGGCCTCCGCAAGGCGGCCGCGCTCCTGCCCCGCGGAGCCAAGCTCGCCTCGGTGGGTGTCGACACCTGGGGCGTCGACTACGTGCTGCTCAACGACGCCGGCCGCCTCGTGTTTCCCGTGCACGCCTATCGCGACGCACGCACCCAGGCGGGCCTGGGCCATCTCGCCAATACCCGCGCCGCGCTCGATCGCGTCTACGCGGCGACCGGCATCCCGAATGTTTTCTACAACACGAGCCTGCAGCTGGAGGAAGTGGTCGCGAGCTGTCCGGCCATCGCGGACCTCGCCACGCGCTGTCTCTTCCTGCCGGACTACCTGAACTACCTTCTTTCCGGCCGGATGGAGAACGAACTGACGATCGCCAGCACGTCACAGCTGCTCGACGTGCACGGCACCGACTGGTCGCGGCCGACGCTCGATCATTTCCATATCCCGCCCCAGTGGTTCAGCCGCCCGGTCCTCGCCGGCACGAAGCTCGGCCGGGTGCGGAATCTCCCCGAGCTGGCGGGCACCCAGGTGATCGCCGTGCCCGGCCACGACACCGCCTGCGCCTACGACGCGATGCCGGCGTCGCCGGACGGCGGCGATCTTTACCTCAGCTCCGGCACCTGGTCGCTGGTCGGCTTCGAGAGCGATACGCCCTTGCTCGGATCCGAGGCGCTCAAGGCCAGGATCGCCAACGAACGCATTGGCGACGGTCGTTACCGTCCGCTCACGAATGTCTTCGGGCTCTGGCTGCTCGAGGGCATCATGAAGGATTTCAGCAGTCGCCCGGAAAATGACCGTGCCTGGGCCGCGCTCATCGCCGCCGCGGAAAAACTGGCCGCGCCGACCGCGCTCGATTTGTCGGATCCCGCCTTTGCGAATCCGCCCTCGATGAAGGGCGCGATCGACGCCCAGTTGAAGAAGCGGAAACTGCCGGTCCCTAGGAATCTCGCCGCCTACACGCGCCTGATCTGCGATTCGCTCGGCCAGGGCCATGCCAAGGCCATGCAGGCTTTCGAACGCATGTCCGGACGCCGCTTCCGGCGCATCCTCATGGTCGGCGGCGGCTCGAAAAACCGCCTGCTCTGCCAGGCGACCGCGAACGCCGCCGGCATCCCGGTCGTCTCGTTCAATCTCGAGGGCACCGCGGTCGGCAATCTCGCCAGCCAGCTGATCTCTCTCGGCGCGGTCAGGGACCTCGCCACTTTCCGCGCCCACCTCGGCGCCTCGTTGCAGAAGAAGGTCTACGACGCCGCCTGAGCGGCGGCGGAGGCGTGAGGCGGAAGGCTTGAGGCGCGAGGCCAAGCCCAGAGAGGTCTGAGGTTCGTCACCTCACGCCCCACGCCTCAGGCCTCAAGCCTTCGCGTCACCAGATGGTGACGCGGTCCGCCGGCGGGCGGCGCATCGGGGCGCCCTCGGGAACGTCGAAGGCGGCGGCGAATTCGTCGAGGTTGGACAGCGGGCCGATGACCCGGAATCGCGTCGGCGAATGCGGGTCGGTGTTCACCTGCAGGCGGACGGCCTCGGGCCGGTCGTTCTCGTGCCAGACGTTCGCGAAGCTGAGGAAGAAGCGCTGCTCCGGCGTGAAGCCGCCGATTTTCTCGCGCGACCGGCTGGCGAGGGCCTTCTGCAGCGCGGCGTAGGCGATCTTCACGCCGCCGAGATCCGCGATGTTCTCGCCCTGGGTCAGCTCGCCGTTGACGTGGAGGTCGTCGACCGCGACATAGCCGGAGAACTGCTTCACGATGCCGGCGGACCGCTCGGCGAAGCGCTGCGCGCTCTCGGGCGTCCACCAGTCGGCGAGGTTGCCCTGCGCGTCGAACTGGCGGCCCTGGTCGTCGAAGCCGTGCGTCATCTCGTGGCCGATGACCGCTCCGATCGCGCCGTAGTTCACGGCGTCGTCCGCCTTCGCGTCGAAGAACGGCGGCTGCAGGATGCCGGCGGGAAAGACGATCTCGTTCATCGTCGGGTCGTAGTAGGCATTCACCGTCGGCGGCGTCATCTGCCACTCGGTGCGGTCCACCGGCTTCCCCACCTTGGCGAGGTCGCGGTGCACGTTGAACTCCCGCGCGCGCAAAATGTTCATCACGTAGGACCCGCGATCGACCGTCAGGGAGCTGTAGTCGATCCACTTGTCGGGATAGCCGATCTTCACGCCGAACGCGTTGAGCTTCGCGAGGGCCTTCACCCGCGTCGCATCATCCATCCACTCCAGGGTCGCGAGCCGGTCGCGCAGCGCCGCACGCAGGTTGCCGACCAGCGCGAGCATCCGGGCCTTCGACTCCGGCGGAAAGCATTCCGCGACGTAGAGCTGGCCCAGCACCTCGCCGATCGAGCCGTTCACCGCGTCCAGGACGCGCTTCCACCGGTCGCGGAGCTGCTGCGCGCCGGTCAGGGTCCGGCCGTAGAAGGCGAAGTTCTCGTCGACGAACGGCTGGCTCAGGTAGGTCGCGGTGGAATGCAGCAGGTGCCAGCGCAGATAGACCCGCCAGTCCGCCACGGAGGTCTCGCCCAGGACCTTGTCCATCGCCTGGAAAAACTCGGGCTGGCCGACGTCCACGTCGCCGGCATCGGACAGGCCGAGCCCGGCGTAATAGGCCTTCCACTGGAAATGCGGGGTGAGCGCCTGCACCGCCGCGGGCGCGAGCTTGTGGTAATTGGCGATGGGATCGCGCAGCTCGACATTTGTCTTGGAGCCCTGCGCCAGCGCGGTCTCGAGCTTCATCACCGCCTGCGCGCCGGCCTGCGCGTCCGCCAGCGCATCGCCGGCCAGCTCGAGCAGCTTCGCCACGTGCGCGACGTATTGCTCGCGCAGGCGGACGGATTTTTCGTCGGTCCGCAGGTAGTAGTCGCGATCCGGCAGTCCCAGGCCGCCCTGCCCCGCCGTCGCGATCATCATGGCGCTGTTCTTCGGATCCTGCTCCGACGTGAAGCCGAAGGCCGCGCCGACGCCCTGCCGGTGGAAGCGCGCGATCGCCGCCTGCACGTCCGCCGGCGTCCGGATCGCCGCGAGGCGCGCCAGCTCGGGCTGGAGCGGCGCGATGCCCGCGGCGTTGATCGCCGCCTCGTCCATCCCGCTGGCGTAGAAGTCGCCGGCCTGCTGCTCGTTCCGGCCGCGGTTCGCCGCCGCCGCCGCGCGCTCGAGGATGGCATGGAGCGCGACCTTGTTCGCCTCGTCCACCTCGTTGAAGGCGCCCCACCGGCTGTAGGCCGCGGGGATTGGGTTGGCCTTCAGCCAGCCGCCGTCGGCGTACTGGTAGAAATCGTCCTGGGGCTTGACCGAGGGATCGAAGTTTTTGGGATCGATCCCCGCGCTCAAAACGGCGGGAAACAGCGACGCAGCCGCGAGCAGAATCGATGGGCGCATGATGGGAAACGTTTTCCCAAGAACCTTGCCGTCGCAAGGTGGAACGCGTTGACCCCAACGCGTTCCACCCGCGGCTGAAGAGCTTCGGGACAAGAATCGCGGACCGGGTTGCCGGACGAATTTCCAATCCGCCATCCGCAACCCAAAATCCGCAATCCGTCAGCGCAGGAAGGCGTCGTGGAGGCCGCCGTCGACCGCCACCACCTGGCCGCAGGTCTTGCTGAGGCGGTCGCTGACGAGCAGGAAGTAAGCTTCGGCCTGGTCGGCCGGCGTGATCGGCATCTTGGTCAGCGTCCGGTCCGCGTAGAACTGGGCGAGCTTGGCGACCAGCGAGGCCGTCTCCTCCTTTTCGCTGTAAGGAATCTTGTATTTCGCCAGCGAGCCGATGACGCGGTCGCGCGGGAACATCGCACTGCCTTGCACCACGGTCGCGGGTGCGACGCCATTCACGCGGACCAGCGGAGCGAGTTCGATCGCCAGCTCGCCAATGAGATGGTTCGCCGCCGCCTTCGAGGTGTCGTAGGCGATCGAACCCTTCTTCGCCACGGTCGCGTTCGCGGAGGTGGTCAGAACGTAGGTGCCCTTCAGGCCCTGTTCACGCCAGGTCTTCGCCGCCTCGTCGCCCACCAGATAACCTCCCATGACGTTGATCGCGAAGGTCAGGGTCCATTTGTCGTCGGGAATGTGCCCGGTCGTGTCCGTGGGCACGAAGATGCCGGCCGTGAGGCAGATCGAATCGAATCCGCCGTAGGCCAGCGCCACGTCATCCAGCATGCGGCGGATGCTCGGGCGGTCGGTGATGTTCGCGCCGAGCCCGAGCGCCGGGCCGCACGCCGAGAGGCCGGTTCCGGCCACGCCGATGCCCAGGCCGTACTTGTCCGTGATTTCCTTGGCGGTCGCCTTGGCCGCGGCCTCGTTGAGATCGACGCAGACAAGGTGCGCGCCCTCCTTCACCAGGCGGTGCGCGGTTTCCTTGCCGATGCCGGAGCCGGCACCAATCACGATGACCACCTGGCGCGCGAGCTCCTTCTCGGCGGGCATGCGCTTCAGTTTCGCCTCTTCCAGCAGCCAGTACTCGATGTCGAACGCCTCCTGCTGCGGGAGCGCGATGTACTTGTCGATCGCCTCGGCGCCGCGCATGACCTCCACGGCGCAGTTGTAGAATTCCGCGGTGACCCGCGACTCGGACTTGTCCTTGCCCCACGCGATCATCCCGAGCCCGGGAATGAGCACGACGGTCGGGTTGGGATCGCGCATCGCCGGCGAGTTCGCGTGTTTGCATTTCGCGTAGTAGTCCGCGTAGTCCTTCCGGTAGGCCTTGAGGCCGTCCGCGAGCTTCCGCTTCAGGGTTCCGGCGTTCTCCACCTGCGGATTCCAGTCGACGTAGAGCGGCTTGATCTTGGTGCGCAGGAAATGGTCCGGACAGGAGGTGCCGAGCGCCGCGAGGCGCGCGGCCTCCTTCGAGTTGACGAAGCGGAGGATCTTCTCGTCGTCCTGCACGGTGCCGATGAAGCGCTTCTGCTGGGAAACCTGTCCGCGCAGCCAGGGCAGGATGGCGGCGAGCGCCGCGCGGCGCGCGTCGGGCTCGAGCGTCTGGTACTTTGGTCCGCCGAAGGCCGTCGCGTCCCCGCCCTTCGCGGCGTACTTCTCCTCGATGTAGGCCGAGGCGCGCTCGATGAAGTTGAGGGTGTCCGTGTAGCACTGCTTCTCGTCGTCCGCCCAGGAGATGAACCCGTGCTGGCCCATCATGATGGCGCGGACCTTGGGATTCTTTTTCTCGATCTTCTGCATCGCCAGCCCCAGTTCGAAACCCGGGCGCATCCAGGGCACGTAAGCCATTTCGCCGCCGAAGATCTCCTTCGTGAGCTTCTCGCAGCGGGCGGACGCCGCGATCGCGATGATCGCGTTCGGGTGCATGTGGTCGACATGCCGGCCCGGCAGGAAGGAGTGCAGCGGCGTGTCGATCGAGGAGGCGCGCGGGTTGAGGTTGAACGTCGTGTGGAAGTACATCCCCACCATGTCGTCCTCCGCGGCGGACTTCAGGCCCTTGTCCTTGCGCGCCGCGTAGACCTTCTGCAGCCCGAGCAGCTTGTCCTGGTAGAGCGAGGAGAAGTTCTCGCGCGTGCTCGTGCGCAGATCGCCGCCGGAGCCCTTGACCCAGAGGACGTCGGTCTTGCCGCCGGTCAGCGGATCCTTTTCAACGATCTTGGCGGACGTGTTGCCGCCTCCCGTGTTGGTGATGCGCTGGTCGCTGCCGAGCAGATTGGAGCGGTAGATGAGCCGGCCGACCGGATCGAGCGACTTGGCCTTGGCGTCGTCCCAGAGGAAATTCACGTGGCGATAGGTTTTCATGAAAAAAGAGGCGGATCGCGCACGGCGCGCTCCGACATGGAAGAAATGACATCCCGCCCGGGCTGCAAATCCAACTCTTATTCCCGAGGACTGCGCCTCGGTGATAGGCTGGGCTTCGACCTGTCCAACCGCCCTCAGTCGCTCTTCGTCGCAGGAATATCGACGCTCTCGATCTGGTTGATCCGAACGCACTCCACCCGCTCTCTCTCACCCGCAATGATCAGGTAGGTTTCCGATCGCGAAAGCGCCACGAAGTCCGGATGGGGAATGTCAAAAACCCGGCCGCTGACCATGTGCAGGACAAAACGCTCCGAGCCGTGGAGCAGCTCTCTGATTTTTTCCAGGGTCATGGCGACAAGAACAGGGCAAACGGGTTCACAAGGCAATTTCGGGGTGCACCAACGGAACGCGTTTCACAGGACGAATATTTCAATGTCCGCCCAGATTGAGCTCATCGCCGAGATCGCCCCCCCTGGCACCTGTTACTTGGACTGTGGCACTTCCCCACCCCTACGGCACCAGCAGCACCTTGCCCGTGGTCTTTCTTCCCTCGAGCGCCCGATGCGCCTCCGCCGCCTGCGTCAGCGGGAACGTGGCGCCGATCCGCACCTTGAGTTTTCCGGCTCCGAGCCAGGCGAACAGTTCGGCCGCGCGGGCCTGCAGTTCCTGGGTCGTGGCCGTGTAGTGGGCCAGCGTCGGCCGGGTGATGAAAAGCGATCCCTTTTGCGACAGCAGCAGCGGAGCAAACGCCGGCACGGGCCCGCTGGAATTGCCGAATGTCACCATGGTCCCGCGCGGACGCAGGCTGTCGAGGCTCCCGGCAAAGGTGTCCTTGCCCACCGAGTCGTAAACGACGTCCACGCCGCGTCCGCCCGTGAAGCGTCGGGCCGCCGCGGTGAAATCATCGCGGGTGTAGACACAGACGTCGTCCGCCCCCGCCTCCCGCGCGAGCTTCGCCTTCTCCTCCGTGCCCACGGTCGCCAGCACCCGGGCGCCGCGGAGCTTCGCGATCTGCGTCAGCAGCAGACCGACGCCGCCCGCTCCGGCATGCACGAGCGCCGTGTCGCCGTTCTTCAATGGGACCGTGTCGCACGCCAGATAGTGCGCCGTCATTCCCTGCAGCATCAGCGCCGCGGCCGTCTTCGTTTCCACACCGGCCGGAAGGCGCACCGCGTGGCCGGCCGGAACCAGCGCTTCCGCCGCATACGCGCCCGCCACCTTCGCCGACGCCACGCGCTCGCCGACCCGGAAATCCATCACCCCCGGACCGATGGCTGTGACAACTCCCGCCGCCTCGGAGCCCAGCGTGTGCGGCAATCCGACCGGATAAAGTCCGCTGCGCTGGTACGTCTCGATGAAATTGACTCCCACCGCCTCGACCCGGAGGCGGATCTCGCCCGCTCCGGGCGCCGGCAGCGGCGTGTCGTCGACGCGCAATTTCTCCGGGCCGCCCGCTTCATGGATGCGAATCGCCTGCATGCCTCAATGGGTAGCAATGTCGCCGAAAGGGTCAAATCGCGACCGCCGCTCCGACGGAAATCGCCGGCTGGCACCCGAAGACCTCGCGCAAAGGCGCCCAGACCAATCCTTGAAGGAATCTTCCTCGCGCCTCCGCGCCTTTGCGCGAAGCGAAAAGATGGCTCAACCGGCCTTGATGACCTTCGCGTAGGTCTCCTGCAGCGCGCGCGCCGAGGACTGCAGCGCCTGCGCCTCCTTGGGCCAGAGTTCGACTTCGACATGGGCGAGCGCGCCGGCGCGGCCGACGATCGTCGGCACGCTGATTGCGACATTCCTCAGGCCATAGGCGCCCTGCTGCAGCGTCGAGACGGGCAGCACGAGCTTCCGGTCGAGCACGATGGCGTGCACGACCTCGGCGATGGTCAGGCCGACGGCCCAGCCCGCGCCGCCCTTGCGGCGGATCACCTCAGCGCCACTGCCCTTGGTGCGCTCGAAGATCTGCGACTGGAAGGTCGGCGTGCAGCCCGGCACCTTGACCAGCGGCAGGCCGGCGTAGGCCGCGGACGACCAGACGGGGAACATCGTGTCGCCGTGCTCGCCGAGGATCAGCGCGGTCACCTGCGTCGGTGCGAGCTTGAGATCCTGCGCGATCAGCGAGCGGAAGCGCGCCGTGTCGAGCATCGTGCCGAGGCCGATCACCTGCGTCCACGGCAGGTTGAGCTTGGCGGCCGCCAGCTGCGTGAGGATGTCGACCGGATTGGAAACGACGAAAATCAGCGCGTCCTTCTTCAGGCCCGCCGCCTTGATGCTGTCGAGGATGCCCTGGAACAGCGAGACGTTGCGGTTGATCAGGTCCAGGCGGGACTCGTCCGGCTTGCGGCGCAGGCCGGCGGTGATGACGAAGATGTCGCTGTCCTTCGCGCGGGCGTAGTCGCCGGCGTAGATGCGCGCGCCGCCGACGGCGGAGCTGCCGTGGAGGAGATCGAGCGCCTCGCCCTCGGCGAGGTCCGCGTTCGCATCGAGGATCTGGATTTCCGCGACGAGGCCGGCGCACTGGAGGGCGAACGCCGCGTTGGAACCGACGCGGCCGCCGCCGCCGATGATGGAGACTTTCATGTTGGTGGGAAGAAGTAGCGAGTAGTGAGTAGCGGGTAGCGAGTAGTGGAGGACGGGGGCAATGGATATCGGTTTGATATGCTCGCTACCCGCTACTCGATGCTCGCTCCTGTTTTCATTTCGCAGCTCCGAGCTGCTTCAGGATCTGGCCGGCGATCTGCTGGACGACGGCCTCGACCTGCGGATCCGCCGCCGAGGTGCCGCCGCTGTTCTGGGCGGGATGAGCGACGACGACGCCCGGACGAAAATCGTTCGTGTCGCAGAGCTCGCACTCCTTGAGGCCGGCGCGGGGATCGGGCATGCCGAGCTTCTGGCGGAGGTCGATCAGCTCCTTCGCGTGGCCGCCCGTGAAACGGTGCAGGCCGCCGCCGAGGCCGGCGGCGATCCAGACGGTCCGGCAGTAGGAGTCGATGTTCTCCATCTTCCAGTAGGCGTCCTCGACGTCCTTGCCCCAGACGATCACGCCGTGGTTCTGCATCAGCACAGCCTGGTGCGTCTTGCCGACCTCGCCCACCTCGTCGGCGTTGGCCGGGGTTCCGGGTGTCTGGTATTTCGCGACGCCGATCTTGCCGAGGAAAACCTCGGCCTCGGGAATGAGGCAGGAGGGAATGTCGACATTGGCGATGGCGAACGCGGTCGCGTGCGGCGGGTGCGCGTGCACGCACGCCTTGGCGTTCGGCTGGCGCTTCATGATGCCGAAATGGGTCTTGGCCTCGCTCGTGCGCACGCGCGTGCCGGCGAGCTGGTTGGCGTCGAGGTCGACGAGGCACATGTCCTCCGGCTTCATGAAGCCCTTGCAGATCAGCGTCGGCGTGCAGAGCGCGAGGTTGTCGCCCACGCGGATGGTGATGTTGCCGCCGTTGCCGTCGGTGTAGTCGCGCTGCCAGAGGCGGCGGCCCATGTCGCAGATCCGCTCCTTGAGCACCTGCAGCGCGGGGGAGTTGAAGAATTTCTCGATCTCCGCCGGCGTCTTCGGGTCGGAGCCGGGCGTCCACTTGAACTCGTAGTCCGGAATGCTCGGGGCGGCCTTTTTCGCGGGCGCGGCCGCGGCGGGCGCACCGGGCTTGAAGGAAGGCTTCACCTTGCCGCTGAACACGTCGCGGGCGGAGGGCGTGAGGATGGCGCCGGCCGGGGGCTGCTCGCCGCGCAGGGCGATCTCTTCGGCTTCACGGGCGGTGATGACTTTGGGCATGGTAAGGAGGGAAGTTCTGTCCGGAGGAGAATGTGGAAATCAGGAAAACTGGAATGAGGACTGAATACGGATCGATTCCTGTTTTCCCGATTTCCACATCGGTTGATTGAAATTCAGCGGGTCAGGCCGAGGGCGGCGTGTAGAAGATCTGGTCGACGATGGCGGCGTTGAAGGCGTCGACCGGTGTGGGATCGGGAAAAGGCGCGGTGGCCTCCGCGCCCTCGGTGAAGCCGATGACGTGGCCGAGGTCCGCGCCGAGATTGTCGTACACGACCAGGCTCAGGCCCTTGGCCAGCGGCTCCATCGCCGCGCCCTTGAACTGCTCGCGCGCGAACGGCTGCACCACCAGGAAACGGGCGCCCTTGTAGGCGGGATCCTGCTTCGAGAGGGTGACCTTGCCGATGACGTGGCCGAGTCGCATGGTCAGAGGGTCTCCCCGTCGTCGACGATCGCGAGGACCAGGTTGCGGAGCGGGGATTTCTGGTCCTTCACGTAGTTGCGCGTGTGCGATCCGTCGGTCGAGACCAGCACGCGCTGGTGCTGGCCGGCGCTGAGCGGATCGACGGCGAGGATCGGCGCGCCTTCCTCCCTGCCCTGGTCGTCGAGCGGCTGGCAGATGACCGTGCGGCTGCCATGCATGCTGGGATGGCAGACCGTCGTGACGATCATTCCGTCGATGCGCGCGAGGATCATGGGCTCAGTAGATGCGGAGGTTGTCCACCATCACGCAGCGGCGCGTGCGGGTGAAGGTGCCGGGGTTGGTGATGCCCTCGCCGGTGGTGGTCGCGATCGAGTAGCTGAGGTAGCCCTCGCCGCCGAGGCCGAGGCCGGCGACCGACGGGCCGTTCTTCACGAACAGCGTGGTGTCGAGCGCCCGCGCCATGACCGTCATGTGGTCGACGTTGAGCGAGTGGATGATCGCCGAGTGCTTGTAGCCGTGCTCGGACTTCTTCGCGAACTCGATCGCCTGCTCGATGCTCTTCACCCGGACGACGGGCAGCATCGGCATCATCTGCTCCTCCATCACGAACTCGTGGTCGACGTCGGTCTCGGCGAAGAGCATCGGCGTCGCGGCCGGCGCGCTCGTCCCGGCGTGGGTGGCGAGGACCGAGGCGTCGGCGCCGACGAGCTTGCGGTTGACCGCCGCGTGCGAGCAGCCGCCGGCGTCCTTGGAGAACGTGAACGCGGCCGCGGTGAGCTTGGCCAGCTGCCCGGCGTTGAGCTGGACCGCGCCGGCGAGCTTGAGCCCGTCGATGAACTTGTCGGCGAACTGCTCGAGGACGAAGACCTGCTTCTCGCCGATGCAGAGGAGATTGTTGTCGTAGCCGCCGCCCTGGAGGATGTCGCGCGCGGCCTTCTTCAGGCAGCCGGTGCCGTCGACGATCACCGGCGGGTTGCCCGGGCCCGCGCAGATCGCGCGCTTGCCGGACTTCATCGCGGCGTTGACCACCGCGGGACCGCCGGTGACGCAGAGCAGGCGGACGAATTCGTTCTTCGTCAGCGCGTCGAACGACTCCAGCGTCGGCTTCTCGACCGTGCAGACGAGGTTCTCGATGCCGAGCGCGGCGTGGATCGCCTCGTTGTAGGCGCGGACCGCGAGCGCCGCCGAGCGGGCGCCGCCCGGGTGCGGGTTGAAGACGACCGAGTTGCCGGCGGCGACGATGTTGACGATGTTCCCGCTGAGCGTCGGCACGGAGTGTGTGACGGGCAGGATCGCACCGACCACGCCGAAGGGCGTGTGCTCCTCCATCGTGATGCCGTGGTCGCCGCTGAGGCCGTACGGCTTGATCCACTCGACGCCGGGGACGAGCTTCACGATCTGGAGCTTCTCCACCTTGTGCTCGAGGCGACCGATCTTGGTCTCCTCGAACTCGAACCTGCCCCACTCGACCGCCTTGGCCGTGACCATCTCCTTGACGATCTCGATCACCTTGGCGCGGCCGGCGATGCCCTTTTCCTTCAGCTGCTCGAAGGCGTCGTGCGCCGCGGCGCAGGCCTCCTTCACGTCTTCGAACACGCCGTAGCGGGGACCCTTCGAGGCGGCGCGCGGCGCGCTCGGGGCGGGGGCGGGCTTGGGCGCGGCGGCGGGAGCCGCCGGGGCCGCGGAGGAGGCGCGGCCGCCGAGGCCGCGCATGACTTCGTCGACGATGGCGCGCAGCGCCGGTTCGTCGAGTTGCAGGGGGGAACTCATGGTGGCGGGAGGAGCGGAATCAGCTGGAGACGCGACGGTGTTGGCCCGTCCCCAGGGATCGGTTCAGCATCACTTCTTGGCGGGGGGATAGATTTTGCGGTTCAGGACGTCGACCGTGTCGACGATGCCGACGACGACGGCGTCGACCGGCAGCGTCTTCATGCCCGTGGCCTGGCGCGCCGAGCTGCCCTGGCAGAACAGCACGACCTCGTCGAGGCCGGCGCCCAGCGCGTCGACCGCCACGATGGTGTTGGCCCCGGGGCGGAACTGCGTGGGATTGGCCTCGTCGACGAGGAGCGGGCGCAGGAGCAGCAGTTTGCGGCCCTTCATGGCCTCGTCCTTCTTGGTCGAGACCACGGAGCCGATGACGCGTGCGATGAACATGGAGAATTGCAGGGGACGGGAGCCGGGCGGCCGGAGACAGGAAAAGCCCATGCTCCAGGCGCGCCGGGAATCCCGCCGGTTATTTCTTCGCGGCGACGGCGGCCTTGGGCAGCACGATGGAGACGTCGTCGTGCGGGCGCGGGATGACCTGCACGCTGACGACCTCGCCGACTGTGCGGGCGGCCTGGGCGCCGGCGTCGGTCGCGGCCTTGACCGCGGCGACGTCGCCGATCACCACGGCGGTGACGAGGGCGTTGCCGACCTGCTTCATGGGACCGGCGAGGGTGACGTTGGCCGACTTCAGCATGGCGTCGACGCCGGTGACGAGCGCGGTGAGACCGCGCGTTTCGAGGAGACCGAGGGCTTTGGACATAAGTTTGGTTTTGAGGATTGGAGGTTGGCGGAAAAAATTCAGCGGCGGGCGCCGATGCAGCGGACGGTCTCCCGCGCGACAACGAGTTCCTCGTTCGCCGGGATGACCAGGATCTTCACGCGGGAATTGGCGGCGGAAATCTCGCCCTCCTTGCCGCCGCGCACGGCTTCATTCTTCGCCGGGTCGACGACGAATCCGAGTTCCTCGAGGCCGGTGCAGAACGCGGCGCGGAGGTCGGGATTGTTCTCGCCGATGCCGGCGGTGAACACGAGCGCGTCGCAGCCGCCGAGTTCGAGCAGGAAGGCTCCGATCCAGTGGCGCGCGGACTGGACGAGGACGTCGAGCGCGAGCTGCGCGCGGGCGTTGCCCTTCAGCGCGGCCTCGCGGATGTCGCGCAGGTCGTTGCTCAGGCCGGAAAGGCCGAGGAGGCCGCCTTCCTTCGTCATCTGCTTCTCGACCTCCGCGATGGAGAGCCCAAGGGTCTTCATCACGAACGTCACCGCGGCCGAGTCGAGATCCCCCACCCGGTTGTTTTGCGGCAGGCCGGACTGCGGGCTGAGGCCCATGCTGGTGCCGATCGCGACGCCGTCGCGGATGCCGGTCACGGAGCTGCTGCCGCCGAGGTGGCAGGAAATCACGCGCAGCGGACGGCCCTCGATCGGCACCGGGCCGGCCTGGTAGAGTTCGCGCACGCGCTTGGCGACGTCGTCGCGGCCGAGCAGCTCGGCCGAACGCTCGGCGACGAACTTGTGGCTCGCGCCGTGAAACCCATAGCGGCGGACGCCGATCTGGTGCCAGGACTCCGGCACCGCGTAACGCGCCGCGGCCTCCGGGATCCACTGGTAGAAAGCCGTCTCGAAGAGGGCGACGAGCGGCACGCCCGGCAGCTTCTCGCGGAAGCGCTGGATGCCGGTGGCATAGGGCGGATTGTGCGCGGGGGCGATTTCCTTGAAGCCGTCGAGCGCGGCGATCGCCTTGTCGTCGGCGAGCACGCAGCCGGTCAGGTTCTTGCCGAGCACCGTCTTGAAGCCCACGCCGTGGACGTCGGCGGAGGACCGCACGTGCCCCGCGGCCTTGAGCTCCGCGAGGCAGTCGTCGATCGCCTTGCCGTAGTCCGTCACCCGCTCATAGCCGCCCTTCGCGAGCAGCGCCGCCCCGCCCGCGCCGTCGAAACGGAACAGGCGGAACTTGAGCGAGGTCGAGCCGAGATTGGCGACGAGGATGTTCACGGCCGGCAAAGCGCGGCCGCCGGCTCACGCCGGCTGCCGCGGGAGACGGTGAATCAGGCGGCGGACTGGTTGACCCACTTGCCGAGGCCACCGAGGTCCTCGTGCGGACGCGGGATCACCTGGACGGCGACGATCTCGCCGACCTTGGACGCCGCCTCGGAGCCGGCGTCGACGGCGGCCTTGACCGCGGCGACATCGCCCCGGAAGAACGCGGTGACATAACCGCTGCCGACGGCCTCGTAGCCCGTCATCGTGACGCTGGCGGCCTTGAGGGCGGCGTCAGCGGCTTCCAGGAGGGCGCACAAGCCCTTCGTTTCGATCAGACCGATAGCTTCCTGTGCCATAAAGAAAAGAGTTGGGGTTAAGATTAGAGACCGACGTTGCGCAGCAGCTCGGCGTGGGGCCGGGCGATGATGTGCGAGCAGATGAGCTCGCCGACGCGCTTGGCCGCCTCGGAGCCGGCCTCGACGGCCGCCTTGACGCTGCCGACGTCGCCTTTGACGACGACGGTCACAAGACCGCCGCCGATCTGAATCTGGCGAACGAGGGAGACGTTCGCCGCCTTGACCATGGCGTCGCTGGCTTCGACGCTGCCTACATAGCCCTTGGTTTCTACCATGCCGATGGAATCACTCATGATGTTTTTGTTGGGTGAGGGTTAAGGGTGCGGAAAATTATTTCACGAGCTCGACGGGGGTGTCGGGCTGCAGCGCGCAGGCGTTGCCTTCGTCGGTGTCGATGTGCACCTCGAGTTTGAAGTCGGCATGGACGCGGACCAGCATGCGGTCGAACGTCGTCGCGCACGGGCCGCCGACCTTGAGCTTCATGAAGTCGCCGCCCTTCACGCCGTAGAACGCGGCGTCGTCGGGATGCATGTGCACGTGCGGGGCGGCGCGGATGACGCCCTCCTTCATCTCGAAGAATCCGTTCGGACCCATCAGCATGCAGCCCGGCGTGCCGGCGATGTTGCCGGACTGGCGGATCGGGATGTCGAAGCCGAGCGCGATGGAATCCGTCAGCGCGAGCTCGACCTGGTTGAGGTCGCGGCACGGGCCGAGGATGCGGAGATTCGAGATGACGCGGCTGCGCGGCCCGATGAGCGTGACGCTCTCCTTCGCCGCGAACTGGTCCTTCTGGTAAAGCCACTTCATCGGCGTGAGCGTCGCGCCCTTGCCGAAAAGCGCCTCGACCGCCTGCGGCGTGAGGTGGCAGTGCCGCGCGCTGATGTTCACCAGCAGCGGATTCGGCGCCTGCGCCGAGGTTGGAAGACTTTTGCCGAGGCGCTGGTAAAGCGCACGCCGCACGAGATGTTCGATCTCAACGCGATGGGGCAACGGAGGGGGCAAGGACATGGAAAATAGAGACGACTTCCTGCGACTTTCCTTAAAAATCTTCCAGGCTGTCAAGGTATTCGTTGCATATTCTTCCAAAATCTTCCAACTTCTTCCACGGATATGCACCCCGAGGAGCGACGCGCGAAGGTGGAAGAATACCTCCAGAAAGCGGAATTCGCTTCCCTGGAGGAACTTGCCCAGCATGTCGGCGCGTCGGTTTCCACGGTACGGCGTGACGTCGCCGCCTTGGAGGCGGGCAAGACGATCCGGCGCACCCACGGTGGCGCACGCACGCTCCAGCCGAAGACCGACGAGTTCGTTTTCAACGTCCGCGACACCCACCAGATCTCCGAAAAAGAAGCGATCGGCGAGGCCTGCGCCGCGTTGGTCGAGCCGGGCCAAAACGTGATCATCGACAGCGGCACGACCTGCTTCCACGTCGCCAAGCGGCTCGGCGACAAGGTCGCCCAGATCATCACCAACTCCCTCCCGGTCGCGAATCTCTTCTCCGCCTCCAACCGCCACGAGGTCCATCTCTCCGGCGGCGTGATCTACCCGCGGCTCGGCGTGCTGGTGGGACCGCACGCGGTCGACACCTTCGCGCGCATGCACGCGGACGTCGCCATCCTGAGCGGCAGCGGCATCTCCGGGGACGGAATCTACAACTCGCACGCGCTGCTCGTGGACATCCAGCGCGCGATGATCGCGGGGGCCGCCAAGGTGATCTTCTGCCTCGACCACACGAAATTCGGCCGGCGCTCGACTTTCTTCCTCTCGGATTTCTCCGCCGTCGATGTGGTGGTGACCGACGCCCAGGCGCCCGCGGACTTGGTCAGCGAACTGCGCGGCAAGGGCCTCGAAGTGGTCGTGGCGCCGGCGGCGCCTTGAATTCCGAGCCCCGGACTTTGGCCACGAAAAGGCACGAAGAGCCCGTGGCTGCGGCTCAACTTTGCCGCGCGCCTATAGGCGCAATGGAGATTCCAGACGCAGGGGACGGCCCTTCGTGCCTTTTCGAGGCCACCCTCCGAAATCCGGCCGGCCTACAGCGGCAGGTTGTCGATCAATCGCACTTCGTCGACCCAGACCGCGATCATCAGCAGGCTCCGGCCCGGGACGATTTCCCGTTCCGTTTCCATCGTCGCGCCGTCGACGATCGAGACATAGATCACGCGCACGCGGCGGCGCTGGCCGATGATGTGCGTGACTTCCGCCACCAGCCGGTCGGTGCTGCGCACGCCGGCGTCCACCATCTCCCGCGCTTTTGCAAAGGCCTGCCGGAGCACCCCCGCCTCCGTCCGCTGACTGGTCGTCAGCATGCGTCCGTGCACGCCGTGGGCCAGGCCGTCGGTATCGCGCGCCGTCGGCACCACGACCACGGCGGCATCGAAGTGAAGGTCGGCGATCATTTTCCGCAGCACCGCGGCCTGCTGGATGTCCTTCTGCCCGACGAAAACCGCATCGGGATGCACGATGTTGATCAGCTTGGCGACGATCGTCGTGATCCCGCGGAACTGCGCAGGCCGGGAAATTCCGCACAACGGCTTCGAATAGGCCTCCTCGCCAACGTAGCTCGAATAGCCGCGGGGATAGAGCTCGTCCGCCGCCGGCTGGAACACCGCGTCCACTCCCGCCTCCGCACAGAGCGTGAGATCCGCCTCGGGCGTGCGCGGATAGTTCACGGCCTCCGCGCTCGGCAGCTGGAGCGGATTCACGAAAATCGAGACGACGACCGCGGCTCCCGACTGCTTCGCCGCCTCGATCAGCGCGCGATGACCGGGATGCAGCGCTCCCATCGTCGGAACCAGCGCAATCCGCCGGCCCTGGGCGCGCAATGCCTGGGCCGCCTTCCGCATTTCCGGTACAGTCGCGAGGGTTTGCATGGGGGCACGACGCCGGGGAAACGTCGGGCTTGAACTAAGCCAGCGGCCGCGGCTCACTTCAAGGTTTACCTCGTAAATCCGACTTCTCCGCCGTCCTCGCCGCACCGCATTCACGAAAACTTCACCAGCCGGCCCGCACGCCCCTTTTCCCCTTTTTCCATGATCCGCATCAACGAGAACTACACCAAGCTCAAGGCGTCCTACCTCTTCAGCGACATCGCCAAGCGCGTGAGCGCCTACGTCGCCGCCAATCCGTCGAAGCCGGTCATCCGCCTCGGCATCGGCGACGTCACCGAGCCGCTCCCCCGCGTGTGCGTCGAGGCGCTGCATGCCGCGACCGACGAGATGGCGCAGCGGTCGACGTTCAAGGGCTACGGCCCCGAGCAGGGCTACGCCTTCCTCCGCGAGGCGGTGGCGCAGCACGACTACGCGGCGCGCGGCTGTCAGATCGAGGCGGACGAGGTGTTCATCTCCGACGGCTCGAAGTGCGACTGCGGCAACATCCAGGAGATCTTCGCGCAGGATGTGAAGCTGGCGATCCCCGATCCAGTCTACCCCGTCTACGTCGACACCAACGTCATGGCGGGCCGCACCGGTGCGAATGTCGACGGACGCTACCAGGGCGTGACCTACCTCGACAGCACCCCCGCCAACGGCTACGTGCCCGCGATTCCCTCGGTCGCGACCGATCTGATCTATCTCTGCTTCCCGAACAACCCGACGGGCGCCGTCGCCACCAAGGCCCAGCTGGCGGCCTGGGTCGCGTACGCGAAGAAAAACAAGGCGGTCATCCTCTTCGACTCCGCCTACGAGGCCTACATCCGCAATTCCGAGATCCCCCACTCCATCTACGAGATCGAGGGCGCCCGCGACGTCGCGATCGAGTTCCGCAGCTTCTCCAAGACCGCCGGCTTCACCGGCACCCGCTGCGCCTACACCGTGATCCCGAAGACGCTCGTCGCCTACGACGCCGCCGGCAACGCCCACCCGCTGCACGCGCTCTGGAACCGCCGCCACACGACGAAGTTCAACGGCGTCGCCTACCCGATCCAGAAGGCCGCGGCCGCGATCTACACCGACGCCGGCAAGCAGCAGACAAAAGCGCTGATCGATTTCTACCTCGGCAACGCGAAGCTCATCCGCGACGCGGTGAAGAGCTGGGGCTTTTCCTGCATCGGCGGCGACAACGCCCCGTACCTCTGGATCAACACCGGCCGCGACTCGTGGGAGTTCTTCGACCTGCTTTTGAACCAGGCCCAGGTGGTCTGCACGCCCGGCGCCGGCTTCGGGAAGTGCGGCGAGGGCCACGTCCGCATCAGCGCCTTCAACAGCCGCGAAAACGTCGTCACCGCCCTCGAGCGGATCGCGGCGGCGCTGAAGAGGTAGCCCCCGGGCCTCCCAGCCGTTTCGCACAGAGACACAGAGAACACAGAGGCCAATCCTAGACCCAAAGAATCGCTCTCTCTGCGTTCTCTGCGCGCAACTCTCCGAACCGACCTCTACTTCTCCGGCACCGCCGCCACGATCTCGGCGGCCAGGTCGCTCACGGCGAGGCTGAGCGCGCGCGCGAGGGCGGCGTAGTCTTTTCCATCCCAGGCGGCCGGGGCGGCGGTGAAGCTCCGGTGGGCGATGACCTCGCGGTTGTTGCCGGGCTTGAGCAGATCGATGTCGGCGGCGAACCGGACCGTCCCGCGATCCCCCACCGTCTCGCCTTCGCAATGCGACACCCGCACGATGACGTCGTAATCGTGCGCGAAGTCCCGCGCCTCCATCCCGTGCACGCCGGTCAGCGCCTCGAGGCGCGCGTTGAGCACGGCCGCGATGCCGAGGTCGAGCGGCTCGGCCCAGCGCGCCTCGTCGGAGATCCTGACTTCATTCTCGCCCAGCCGCGTCACCATCGGGCGGTGCTGCAGGTACGCCGGCACCTCGACCCGCAGCAGCATCAGGCGGGGCCCGGGCGCAGCCGGAACCGCCGGCGCCACTCCGGCCGCGGAAAGCGTGTAGTAGCGGGCGGCGTCAGGCTGGGCCGGCTGGATCGGCAGCAGCGAGCAGCCGGCGCCGAGCAGCCCCAGCAGGGCGGCCGCGATCGCGGGGGTCGGGTGGTGCTTGAAATTCATGCGGATGTTTCCTCGGGAAATCGCCGCGCTCACTCCGGCTTCCTTTTGCCGACGAGCAGGGCGTTGGGGTTGCGCTCGATCAGGTCCACCAGCTGCTGAACCGCGGCCGACGCCTCGGAGACCTGGCGCAGCGCGCGCGACACGTCGTCACCGAGCCCGCGCTGGCCCTCGATGAAGTGCCGCGCGGCGGCGGACGCGTCGTTGAAGGCCTTCAGGGCGTCCTGCGCCTCCTTCAGCGTCGACTGCAGGTGGGCGCCGCCGGAATCGACCTGGGTGTTGAGGTTCGCGAGCGTGACACGCAGCTCCACGACGGCGTCGTCGAGGTGGACGATCGTCGCCTTGATCTCCGGCGCGTTGACGAGCGCGTCCACCGAGGCGCCCGTCTTCTGCCACTGCGCCACGAGGCCCTTCAGGTCGATCCCGTCCAGCTGCCGGTGCGTGTCCGCCAGCAGCTGGTCCACGCCGCGCCCGATGCCGGCGAAATCGATTTTTTTGATGTCGTTGAGGATGTCGGTGAGGTTGTTCTGGAACTCCGAGATCGCCGACGGCACCGACGGGACGGCGAGGTATTTCGACTCCGCTATCGGCAGGTCCGCGGGATAATCCTTGGGGTTCTTGAAATCGAGCTCCACGAACAGCAGGCCGGTCGCCAGACCCTGCACGCCGAGCTGCGCGCGCAGCCCGCGGTCGACGAGCGTCTGCAGTTCGGTGCGCTCGGCGACGTTGATCGCGTTGCCCTTGGCGTCCGTGACCTTGTCCTTGCTGAACTCGCACACGACGGCGACCGCCGAGTGGTTGGACTGCTGGTTGTAGCGGACGCTGAGGTCGACCACGCGGCCGATCTGCACGCCGCTGAGCTTGACCGGGGAGCCGAGCGTGAGGCCATGGACCGACTCGTCGAAATAGACCACGAACCGCTGCGGCTTCGCGAAGAAGTTCACCCCGCCGAACGTGAGCAGCGAGATGATCGCCAGCGCGAACGCGCCGATCACAAACAGGCCGACAATGGCGGGGCTGACCTTGGTTTTCACGGATTTCCCGTTCTAGGCGGAATCGGACCGATGGACAGGCTTATTGTTCGGCGGTCCCTTGCGGCCCTCGTTGCGTTTCGGCGGCGCGGCATGGCGGTGATCTTCACGGCGGGCCGTCCGCCCTCCGGAGGAATTCCGTCACGCGCGGGTCGCGGCTGCCCGCCGCCAGCTCCGCCGGGCGGCCCTCGGCGATGATGCCCTGGTGCGCGCGGTCGAGCATGATCACCCGGTCGGCCAGGCTGAAGATCGACGCGAGTTCGTGCGACACCACCACGATCGTGGTGCCGAAGTTCTCGCGGATCTGGCGGATGAGCTCGTCGAGCTTGCGGGACGTCACGGGGTCCAGGCCGGCCGACGGCTCGTCGAAAAACACGATCGCCGGGTCGAGGGCCAGGGCCCGGGCCAGGCCGGCGCGCTTGCGCATGCCGCCGCTGATTTCCGACGGATAATAATCCTCGAACCCGCCCAGCCCGACCTGCCCGAGCTTGAGCGCCGCCACCTCGTCGATCTCCCGCCGGGAAAGCGTCGTGTATTCCTCGAGCGGCAGGGCGACGTTCTTCCGCAGCGTCAGCGAGCTCCAGAGCGCGCCGCTCTGGAACAGCATCCCGAAGGTCTTCAGCATCCCGCGCCGCGCCGCCGTGTCCGCGTCGGTGAACGACTGCCCGAGGAACCGCACCGTGCCCGCGGTCGGCGTGTGCAGCCCGACCATGTGGCGCAGGAGCGTGCTCTTGCCGCAGCCCGAGCCGCCGATGATGAAGAAGATCTCCCCGCGCGCGACGGTGAACGAGACGTTTTTCAGCACGACCTTGCCGTCGTAGCCGCAGTCGAGCCCCGCCACCTCGATGGCCGGGCCGGGGCCGGTCTGTGATTCGGAGGAGGCGGCCATGGCGTCAGAGTCCGAGGGCATTGAACAGCACCGCGAAGATCGCGTCCGCCACGATGATGAGCAGCAGGGCCGTCACGACCGCCGAGGTCGCGGCGCGGCCCACCCCCGCGGCGCTGCGCTCCGCCTGCAGGCCGCGGAGGCAGCCGGCGAGGCCGACGATCAAGCCGAACGCCGTCGCCTTGATCACGCCCGTGGCGATGTCGGACAGGTCCACGATCGTCAGCATCTCGGCCCAGAACGCCGTCGCCGGGATCGAGAGCAGGCCGTAGGCGACGAGCATGCCGCCGACGATGCCGAGCGCGTTCGCATAGAGCGCCAGCAGCGGCATCATCACGCCGAGCGCCAGCAGCCGCGGCAGCACCAGGAACTGCACCGCCGGGATGCCCAGCGTCTCCAGCGCGTCGATCTCCTCGTTGGCCTTCATGTTGCCGAGCGTCGCCGCGAATGCCGCGCCCGTCCGGCCCGCGAGCACGACCGCCGTCATCACCGCGCCCATCTCGCGCACCATCGACAGGCCGATCAGGTCCGCGATGTAGATGTCGCCGCCATACTGCCGCAGCACGAGCGCGCCCGTGTAGGCCAGGGTCACGCCGACGAGCAGGCTGACGAGGCTGACGATCGGCAGCGCCATCGCGCCGCACTGCTGCATCTCGTCGAGGCAGTCCCGCCAGCGGAATTTCCGCGGACTCCGCACCAGCCGCACGGTGCTCAGCACGCATTCGCCGACGAAATGGGAGATCTCCCGCGCCTTCACCAGGGTATCCTGCGTGGCCAGCCCCACGCTCGTGAGGAAGCCCTCCGCACGATCGAAGGGCACGCTGGTCTCGTGCGACGTCGCCAGCTGCGCCAGCAGCGTGCGGATCTTTTCCGGCAGCGCCGCGGTGTCGCAATGGATCCCGGCGGTGCGGCATCCGTCCTGCGCCGCGAAAAGGAACAGCAGCAGGGACGTGTCCCACTGGCCGACCCCGTCGACCCGCAGCCGCACGCCCGCCGGCGTCCGGTCGCCCAGGACTTCCGCCCAGGTCGGCCGCGGCTCCGTGATCTGCCAGTTGCCCGCGAGCGCGACCTCCAGCGTGTCGCCGACGACCTCGGCCGACGCGCGCGCGTTCCTGGGCTCGGGGTGGGCGGACATGCCTTCACTTCACTCGTGACAGCGCCCGCCGCCAAACCAAATCTCCACGTCCCGCGCGCCCATGCCCGATTTCCGCACCTTCCTCTTCGATCTCGACGGCACGCTCGTCGACCACTTCACCGCCATCCACCGGAGCCACAGCCATACGATGACCCAGCTGGGCCTGCCGGCGCCCACCTTCGCGGCGGTGCGCGCGGCCGTCGGCGGCGGCCTGGAAAACGCCATCGCGCGCCTGGCCGGCCCCGCGCAGGTCGCGCGGGCGCTGCCGATCTACCGCGAATACTGGGATCGCACGATGCTCGACGACGTCAAGCTGCTGCCCGGCGCCCGCGAACTGCTGGAAGCGCTGCACCGGCGCGACCGCCAGTCGGCCGTCTTCACCAACAAGCACGGACCCTCCGCCCGGTTGATCTGCACGCATCTCGGCATCGACCACCTGCTCGAGGGCGTGTTCGGCGCGACCGACACCCCCTGGCTCAAGCCCGACAAGCGATTCACCCTCGAGGTCCTGGAACAGCTCCACGCCGATGCCGGCGACACGCTCTTCGTCGGCGACTCGACCTACGACATCGAGGCCGCGCACAACGCCGGCCTGCCCTGCTGGTGCGTCACCACCGGCACGCACACCGGCGAGGAGCTCCGCGCCGCGCGGGCGGAAGCGGTCTACGACCACCTGGACCAGGTCGCCGCCGCGCTCGCTTAGTTGCGAAAAGGATTTCGCGAGAGAGGCAAAGACGCGAAGGTCGGATCATCCCACCGTTGGGCTGTCCGCCGTCAGCAGCCCGACCTCCGCGTCTCTGCGCCTTTGCGCGAACCCCTCCGTTCCGATTCTTGTCGTGTCATTTCGCGGCTTTTCGTGGCAAAAGTCCCGCAACCCGCCTCCTCTTTCCCGCCCGTGGCCCATTCCCCGCAACCCGCCGCCAGCCTCACCGGCGTCCTCGAGCGCATCATCTTTCTCAACGAGGAGAACCATTACACCATCGCGGAGTTCCGGCCCGATGCCGCGGGCCAGGCCGCCGGCAAGTCCGCCAAGGAAAAGCCGGGGCTCGTGACGATCACCGGCGCGCTGCCCGGCGTGGAGTGCGGCGAGACGCTCCACCTCACCGGCGAATGGACGCGCCACGCCCAGCACGGCGACCAGTTCAAGGTCGCCGGTTTCAAGAGCGAGCTGCCGGCGAGCGTTTACGGCATCCGGAAGTATCTCGGCAGCGGACTGGTGCCGGGCATCGGCAAGGTCTACGCCAACAAGATCGTCGACGCCTTCGGCACCGACACCTTCCGCGTGCTGAGCGAGGAGTCCGGCAAGCTGCGGGACGTCCCCGGCATCGGCAAGAAGCGCGCCGGAGCGATCAAGCAGGCCTGGGATGAGAAGCGCGCCGAGCGCGAACTCTACATTTTCCTCCAGACCTACGGCGTGACGCCGAGCCAGTGCGTGAAGCTGGTGCAGAAATACGGGGCCCAGGCCAAGCCCATCCTTCTCCAGGAGCCCTACCGGGTGGCGCGCGAGATCGAGGGCATCGGTTTCAAGACCGCCGACCGCATCGCCATCAACCTCGGCTTCGCCAACGACGCCGCGCCCCGGCTCGACGCCGGCCTGATCTACGCGCTCGAGACGCTGCAGGAGGAAGGCCACACGGCGTTCCGGGAGGCCGAGCTGATCGAGCACTCCGCCGCGCAGCTCGAAACTGACTCGAAGCTCCTGGCGGCGCGCGTTGCAGCTCTGATCGAAAGCAAGGCGTTGGTGCGCCATGGCGGCGACGCAGGTGCGCCGCAGCTGAGAGCGCCGCCGTTGAAAGGTGAAAGTCCGAAGTTGAAAGACCCCCAGCTTCCCGGCGGGCCGGTGTCCGACTTTCAACCTTCACCCTTCAACTCTCAACCCGCACCCAGCGCGAACGCGCTGGTGCAGCTGCCCCACAACGATCGCGCCGAGCAGAAGATCGCCGCGACGGTCGCGCGGCTCAACCGCGTCGCGAGCGGCCTGCCGCCGATCAAGGCGGACGCCGCGGTCGAATGGGCCGAGAAGAAGGCCGGCTTCGTCTTTCACGACCTGCAGCGCACCGCGGTGAGGAACGCGCTCACCCACAAGCTCACCCTCCTCACCGGCGGCCCCGGCACGGGCAAGACGACCATCCTCCGCGCGCTCGTCGAGATCCTGAAGGCCAAGAAGGTCCGCGTGCATCTCGCCGCGCCCACCGGCCGCGCCGCCCAGCGCCTGACGGAGACCACCGGCGGCTTCGCGTCCACGATCCACCGCCTGCTCAAGTACGACCCGGCCGCCGGCGGCTTCGTCGCCAACGAGTCCGCGCCGCTCGCCACCGACTTCCTCATCGTCGACGAGGCCTCGATGCTCGACACCCGCCTCGCCGCCGCGCTGCTCCAGGCCGTGCCATCCAAGGCGCACGTGCTGCTCGTCGGCGACACCGATCAGCTGCCGAGCGTCGGAGCCGGCAACGTGCTCAAGGATCTGATTGCGGCGTCTGCTGCTGCAAATTCCAAAACCCAAACTCCAAACTCCAAAATTGAGATTCCCGTGACCCGCCTCGCGGTGATCTATCGCCAGAAGGACCAAAGCGCCATCGTCACCACCGCCCACGCGATCAACGACGGCGACCCCGCGCTGCCGCCCGCCGTGCCCGAGGTCGCGCAGGCCCAGGTGTGGTCGGACCTGAACTTCATCGTCGCGACCGACGCCGAGGACTGCCTCCGCAAGGTCGCCGAGCTCGTCACGGAATTCATCCCGCGGAAGCTGAAGTGGCCGCATCCCATCAACGACGTCCAGGTCCTCGCGCCCATGCACAAGGGCCTCGCCGGCGTCGCGAATCTCAACACCCAGCTGCAGGCCGCGCTCAACCCCGAAGCCGCCGACCCGCATTCGCCCGACCGGGGCCGCCGGGCGCGTGCCTCCCTGAAAACCGCCGGCGGCGAATACCGGCCCGGCGACAAGGTCATCCAGCTCCGGAACGACTACGACAAGAACCTCTTCAACGGCGACATCGGCACCGTGACCGCGGTGCGCGGCGACGCCGGCACGCTCGAGGCGGAATTCGACGGCGAGCGCCACACCTTCGACCGCGGCGACCTCGGCAATCTCGCCCTCGCGTACTGCATCAGCATCCACAAGTCGCAGGGCAGCGAATATCCCGTCGTGATCGTCCCGCTGCTGAAGGCGCATTTCATGATGCTCCAGCGCAACCTGCTCTACACCGCGATCACCCGCGGCCGGAAGAAGGTCTTCCTCGTCGGCGAGCCCGCCGCCTACGCCATGGCCGTGCGCAACAGCGAGTCCAGGCAGCGGGTCACCCATCTCCGCGAAAAGATCGCCGCGCTGTAGAACCGAAGGTGGAGCGCGTTGACCCCAGCGCGCTGGAACGTCGGCCCGCACCTCGACGCCGACGAAGCCAAACAACCCGCTGGAGTCAATGCGTCCACCTTCGACCGGCCGCTGGGATCTGGCATCCCCCTTGGAACTTGGCCCTTGAACCTTGGAACTTCGCCACCCCCGTCGCTTGAAGATTCTCCCGACCTCGATTCAGTGCCCGCCATGACCCCCTCAAAGAACCTGGCCCGCCGGCGGCTCGGCGCGGCCGGGCCGGAAGTGACCGCCATCGGCCTCGGCTGCATGGGCATGAGCGAGTTCTACTCGCACGGGCAGATGAACGACACCGAGTCGGTCGCCGTCATTCACCGTTACCTGGATGCCGGCGGAAACTTCCTGGACACGGCCGACATGTACGGCTCGGGCCGCAATGAGGAACTCGTCGGCCGGGCGATCGAGGGGAGAAGGAAGGAGGTCGTGATCGCCACGAAGTTCGGCAACGTGCGCGGACCCAGGGGCGAGTTCCTCGGAGTCCGCGGCGACCCGGAGTACGTGCGGTCGTGCTGCGAGGCGAGCCTGCGGCGCCTCAGGATCGACGCGATCGACCTCTATTATCAGCACCGGGTCGATCCCAAGGTCCCCATCGAGGACACCGTCGGGGCCATGGCCGAGCTGGTGCGGGCCGGCAAGGTGCGGCACCTCGGGCTCTCGGAGGCCGCTCCCGCCACGATCCGCCGGGCCGCGAAGGTGCATCCCATCGCCGCGCTGCAGACCGAGTATTCGCTGTGGAGCCGGGAGCCGGAATCCGCGCTGCTGCCGACGGTGCGCGAGCTGGGCATCGCCTTCGTCGCCTACAGCCCGCTGGGCCGCGGCTTCCTCGCCGGCCAGTTCCAGAAATTCGAGGACCTGCCGGCCGACGACTACCGGCGCAATTCCCCGCGATTCCAGGGAGCGAATTTCCAGCGGAACCTCGACCTTGTCACCATGCTCGGCGAGCTCGCCCGCCGCAAGGGCTGCACCGCCGGGCAGCTCGCCCTCGCGTGGGTGCTGGCGCAGGGCGACGACGTCGTCCCCATCCCCGGCACGAAGCGCACGCGCTATCTCGACGAGAACCTCGGCGCCGCCGCGGTGAAGCTCACGCCGGAGGATCTGCGGCAGATCGACGCGGTGCTGCCGGCCGGCGCGGCCGCCGGGGACCGCTATCCGGCGGCGGGGATGGCAGCGGTGAACCGGCAGGTTGCGCCGCTGCACCGGAAGTTTCACGCAGAGCGCACGAACGACATGGCTGCCAAACACCGCTTGCTCACCGTCCCGGTCGCGAAGGTTTATCCGTACTACGTCGCCAAGGCGGAGAAAAAGGGCCGCACGAAGCAGGAGGTCGACGCGATCATTTCCTGGCTGACCGGCTACAACCAGCGGCAGCTGGAAGGCGAATTGAAGAAGCAGACGGATTTCGAGACCTTCTTCCAGGCGGCCCCCCGGCCAAATCCCCTTCGCTCGTCGATCACCGGCGTGATCTGCGGCGTGCGCGTCGAGGAAATCAAGGAGCCGACGATGCGCGAAATCCGCCGCCTCGACAAGCTGGTCGACGAGTTGGCGAAAGGTCGTCCGCTCGGGAAGATCCTGCGGAGCCACGGCGCTTGAACGATCCGGGCGCCTTTGCGTAGGGGCGTCCCTTGCGGACGCCCGGTTCGATGATCACAAACCCGGGCGTCCGCAAGGGAC
>DASZQN010000066.1:0-28810 GCA_035549635.1 Opitutaceae bacterium
TATTGGGCCGGGGCGGCCTCGGGGGCGGGGGCGCCCTCCTGCTTCTGGGCCTCCTTCTCCTTCATGGCGGCCTTGCGCGAGAGCCGGACCTTGCCCGAGCGTTCGTCGATGCCGATACACTTCACCCAGATCGACTCGCCCATCTTGACGACGTCCTCGGTGCGGCGCACGCGGAAGTCGGCGAGCTCGCTGATGTGGCAGAGGCCCTCCTTGCCCGGGGTGCACTCGACGAAGCAGCCGAACTCCTTGATGCCGGTGACGCGGCCGTGGTACAGTTTGCCGACCTCGATCGGGGCGCCGCCGCCGCCGCTTCCGCCGCCGCAGAGGGCGTCGATCTCCTGGATCGCGCGGGCCATGGCGTCGCCGTTGTTGGAGTAGATGTAGACCTTGCCCGAGTCGTCCTCGGCGATGTCGATCTGCGCGCCGGTCGTCTCGGTGATGCGGCGGATGGTCTTGCCGCCGGGCCCGATGAGCAGGCCGATCTTCTCGGGATCGATCTGGATGGTCTGGATGCGGGGCGCGTACTTGGAGAGGTCGGCGCGGGGCGCGGGCAGGGAGGCGAGCATCACCTTCAGGATCTCGATGCGCGCCTCGCGGGCCTGGAAGATCGCGGTCTTGGCGATCTCGAAGGGCAGGCCGCCGATCTTGAGGTCGAGCTGGAAGCCCGTGATGCCCTTGGTCGTGCCGGCCAGCTTGAAGTCCATGTCGCCGAAGTGGTCTTCCTCGCCGAGGATGTCGGTGATCGTCGTCCATTTCGCGATCGAACCGTCCGCGGCGTTCTCGGTCATCAGGCCGCAGGAGATGCCCGCGACCGGCGCGATGATCGGCACGCCGGCGTCCATCAGGGCGAGGCAGCCGCCGCAGATCGAGGCCATCGAGGTCGAGCCGTTGGAGGCCATGATCTCGGAGACGACGCGGATCGAGTAGGGGAACGCGTCCTCCGGCGGCAGCACGGGCACGAGCGAGCGCTCCGCGAGCGCGCCGTGGCCGATTTCGCGGCGGCCGGGGCCGGTGAAGCGGCCCGTCTCACCCACCGAGAACGGCGGGAAGTTGTAGTGCAGCATGAAGCTCTTCGACTTCGCGCCGCCGGTCAGGCCGTCCATGTCCTGGGCTTCCTTGGTGGGCCCGAGGGTGACGATGGCGATGTTCTGGGTGTCACCGCGCTGGAACATCGCGCTGCCGTGGACCCGGGGAAGCACTCCGACCTGGGCGGCGAGGGGACGGACGTCCTTCTGCCCGCGATGGTCGGCGCGGACGCCGCGCTCGAGCACGGTCTTGCGGTACGCCTTGTACTGCAGGTCCTCGAAGACGACGTTGAGATCGACGTCCGTGAACTTGCCCTCGCCGAGCTCGGCGAGGAGGGCGGCCTTGGCCTCCTCCTTGAGCAGCTTCACGGCGGCGCCGCGCGCGGCCTTCTCCTTGCCGAAGATCGCGGTGGCGAGACGTTCGGCCGGGACGACGCGCTCGATGATGGCGCGGGCCTCGGCGGTGGCGCCGACGAGCGCGAAGGTGGCCTTGGGCTTGCCCGCGAGGGAGACGAGCTCGCGGATCGCGGCGATGATCGGCTGGATGGCCTGCTGGCCGAAGGCGAGGGCCTCGACGAAGCGCTCCTCGGAGATCTGGTCCGCGGAGCCCTCGATCATCAGCATGTCCTTCTCGGTGCCGACGTAGATGAGGTCGAGCGTCGACGAATACATCTGCTCGATCGTGGGATTGGCGACGAACTGGCCGTCGATTTCGGCGACGCGCACCGCGGCGATCGGGCCGGCCCAGGGAATGTCGGAGATGGCGAGCGCGGCGCTGGCGCCGTTGACCATCGGGATGTCGGCGTCGTTCAGCTGGTCGGCGGAGAGGAGCTGGCCGATGATCTGCACTTCATTGAGGAAGCCCTCGGGGAAGAGCGGGCGGCAGGGGCGGTCGCAGAGGCGCGACGTCAGGATTTCCTTCTCGGAGGGCCGGCCCTCGCGCTTGAAGTAGCCGCCGGGGAAGCGGCCGGCCGCGGCGTATTTCTCGCGATAATCGACGGTGAGCGGGAAGAAGTCCTGGCCGGGGCGCATGGTCTGCGCGACGCAGGCGGTGACCATGAGGTTGGTTTCGCCGACGGTGACGATGACGGCGCCGTTGGCGAGATTGCCGATGCTGCCGGTGGAGAACTGGATCCCCAGCGAGGGGACCTTGACGATGTGTTTCTGATTCATGACTGGTTTTTCGAACTGCGGATGATCGTGTCGACGGGAGGAACGAGCACGCTCAGCGACACGCGACTGATGGCTCGGGGCGCCTCCCGGGGAAGGAGGCGGCGGCAGGCCGGATGGCCGCCGCGGGTTGGTTGGGTTTCAGTGAAACCGCCCTCTGTCTCCTCGCTCAAAACGCGAGAGATTTCCGTTTGGCGCCCCTCGGCGGCTTGCCTGGCGGCAAACGGAAATGTCCCGGTCTGGATTCGAGTGTCGTAAAGACAACGGGCGACCCGCGGATCGGGTCGCCCGTGTGACGAAAGCGTTATTTGCGGAGATTCAATTTCTGCAGGAGCTCGTTGTACTTCGGCAGGTCGTGCTTCTTCGTGTAATCGAGAAGCTTGCGGCGACGGCTGGCCATCTGCAGGAGGCCGCGGCGGGAGTGGAAGTCCTTGCGATGCGTGCGCAGGTGCTCGGTCAGGTGATTGATCCGGGCGGTGAGCAGCGCGATCTGGACCTCGCTCGAGCCGGTGTCCTTCTCGTGGGTTTTGAACTGGGCGATGATATCGGGTTTTACGACTGTAGGCATGGTTTAGTGTTTGAGTTGCACGACTGTAGGGGACTTCCGAAGTCCCGTGACCCCCGCCTCCGCCCGAAATCGGGCTTCAGCCGGCGTCACCGTTCCAATCCCGCGGAGGCGGGACCAGTCATGGCGGAGGTCCACAACCGATGGACTTCCACTAACGCAAGGAGCCAGAATCCAGAACGACCGGCAGGCGCGCAAGCGCAAATTTAAGGCGGTAGGTCGCGCGGGGCGCTCCAAGGTCCAAGGGGCAAGTTCCAAGTGCCAGGTTCCAGGCGCCCAGATCCAAAACCCAAAATCCAAATTCCAAAATTTCCCTAGCCGGCTCGCAGGTTGAGCTCCTTCACGCCGGCGCAGCCGGGGAGCTTGCGGAGTTTTTCCACGATGGACTGGCGGTGCAGGAAAAGCTCGTTGCGCACCACCGCATGGCCGGCGAGCACCACCAGCGTGCGGCCACCGCGCTCCAGCCGCGCGGCGTGGGCGTACGCGGCGTTCGCGGCGCCGACGATCTCGACCCAGTGGTCGCGGATGGTCTGCTCGGGCGAGGCGCGGCCGATCTGGTACTTGGTGACGAGTTCGTCCACCACCGCGGCGAGCGGATGGGTCGGACGGAGTTTCTGCCGGCGGGGTTCCTCTCCCGGGATGCGCCGGAGATCGCCGACCAGTTCCTCCGCCGCCCGGCTGAAATGATGCGGTTCGCGGTTCACGGTCAGGCGGCGGAAAAGACAAAGTTGTTGCAGTAGCCGGGTTCCTTCGGCGCCCGCTGGTGGACGGAGACATTGAATTCCGCGAGCGGACGGAGCCGGTCGTCGTCGAAGAATTGGCCGCGGTAGCCGAGTCCTTCGAGGTAGGCGAAGACTTCCGCGATCGGCCGCGCGCCATGGTGGCGCTGCTCGCATTCGAACAGCAGCACGGGGCGGTCGCGCCGCAGCAATTGCTCCGCTCCGCGAAAGACGCTGAGTTCGTGGCCCTCGACGTCGCATTTCAGGAAGGAGACCCGCTTCGGCCGCCCGCCCCGCAGGCCGTCGAGATAGGGGTCGAGCGCGATCACCTTCACGTCGATCGCATGGCCGGTGGCGGCGGCCGGGCCGGTGGCCTCGAGCGAGGCGCCCGGCGAGGGCCGCCCGTCGGTGGGAATGTGCAGCTTCATCGTGCCGTCGCGATCGGAGACCCCGGCGTTCCGCACGGTCACGCGGGCCGGGCTGAAACCCTCCTGCAGCTTCAGGGCGAGCGCGGGCTGGGGCTCGAAGGCATGCACGTGGCCGCGTGCACCCACCCCGCGCGCCAGCCAGTAGGTGTAGCCGCCCTTGTGCGCGCCGACGTCGAGCGCGACGGTGCCCGCGACGACGTGCGTGCGGAGGAACGCGATCTCGGCGGGATCGTTTTTCCAGCGGTACCGATAGGCCCGGTAGACGAGGCGCGCGTGGGAGAAGAGGCTCATGCCGGTCCGCGCCGGGCGTCGTCGACCTCCGTGGCCTCGATGCACTTCGCGTGCTTGTAGAAGGAATTCTCGAAGCGCAGCAACGCGATCAGGAAGCCGGCCGAACCGTCGAGGAAACCAAGCTGCAGGAGGTACACCCGGAAAAACGACCAGCCTCCCCGCAGCACCGCGAGCGGAAAGCGCGAGGTGCGGCCGTGCCGGCGCAGCTTGGCGGCGTTGAGGGTCGTGTAGCGGTCCATCTTTTGGATGATCTCGGAGATCGTCCGATAGGGGATCTGGAGGATCGGGTGACGCAGGCGGCCGAGGCGGCCCCGCAGGACGTAGCCCTCGTGCACATGGTCCTCCCGCGCGTAGTCCATGCGGCCGCGCCGGAAGAGCTGCGGCTGGCGGTAGTCGGGATACCAGCCGCTGTGCCGGATTTCCCGGCCGAACATCACATTGCGGCGCGGCACCAGGTAGGCGTCGGCGGATTCCGGATCGGCGATCACGCGGAGGATCTCGTCCCGGGCCTCGGGGGTGCAGCGTTCGTCCGCATCCAGGCTGAAGATCCACGGCTGCGTGGTGTGCGTGATGCCGGCCTGGCGGAGCTCGCCGAACCGCTCGAACTCGAGCTGCACGACGCGCGCGCCGAAGCGCCGGGCGATCTCGGCGGTGCGGTCGGTGCTGAAGGAGTCGATGACGACGATCTCGCCCGCCCACGTCACGCTGGCCAGCGCGGCCTCGATCTTGTGCTCCTCGTTGTAGGCGAGGATGAAGACCGAAACCGGCGAGACCGGCGGGGCCTTGGGCGCGGGCGGGGGGCCGGCCCGCTCAGGGATCGGAACGGCGGAGACGCTCGTAGTGGCAGGCATAGCGGAGGAAGGTGTAATAACTGGTGATGACGGCTGCGATCAAACCGGGGATACCGTCCAGGAACCCGGCCCGCAGCACGTAGCTGCGGAGGAAGCGCCAGGCGGGCCGGAAGACCGCGGCGGCCGGTGACCAAGGCCGGTTTTCCGACACCTGCTTTTCGGCAAAGAGCCGGGCATATTCGAGGATCTTCCCGTGGTAGGCGCCGATCGTGGGATAGGGACGGTGCAGCAGGTCCCCGCCAAGGGTGGCGACCGGGCCGTCGCATTCGACCTTTTCATGGACGAAGGTGTCCCCGCCCCAGCGGGCGCGGCCGCGGTGCAGGAGGCGCAGGCTCAGGTCGGGATACCAGTCGCCGTGGAGGATCCAGCGGTTGATGAACCAGACCCGCCGCGGGAACTGCGCGCCGGCAAACCGGCCCGCGTCGCCGCGCGCGAAGAAGGCCTCGAGGCTGTGGCGCAGCTCGGGGGAGACGGACTCGTCGGCGTCCAGCGACAGCACCCATTCCTCGCGGGCGAGCGCCAGCGCGGCGTTCTTGGTGTCGCGGTAACCCTGCCACGTCACCCGACGGACGACCGCGCCGAACCGGCCGGACACGGCCTCGCTGTCGTCGTCCGTGTCATTGAGCGCCACGACGATCTCCGCGACCCAGCCCTGAACGCTGGCGAGGCACGGGGGGAGGTTGTGCGCCTCGTTCCGGGCGACGATCACGACGGAGAGGGGAAGGGGAATGGCCACGGCGGGGATCAGGACTCAGATTTTCCCGGCGAGCGAGCGCGGGATTTGGTAAAGGTAGCCGCACGAGCGCCACGCGCGCACGAGCGCCTTGCGGGCATCGCCGGTCCGGAGCACGAGCGCGCTGAGGAGCGCAAGGAGTGCGAAACCGGCGGCCTTCGCCACGTTGCCCGCGAAGCGCGCCAGCAGGTAGCCGGTGGCGCCGCCCTGGCTCGCGCGGTCCACCACGCGGGAGCGCGCTGAATCGAAGGCGTGCCGCGTGGCGTAGCGGAAGGTCGTCCGGCTGGCCGGCATCTGGTGCCGGATCTTCGCGGCCGGCGCGAACCAGACCTCGAGGCCGGCGGCGCGCACGCGCCGGATCATCTCCGTGTCGCCGCCGCCAAAGAGGTTCCGGCCGCTGCGGTCGAGCGCGGTGTGGAAGGGCCCGAGCCGGGTGAAGACCGTGGCGGGAAAGGCCATGTTCGCGCCCATCGGCGACTGCGAGGGAGGCAGCGGCCCCGCGTCGGCGCGGAAGGCGAGGGGCGAATGCCACTCGGCGACCCACGGCGGCAGTCCGTCCGGGAAAACGGGAATCACTTCGCCGCCCACGGCGCCGATGCCCGGGCCCGCGGCCGTGGCGAACGGCGCGATGATTTGCGCAAGCCAGTCGGGCTCGACGAGGATGTCGTCGTCGCCGAACACGATGATCTCGCCGCGCGCCTCCGCGAGGGCGCGGTTGCGCGCGTGGTCCAGCCCCTGCCGGGTCTCGAGCAGGTAGCGCGGCGCGGGACGGGTGCCGGCGAACGCCTCGACCACGCGGCGGGTGTCGTCGCGCGAATTGTTGTCGATCACGAGGATTTCGAACTGCGCCGAGGGGAACTGCTGCCGGGCCAGGCCCTCGAGCGTCTGGCGCAGCAGGTCCGCGCGATTGTAGGTGGGAATCGCGATGGTCGCCTTGAGCGTGGGAAGGTTCGACATCAGGCAAAAAGTTTCAGGCCGGCCCAAACCCAGCCGCTCGGCAGGCCGCTGAACAAGATTTTTCTGAACCGCAGCGCCCGGGCGAGCGACGCGGGCTTCTCCGGAAAGCGCCGGGCGTAGGCCACGGCGGTGCGATAGGTGAAGAACCGCGCCAGCCAGCGCCCGGCGGCGCGCGACCGGAGCTCCCTCCCCGCGATGCGGAGCCGCAGGAGATGGGTTTTCCGCAGCATCTCGGGCCAGGCGCGGGCGGTCCACTGCTCGCTGGTGACCCGGTAGAACGCCCCGGTGGCGCGCACGACCTCGATGCCGCCGGCGCCGGCCAGCCGGTACCAGAAATCGTAATCGGCGAGCGGTCCGGCGCGCTCGTCGAATCCGCCGAGGCTCCTGCCGAGCTCGCGGGGGAACAGGACGCCGGGGAACGGCGTCATCGAGCTCTTGATGAAATAGAGCGGCGGGTAGGGGCGGACCGCGGGCGTGCCTGGCGGGGCGGACAGGACGGGCGCCACCGGGCCGGCGACGACCTGGGTGCAGACGGCGGCGACACCCTCGCGCAGGCGGGGCAGCACGAGATCGAGATACCACGGGTAGAGCGTGTCGTCCTCGTGGAGGATCATCACCCAGCGTCCGCGGGCGCGGCGCAGGCATTCGTTCCAGTTTCCGACCGCCCCGAGCGGGACGGGGTTGGGGTGGTGGAAGAAACGATCGGCGGGAAAGCGCGCCACCGCGGCGGCCGTTTCGGGCCGGCCGCCGTCATCGCAGACGACGACCTCGTAGTCTACCGCGCGGGTCTGGCCGGCGATGCTGGCCAGCGTTTCCATCAGGAGTGCGGGGCGATCGTAGGCCGGGATGCCGAAGGTGATGAGCGGCGCTTTTTCCGTCCGCCCGAGGCTGGACGGAGCGGGGTTGGCCGGAGGCGTCGTGGACGGAGGGTTCAATCGCGGTGGAATGAAACCAGCAAAGGCGCCGCCCTGCGTCCACGCAAATGAACGTGGCCGACCTGGAGGAAGGGCTTGGCAGGCGCGGCCCCGCCATCGTTAATCGCCCCGTGCCGCGATTTTCCTTCGTTCCAAGCCATTCCGCCGATGAGTGACGGCTCTCTGATGATGGAGTGCCGGGCCTGCGGCCGAGAGGATTCCTTCCGCACCTTCAAGGTCCGCGAGATGCTCTTCGGCTGGCGGCATCCGGCCGAGTACGGCGAGTGCCCGCACTGCGCGAGCCTGCAGATCACGGTGATCCCGCCAAACCTGGGGGAATATTATCCCTCGGACTACTACTCCCTCCAGGCGCCGCCGCTCCGGGCGAAAAGGCCGGGCCTGTTCCGCAAGGCCTGGGCCGCCTGGCTGCTCTCGGGTCCGGGCGGTGGCGCGGCGGCCAGTGGCATGCGCCGGAAATATCCCTTTTTCCACTGGTGCCGCGAGGCGGGCTGCGGGCTGGGCGCCCGCATCCTCGACGTCGGCTGCGGCAGCGGCGGCCTCCTGCGGCGGATGCAGCGCTACGGTTTCTCCGACCTCACGGGCGTCGATCCCTACACGTCGATCGAGGCCGACGAGCCGGGATTCCGCGTCATGCGCGCCGAGCTCACCGCGCTCGGCGGCGGCTACGATCTCATCATGATGCATCACGTGCTGGAGCACCTGGCCGATCCGAAGGGTTCGCTCGGGGAGCTGCGCGGCCGCCTCGCTCCCGGCGGACGCCTGCTCGTGCGCATCCCGGTCGCCGCGAGCGAGACCGCCCGGCTCTACGGCCCGGATTGGTTCAATCTCGATCCGCCGCGTCATCTGCTGGTGCCCAGCCGCCGCGGGATGGAACTCCTGGCGGAGCGCAGCGGGTTCCGTGTCGTCCGCACGGAATTCGACGGCATCGAAACCGGCTATCTCTATAGCGAGAACTACCGGCGTGATGTGCCCTACACCGGCCGGCCGCCGGACGATCCGGCGAAAAAGAAGCACTACCGCCGTCTCGCCGAGGCGGCCAACCGGCGCGGCGAGGGCGACCAGGGCGTGTTTTGGCTCGAGGCGAAATAATTTTGGATTTTGGAGTTTGGGTTTTGGATTTCTGAACGGGAACAGGTGCGGTTGTGCTCGATGACCGCCTAAGGGCCGCGCCGGCTTGGAATCCAAAATCCAAAATCCAAAACCCAAAATCCAAAATCAAACCAGCCGATCGCGCACCGCGGCAAACACGGCGTCCACCGTGATATTGCGCACGCAGTGGTTGCGATAGGAGTCGCCCGGCACGCATTGCCCGGGGCTCACGCAGGCGACGCAGGGAAGCGGGGGCTGCAGGACGGCGTGACCTTCCCCGGCCGGTGCGAAGAGCACCGGGTTCTGCGAGCCGAGCAGCGCAACCACCGGCGTGCCGACGGCGGCGGCAACGTGCATCGGGCCGCTGTCGTGGCAGAGCATGACATCGAACTCCGCGGCGAAGGCGGCGAACTGCGGCACGCCGATGGCGTCCTTGACCGCGATGACGTGGGAACGCGCGAGCTGCCCGATCCGCCGGGCGAGATCCTGCTCGCCCGGGCCGCCGATGAGGAACACCTGCGCGCCGAGCTCCTCCTGGAGGCGGTCGCAGACGGCGGCGAAATTCTCCGCGGGCCAGATGCGCCACGCGCTGCGGCTGCCGGGATGGACCAGCACCTTGCGGCCGCCGGGCTGCACCAGCCGGCGCGCATCGGCCACGTCGGCGGGCCGGGGCACGAGCCGCACCTCGCGCGTCACGATCGGCACGCCGGCGGCAGAGAGGGCGGCGAGGTAGTAGTCGACGATCGACGTGCGCTCGTGGATTTCCGGCGGATGATAGACGTCGGTGGTGTAGCAGAACCCACGGCGCAGGACGTCGTGGTGCAGCGCCGCGCGGAGGGGAGCGCCGGTCAGACGGGTGAGCAGCGCGGTGCGGTCGTTGTTGTCGAGGTCGAGGACGTGGGTGAAGGCCGCCTTCCGCAGCCGGGCGATAAAACCGGGCCACGCCGTCCAGCGGCGCGGCAGCACGAAGGCTTCGTCGACGTCGGGATTGAGGGCCAGCACGGACGCGTAGGCGGACTCGACCAGCGCGGCGATGTGCGCCTTGGGCCAGTGCCGGCGGAGATTCCGGAAGACCGGACCGAGCAGCACGATGTCACCGAGGTAGCGGCGGCGGATGACGAGGATGCGGGGTGCGGCCGGTGACATGGAAGACCACAGGCAACACCGCGGGACGCAGCGCAGTCAGCAAAAATCCCAAACGCCAAATCGCCAAACGCCAAAGAAAATCCAGGTGAATGAAATCCCAATGCTCCCAATGGTGATTGGAATTTTTTGGGATCTGGACGTTTGGCGTTTGAGATTTCCACCAGGCGAGTTTCCGCGCCTCGGTGGCGAAATTTCAGTTTCCGCCCTGCTGGCGGTCGTAGAGCGAACGATAGAGCGGGTTGCTCGCGTGGAGCTCGGCATGCGTGCCGCTCGCCGCGATCCGCCCGTGCTCGAAGACCAGGATCTTGGTGGCGTCGCGGATCGTGGAAAAACGGTGCGCGATGATGAAAACCGTCTTGCCCAACACGAGCTTCTTGAGCGCCGCCTGGATCGCGGCCTCACTGTCGCTGTCGAGGGCGCTGGTGGCCTCGTCGAGGATGAGGATGGGGGCGTTGCGCAGAAACGCCCGCGCGAGGGCGATGCGTTGTTTCTGTCCGCCGGACACGAGGGCGCCGCGCTCGCCGACCAGCGTCTCGTAGCCGCGGGGCAGCTTCATGATGAAATCGTGCGCGAACGCGTCGCGCGCCGCCTGTTCCACCTCGGCCCGCGCCGCGCCGGCGCGGCCGAGCAGGAGGTTGGCGTAGATGGTGTCGTTGAACAGGACGGGATCCTGCGAGACGACCGCGATGTTGCGCCGCAGCTCGGACAGGCGGAGCGCGCGGACGTCGTGGCCGTCGATCGTGACCCGGCCCGCGCCGACCTCGTAGAACCGGGGCACGAGGTTGGCGAAGGTGGATTTGCCGGCGCCGCTCGGCCCGACCAGCGCGCAGATCGTGCCGGCGGGAACCTGGACGCTGACGTCGCGCAGCACGGGCTCGCCGGCCTTGTAGGCGAACGAGACCTTTTCGAACGCGACATCGCCGCGCAGCCGGCCGACGGCGACCGGCTGCGCCGGGTCCGCGATGGTGATGGGCTCGTGCAGCACGACCTCGAGGCGGTCGAGCGAGGCGGTGGCGCGCTTCAGCTCGCTGTTGAGCGCCCCCACTTTCTTGATCGGCTCGTAGCTCCCGTAGAGGGCGGTGATGAGCGCGACGAACGTTTCCAGCCGCAGGCCGCTGCCGTAGGCGTAGACGAGCGTGGCCGCGATCCCGGCGGCGGAAATCACCTCGATCGCCGGCGTGAGCGCCTGCGCATATTTCACGATCTTCATCTGCGACGTGATCAGCGCGTGGCAGGCGGCGGCGAACCGGCCGGTCTCGTGCTCCTCCAGGCCGAACGCCCGCACCTCGCGCGCCGCGGCGAGGTTCTCGGAAAACTGGCCGGTGACGGAGCCCAACTGGGCCTGCATCTGCGCGGCGCGCTTGATGACCTTGCGGCCGACATAGCGGACCGGAAAGACGGTGAGCGGCACGGCGGCCAGGCAGACCAGGGCCAGCCAGGCACCCTGGGACGTGACGGCAAGGTAGGCGACGGCGCACAGCGAAAAAACCAGCGTGGCGGGCTGCTTGATGCCGTCGTTCGCGATCAACGTCAGCGTGAACTGCAGTTGCGCGGTATCGGCCAGCCCGCGGGAGATGAGATCCCCCGTCTGCTTGCCCTGCACGAACGACAGCGGCAGCGCCTGCAGCTTGCGGAAGTAATCGAGCCGCAGGGCCTCGAGGATGCGGACACCGGCGAGCTGGGTGAAGTAGCTGTTGGCGTAGCCGCTCAGCGCGCGGAGCAGGAAGACCAGCGGAATCGCCGAGGCGATCAGCGCGACCCGGCTGACCGGCACGGGCGGATCGGCGTGCTGGAAAATGCGCGGAAAGACATATTTGACCAGCAGCGGCAGCGCGCCGCTCGACGCGCCGTAGACCAGGCCGCAGACGATCGCGATGCCGATGGGACCGCGCACGGTCCTCAGGTACCGGAGGTAGGGGCGAAGGCGGCGCATGGCTGGCGGAAAGCTGGGGGCAATTGCGGCAAGACGGAAGCGCGGAAACGCGCGGCCCTCGCGGCCGGGCTCAGTCCTTGGACGCCCGCACGTCGAGGGCGTCGCGCAGGCCGTCGCCGAGGAAATTGAGCGAGAAGAGGGTCAGGGAGAGCGCGCCGCCCGGGAACACCAGGAGCCACCAGAACTCCTCCATCTTCTGCGAGCCGTCCTGGATCAGGGTGCCGAGCGAGCTCATCGGGGCGTCGACGCCGAGGCCGAGGAAGCTGAGGAACGACTCGAGCAGCATCACGGCGGGAATGGTGAGCGACGTGTAGACGATGACGGGGCCGAGGATGTTGGGCACCATGTGCCGGAAGATGATCCGGCCGGTGCCGAGGCCGAGCGAGCGGGCCGCCTCGATGTATTCCATCTTTTTGATCGAGAGAATCTGGCCGCGCACGATGCGCGCCATGGTCAGCCATTCGACGGCGCCGATCGCGGCGAAGAGGAGCAGGATCTTGCCCACGCCCTGCATGCCCGCGAAGAGATGGAAGCCGAAGAGCGAGAAGCGCCCCAGCCACGCATCGACCGCCTGCATCGGGTCCTTGAGGAAGACCATCAGCAGGATGACGAAGATCGTGAAGGGCAGCGCGTACATGATGTCGACGATGCGCATCATGACGGAGTCGAGCTTGCCGCCGACGTAGCCCGCGACGGCGCCGTAGGTGACGCCGATGACCAGGGCGACGAGCGAGGCGACGAGGCCGACCATCAGCGAAATGCGCGTGCCGTAGAGGATGCGCGCCAGCAGGTCGCGGCCGAGGGTGTCCGTTCCCAGCCAGTGCTGGGGGCTCGGCGGCGCGGCGCCGAGATCGAGGTTCTGGTCCTGGTAGGAGAGGTGGAAGATCCACGGTCCCAGGACGCACGTCAGCGTGAAGAGGATGATCACCGTCCCCCCGAACAGCGAAAGCTTGTTCCGGCGCAGCCGGTGCCAGGCGTCGCGCCACAGCGACGTGCCGGGCTCGGCCTCCGCCAGGACGGGCGCGGCGGACGGTGGGTTGGGCGGCGACAGCGGGGGCATCATGTCGGCGAGGATGAGTGAACCACGAAATACACGAAGGACACGAAATGGAGCATGGATGCAGCCTGCGTCTGTGACTTGGAGGTCAGGTTTTTTTCGTGTTGTTCGTGTATTTCGCGGTTCACCGGGAATTCATGGCTCGATTCACTCGAACTTCAGCTTCGGGTTGAGCCAGACCTGCACGACGTCGACGACGAGGTTGAGGCCGATGATGAGCGTGGCGTAGAGGATGACGGTGCCGAGCACGAGGGTGTAGTCGCGGTTGAACGCGCTGTTCACGAACTCGCGGCCGAGGCCGGGAATCTGGAAGATGGTCTCGATCACGAAGGAGCCGGTGAGGATGCCGGCGATGGCGGGGCCGAGGAACGACACGACGGGCAGCAGGCCGCCGCGCAGCGCATGCTTGAAGATCACGCGGATCTCGCTCGCGCCCTTGGCGCGCGCGGTGCGGACGTAGTCCTGGCTGAGCACCTCGAGCATGCCGCCGCGCGTGAGGCGCGCGACGTAGGCGGCGTAGACGCAGCCGAGCGTGAGGCAGGGCAGCACGCGGTCGATGGGTTCGTACCAGCCGGAGGCGTTGAACCAGCCGAAATGGATCGCGAAGAGCAGGACGAGCAGCGGCCCGAGCACGAAGGTCGGCAGGCAGATCCCGATCATCGCGATGGAGGAGCAGGCGTAGTCGAGCCAGGTGTTGCGCTTCACCGCGGCCAGGACCCCCAGCGTGAGCCCGAGGACGAGGGCGACGACGAGGGCCTCGCTGCCGAGCTCGATCGAGACCGGCAGCTTGTCGGCGATGATCTCGTTGACCGTGCGGTTGGGATACTTGAACGACGGGCCGAGGTCGCCGTGCAGCACCACGCTGCGCAGGTAGCGCACGTACTGCTGCCAGAGCGGCTTGTCCAGGTCGTAGGCCCGCTCGAGGTTGCGCATCACCTCGGGCGTCACCGCCTTCTCCGCCGTGAACGGCCCGCCGGGCACGAAGCGGATCATGAAGAACGTCGCCGTCAGGATGATGAACAGGACCGGGATGGTCTCGAGCAGGCGGCGGGCGATGAAGCGAAGCACGGGGCGAAACTAAGAATTAGGAATTAAGAAGGAAGAAGTAAAAATTCCGGTCGATATGGAACAGAGTTTCACGGGAACGCAGACGTTCCCCTCGATCCACACACCCCGCCCGTTGGGCACCCCTCTTTTTAGAGGGGAGCTAGAATCAGACTCCCCTCTATCAAGAGGGGTGGCGCGAAGCGACGGGGTGTGTGGATCGTGGAAAAAGGAACAGAGCCTGAAAGCAGCCAAGAGGCGTCTGAGGCCGGTGGCCCCTCGGACTTCAACCGCCGGCCGCCGCACCTGCGCTCAAGGCGCGAGGTCGGCATATTTCCACGAATAATTGTCGACGGGCGTCGTGAAGAATCCCTTGACCCGCGGACTGATCAGGCGGGCGCGGGTGTAGTAGAAGATCGGCATGATCGGCATCTCATCGATCAGGATCTTTTCCATCCGCTGGTAGACGGCAAAGCGGGCGGCGTTGTCGCGGGTCGCGAGGGCGGAGTGCAGCAGGCGGTCGTACTCGGGGTTGCCCCAGTTGGTGTCGTTGTTGCCGTTGCCCGTTTCCCAGAGGTCGAAGAAGACGTGCGGGTCGACGTAGTCGGCGATCCAGCCCGCCCGCTGGAACTGGTAGTTGTGGGAATGCTGCGCGTCGACGTACACCTTCCATTCCTCGTTGGTCAGAGTGATTTCCACCCCGAGGTTCTTGCGCCACATCTCCTGCAGCGCCTCCGCGATCACCTTGTGCTTCTCGAGCGTGTTGTAGAGGAGCTCGACCCGGGGGAAGCCCTGGCCGCCGGGATATCCCGCCTCGGCGAGCAGGCGGCGGGCTTCGGGGATGTCCATCTTGAAGGCGTTCTCGCTCTTGTAGCCCAGCAGGTTCTGGGGGACGAAATCGTACGCGGGGACCTCGTCGGCCAGCGTGACGTTCCTCACCAAACTTTCGCGGTCGATGGACAGGGCGAGGGCGCGGCGGACCCGGACGTCGTCGAAGGGTTTCCGCAGGACGTTGAACCGATAGTAGTAGATGCCGTCGTAAGGATCGACGCGGACGGAGTCCGGGTGTTCGCGGCGATAGACCGCCAGCTTGGTGAGCGGGACCTCGTTGGTGATGTCGAGCTGGCCGGCGCGGAACATCCGCTCCTCGGTGTCGGCGAGCTCGATCGGGTAGAAATCGATCTCGTCGATCTTCACGTGCGCGCGATCCCAGTAGGTCGGCGAACGCTCCGTGACGATCACCTGGTTGGGCTTCCACTCCTTGAGGACATAGGGCCCGTTGCCGACGAAGTTCTCCGGACGGGTCCAGGCGGTGCTCCGCTTATCGAGGCCGCCGAATTTCTTGATCGTGGGGATGTGCACGGGAAACCAGGCGTAGTGGTTCATCGCGTGCAGCAGGAAGGGCGCGGGCTGCAGGAGCGTGATCTCGAGGGTGTGCGGATCCAGGGCCTTGAATCCGGTCCGGCTGAAATCGGCGTTTTTCCCGTCGTAGTAGTCCTTCGCTCCCCGGACGAGGTTGAAGAGCATGTAGGCGTATTCGCTGGCGAGGGTCGCGTTGAGCTCGCGCTTGTAGGACTGGATGAAGTCGTCGGCGGTCAGCGGATCGCCGTTGGACCATTTGGCATCGGCGCGGAGATGGAAGGTGTACACGAGCCCGTCCGGCGAGATCTCCCACTTTTCCGCCACCCCGGGGATCGTGTTCATCTGCGGATCCTCGCTGACGAGTCCCTCGTAGAGCGTGAGGATGAGCCGGTCCTCGGGAATGCCGGTGACGACATGGGGATCGATGTCCTGCGGCTCCGCGCCGTTGCCGTAGCGCAGGACTTTCCGCGCGGTTCCGCCGCCCGCGCCGGCGACGGGCTCCTTTTTGGCGCAACCGGCCAGGACCAGCAGGATCGAGACCGAGAGAACCAGCGCGCGTTTCGCCATGCCGCAGATTGAAACGCACCGCGGCCTGGCCGCAAGCGCGGGAAGCGGTCCGCGGCGGCCGGTTCGAGGCTGGATTCGGAGGGTGGCCACGAAAAGGCACAAAAAATCCCAGGCTGCGGCCAGATCTCCATCGCGCCTATAGGCGCGCGGGGGACTCAAGACGAAGCCTGGGAGTTTTCGTGCCTTTTCGTGGCCAAAATCCGTTGTGCGCCGACCTTCCGTCCCCTGAGCTAAATGAACTCATGAAGCCCTCCCTGCAGATCGCGAGCGTGGCCGGCGGCTATGTTCTGGCGCTTCTCGTGGCCGGGGCGGCGGTCGCCTTGCACATGGCGATGGCCGGCGAATCGGGGACGTTGGATCCCGGTGGCATGGGGGCGTTCGGCGATCTGGTGCTTTTCGCCGCGGTCTTTGCTGCTGCTGCGTCGGTGCCGACGGGAGTCGCGATTTTCTTTTTCTGCACGAGAAAAAGAGGCGCGGCCGGACGCCAGTCCCCACCTCCAGGGTGAATGCGCTGAAGAGTGCCGGCCGGCGCGAACAATTCCGGTCCTAGCCGGGCCTCATTTCTCCCGGAGCGAGACTCCGTTGTAGAACCGGGTCCACAATCCATCCTCGCGCCAGCCGCGGACGCGCGGGGACATCAGCCAGTTGTGCGCATTGAAATACAGCGGCGTGAGCGGGCAGAGTTCCTGCAGGCGGTATTCCGCCTCGCTCGGGTACTCGCGGCCATCCGCGGCCGGCAGCAGGGAATCGTAGCGGGCGTCGCTCCAGTGCGGGTAGTTGGCCGGGGAATCCGACCGGAAATTCTGCACGATGTCGAAGGGGTCGGCGACATCGGGAATGACCGTCATCAGGGCGATGTCGTACCGGCCCTCGCTGAGGGCTGCCTGGTGGACCTTGACCTCGCGCGTGGCGATCGTCACCTCGATGCCCAGCTCCTTCCGCCACATTTCCTGCACGACCTCGAGCGTCGAGACCTGGGAGGGCGACCAGCAGGTGAGCTCGAGGCGGGGAAAACCTCTTCCCTCGGGAAACCCGGCGTCCGCCAGCAGCCGCCGCGCTTCCACCGGATCCTCCTCGTTGAGGATCTTTTTCACCTCATCCTGGTTCTCGCCGTCATAGGACAACCGCACGAGCTGCGGTCCATTGCCCCGGCCATTGCCGTACAGCGCGGAGGGCACGAGCCGGAAGGCGGGTTCCTGGCCGCCCAGCAGGACGCGCTCGACGAGTTTTTTCCGGTCCAGGGCGAGCGCGAGGGCCCGCCGGACGCGCACGTCGTCGAGGGGCGGCTTGCGGGTGTTGAAGGACAGATAGCGGGTCTCCAGCAGCGGGGCATGCTGCAGCTCGGCGGGATGCTCCCGGGCGTAGGTCGCGAGCTTGTCGCGGGGCACGTCCATCGTCACGTCGAGCTGGCCGGCGCGGAAGGCGCGCTCCTCGGCGTCGCCGTTGTCGAAGGCGATGAAATCGATCTCGTCGAGGGGCACCTGGCCGGCCTCGGCGTACTGCGGATTTTTCCGGACGGCGATGCGCTGATGCGGACGCCACTCCGCGAGGGTGAACGGCCCGTTGCCGACGGAGTGTTCCGGGCGGGTCCATTGGCGGCCGTAACGCGCAACCACGCGGGGGTTGACGGGGATCCACGGCCCGCTCGCCACATAGGCCAGGAATCGCGGCATCGGACGTTCCAGGGTGATGACCAGGGTCAGCGGATCGGCCGCGCGGAAGCCCACGGCGGTGAAGTCGCCGATCCGTCCCTCGAAGAAGGCCCGGGCATTCCTGACGGCGAAGAACAGCGGAGCCTTGGGCGCCGCCGTCGCGGGCGTGAGCACCCGGCGATAGGAATCCACGAAATCGGCCGCGACGACCGGTTCGCCATTGGACCAGCGGGCCTCCGGCCGCAGATGGAACGTGTAGGTGAGTCCGTCAGGCGAGTTCTCCCACCGGGCCGCGGCTCCCGGTTCCTGGGCGCCGATCAGCCCGAGTGACGACGGACGCACGAGGCCCTCGCCGACCGCCCGGATGATGAAGAACTCGTCGGGCAGCGAGGCGGTGGCGGGATCGAGATCGCCCGGCTCGTTGCGCTGGCTGATGCGCAGCACCTGGCCGGAGGGGGCCGCTTCGCGGCGCGCACAGCCGGCGCCGGCCGCGGCGAGAAGGCCCGCGGCGATCGCCAAGGCCGGAAGCAGCTGGAATTTCCCTGGATGCATGGACGCCGGTCCGACGATGACGCGGCCGGCCTATTCCTCAAGCCACACGTCCTTGTACGGATGATGATCGAGCAGGGTGGGGTGCCAGCCGTGGACCGAGGGCTGGAGGAGGAAGATGTGCGTGTTGTAGTAGAGCGGCGCGATCGGCGCGGCCGCGAGCAGCAGCGCCTCGGCCTTCTGGAAAAGGGCGTTGCGCGCGGCGGAGTCGGTGGTGAGCGATGCCGAGCGCAGCAGGGAATCGTAGTCGGCATTCGCCCAGCCGGTGTGGTTGTTCCCACTGTCGCTGCGCCAGACATCGAGGAAGGTGCTCGGGTCCGGGTAGTCGCCGACCCAGTCGGAGAAGAGGATCTGGTACTGCCCGGTGCGCCGCTGCTCCAGGAGGGTCTTGAACTCCTCGCTGCCGAGGCGCAGCTGCACGCCGAGTTCCTTGCGCCACATTTCCTGCACCGCCTCGGCGATCAGGCGGTGGTTCTCGGAGATGAAGAGCAGCTCGAACGGCGGCAGTCCGCGGCCGCCGGGATAGCCGGCCTCGGCCAGCAGCCGGCGCGCCTCGTTGAAATCCGTCGGCAGCCGCGCGGTCGGGGTGTAGCCTCCGATGCCGGGCGGCGTGAAGGCGTAGGCGGGCAGCTGGCCGCCGCGGAGAATCTTGTCCGCGATGGCCGCTCGGTCGATGGCCAGCGCCAGCGCGCGCCGCACGCGCGGATCGTTGAGAAACGGGCGGGCGACGTTGAACCGGAGGAAATAGGTGTTGAGGTACGCGTCGGCCCGCAGAAAGCGCGCGCCGTCCCGCCGGTAGGCGTCGATCTTGCCGAAGGGCAGCGCGTAGGTGACGTGCAGCTGGCCGGCGCGGAAGGCGCGCTCCTCGGCGTCGATGCTGTCGATCGGATGGAAATGGATCGCCTGCAGGCGGACGTGCGCGGCGTCCCAGTAACGCGGAGACTTGACCACCACGATGCGCTGGTTGGGCTCCCAGGTCTGCAGGGTGAAGGCGCCGTTGCCGACGAGTTTGCCGGGACGGGTCCAGGGATTCGCGCGGTCGTGCAGGCCGCCATTGGCCGCGATGACCGCGACCGGCACCGGCAGCCAGGCGGGATGGGTCAGCAGGGCGAGAAAATAGGGCGTCGGCTGCGCGAGCGTCACGCGCAGCGTCCGTGCGTCCAGCGCCTGGACGCCAACCTGCGAGAAACTGCCGCCGCCCTTCGCGAAGGCCTCCGCGCCCTGCAGCACGTAGAGCAGGCCCGCGTTCGGCGATGCCAGGGCGGGCGTGAGGATGCGCTGCCAGGATGCGACGAAATCCTGCGCGGTCAGCGGGGTCCCGTTGGACCACTGCACCCCGGCGCGGAGGTGGAACGTGTAGGTGAGGCGGTCGGCCGAGAGCTCCCAGCTTTCGGCGACGCCCGGCACGGGATGGAGATCGGAGGGATCCTCCGTCACGAGCCCCTCGAAGAGCGCGGAGGCGAGGTCCAGTTCCGAGATGTTGGTCGCGAGGTGCGGATCGAGGTTGCCGATCTCGTAGCCCGTGGCGCGGTGCAGGATCTGCTCGCGGTTGCCGCGCTCGACATCGGTGCCGCGCTTCAGGCAGCCGGCGGAGGGAAGGAGACCCGCCGTCGCCAGGACTATGGCGGGCAGGCTCCGGAATCGAAGGAGAGGCAGGAGCCGCTGGTGGAGCGTCATCGCTGGAGCAGGCAGACGGCGTGGGCGGCGATGGCGAGGCCGCGGCCGATGTCGTCGATGCCCTCGTTCGTCGTCGCCTTGAGGCCGATCTCGTCGGCGACCAGGCCCGTCGAGCGTGCGAGGGCGGCTTTCATCGCCGGGATCTGCGGCGCGATCTTGGGTTTTTCCGCGATGACGGTGGCGTCAAGATTGACGATGTCGTAGCCCAGCTTGGAGATCTCGGCGCAGACGCGCTGCAGGAGCGCCTGGGAGTCGGCGTCCTTGAAGGCGGGATCGGTGTTGGGAAAGAGATGGCCGATGTCGGGCAGTCCGGCCGCGCCGAGGAGCGCGTCGCAGATCGCGTGCGTCAGGCAGTCCGCATCGGAATGCCCCTCGAGCCCGTAGTCGGTGGCGAACCGCACGCCGCCGAGGACGAGCGGACGGCCGGGCACGAGGTGGTGGATGTCATAGCCGTGACCGACGCGGAATTTCATGGGGCGGGGGATTATTCGCGTTCGCGCGCGACGAGGAACTCCAGATAGGCGAGGTCGGACGGCGCTGTCACCTTGGGATTCGGATGCGGGTTCTCGAGCAGCGCCACGGGATGGCCGAGCGATTCCACCGCGGCGGCGTCGTCGGTGATGCGCAGCCCGCGCTCGTGGACGCGCGCGTAGGCGCGGACGATGAGTTCGCGCGAGAACACCTGCGGCGTCTCCATCGCCCAGAGCCGGCTGCGGTCGACGGTCCGCAACCGCGCGCGGTCGTTGTGCTCCTTGATGGTGTCGGTGACGCGGTGGGCGAGCACGACCGCCTCCTCCCGCCGCACGATCTTGTGCAGGGCGGCGAGCTGCTCCGGCCGGATGAGCGGGCGGGCGCAATCGTGGATGAAGACGTGGGCGATGTCCGCGGGCAGCACGGCCAGCGCGTTGATCACCGAGTCCTGCCGCTCGCGGCCCCCGCGGACGAGCACGGAGGGAGTCGGCGCATAGGCGGAGAGTTCCATCATCTGCCGCTGGTCGCGGTAAACGACCACGTAGTAGTCCGCGATGCCGCTGGTGACGAAGGCCGCGGCGCTGTGCGAGAAAACCGGCCGGCCGGCGAGCGGCGCGAGCACCTTGTCGGCCACGACGCCCTGCATCCGCCGTCCGCTGCCGGCGGCGAGAAGGATGGCGGCGGTGCGGCTCATTTGGATTTTGGATTTTGGGTTTTGGATTGCGGATTGCCCAATCCAAAATCCGCAATCCAAAATCCAAAATTGAAGCGCAGCTTCATGGGGATTGCAGCTCGGCCAGGATGGCCCGCGCCGCCTCGACGGGGTCGGGGGCCTTGAAGATCGGGCGGCCGACGACGATGTAGCTGGCGCCGGCGCGGGCGGCCTCGGCCGGCGTCATCACGCGCGTCTGGTCGTCGGCTTTCGCGTCGCGCGGCCGGATGCCGGGTGTGACCAGGAGGGTGCCGGGCGGCAGGGCGGCCCGGAGCGGCGCGATCTCGAGCGGGGAGCAGACCAGTCCGCTGAGCCCAGCCGATGTGGCGAGCCGGCCGAGCCGGACGACCTGCGCCTCGGCGGTCCCGGCGACGCCGGTGTCGTTGAGCTCCGCGGCGCTCATCGAGGTGAGGACCGTGACCCCGAGCAATTGCAGCTGCGGCGCCGCCTGCCGCTGGGCCTTGAGCGCCCACGCCATCATCTCGCGGCCGCCGCCGGTGTGGAGCGTGAGCATCTTGATCGGGAGGCGGGCGGCGGATTCCACCGCCTTGGCGACGGTGTTGGGAATGTCGTGCAGCTTGAGGTCGAGGAAGACATCGAAGCCCAGCCCGGCGACCTCGCGCACGCAGTCCGGGCCGCAGGCGGTGAACATCTCGAGGCCGATCTTCACCCAGCGGACGGTTCCGGCGAGGCGCTGCAGGGCGGGCTTGACCTCGCGGGGCGAGGGGGCGTCGAGGACGAGGATGAGATCGCAGGGCATGGCGTGCGAAAAATGCTGACGGCCGGGCCGGAGTACCGCCAACGTTTTCTGCGCCCGCTTGAATCCAGCAGCCCTCTTCTCCCCGGCCAAAATCAATGTGTTCCTCGCGGTCACCGGAAGGCGGCCCGACGGATACCACGATCTCGTGTCGGTGGCCGCGCCGCTGGACTGGGGCGACCGGCTGGTGGCGGAGCCGGCGGCGGAGTGGGCCCTCGAGTGCGCCGATCCGGAGGTGCCGCGGGACGAATCCAACCTCGTGCTGAAGGCGGCGCACGCCTTCTGCGCGGTGACCGGCTGGAAGGGCGCCGCGCGCTTCCGGCTGGAAAAGAACCTTCCCGTCGGCGCGGGCCTGGGCGGCGGCAGCAGCAACGCCGTCGCCGCGCTGCGCGCCTGCAACGCTTTGGCCGGCGGCCCGCTGGGACCTGGGGCGCTGGCGGAACTGGCGGCCCGGCTGGGATCGGACTGCGCGCTCTTCCTGCACGACGGCCCGGTGATCATGCGCGGCCGGGGCGAACGGCTCGAGCCGGTGCCGGCCGCCGCGGCCGCGAGGCTGCGCGGGCGGCGGGTGCTCGTCTTCAAGCCGGGCTTCGGCGTCGGGACGCCCTGGGCCTACGCCAAGCTGGCGGCGCTGGCCGCGGAAGCGGCGGAGCGGGGAAGGGACGACGCCGGGCCCGGTTACCTGGAGCCCGCCGCGGCGGAGGCGCGGCTCGGCGCCTGGCTGGCCGACCGGCTCGCCCCGCCGGAGACGCTCCTGTTCAACAATCTCGAGCCGGTCGTCTTCGCTAAGTTTCCCGCGCTGCCGGCGCTGCTCGCCGGGTTGCGGGCGGATTTCGGCCTGACGGCGGGGATGAGCGGCAGCGGCAGCGCGTGCTTCGCGCTGCTGCCGGACGGCCTGGCGGAGGAATGCGTCGCCGCGATCGTCGCGGCCATCCGGACCGCGTGGGGACCGTCGGCGCTGGTCCGGGAGGCGCGGCTGGCCTGAGGCGCGGCGCGGGCGGCGAGCCGGAAAAGGGGGCCTTGGGCGCTTCTTAATCGTTCTCGTCCTCCTGCTCGTTCTTCGTTCCCGGCCAGGTCCGGAGGGAGCACGGGAAAGAGAAAGAAGAAAGAGAACGATCGCTCTCCAATCGCGGCCAAACGGGACACCACCCCAGCGACTTAGGAGACGATCCGGCCTGAATCGCATTGACCCCCTGCGCGGCGGGGGCGTTATGGTCTGACGCCGTCACCCCGCCCCGGGCTGCCGGCGATTGCATTTATCCATGCCGGAATCCCGCGCCAAAACCGAAGTCATCGTGCAAGGCATCTCCGCCTCGCAGGGCATCGCGTACGGCCCGGTGTTCGTCTATCTGCGCAACGACGTCGAGGTGCCGTCGTATGCCGTCGACCCGGGCAGGCGGATGGACGAGATCGCGCGCTTCGAGCAGGCGCTCCTGCTCACCCGCCAGCAGATCTCCAAGATCCAGGACGAGGTGGAGAAGAATCTCGGGTCCGACGAGGCCCGGATCTTCGATGCGCACCTGATGGTGCTCGAGGACCAGGCGCTGATCGGCGAGACCATCCGCGAGTTCGAGTCCACCTCGCGCAACATCGAGACCTGCTTCAACCAGGTCTCGTCGCGCTACATCCGGGCCTTCGACCAGATCGACGACGAGTATCTGCGCGAGCGCGCCGGCGACATCCGGGACGTCGCGCAGCGGGTGCTGCACAATCTTCTCGGGCAGTCGGCCAGCAACCTCAGCAAGCTCGCGGACAAGCGAATCATCCTCGCCAACGACATCACGCCCTCCGACTCCGCGAGCATCGACCGGAGCCAGGCGCTCGCGGTCGTCACCGACACCGGGGGCAAGACAAGCCACGCGGTGATCGTGGCCCGCTCGATGCGGATCCCCGCGGTCGTCGGCATGCGCAACCTCACCGAGCGCGCGCGGGACGGCGACTGGGCGATCGTCGACGGCTACGACGGCACCGTCATCCTCAATCCCTCGGAGCAGACGCTTTTCCGCTACGGCCAGATCCGGCTGCAGAAAAAGAGCTTCGAGGACCGGTTGCTGGAGGCCAACCGGCAGCCGGCGGTGACGCTCGACGGCGTGGCGGTCACGCTGATGGCGAACATCGAGAAGGTGGACGAGGTCGCGCAGGTGAAGGAGTACTTTGCCGCCGGCGTCGGGCTCTTCCGCACCGAGTACCTCTATCTCAACTCCGCGCGCATCCCCTCCGAGCAGGAGCAATTCCTCGCCTACAAGACGGTGGCGGAGGCGCTGGCGCCGAACCCCGTGATCATCCGCACGCTCGACCTCGGCGGCGACAAGCCGATGGCCGGCAACCCGTCGCTGTTTCCGAAGGAGGACAATCCCTTCATGGGATTCCGCGCGATCCGGTTCTGCCTCGAGCATCCGGCGATCTTCAAGGACCAGCTCCGTGCCATCCTGATGGCGAGCGTGCACGGCAAGGTCCGCCTGATGTATCCGATGATCAGCGGGAGCGAGGAACTCGCCCGGGCCAATGCGGTGCTCGACGAGTGCAAGCAGGAGCTGCGGGCGCGGCACCAGGCGTTCGACGAGAAGATGGAGGTCGGCAGCATGATCGAAATCCCGAGCGCGGCGGCGACGGCCGACATCCTCGCGCGCGAGTGCGACTTCTTCAGCATCGGCACCAACGACCTGATCCAGTACCTGCTGGCGATCGACCGGCTCAACGACCGCATCGCGCACCTTTACGAGCCGTCGCACCCGGCGGTCCTGCGCGCGCTCCGGCAGATCGTCGACGAGGCGCACCGCGCGAAGATCTCCGTCGGCGTCTGCGGCGAGATGGCGGGGGACCCGGTGTTCGTCCCGCTCCTCCTCGGCCTCGGCGTGGACACGCTGAGCATGACCCCGCCGCTGCTGCCCGCCGCGAAATACCTCGTGCGCGCGATGACGATGGCCGACGCGAAAGCCCTCGCCGCCGAGGCGCTGTCGCTGACTTCTCCGAAGGAAATCTACGCTCGCTGCGATGCGTTCTACCGCGCGCGGATGAAGCTGGAGTGAGGAGCCGCCGGTCGCTGCAGGCCACCTCGGCGAGATGACCGGCCAGGTCAGCGACCTGGCCTACAACACGACCCTTCCTAATCCGTAAACTGGTAGGCCACCTGCAGCGCGCCGGTTTTCCCTGGGCCGGGGAGATAGTGCAGGCTCACCTGGTTGCTGGCCCATTCGCCGGTCCACTCGAGATCGACGGCGCCGGCCGGCAGCTCGAGGGTCTGGCGGGGATGGCCGTTGAGCAGGAGGACGAGCTTGGCGGCGCTTTCGATCTTGCCCGTGATCCGGAGCTGCACGGACTTCGGCGTTCCCGTCTGGCCGAGACGGGTGAGATTGACGAACTGCTCCCGGGTCGCGTCCGCGATCGTGGCGTACTGCGGCAAACGGACGTTCCGGGCGCGGCAGCCGCCGAAAAGCACGGCGACGGCGAGCAGAGGGAGAAAGAGGAGGCGCGGCATACGGGTAAGGGGCCGCAGAATTTGGCCACGGAGGCACAAAGGCACGGAGAAAATCAGCGGGCGCCAGTCGTCGGTGCCCTCTAGGTTGCCGGCCCTTCTGAAACAATCGTTCTCGTTCTCCTGCTCGTACTTCGTTCTCGCGCTTCCGGAGGGAGAACGAGAATGAGTACGGGGAACGGGGACGATTTGCCCGGCCGAGCTCAAATCGACGCCGGTCCGGCGGCCGGCTTCTCCACGAAGCTCTCCCGCAGGAGCTTCATCTCGGCCTGGTATTCGTCCGAGGTGGTGTCATTGCTCAGCAGCGTGAAGAGAAGGAAGCAGCCGGGCCAGACCTTGACGCCGGTCGACACCTTCAGGAACTCGCCGGGGGCGAACGGCGCCTTGTGGACGAGGCTGGCGTCCGTGAAGACGCAGAACATCCCCGAGCCGGTGCGGGGCGAGAGGTCCTTGAAGTCATAGCTCTTCTCCACGGAGGCCTCGGCGAAGGTCTGCGAGGTGTTGGCCACGAAGGCGCGCTGGCCGTCCTCCCCGGCCAGGCGGGCGGCGGGATCGGGGAAGAAAGACACGAGCAGCTGGGTCTTCAGGTTGGGATCGATGATCTTGACCGTGAGAAGCCCCCGCTCGTCCCGGCCGGCGGTATAGGCATACTTGTCCGGCACGCTGACGGTCAGGGTGTGGTCCGGGAAGGGCTGGAGCGTCTCCTCGCGGGCCAGCAGGCCCGGGACGGCCAGCGGGAGCGCCAGCCAAGGCAGAAGCTTGGAAAAGGTCTTCATGATCAGGATCAAGAGGCGGTTCGCCTCCTTCGGTCCTTCCGACATCGGCGGCGCGGCGAGGTTCGCGCCCGGCGCGGGAAAGCCGCCGGTGGGCTAGGGCGCGTAGTTGACCGAGAGCCCGCTGGCCGTGGTGACGCGGAGCTCCGTGCCCTGGGTGAACACGATCTGGCGGTAGTCCTCGCTGTCCACGGGGTTGATCGCCTTGACGTACTTTGAGGGGCCCACGAGCTCCTCGAGGGTGACGTGGTTGGTGCCGTGCTCGAGATAGTACTGGTCCGCGGCCGCGGCCAGCTGGCGGAGATTGTTCAGGATCGCCTTCCGCTGCTGCTCGACCACCGCCGGGTCGGGTGCGGGCTTGCCGTCCCGCACCTTGGCGGTGTTCAGGCGGATGCGGGTGGTGGCACCGTCCTTCGTGAGCACCACGGTCTCGGTCCTGGCATCGTAGGCGGAGATGGTGTAGCCCTCGAAGCCCTGCCCGACCGGAATCCAGGCGGCGTTGCCCGTGGACTTGAGCGCGAGCCGGACCGAGGTTCCCGCGGGGAGCACCAGCACCGCGGAAAATTCGATGGCACTGTCGGCCGCCCGCGCGCCGGCGGTCGGAAGCAGCAGCAGGACAACGAGGTGGCGCAGGCGCACGTCCGGAAAGTAGCGCCGGCCGCGGAGCTTTGGCAACCATCCTCTGCCGGCCCCCAACCGGCGGGGTCGACCGGCCCACCGTGGCGGCAACCCCCTGGCGGACAGCAAGGTCGGCGAAAAACCCCGCGGGCCGTGCCGGATTTCGGGCGTGTATCAGGCTTCGGATATGAAAAAAACACGCGGAAAAAAGGGACTACCATCAAAATAAAATGAAAAACGCCACCGGGGAAATTCCTGTATTGATTACCCGGTACATCGCGGGCGGTCTGCCCGGGATGAATATCGCAAACACCCTTCGCCGGTTCCTCGCGGGGCCGTTTTTCCCCCTCCGCCTCCTCTCCCTTCTGCTGGCGGCCGGCGCGGCCGCCCAGGCCGCGCCCGACCCGCGCTTCGGCGTGATGACCCACTTTGCGCAAGGCTGGGATCCGGTCTGGGCCGACATCGTGGGCCTGCGCGGAATCGCCACCGTCCGGGACGAGCTGTACTGGAACGCGGTCGAGTCGCAGCCGGGCGTCTTCAAGTTCCCGGCCGCGTTCGACACCTACATGGCCGCCCTGCGCAACAACCAGATCTCGCCGCTGATCGTGCTGAGCTTCGAGAATCCGAACTACGACGGTGGCATGACGCCCTACACCCCCGCGGGGTTCTCGGCCTATGGCCGCTACGCGACGGAGGTCCTCAAGCACTACGGCAGCCAGATCCAGTCGCTGGAGGTCTGGAACGAGTACAACGGCAGCTTCTGCCAGGGCCCCGCGACGAGCGACCGCGCCGGCACCTACACCAAGATGCTGCAGGCGGCCTATTCCGCCATCAAGGCGGCCCGGCCGGACGTGACCGTGCTGGGCGGAGCCACCGCGGGCGCGCCGCTGCCGTACTGGGAAAAGCTCATGGCCGACGGCGCCCTGACCTCGATGGATGCGCTTTCGATCCACCCGTACCGCTATGACTCCCCGCCGGAGGGCATCGAGAACGACGTCCTGGCGTTGCAGGCTCTGACCCGCCAGTACAACCACGGCCAGACCAAGCCGATCTGGGTCACGGAAATCGGCTGGGGCACGAACGACGCCGGCGGGGTGCCGATCTCGGAGGCGACGCAGGCGAGCTATCTCGTGCGGGCCTACGCGCTGCTCCTCTCCGTCAATGTCGAGCGCGTCTACTGGTACCTTTTCCGCGACTACAACAACCTTTCGATGGGGCTGACCAAGGATGACGCGACGCCCAAGGCCGCGGCCTTCGCGATGGAGGTCATGATCCGGGAATTGTCCGGCGCGGGCTTCGTCACCAAGGAGGCGACGGCGAACGGCGTGTATTCCCTGGCCTTCTCCGGTCCGTCCGGCGAAGTCCGGGTGATGTGGTCCTTGCAGCCGACGACCCTCGCCGTGACCGGCCAGACGCGCGTGGTGGATCTCTCGGGCAACGTCGTGGCGATGCCGGACGTGCTCAGCCTGACGGATTCGCCGCTGTTCGTCGAGGGGCCGGTGCGCGGCCTGGCGCCGGCGGCGCCCTCCGGAGGCTCGTCCTCGGGAGCGGCGACGACGGTGACGGGTGGGGCGGAGCAGGTGCTCGTCGATTCCGCCCGCGATTTTTCCTCGCCGTGGACCTACGGCGCGTTCGTCGGCAGCAGCACGACACTTGAGACGCTGACCAATTACAGCGTGACCGACTGGACCCAGCAGTGGGGCGGCGGTTACCCGTATCTCTCGGTTTCGCCGGGGGACCAGCATCCGTCGACGATGAACGGCCAGCAGGTCTCGGCCGTGCGGCGCTGGGTCAGCCGGGTCGAGGGCACCGTGCACATCACGGGAAAATTCGCCTGCGGCGCCCAGGGCGACGGGGTGGGTGTGCGCATCCTCGTGGATGGCGTGCCGCTGTTCCGCAAGCTGCTCGGCGGCGGCGGGGCGCAGCAGGAGACGTTCGACTTCACCCAGGCCGTGCACGTGGGGACACCGGTCGATTTCGCCGTCGACCCCGGCCCGGGCCTGAACATCGACTTCGACGCCACCACCGTGAGCGCGACAATCAGCACCGGCGGCAACTGAACGGAGGGGAACCTCGAAAAACACGAAATGCTCTGGTGAGCCGATGTAGCAGCCGAGGTGACGAGGCTGGTTGAGAGGCCAGCCTCGTTGCTTGGTTGACTGCGTCCAAGACCTCGAACCACACACCCCGCCCTGCGGGCACCCCTCTTTCTAGAGGGGAGCCAATCGCAGCGAGCTCCCCTCTAGAGAGGGGT
>DASZQN010000067.1:0-8437 GCA_035549635.1 Opitutaceae bacterium
CGCCCACACGCTGTGGCAGCTCACCGGCGACAAATCCAACCTCGAGCGGCTCTACGCCACGCAGATCGAGGAGTGCGCCAACCTGGAATACATCAACACCGAGGGCAGCCTGTGGATCGACCGCGTCTCCGTGCCCTACGCGGACCTGCAGCGCGCCCGCCTCGGCGGCGCCGCGCTCCTGCGCAACTCGCTCTATCCCGGCCACACCATCAGCTGGCGGTTCGCGGCGCCGGCCAACGACCAGAGCGTCGCGATCCTCGTGCCGGATGCGACCACCAGCAGCTTCAAGGTGATCGCCTACAACCTGGAGACGTCGCCCGTGCACGCCACGATGACCGGCTGGAACATCGATCCGGGGGTATGGGACATCACGCAGGGCGTCGACACGAACAACGACGACACCGCGGACGGCGACGTCGCGACCCGCAGCGCGCCGTTCGAGCGCAGCAGCTCGATCGAGCTGACGTTGCCGCCGCGCGCGACGACCATCCTGACCTTCAAGCTCAAGACCCCGGGCACCCCCTACTGGCAGCGCCCCGACGTCGGGATCGATGCCCAGGATGTCGTCGCCCAGGGCCGTGAGCTGCACGTGAAGGTCCACGGTCTCGGGTCGGTGCCCTCCCCGGCGACCACGATCGTCCTTCGCGACGCCAGCGGCCGCACCCTCGCCACCGCCCCGGTGCCGGCGCTCCTCGCTCCCACCGACCTGCATCCGAAGACGGCCGACGTGATCCTGCCCCTGCCGAACGGCTCGCTGCCGGCCGGCGGCAGCGTGGAGCTCGACCCTGACCACACGATCACCGAAATCACCGCCCGGAACAACAGCGTCAGGTTCTGATCCCGTCCGTTGCGGGCATCCATGGATTACCTGGAGGAACTCGAGAACGTCGTCGTCAAGCGACACGGCTGCGAGGCCGCCTTCGCGGGCGGCGTGCAGGTCAGCGAATCCTTCACGGGCAAGATGCCGTGGTTCGGCAACGTCATCGTGTTCGACCTGAAAGGCCATCCCCAGGCGCGGCGCTGCTACGCCTGGGGCCACCGCACGTCCCAAGGCGGCTGGGAGATGACCACGGTGCTGGAGGTCCCGCCGGTGGATTCGCCGCCGGCGGCGGTCCGGGCAGCGGTGGCGTCGGGACTGAGATAGCCGGCCGGGCTCGTTGTAGGCCAGGTCGCCGACCTGGCTCTCCATACTCATCCGCCCAATCGGGGAGAGTTTCACACGAAGCCACGAAGTCCACGAAGACTGGTCCGAACCCTTCGTGAGCTTCGTGGCTTCGTGTGAGCTTTCCTGATGTGGAGGTCCCTGCTCGCTCCCGGCCGGCCTGAATGGCGGGTTGGGCGACCGAAAATGTCCTGCGGAAGAAACACCATGCTCCGCACCGACTATGTCGCGACCTACCGCAAGAGCCTCCAGGATCTCATCCGCCGGCACGGGGAGGCGCGGGCGATGGATCTCATCGTGGGCGGAGAGTTCGAGACGATCGGCATCATCGAGGGCAGCGTGCTGAAAACCCTGGGGCTCGATCCCAGCCACTCCGTGGTCGACGTCGGATGCGGCAGCGGCCGCCTCGCCGCCCGGCTCGCTCCCTGGCTGCGCGGCCCCTACCAGGGCTGCGACATCCTGCCGGAATTGGCCGACCATGCCGCCAGGATCTGCCGGCGGCCCGATTGGAGTTTCGCCTCCAGCGATGGGATCACGATCCCCGCCGCCGACGGCTCCGCGGACTTCGTCTGCTTTTTCAGCGTCTTCACCCACCTGGAGCATGACGACATCTTCCGCTACCTCGCCGAAGCCGGACGCGTGGCCAAACCAGGCGGCCGGATCGTCTTCTCCTATCTCGATTTCACCGTGCCGTCGCACTGGACCGTTTTCGAGACCACGCTGGCCAACCGGGATCCGGGCCGGGTGCTGAATCAATTCATCAGCAAGGGCGCCATCGAGACCTGGTGCCGGCACCTTGGCCTCGAGGTCGAGCGGCTCTACGACGGGCCGGAGAAGTGGATCCGGATGGATGAGAAGATCACCTACGCGGACGGACGCATCGCCGAAGGAATGGCCGATTTCGGGCAATCCATCGGCGTGGTCAGACGCCGACCTTGATCGCTCCAAGGCGAGGGCCGGTGTCACACGAAGGCACGAAGCTCACGAAGACCGATCCGAAACCTTCGTGAGCTTCGTGGCTTCGTGTGAGCCCTCCGAAACAGAGACGCGACCTCATGGTCGCATCTCGTCGATCCATCAAACCTAGCGTGCGTTGTGGGAGATCCGCCAGATCGTGCCGTTGGCATCGTCGGAGACGATGAGGGCGCCGTCGCGGGCCACCGTCACGCCGACGGGCCGGCCCCAGACGCGGGCATCGTCGATCACGAAGCCGGTCATGAAGTCCTCGTATTCCCCGGTGGACTTGCCGTTCTGCAGATGAATGCGGACGACCTTGGTGCCGGTCCGGGCGGAGCGATTCCAGGAACCGTGCAGCGCGACGAAGATATCCCCGCGGTACTCCGCCGGGAACGCCGAGACACCGGAAATGTTGAGCGGATAGAACACGAGCTGGAGTGAGGCCGAGTGCGCCTGCTCGGGCACGTCCGGCACGATCGCCTCATTCGCGAGGTCGGGACGTTCGTGCGGATGCCGCGGATCCTCGTGGTTGCCCATGTAGTACCAGGGCCAGCCGTAGTAGCCGCCCTCCTTCACGTGGGTGACGTAATCCGGCACGAGGTCGTCGCCCAGGGCATCGCGTTCGTTCGTCGAGACCCACACCTCGCCGGTGGCCGGCTGCACCGCGAGCCCGACGGGATTGCGGATGCCGGTCGCGAAAATCTTCAGGCCCTGGCCCATCGGATCGGCCACAAGGACATTGGCGCGGTTGGCCTCGAAGCCCCAGGACGAACCGCGGGCGTGCGCCGCCTCCCAGGCGCGGATCTCGTCGGGCGACTTGATCGGCATGCCCTCGGCCACGTTGGAACCGGAGCCCACCGAGATGAACATCCGTTTGCCGTCGAGCGAGAATCCGATGTCGCGCGTCGTGTGCCCCGCGGTGCTGTCGGCGAGAAGGGGAACGATGGTCTCGGCCGGACCGCTGGCCTTGAGGTCGCCCGCATGGTAGGGAAACCGCACCACGGAATTGATGTTGGCGACGTAGATCCACTGCGGATTCACCTCCGGGTAGAAAGCGATGCCGAAGGGGGCGCTGAGATGATCGACAAAGACGGCGTTCTCCGCCGGCGCATCCGCGCCGTCCGCCGCGCGCAGGACGCGGATCCGGTTCTGGCTGGTCTCCGCGATGAAGATGTCGCCGTTGGGCGCGGTCCGCAGGAGCCGCGGGCCGGAGAGGCCGGCGAGGAACAGCTTCACCTGGAAGCCAGCCGGGACGGAGAGGGAGGCATTGGCGGGCTTGTCGGTCGTCCGCGCGTTGATGCGGGCCGAAACGGTGTCGAACGGCGCCGGCAGCTTGCCGACCTCGATCCGATGACGGACGCCCGGGGCGTCATTCGCCCAATCGCCCGCCGTGGCCTTGCGCGGCATGGACGAAACATCCAGGCCGGGAGTCGGCGGCAGTGCGGGGCGCAGCGTCGCCAGGAAGGCGATCAGGTCGCGGCGATCGGCCGGATCCGCCACGGGCACCGGCATGACCGTGCCGGGCACGAGGATCGTCGGGCCGGACAGGAATTTATCGAGCGTGGCGGTGTCCCAGGTCAGATGAGCCGCCTCCAGCGCCTTGGTGTAACCGTAGTTGGGGACCGAGGCGGATGGGCGGCCCACGACGCCCGCGAGGGTCGGCCCGGGCAGGGCGTTCTGCGCCGCGGCGGCCGCCGGAGTGATGGCCTGCGGGCCGGTCAGGCCCGTGGGATGGCACAGGGCGCAGCTTTGCTGGAACAGCGTCCGCCCCCGTTCGGCGTTGCCCGCGCCGGGCGCGGCGACGGCCGCCCGGCCGACCAGGCCGGATGCGGCCAGCATGAGAACACTCGGGGCCAGGGTGCGGAGGGAGGGATGCATGGAATGGAGGTAAATAAGAGCGAAACCGGAGCGGCGATCTGGCGGGTTTTGCCGTCCGGTCCGCCGCAGACCGGGACGAGCTTCAATTGTTCAAGAGCGGCTGCGGCGCGGATGGGGGGGGCCGGCCGTTCGATCAGCGGTGGAAACGGGCGGAGGTCGCCGCCTTGGCCAGGACGTGCCCATCCATCGCCTTGAGCACGTCGGCCCGGGTGGCGTCCGGCGTCAGGTCCAGCTTGATGTCGAGGGCGTAGAGCTCCCACGTGTAATGATGATACGGGCCCGCCGCGCCCGCGCCCGGCCCCATGTAGCCGATCGCGCCGCGGTAGCTTTTCGCCTGGATCGTGCCGTCCGGCAGCGTCGCGGTGGCGGGGACGCCCTCCGGCAGCCCGCGCACGGTCCCGGGGAGGTTGAACGCCATCCAGTGCAGGATGTCCTCGCTCTTCTTCATGGGCGCGGTGTCGGGATCGTGCATGATCAGCGCAAAGGTCACGACGTTCGCCGGCACATTCGACCAGTCGAGCTTCGGCGAGACCGGCGCGGCGACCTTCTGGGTGTATTTGTCGGGGATGATCGCGCCGTCCTCGAATCCCGGGGCGACGAGCGTCAATCCCGGTCCGGCGGGCGCGGCCTTGGCGGCGGCCGCCGGGGGCTGGGCGGGCGCCTGCGCCAACGCGGCGCAGGACAGAAGAATCATCCCAGGGGCAAGGAAGGTGATTTTCATCGCCCCCCTTTCTCCGCCGGCCCGCTCGACCGAGGCAATTCTTTTCGGCCCGGTTTTCCCCGGGGAAACGGAGGTTCGCACCGTCCGTTATCTTCCTTGGAAGATAACGCCGGCGCCGCCGGCGAGGCGGCGCCTACGGCCGGCGCTGGAGCCTGTCCTCGGCCACGGCCAGCGGGGTGAAGCGCACCTCGCGGATGGAACCCTTGAACCAGTAGAGGAGATTCTGGCGCACGCCGAGGGACATCTTGCCGTCCACCATGGGCGTGAAGGCGACGGGGCCCTCGAGCTCCTTCACCCCGTTCACGAACGACGCCATCAGCTTGCCGTCGTAGCGCAGCGCCACCCAGAACCACTGCTCGGTGGGGTGCTGCCTGGTCTTGTCGATGAGCGCGAGGCTGCTGCTGCCCGCGAGCAGGAAGGTGTCCATGTACCAGTGTTTGTCCTCGGTCAGCCGCGTCTCCATCATGGTGCGGCGGCCGGCGCCGTCCTCGATGTGCATGAAGCGCTGCTCGGGCAGTCCGCCGGACTCCGGCTTGAACAGCACCTCGATCGTGAAGCGGGACCAGCCCGTGATCGGGATCGCGGGAAAGACGAGGCCGTCGCTGCCGCCGTTGAAGTGGAGCACCGGGCCCACGCCCGCCTCGCTCAGCGGCTGCGGCGCGCCGAGCACGGTGGGTTGGTACTGCCCCACCCGCTTCGGGTTCTCCAGCGTCCAGACGACCGGAGCCGTCGCGTCGGCCGCCCGCAACCCCATGCCGGGTGCGAAGACCAGCAGCGCCAGCGCCGCCATCATGTTGCGACGCGTCCAACCAAGGCCAACCGGGGGTAAGTGGGGCATGGGCGCAACATGGCGGCCTTCCGCTGCGACTGCCAGCCTCTGTTTTCAAAGCACCCCGCTTTCAAGGAGGTGGAGCGCGTTGTCCCCAACGCGCTGAACGATCCCGCAGGCATGGAGGCACGGACGGAGCCAATCAACGCGTTGGGAACAACGCGTTCCACCTTCCGAAACAAAAGGAAACCTTGGAAGAGAAAGCCCGTCCTAAGAGGATCGTCGCCGCATGAAAGCGAGGCCTCTCCTTCTTTCCGCGCTTCTGGCGGGCTGCGGCCTCGCCCTGGTCCTCCTTTGGTGGCTCGGTCACGATCGCGCGGCGTTCTGGGGCTCGCATCCCTTTGTCCCGGGCCGGCCTCCCCCTCTGGCCCGGGTCGCCCTGCCGCGGCGCTCCTCCGCTGCGCCGACGGCGGCCGCGAGTCGAAACCTGCCCGCGAACCTGCTCGCCGGCGAACTCCTCACGTATCTGCGGGCCCGTCTGGAACGCCCCGACGCGAGGCCCAACGAGGGCGTGCTCAGCTTCCGGAGTGCCGAGGCCTACCAGCGCTTCCTCGCCCGCGCGAAGCAGGCCGGGCTCACCGTCCTCGGACAGTCGGACGGCCTGCTCACCGCGCGGGTCCGTTACGATTCGCTGGCCGGCCTCCAGGGCGACATCCTCGACAACGCCGCGGACTACGAATCCGTGGGCGGAAACTATCTGATGCAGTTCCCCACGGTGCCCGCCAAGCAGGACCGCGCCGCGGTGGACCAGGTGCCCTTCGGCAACAGCCTGCTCTCCTTCCTCGGCGCGACCGGCGACCGGACCGACTGGGGACGCGGGACCACCATTGCGATCCTCGACAGCGGTGTCGGCGCCGACGCCACCTTCGCGCCGGGACAGGTGCGCACCTACGACCTCGGCCTGGGGACCGCCCCCGGCTCCGGTGCGGACGACGGCCACGGCACCGCGGTCGCCGCGCTCGCCGGCGGATTCGCGCCGGACGCGCCCGGCATCGCGCCGTCGGCGGGCATCCTCAGCATCCGGGTGACCGGCGCGGACGGGACCAGCGATATCTTCACTCTCGCGCAGGCCATCCAGGCCGCGGTCGATAGCGGGGCGCAGATCATCAACATCAGCATGGGCGGCTACGACACCAATGCGGTCCTGACGCGCGCCATCGACTACGCCGCGGCCCACGGCGCGGTGATCGTCGCCGCGGCGGGCAACGACCAGGCGGCGCAGCTCACCTGGCCGGCGGCTGATCCGCGGGTCATCTCGGTCGGCGCGATCGACGCGCTCGAGCAGCAGGTGATATTCTCCAATTCCGGCCCGCAGCTGCAGATGACCGCCCCGGGCTACGGCGTGCAGACCGCCTGGCTGAACGGCCAGCGAGTCCTCCTCGACGGAACCTCGGTGAGCTCGCCGATCGTCGCCGGAGCCATCGCCGCGGTGATGTCACAGAATCCCGGTCTCACCGCCACCCAGGCCTGGGACATCCTCCGGCAATACAGCAACGACGGCGGCGCGCCCGGCGATGATGCGGATTACGGCAACGGTGTCCTCAACGTCGGCTGGGCGATGAACCACGCCGACCCCACGCGCGTCGACACCGCGATCTCGAGCCACTACTACGATCCGGCCACCGGCGAGATGGAGTTCGTCGTGCAGAATCGCGGCGGCCAGACGGTCTCCGGCCTCCAGCTCGGCGTGGACGCCGCCGGAGTCAGCAGCACGATCCCCATCCCGCCGCTCAAGGCCGGAGCCAGCTACGTCGCGAAACAGCCCGTGGACCAGGCCACGCTCGCCAGCGCCGGCCGGATCGAATTCCACACGCAGCTCGTCAACCCGGCCGGAACCGTGGACCAGTTTCCAACGAACAACCGCAAGGCAAGTGTGTTGAGCAAACCGGCAACCGGGGCCGGAAACTGATTCCGGCAAATCCCAAACGCCAAATTTTCAAACGCCAAAAAGTTCGGAGACCGGAATCTCTTGGAACTTGGAACGTGGAACTTGTTACTTCCCGTCAGGGTTTGGCGTTTGAAAACTGGGATTTGAGATTTCCCGTCAGAGCTTAATCGGTTTCCAGCACAATGGTATCGTACATGATCCCATTGAAGCGGCCGGACGGCCGATTGGTACGGAGGGCAACGGTATTGGCTCCGGCGTGCAGGACCGAGGCCGGGAAGGTGAATTCGTAGCGGGAGTAAACGCCGCTGCGGTTGGCGGCGCGGCGGACGCTGGCGTCGTCGCCGTGGGTCACGCGGCCGATGTCCTGGCCGTTGACGAGCACCTCGACATCGCCCGGCCCGCCCGCGACCGGAATGGTCAGGTAGGCGTTGCCGGACGGGGCCTTCGCCACGTTGAAGTTGATCTTCCACGTGCTGGCGACCGGCGTGCCGTCGGCCGCGTTGGCCGGACCGGGCTGGGCGTAATACCAGTCGGTGGCCTCCTTGCTCCGGCCGACGGTGAACGTGAGGTCGTTCGGCACGTCGTTCATCAGCTGGTTGGTGCGCGGGGCGCTGCCGAACTTGAACTCGCCGGCCATGCGGTCGGCCTGGCCGACCTGGAACACGAGGTTCGGGTGATACGGCGGATCCCAGGCGACATTGCCGAGGTCGAGCGTCGCGCCCTTCACCTCGATGCCGTCCTGGGCGAACGACTGCGTGATCGGGCCCTGCGTCTGCCAGGCGTAAAGGGTGTAGGTGCCGGGACGCACGGCGGGGAGCGTGAACTTCCCGCTGGCGTCGGCCTTCACGTAGAAAATGTAGTCGCCGCCCTGGTTGTAGATGATGCTGGCGCGATCCGCCGCCGCCGGCTGGCCGCCCTGCGGGGCGCCCGCACCGCCCATCGGACCGCTGCCGGCGTCGCCGCCCTCGAGGCGGTTCGGCGCCTCCGCGCGCTGGCCGGCCG
>DASZQN010000068.1:0-108609 GCA_035549635.1 Opitutaceae bacterium
GGCCAGCCCCGCACAGAAACTGGCGGCGGCCGGCACGCTCCTGGCCTGCGCCGCGGCCGCCGCCCTGGTCTATTTCGGGTTTTTCCAGGCTTTCCCGCGCTGGTGGGTCGGCGTCAAAGGCACGTTCGGCGCCATCTGGGACGGCGGCTACGCGGCGGACGAGATCCGCCGGTACACAGCGGAGATGGCCGGCACCGCCCGGTCGCTCCTGGCCGACTTTCTTCCGGTGTGGCTGCTGGCCGCAGTCGCGGTCGCCGGCGTGCTGGCGCTCCGCGCCCGGCCCCGCTGGCAGGCGCCCGTGGCTGTCGTGGCGGGCGGGGCGATCCTCGGCGATCTGGCCTGGCTGGCGTTCGACAAGTATCTCTTCGCGGACAACTGGACCATCACCCCTTTCTATCTCGGCGTCCTGCTGCTGTTCGCCGTCCTCGCCTTCGGCTCGCGGCTCGCCCGGCCGCAGTCGGGCCGCGCGACTCCCAACCACCCTTGGGCGCTGGCGGCGGCAGCCGCGTTCCTTTTCTCCCTGCCCTACCTCGGGGCCTTCGGCACCAACAATCCCATCCATCTCAACTGCCTCTTCCAGATCGCCCCCTGGGTCGTGCTCGCGGCCGGGCTGCTGGCCGCCATCGACGACGCCTGGGGGAGTGCATGGCCGAGCCGCTCGGGCCTGCTGCTGCTGGCTTCCGTTTCCGCGGGCCAGTTCTATGAGGGGTACTGGATCCGCCCCTATCGCAACGGCGGCCCGCGGGCCAGCCTGGTCGCCCCGACGCCGGTGGGTTTTCCCCCGACGACGCTCCGCCTGACGGAGGAGGCGAACGACTTCCTCATGACCGGCCGGCGCACGCTGGAGCAGCATGGCTTCCGGCCCGGCGACGACCTGCTCGTTTTCTTCAACCTGCCCGGTTTCGTGTTCGCCACGGGAGGCGTCTCGCCCGGGCACCCCTGGTATTTTCAAGGCTCCGCGCACAACTACGAACTCGACCTGATGCGCCTCAACTTCATCGCTCCGGAGCGGCGCCGGCGCGCCTTCATCGTGCGCAACAGCGCGGAGCCGGACTGGATCGCCTTCCAGCCTTATCTCCGCCGCGCCGGGCTGAACTTTCCCGAGGACTACGAACTCATCTCCCCGCCGATGGTCTTCCCGCTCACGCGCGCCCCGTTCGAAATCTGGATGCCCCGGGCCCGGCCCGCCCCGCCGGCCGGCCGTGGAGCCGGAGGCTGAGGCACCCTGCAAAGAAACGTTGCACCGGCCGCCCTCGGCGAAAGTCTCCTCGCCGAATGCGTTGCGCCCCGCTTCACCGCCGATGAACCCCGTGCTCCGCGCGCTCGACCGGACCGCCGCCGCGGTCAATGACTTGCCACTCTGGCGGAGCGAATGCCGCGTCTGGGGCCAGCGCATGGCTCCCACCACGTTCGAGCGCTGGCTTTATCTCCGCATGCACCGCTGGCGGCTGATGGGCGGGGAGGATCGCGCCTTCCTCCAGCGCGCCATCCGCCCGGGCATGCGGGTGCTCGACGTCGGCAGCAACCTCGGCCTCTACTCGGTGCTCGCCGCGCGCCTCGCCGGGGAGGGCGGACGGGTCATTTGCTTCGAGCCCGACGCCCGGCTCCATGCCGCCCTCCGGCGAAATCTCGCCGCCAACGGCCTCGCGCGCGTCGAGACCCATGCCGTGGCGCTGGGCGCGGCGGCCGGCGAAATGGAGTTCCACCGTTCCGTGATCAATTCCGGCGACAATCACCTGGGGGTGGAAAGAAGCGCCCTGTTCCGGCGCCGAACGACCGTTCCCGTCGTGCGCCTCGACGACTATCTTCCCGGGCTGGCGCTGGATCTCGTCAAGCTCGACGTCCAGGGCTGGGAGCTGAATGTTCTGCGCGGCATGCCCGACATCCTGGCCGCAAACCGGAATCTCCAGATCCATTTTGAATTCTCCGACATGGTGCACGCCCGGGCCGGCGAGCCCTGGCAGGAATTGATCGCCTGCCTCCGGCAGGCCGGGTTCCGCATTTTTAATCCGCTGGATCACCGCGAATTCGACGACCAGCGGATCGCGGAGCTCGGCCGCTCGCTCGCCCGCCGCGGCTACACCAACCTCCTCGCCAGCCGCCACCCGCCGGGCGCCCCGTCATGAATCGCGCTCCCACGTCCTCCGGCGGTCTCGGATCCCGGCTGTTCCTGGGCCTGGTGGCAGGCCTGTCCCTTTTTCTCGTCGTCCACAATTACTGCGGATTCGACCTGCTCCCGACCGCCGAGGAGGAAATTCCGGCGGATCAGATCCATCCGGACGCCGCCGAGTTTCCGAAGACCTATGTGTTCGCCTTCGATCGGAGCGAACCCGACGGCCCCCACGCCGCGCGGAGCCGGACGCGGATTTTCCAGGACGGCGCCATGCTGGCCGGCGCGCCAACGCTCGCCGAGGTTGTGCGCCTCGTCGGCCAGGGCAACTGGGCCCACGAGCCGGGGCGGATCATCTTCTCGACGCCCGACGGCTCGGATCCGCGGGTGAACGGAAAGCAGTATCTGGTCTCCTATCCGCTGCTCTACAGCCACGCGATCGGACGCACGGCGGCGGCGGTGTTTCTCCTGGCCGTCGCCGGGCTCCACTGGCTGGGCCGGACCCGGGCCCCGACCCTCGCCGCGCCGGCAACCTCCGCGCCGACCCGCTGGCGCTGGCATCTCGCCGGCGCCGGCCTGCTTTTCCTCGCCGGGCTCTACTGCTCCACAGGGACGCTTGCCCCCTACGCCAACACCACCATCCCGCACGTGGCGAAGGCCAGCAGCTACCTCTACAATCCCGACCATCCCCATTTTCAGGCGCTCTTCAATTTTCTCGATCGGAGGGACCCGGCGACGTGGAACAGCCTCTTTGTCCGCCGCATCCTCTACAACGTCCTCGCCTATCCCTTCATGAAGGCCGCCGGCTGGGAGGTGGGCGGCACGCTCGCGAGCATCTGCTTCAACGTCGCGGCCTTCTTTATTTTCCTTTTCGGGGTGCGCCGCCGCATCGGCGAGCGGGGCACGATTTTTGCCGCGTGGCTGCTCGCGCTCTATCCCGGCGCGGGCTACTGGGCCGGGATGCCTTATTTTCACGCGCTGATCGTCCCGGGCAGCCTGCTGCTCATGCTGGCGCTGGTCGCGATCGCGGAGGATCCCGGCTGGCGGCCCGTGCTGCTCGGCTCGCTGCTGATGGGCGTCGCGAACCTCGGCTACGAGTTCTTCGTCTTCTTCCTGCCCGCGACACTCCTCCTGCTCGCCTGGCGGCGGCGCTGGGCGGCGATCCCCGTGGCGGCCGCGCTGCAGGCGGCTCCGCTGCTGCTCTGGACGCTGCTTCTGAAATACCATTTCAGGTTCGACCTGACCAACAGCAACACCTCCGCATTCAGCGTCATCCTCGGATCCTATTTCGATCCCTCGGACTTCGCGCGGTGGCGGGCGATCCTCGGCACGGTGCCCGATGTCGGGCTCGATCTCTTTTTCGGCGCCAATTTCATCTTCCTGCCGCTGCTCCTGCTCGTCGTGGTTGCGCTGAACGCGGTGACTTCCCGCATCCGGCCGCATCCGGCCGAGGTGGCCTTGCTGCTCGCGGGTCTGGCCCTCTTCCTCTTCAACAATCTCGCCCCCGAATACGTCAATTTCTGGCAGATGCGCGGCACATGGATCGCGCGCATCTACCAGCCGGTTTTCGCCGCCTTCGTCTGGTTCTGCGCCCGGTGGCGCCAAGCCCTGCCGCCGCTCGCGCGCCCGGCGCACGCCGCGATGTGCGGGCTGTTCGGCCTGCTCCTGGCCGGCAACGCGCTGATCATCTTCGGGCCGATCCTCAACAATCCGCTGGGCCTCTCGGAAACCGCCTTCTACCGGTTCTACGATCACGCCAACCACGCGAATTACCCCGCGAACCTGCGCCACTACGGGCGCCGGCCCATCGGCTTCCCCCGCCGTGCGGACCACTGAGCGTCCTTCGTCGTCATGAATTCCGCCTCTCCCAGGTCCACCGGCGTCCGCGCGCTCCTTGCCCGCGCCTTCGCGACGCCGGCGCCCGGGGCGGCGGATGGACGGCGGGGAACCGTCCTCACGCTCGCCGCGGCCGCCGTCCTCGGCGCCTGGATGCTCGCGTACAAGCTGCAGTGCTTCCGCGGCCTCGCCTACACCTCGGACCTGTTTCAGTTCGCCCAACTGGCGACAAGCTGGCTGCGGGGGCATCTGCTCGAGGACAATTGCTACGGGGACCATCTTTCGATCCACACGTACTTCCTCGCCCTCCCGCTCGCGGTTTTTGTCGTGCCGGCCGGGCCGGCGGGCCTGCTGCTGGCGCTGGCCCTGGCCTTCGCCGGCGGTTTCACCGCCATCGTGCGCATCCTCCGGCTTTTCGCCGTTCCCCTCCCCGCCGCCCTCGCCTGGGGTGGCGCGGCGACGATCATGCCGCTGTCGGTCCACGTCTACCAGGACGTCATCTACGGTTTTCACGTGGAGCTGCTGATGCCGGCGCTGGCGCTGTGGCTGGCATATTTCCTCCTGCGCCGCCACTGGACGGGTTCGCTCCTGCTCGCCGTCGCGCTGCTGGCCGTCAAGGAGGAGACCCCGGTCCTCGCCGCGGCGGTCGCCGGAATGGTATTCGGCGAGGATGCGATCCGCGGACTTTTCCAGCGCACGGCGTCGCTGCGCGCCAAGTTGGGCGCCATCAACTGGCCCGCGCTCGCCGTCGCGGTCGTCGCCGTCGTGGCGCTGCCGGTCCTGCTCCACATCCTGAAGTCCCATCCCGCGGAGGGCTACTCCCCGGGAAATTTCCGCCGGATCCGCGCGGTCGACCACAGCGAACTCGATGGCACCGGGACCCTGCTGGGCTATTTCTACGACAACTGGGACGTGTGGCTGCGTTCCCCGCAGGTGAACACGTGGCTTGGCTTCGCCCTGACGGGCACCTTCGGCCTCATCGCGCTGCGTCCGCATTTTCTGATCCTCGGCGTCGGCACCACCCTCATCGGCTGGCTGATGCAGGATGACCTCAGCTGGGCGCCGCGGCTCGCTCCTTCCCTCGCATTCTACCAGGTGGCCGGAGTCTTGAGCTTCGCCTCCGCCTATCATCTGGCGGCGAGCGGCGCCGGCTGGCGCGGGCGGCGACGGTTCGTGGTGGCGGCGGCCGCGCTGATCCTGCTGGTCGCCGGCTTCCGCCAGCAACTGCGGGCGGCGGCGCGCGCGGGTGAATTCTATTCCCTGCACCCGCACCTGGAAATCACCCCCGCCGACCGCCTCCAGGCCGATGCGCTTTTCGCGGAATACCGCCGCCAGCGGCAACCGGACGAGCCGGTCATCGCCTCGCCCTCGCTTTTCCGCTATGCGGACTATCGCAGCCTCTACTGGGAGGACCGGCTGGCCGGGCGGCCCACCCCCGTTTGGATGCTCCGGTCGTACGGTTCGCCGGGAGTCCCCGCGCCGGTCGACGGCTACCGGCTGGTCGGGCACGCCGGCCGCTTCGCCCTTTTTCGTCGGGATTCACCGTAGAACCGGGGCGCGCACTTTCCCCTTTCCTCTCCGTCCCGCCCGGGTATTGCTCACCGGCGCCCCGCCCGTCATCCGTTTGCCGCCATTCGCCCTCCGACATGTCCCAGCCGACGCTCAAGGAAGTCGCGATCATCGGAGTCACGTTCGGAAAGAACGTCACCGTGGTCACACCGTCGAATCTCTACGGCTGCGTGATCGGCGACGACTCGTTCATCGGGCCGTTCGTGGAGATCCAGCGCGACGTGTTCATCGGCCGCCGCTGCCGCATCCAGTCCCACACCTTCATCTGCGAACTGGTGAAGCTCGGCAACGATTGCTTCGTCGGCCACGGCGTCATGTTCGTGAACGACCTGTTCAAGGACGGAAAACCCGCGCGCGGCAACCGTTCTGCGTGGAAGTCCACCAACATCGGCAACAATGTCTCCATCGGCTCCAACGCCACTCTCCTTTCCGTGAACATCTGCGACGACGTCGTCATCGGCGCGGGCGCGGTCGTGACCAAGGACATCGCGAAGCCCGGCGTCTACGCCGGAAATCCCGCCCGCCTCCTGCGCCCGCTGTCCCCGCGCTCAGCGAAGGGTTGAGCGAAGCTGGTAAAGCACCGCTCCGCTGCCGCCGTTCGCCCACAGGTGGGAGGGGGCCGAAAGCACGGGCTGGTAGAATTTCCCGATCAGCTCGTCCAGCACGGGGCTCACGACCCGGACGTCGTTCCCCCGCAGCACATACCGGGGCGGGGCTGCCTGCAGCCGCGCAAAATAGCGCCGGACGATGGCGTTATCACGGAACAGGCCTCCGTAGGAACCAGCGGTGAAGTCCTGGTAGACGATGTCGCCCATGTCGACGACTTCGCCGTGATAGCGGGTCTCGAAGAAATAGAGGTCCTCGCTGCTCACTCCGGTGGCGCCGGACAGGTTCCGCACCTGTCGCACGAACGCCTGCGCCGGCCCAAGATTCTCCCTCATCACGGCGGCCTGCCGCCAAAGCGCGGCCCACGGCAGGCTGGCCAGCACCAGCGCCAGCGCGCCCAACGCCAGGCCGGGAGGCTGCAACCGGTCCCATGGCAGCCCACGCAGCAGAATAAACCCGGCGAACAGGTAGAAGGGTGCGAAGTAATAAAACCCGCCGCCCGCCCGGTTCAGTGTGTACGAATAGTTGGTGACCAGCCAAAGCGCCGCCAGCGCCGGCAGCCACCAGGCCAGGAAGCTCGTGCGCCGCCGGCCATCCCGCGGCCAAGCCAGGATGAGGCCGGCCGCGAGCAAAAGGAGCAGGTGAAAAAGCCGGTGCGCATCGAACAGTTCCACCGGAAACTCGAACCACGGCGTGTCGGCAAGCCAGAGCAGGCTGTCGCGGTCGGGAAGAAAGAATCCGAAGAAATGAGCCCGGTAGAGAGCGAAGTCCCCATGGAAAACCGTCAGCAGGACTCCGCCGAAAAGCATCAGCCAGCCCAGCGCAAAGATTCCGGACCACCCCAGGGCCCTCGCCGCCCGCTGCCGGAGCCGCGCCTCACCGGCGGCCGCCTCCGCGAGGATCCAGAGCCCGCCGGCCACGGCATACGGCAGGTACCGCCAGTTGATCAGGAACACCGCGCCTCCCAGCACGCCGGCGCCGAGGAACTCGCCCCGAAAGCGATCGGCCGCTCCCCGGTTCCTGCGGCCCGACGTCTCGAGGACCGCGAGCATCAGCGCGAGGAAAAACAGCGCCGCCGGATCCGACCGGCCGATCAGAAAATGAAAGGGCACCAGGCCGAGCAGGAAAAGATAAAGCGCGCCGGCCGCCGCGAAGGCGGCCAGCCACCGCCTTTTCGTCGCCACCACGAACGCCGCGAAGAGGCCGAACGGCAGGAGCAGCACGAACACCCGAGTGACCATCGCCGGCTGCAAAAACGGCAGCAGCGCATGGATCGCGTACTTCAAGATCGGATCCAGCGGGCCGTGATTCATGTTCAGGAAAGCGACCTGACTGTGATCGTAAAGGGACACCTTCGCCTCGAGGGCCATGACGTGAAGCCAAGAGGTTCCCTCCCGCGCCTCGATCTCGAGGGGAAAGACAAAGGCCAGCCCGCAGTTCGCCAAGCCGACGAAGGCCATCGCCAGCGCCGCCAGCAGCCACGCCATCCGAACGAGCATCGCTGAACCCGGTGCAGCCGGCCTGCGTCCTCCATCCTCCCGGGCCGCGTCCACAGGCCGGCCGGGAGCTTCATCCGGCATGGCGGAGGTCACGGGATCCTGGCTCATGGAACGCACGGCATGTCACCCACCATTCTTCGCGTCGCCCGGGGTGTTCAAGGGAAAAGCCGGACGCGCCGCGGCCCGGCGACGCGGAGCGGAGAAAAAACCGGGGGTGGCGACCTGCCAGTGACCATCGACGCATCCGGAAGGTTGCCGCCCCACCCCGCTCCGATCGATCTCTGGCTCTCCGGGCCTCTGTGCGAAACCGCGGGCGGCGATTTCCATTCACTTTCCCACCGACTTTCACTTTCACTTCCGCGATGCCCAGCCTTCCGCCCGTCCTGCCGCACCTGCCGGTGTCCTCCAGCGGCATGCGCGTGCCGTACAACGACCTCCACGCGCAGTACCTGACGATCAAGGCCGGCGTCGACGAGGCGATCGCCCGCACCGTGCGCGATTCCGCCTTCATCCGCGGCCCCGAGGTCGAGGCGTTCGAGCGCGCCTTCGCCGGCAAGATCGGGACGCGCCACTGCGTCTCCTGCGCGAACGGCACCGATGCGCTCTACGTCGCGTTCCGCGCGCTGGGCCTCCAGCCCGGCGACGAGGTCATCACCTCGGCGCACTCCTGGATCGCCTCCTCCGAGACCGTCACCCAGGCCGGCGGGCGCGTGGTGTTCGCCGACACCGACCCGTCGACCTATACGCTCGATCCCGCCGATGTGGCCCGGAAGATCACGCCGCGCACCCGGGGCCTGTTGCCGGTCCATCTCTACGGCCAGACCGCCGACCTGTCCGCGATCATGGCGCTCGCGAAAAAGCACGGACTCTGGGTCGTGGAGGACTGCGCGCAGGCGCACCTCGCGCACTACGCCGGGCGCACCGCGGGCACGTTCGGGGCGATCGCGACCTTTTCGTTCTATCCCGGAAAAAATCTCGGCGCCATGGGCGACGCGGGCTGCCTGGTCACGGATGACGACCGCCTGGCGGATTTCGCCGCGATGTTCGCCCGCCACGGCGGGAAGAAGAAGGGCGACCACGAGATCGAAGGCATCAACAGCCGCCTCGACGGCCTGCAGGCCGCCATTCTGAACGTGAAGCTGCCGCACCTCGAGCGCTGGACGCAGGCCCGCCAGGCGCTGGCGCGCGAGTACGACCGGCAGCTGGCCGGCGTGGGCGACCTCGTGCTCCCGGCGGTCGGCGCCGAGCGCGATCACGTCTATCACATCTACGCCGTGCGGACGCCGGCGCGCGACGCGCTGCGCGCCCACCTCGCCGCGCAGGGCATCCAGACCCAGATCAACTATCCGACCGCGCTGCCTTTCCTCCCCGCCTATCGCCGCCTTGGCCACCGGCCGGCGGACTTCCCGCACGCGCATGCGCACCAGTCGCAGCTGCTTTCGCTGCCGCTCTATCCCGAGATCACGCCGGCGCAGGTCGCCTTCCTGCTGGAGCAGATCAAGGCCTTCTTCGCCGCCCACCGCGCCTGAGCCCGCGATGAAATTCCTGCAGCTCTTTCCCGGCTACGAGGAGTACGTCCGCGATTTCTACGCCCGCCATCCCGGGATCGGCGCGCGCCCCTACCGGGAGCAGAACGCGCAGCTCCGCGACGACGGCTTCGGCATCGTGCACATGTTCGCGCGCTACCTCGGCCCGCTGGGTTTCGAGTCCGACCTCGTGTTCACCGAGTGCGAGCCCACCCAGAAGCAGTGGCTCCTCGAGCACGGCGGCCAGCTGGCGAACCCCGACGACTGGCGCCACGAGATCGCGGCGATGCAGGTGAACGCCCTGCGCCCCGACGTGCTCTACGTCACGGAGCCGGTTTATTACGACCGCCGCTTTCTCGCCCGGCTCACGCACCGGCCCCGCCTCGTCATGGGCTGGAAGGCCGCCGCGATCCCGGCGGGCACCGACTGGCACGGCTACGACCTCATGCTGTCGAATTTCAAGCTGACCTTCGAGGTCGGGCCGAAGATCGGCGCGAAGAAGGTGGAGCACCTGACGCCCGGTTTTCCGGAAACCCTGGCCGACGAGCTGCCGGCCGAGGGGAAATCCTGGGACGCCACCTTCCTCGGCAGCATCAGCTCCGAGCACCTCCGGCGGAACGCCTATCTGGAGGAGCTCACCCAGTCGGCCCTCGTCCGGGAACAGCGCTGCACGCTCGGCTATTTTCTCCGCACCGCCGAGCCGGCCATCGTGCCGCCAGGCGTCGCCCGCCACAACCTCGGTCCGCGCTGGGGCCGCGAGATGCACCGCATCCTCAAGGGCAGCCGCGTCGCGCTCAACGTCGGGATCGACTACGCCCGGGGCGAGACCGGCAACATGCGCATGCTGGAGGCCACCGGCCTCGGGAGCTTCCTGCTCACGGAGCACCAGGACAACATCCGGCGGTATTTCGAGCCGGGCATGGAGGTGGAGACGTTCTCGTCGGCGGGCGAACTGGAGGAGAAGCTCCGGCATTTCCTGTCCCACGAGGCGGAGCGCGAGGCGATCGCCCGGCGGGGGCAGCTCCGCTGCCGGCGCGATTTCTCGATGGGCCGCAGCCTGCGGCGGCTCGCGGAGCTGATCCACGCGAACGTCCACTGACGCCGCCTAATCCGAAGTATCGTTCTCGTTCTCCTACTCGTTCCTCCTTCTCAGCCTCCTTCTTCCGGACGAAGAAGGAGAATGAGAACGAAGAACGAGGACGAGTGCTCCAGGCCCGGCCCGCTCATCCTGGCGTCGCGGCGCGGGCTTGACGTTTCGGCCAATTCCTCCGGCTCTGCCTTCGTCCGATGGCCACTTCCGCCCCCGCCCAACTCTATGCGCAGGAGACCGAATTCACGCTCCTCGACGCGCTCCTGCCCGTGCTGCGGTCGAAGGCCTTCCTCGACATCGGCGCGGAAAAGGGCTCCTTCGCGCGCTTCCTGCTCGACCGGGGCTGCACCGGCGCCGTGTTCGAGCCGTTTCCCGGTCACCAGCAGGAGCTGGCGGCGCTGGCGGCGCGGACCGGGGTGAAATTCTTCCCCTGCGCGGTCGACCGCCTCGACCGCACCGCGCAGTTCCACATCGCCGCGGACGACCAGGGACGCGATGTCGACTACTATCACTCCCTGCACAAGATCGAGCGCGACGACCGGGTGAAGCACCAGCGCGCGATCGACGTGCCCTGCCGGTCGCTCGCCAGCCTGGCCGCCGCCGGGGAGATCCCCACGGAGATCGGGATCCTCAAGACCGACACCGAGGGCAACGACCTCGCCGTGATGCAGGGGCTCGGGCCGGTCCAGGCCGAGGTGCTGATCTGCGAGTTCTTCACCGAGGGTCTCTACCGCGGCTGGGATGAGGCGCATCCGCGCGGCCTCATCGCGCGCGCGGAGCAGCTGGGATTCTCCCAATACGTCGCGATCAAGCGCTGGGAGGGCCAGGAGCTGGTCTCGCTCAAGCCGGCGGTGTTCCTGCCGCGCCAGTGGGGCAACCTCGTTTTCATGCGTCTGAAGGTGTTCCGCGACGCGACGGAGGCCGTCCAGAAGATCGTCGCGGCCAGCGAGCGGCGCCTGTTCGAGTCCGTGGCCGCATCGACCCGGTCGGCGGAGGAAAAAGAGGCCGTGATCCAGAAGCTGCTGGCCGAAAAGCGGGGCTGACGGCTCCCCGGCCGCCGCAGCAATTTTCGGAGTGTTTCCCGACGGAAACACGAGTTGACTTCCGGTGCCCGAAAACGGCAATCTGGTCCCTTATTTCCCGAAACAATGGGCGACATTAACTTCTCGATAGACACTGGCGTGGTGGAGGCCCTGAAGCGCGTTCTCCCGCTGGAGGTGTTTGTCGAAACCGGGACTTTTGAGGGGGATGCGATCGAGATCGCCCGGCCCTATTTCAAGGTCGTCCATTCGATCGAGCTTTCCCCGGAATACTACGAGCATGCCCGGTCCCGCTTTGGGCAGGACAAGGCCATCCACCTCTACCTCGGCGATTCCGCGGCGAAGATCACGGAGCTGCAGCCGGTCTTCAAGGGCAAGTCCGCCCTCTTCTGGCTGGATGCCCACTGGTGCGTCGCCCAGGACACGGGCGGGGAAAAATCGCAGTGTCCCCTGCTGAAGGAGATCCGCGGCATCGGCCAGCTCAACGAGCAGAGCGTCATCATGATCGACGACGCCCGGCTCTTCGCCAGCCCCCCGCCGCAGCCGCACGAGATCAGCCAGTGGCCCCGCCTCGACCAGGTGATCGACGCGCTGCGCGCCGTCGGCCGCGGCCACGAGCTCAAGATCTTCAACGACGTCATCGTCTTCGCGCCGGCCCGGGCCGACGCGGCGCTGACGGAGTACATGACCCGCCACACCGTCACGCTCCTCAAGATCAAGGACAAGGCGGACGGCTACGACATCCTCGACGCCCAGCTGAAGGAGAAGCACGCCGAGAACGACACCCTGAAGGCGGCGTCGGTCGAGCAGGACCGGGAGATCGCCGCGCTGAAAAAGGAGGCCGATCACAAGGACGAGGAGATCGCCGGCCTGAAGCGCGAGACCGACGTCAAGGACGGCGAGATCGCCGGCCTGAAGAAGGCCGCCGACGATATCAAGGCCGAGCTCGAGGCGGAGTGCGCGCAGAAGGACCGGGAAATCGCCGAGCTGAAGTCCGAGGCCGACGGGAAGGACGCGGAGATCGCCAGCCTCAAGCAGGTGTCGAACGAGCGCGAGCAGCTCATCTTCACCCTCGATGGCCACGTGAAGGAATTCCAGAAGATGGTCGCCGCGCTGCACGCCGCCATCGGGTCCAAGGACGGCGAGATCGGCGCCCTGACCGGCCAGGTCGCGGCGTTGACCAGCCAGCTGGCCGCGATGACCGCCCGCGCCTCCGCGCTCGAGAAGGCGGAAGCGGACCTGCGCACCCGCCTCGAATTCCAGGAGGTCCGCCTCAAGGCCCTGCCGCCCGACGCGTTGCAGTGGGGCGAGATCATGCATCTCAAGGACAATCATATCCGGAACATCGAGGCGTCGATCACCGCCCACCAGGTGGAGATCAGGAACCTCCAGCAGACCATCGCCCACCGCGACATCTCGATCGCCAGCCTCGTCGCGGGCCAGTCCCACCTCGAGATCGCAAAGTTCTACGGCCAGCAGCTGACGGAAAAGGAGGCGGTGATCCAGGAGCTCAGCCGCGCGTGCAACGAACGCGAGGCCCTGATCCAGCAGCTCTGCCTCAACGCCACCGGCGTCGGCGGCCGGCTGGCCAAACTCTGGACCGGCGCGCGGGAACACGTGCGGCTGAAATACTCCCGGCCCTTCGGCAACTGGCTGTTCCGCCAGGTCGTGGAGAAGCACTGGATGCAGGTTGGCGTGCTGCGGCAGTACGCGCCCCGCCCGATCGTCTGGGACAAGTTTCCCAAGCCGCGCCTGCCCGTGGAACGGCTCCCGCAGATGGGCGTCGTCACGCCGTCGTACAACCAGCAGGCGTTCATCGAGAGCACGATGCTCAGCGTGCTGAACCAGAATTATCCGAAGCTGCGCTACGTCGTGCAGGACGGCGCGTCGACCGACGGCAGCGCCGCGGCCATCGCCCGCCACGCCGGCCGCCTCGCGCACTGGGAGTCGGTCCGCGACGAGGGCCAGGCCGACGCGATCGCCCGCGGCATGGCCCATCTCTCCGACCTCGGCCCCGAAGACATCGTGTCGTGGCTGAACTCGGACGATTTCCTCGCGCCGCGCGCCCTCCGCTATGTGGCGGAGTATTTCGCCACCCATCCGGACGTGGACGTGATCTACGGCAACCGGATCATCATCGACGACAACGACCAGGAGGTGGGGCGCTGGATCATGCCGCCGCACGACCCGAAGACCCTGGAGTGGATCGACTACGTCCCGCAGGAGACCCTTTTCGCCCGCAAGCGGATCTGGGACCTCGCCGGCGGCATCGACCGCCGCTTCCAGTTCGCGCTCGACTGGGACCTCCTGGTGCGGTTCGCGGCCGCGCGGGCCCGCATCGTGCGCCTCCCCTACTTCCTCGGCTGTTTCCGGGTGCACGCCCACCAGAAGACGAGCCAGCACATCCACTCGATCGGCAGCGACGAGATGGCCGCGATCCGCCAGCGCCTCCATCCCCGCGGCATCGATCCGGAGATGATCCACCGCTACGCCCGCAAGGCGCGCTTCTGGGGCGCCGTCTGCTCGCGGCTCACCGCGCTAAAAATCCGGGTTTAATGATTTGTGCGCCGCCGCGCGGCGCCTGACTAATATTCAACTTCATGCAGCCGTTTTTCCTCATCCTCGGAATCTTCGCCTTCTTCACCCTCGTCGGCCAGGCGGTGCTCAGCGGGCTGAAAGTCCGGTTCGGCGTGCTGTGGAGCTGGCTGCTCTCCCCGGTGATGGGCATGGGTGTCGTCGTCCTCTTCGTCAACGGCTGCAGCAAGTGGGGCCATCCCATCCGGCCGTACGGCCCCTGGATCACGCTCGGGCTCGGGCTCGCCTCCCTCGCCATCCTCGTCTGGCGGCGCCCGGCGTTCCCCTGCCGCCGGCTCGTGCCCTTCGCCTCCCTGCTGCTGTTCTACCTGATCTACTCCGGCTGGCCCATGTTCCACTTCGGCTTCAAGTGGATCAGCTACGGCAACGACGACATGGCGAACTACACCCTCGCCGCCGAGCGCTTCCTGAACAACAGCTACTATTTCCTGCCCGAGCAGACCCAGCTCGAGGGCACGGACTACAGCCAGCACCTCTGGTTCATGCACGCGCTGCAGCAGATCCGGCCGGGCAGCGAGATGCTGCTGGCCTGGACCTGCTCGCTCACGGGGCTCAATCCGCACCAGATCTTCATGCCGGTGATCTTCGCGATGAGCCTGGTGCAGATGTGCGCCCTCGGCGCGCTCGTGCTCTACCGCGGCCGCTACCGCAAGCTCGCGCTTCTCGCCGTCGGCCTGCTCGCGATCAGCCCGCTCTTCAGCCTCGGCACGCTCTACCAGCTCATCGCGCAGGTCAGCGGCATCGCGATGCTCATCGGCGCCTGCGCGCTCATGCTCCGCGAGGCGCGGTTCGCCTGGAACACGGTGTTCGCCACCGGCATCCTCGTCGGCTCGCTCTGCATCACCTACCCCGAGGTCGCGCCGTTCGTGGCGACCAGCATCTGCGTCTACGCCCTGCGCCTCCGCTACGCCCATCGCGAGGGCGTCAAGCCGTTCGTCCACCGCATCATCGCCATCGCGGTGCTGACGTTCGTGATCATCGGCTTCAACACCTACCAGTTCATCAACACGCTGATCCTGCAGTCGCTCGGCTCCGCCGGCCTCGGCGCCATGGCCGACATCTCGCAGATCGACGGCCTGGTGCTCTTTCCCTGGACGCTCGTGCCCTCGTTCCTGCCGATGGTCTTCGGGCTGCATCCCTTCGGCGTGGTCGGCGAGGACCCGATGCTCTCCATCGTCATCGCCCTCGGCATCATCCTGCTCGTGGTCCTGCTCATCCGGATGATCGCCGGCGTGATCAAGGGCATCCCGACGGCGGTGCTCGGCATCGTCATGATCCCGCTCGGCTTCTACCTCTTCTTCAAGGGCCAGGACTTCGGGCTCTTCAAGCTCGGCATGTTCGTCCAGCCGGTCATCGCGTTCTTCCTCGCCCAGGGCTTCCTCAAGGTCTGGGACCGCGGCCTCCGCGCCGTGATGGTGGGGTGCCTCCTCGTCTATTTCGGCGCGACGATCTACAGCCATCACTACTACGTGCGCTCCAGCATCGGCGACGTCGGCGGCGGCCTCACCGAGGTCGTCGGCGCCTCGGAGAACGGCGTCGCCTTCAAGCCGCCGGCGGACGTGAAGTACGACTCGATCGAGAGCGACATCGCGAACGTCGTCAGCGCCAAGATGCTCGCGATGTACACGCAGGGGATCGACACCCGCTTCCTCAGCCGGAACTACATGGACAACGTCGCGAACATCGCGCCGCTGGACTTCCTCCGCAATCCCGCGCCGGAATACGGCGACCAGCGCAGCCAGATGCTGCGCCCGCTGCGCTTCCTCCGCTGGATGCTGCCCGACGAGCTGATGAAGGGGAACGTCGCCGCCTACAACATGATGCCGATGAAATCCATCGACAACTCCTGGTCGGAGACGAGCTTCCGCCACCTCGATTACAAGAACCCGCTTTTCGTGGCGCTGCAGACGAAGTACGACCACTTCAACAAGTTCTCCGCCCAGATCGGCGAGGAGACCGGCTGGCGCGAGCAGGCCGTGTACATGTACAAGCCGCTGTCCGAGGTGAAGGACCGGCTGATCTTCATCCACTCGGAAAAGGGGCCCCACTATTATTCCTCGGCCCGCTACCGCGCCGCCTTCTTCCAGCGCGAGCGCGAGCCGATCAGCCAGGGCAAGCGCTCCTTCCACGGCACGGGACCCTACACGATGTTCGAGGTGCTCAATCCCACGGACAACATCCGGCTGATGATCGACTTCACCCGGACCTCGCTCGGCGGCGAGCGCTCCCAGCTCCCGGCCCACGCGGTCATCGTCGGCGACGACACCTACCCGGTGAACTTCGTGGGCGCCGGCAGCGCGCGGATCTTCTCGCAGCCGATCAAGCCGCAGATCTTCGAGGGCCTGAGCTACATCGCCCTCGATCTCGGCGAGGAGCCGAAGATGATCAAGAAGGAGGTCACCGGCCTGATGCGGCTCTACGGCCTCGGGTACAACCTCGACGACCGGCGGCTCGACGGCTTCACCCGCGACATCTCGATCGTCACCGAGGACCAGTACCAGCGCCTCAAGCGGCCCACCCGCATCGCGCACCTGCCGGACGACATCTACAACAACCCCGGCCTCGAATACAGCGGCCTCTACGAGGACGGCTGGCTCGGGGACCGCGCCTCGATCTGTCTCGCGGGCGCGAAGAAGGGCGAGATCGTCACGTTCAAGGGCGAGATCCCCAACCTGCCGGCCTTCCGGGACGGCGGCGTGGTCCTCACGATGATCATCAACGGCCACGAGCCGGAGCCCGTCGTGCTGCATCCCGGCACCTTCACGATCAATCGCTTCGTGACGGAGGACTGCAAGGTCACCCACCTCGAGCTGCAGTTCAACAAGGCCGAGACCTACGGCAAGGCCGACGCCCGCCATCTCACGGCCTTCATCAACGAGATCTCCGTGCATCCGGTGGATGACCTGATGCAGGTCATCGGCGCCACCGACCGCGTCAACGACGGCTTCCAGGTCCAGGGCGTCGACGTCGACGGCTGGGCGGCCAAGGGCGTGACCTTCCACCTGCCGCCGACCAGCACGCCCAAGGTGCTCGACCTCCAGCTCGAGCTGCCCGGCTGGGCCTCGGGCAGCGCCGGCGACCTGTCCATCACGGTGAACGGCGAATCCGTCTACCACGCGGCCGCGACCGCCGGCACCTATCTCAACCTGACGCTGCCGGTCACCCCGCTGGGCGAAAAGGTCGTGGCGATCTCCGCCACGGGCGACTTCCCGCTGCCCGGCCAGGCCGGCAAACTGCGGTCCTACCGCATCCAGAAGCTCGCCCTCCGGGACTTCGCCGAAAACGAGGGGCTCGACGGCAACACGATCCGCACCATGCCGCGCTACGAGCTCAAGGACGTCGACCAGGACGGCTGGGCCGGCCGGCGCTCCCGGCTGCTCGTGCCCGTCTCGGCCAAGCCCGCGACCGCGGAGCTGCAGATCGAGTTTCCCTCGTGGGCCGGGGTGCCATCGGCAAAATTTGTCTTCACGCTCAACGGGCGGGTGGTGTATTCGGAGGAGTTGGCCCGCGGCGTCTACAAGACGATCAGCGTGCCCCTCGCCGAGGGCCAGCCCAACGAGCTGGTGCTCGAATCCTCCCAGACCTTCCCGCTTCCGGCGCCCGATCAGCGGCAGCGCTCGTTCCGCCTGATCAAAGTCGATCTCAAATAAAATGCAGCTGAGCCTCGTCGTTCCCGTCTACAAGGAGGAGCGCAACATTCCCGAGTTCCTCCGGCGGATCCGGACGGTGCTCGCGGGGGTGACGGAGGACTACGAGGTCATCTTCTCCATGGATCCGTCCCCGGATCGCACGGAGGAGGTCGTGCTGGAGGCCCGCGGCCGCGACCCGCGCGTGAAGCTCCTGAAGTTCTCCCGCCGGTTCGGCCAGCCCATGGCCACCCTCGCCGGCCTCGAGTATTCCTCCGGCGAGGCCGTCATCGTCATGGACGTGGACATGCAGGACCCGCCGGAGCTCGTCCAGCAGATGGTCGCCAAGTGGCGCGAGGGCTACGACGTCGTCCTGCCCCAGCGGCGCCAGCGCACCGGCGAGCCCTGGCTCAAGAAGGTCGTCTCCGCCATCGGGTACAAGGTCATCAACAAGATCGCCGACGTGAAGATCCCGCCGAACACCGGCGATTTCCGCCTGATGTCGCGCCGTGTCGTCCAGGAGGTCGTCCGCCTCCGGGAATCGCACGGCTTCCTCCGCGGCATGGTCGCGGTCGTCGGATTCCGGCAGGTCATCATTCCCTTCGACCGCCCGCCGCGGCATGCCGGCGAGACGAACTACAACCGGTTCCTCGGCTCGCTGCGCATCGGCTTCAACGGCATCTTCTGCTTCTCCACCTACGCGCTCACGCTCGCCACGCTGTTCGGCTTCCTCATCGCGGGCTTTTCGTTCCTGCTCATGGCGGTCTACCTTTTCTACAAGGCGATGGGCTGGGAGATCCTCTGGGGCAATCCGACGCTGGTCATCCTCGTGTCCTTCCTCGGCGGCGTGCAGCTCATCAGCATCGGCATCCTCGGCGAGTACATCGGTCGCATCTACGAGGAGGTCCGCGCCCGGCCGAAGTTCATCGTCGACCGCGCCGCCGGCTTCGGCGATTTTCCAAAAACCTGACCGGCAATCACCCCCTCGTGCTGGTCCTCGCTGAAGTTAGCCGATGGTATCCAGTGCTCGCGCCGTTGGTCCTGCTCGTCGGCCTCGATGCCGTGCTGGTCCGGCGGCTCGCCGCCGACCGCCAGTGGATGCCCGAGATCATCGCCCTCCTCGGCGCCCAACTGGTCGCGCTCTGGCTGACCGCCCCGTACTTCACCTCTTCCCTCGTCGGCGCCGCGGACAGTTTTTCCTACAGCCTGGTGCTTGCCGACTTCATCGAACAACTCCGCCACGGCATCTTCCCCGTCTTTGTCGGCCAAAGCGCCTCTGGCTTCAACGGGAACATCCATCTGATCCGCGACGCGCCTTATTTCCTCCATTTGGGCGCAGCCTTGAATTTGCTGACCGGCGGGCAGCTTTCCGCCTTCGCGCTGCAGAATCTCTGCCTGATTGCCAGTGTCCTGGGCGGGGCCACCACCACTTTCGTCGCGGTCCGGATGCTGGCCCCGGCCTGGCGGTGGGCCGCCACGCTTCTCGCCGCTCTCTATGTGCTGTGTCCGGCGATCATGGTTTTGCTGGCCGGCATGGACATGCATCCCTCGATCATGACGCTGCCCTGGCTGCCTCTGTTTTGGCTCGGGGTCGCCGGCTCCCTCACACCCCGTGACGACACCCGCTCGCTGGTCATTTCGACGGGCGCGCTCGCCCTCGTGTGGTACGGTCATCCGGCGATCGCAGCCTGGCTCACGCCGTTCTGGCTGGGAGCGTTTGTCCTCCGCTGGTTTTTCATCGACCGGACCTTCCGCGGCGCCGTCCGGGCGATCGTGGCCGGTGGCGCCCTTGGCTGGCTGATCAGTTATCTGTTCATCTCGGTCTCGTCGATGCAGCTGCACTACTCCGTCAATCCTCAGGGGGCGGCCGACCGGATATTCCAGATGCTTCACGAAGGCTGGGTCGGAGCCTGGCGCCCCCTGTCGGAGCCGGCGGGCCAGCTGGGCAACATCCAGCTGGGGTACGCCCTGGAGTTCGTCATCCTCGGATGCCTTTTAAAATTGAGCCGGAACCAACCCGCCGGATGGTTTTTCGCCGCGGTCCTCCTCGTTCTGCAGCTGCTGCTGGTGCCCGTGCCAGGAATCACGCCGTTCGTCTGGTCGCTCGTACCGGCCAAACTGATCGATGCCACCAATATCTGGCCCATGCAGCGTTTCTATCTGATCATACCCGCGGCGATTCCGGTGTGGGCGGCATTGGCTTTGAGTACCTGGCCGCCGGGGCCGCGCCTCCGCCGCGCCTGTCTTTCGCTCCTCGCTGCGGGCGTGGCGTGGAGCGCCTGGCAGGAGAAGCTGCCCCGCAGCCGGGCGAGGCTCGTCACTCGCACCCATGCGGATTCGGTCGCTCTTCTCCAGCCGGTCAACCTTACCCTGGCCCGCGGTGCTTACCTGTTCTTTGGATTCCGACCCAGTTATTTTTCCAATGGGGTCATGGAGCCCGCGTTCGAAAGCCGTCTGCTCGACCCCGCGATGCAGCCGATGCTCGACAATGCCTCCGCCTTGGCCCGCCTCAAATCCGGGGCGCCCACCGCCGTGCTCGTACCCCGGCGGATCGCCACGAACCGCCCCGAGGTCAAACGCCGCGAAGCCACGTTTTCAACGGATGGTCGCAGCGGGTACCTGCTCGCCTTCGCCTTTGACGGTATTCCCGCCGGCGGGATCGAACTTTTCGGAGCGGGCGGATTGAACCGCCATTATGACCTGCCGCTGTCAGGGGAGCCGCGGGGCTTCGGCGCCGGCGCCCAGGCCAGCCCCTATCTTCCCCTTTCCCTGCCGCCGGGGCCCGCCGGCACCATCACCCTCCGCACTGAAGTTTCCGGGATCTCGGCCCGGGTCTATGCCTTCCGACCCGAGGAGCTTCCCCTTCAGACCGATTCCTTGATTCCGCTCACCGTCCGGCTCGACGCCCCTCAGGCCGGCTTGCTTGAGACCCCGCGCGTCTTCATTCCCGGCTATGCGGCGACCGTGAATGGAGTCCCCTCGCCGGTCATTTCCACCCGCGAGCGGTTGGTGGGCGTGGCGGTGCCGGCCGGCCCCGTGCGCGTCGTCGTGAGTTACGTCGCCCCGGCGGCCTTGCGCGTCGCCTTCTGGTTTTCGCTCGCCGGATTTGCGCTGCTTCCGCTTCTGGGTGGATGGCTGTGGGCCCGGGCGCCGCGCGAGATTTCCCTTCCCCCTTCGGGCTGATATGGTTGGCTCTCCTTTCAAACTTATGCCCACCGCAACCAAGTGGCCGAAGGTCCTGCCGCCCCTGACGGCGGAGCAGAAACGCATCAGCGACGATTTCATGCGCCGCTGGCACGAGGAGCTGGCCGCCCGCGGTCGCTACGGGGCGATCGAGAAGTTCAACCACAACTTCCCCGTGCGGTTCTCGCAGCCGGGCTTCCGGACCACTTTGGAGATCGGCGCCGGCCTGGGCGAGCACGTCGAGTACGAGAAGCTCACCCCCGAGCAGGAGGAAAACTATTACGCCAACGAGTTCCGTGAGAACATGGCGGCGGAAATCCGGAAACGATTCCCCCGGATCAAGGTCGTGGTCAGCGACTGCCAGAAGCCCTTCGACTTCGCCGACGGGTTCTTCGACCGGGTCATCGCGGTCCACGTGATGGAGCACCTGCCGAACCTCCCGGCCACGATCCGCGAGGCCTGGCGCCTGCTCGACAAGCGGCGCGGCCGGCTCCTCGTCGTCATCCCGTGCGAGGGCAGCCCGGCCTACTCGCTGGCGCGCAAGATCTCCGCCGAGCGCGTCTACCGCAAGACCTACGGCGGCTCCTACAAGTGGTTCTACACCCGGGAGCATATCAACCTCCCCGCGGAGATCTTCGCCGAGCTCGATCCCTACTTCACCGTCGAGGCCCGCAGCTTCTTCCCGCTGCCGTTCCTGCCTTTCGTCTTCAACAACCTCGTCATCGGCCTGAGCCTGGCGCCGCGCCCGGCGCCGCTCCTCTCCGCGCGGGCCTGAGTCTTTTCATGAAAAAAGCATTCGTGACCGGCGCCGCCGGTTTCATCGGCTCCAACCTCGTCGACCGGCTCCTGGCGGACGGCGTGGCCGTCGCCGGCTGGGACAATCTCTCGACCGGCCAGGAGCGCTTCATCGAGGGCGCCCGCCGCCAGCCGCAGTTCACGCTGGCCCGCGGCGACAACCTCGACCTGCCGGCGCTGACCGCCGCGATGAAGGGCGCCGACTTCGTGTTCCACCTCGCCGCGAACGCCGACATCAAGGACGGATGGCAGCATCCGAGAAAGGACCTCGAGCAGAACACGATCGCCACGTTCAACGTGCTCGAGGCGATGCGCGCCAACGGCGTGAAGCGGATTGCCTTTTCCTCGACCGGCTCCGTCTACGGGGAGGCGCTCGTCACCCCCGACCGGCCCACGCCGGAGACCGACGCGTTCCCGATCCAGACCTCCCTCTATGGCGCGTCCAAGACCGCCGGGGAGGGCCTGCTCGCGGCCTATGCCGAGGGCGGCCAGATCGACGAGGCGTACGTCTTCCGCTTCGTCTCCATCCTCGGCGAGCGCTACACCCACGGTCACGTCTTCGATTTCTACAAGCAGCTGCTCGAGCATCCCGACCGCCTCCGCGTGCTCGGTGACGGCACCCAGCGCAAGAGCTACCTCTACGTCCAGGACTGCCTCGACGCGATGCTGCACGTGACGCGCGCCCACACCGCGCGCGAGGCGAAGCACCACACCCAGGTCTACAACCTGGGCACGCCGGAATTCGTCGAGGTGAACGACTCGATCGCCCACATCTGCGCCACCCTCGGCCTCAAGCCGAAGCTCGAGTACACCGGCGGCAACCGCGGCTGGATCGGGGACAATCCGTTCATCTTCCTCGACACGAAAAAAATCCAGGCCGCCGGCTGGAAACCGAAGCTCACGATCAAGCAGGGCATCGAGCGCACGCTGCGCTGGCTCCAGGCCAACCGCTGGGTCTACGAGACCCGCCACTGATCCATGAAGATCGCGGTCCTCGGGCTGTGGCACCTCGGCTGCGTGACGGCCGCCTGCTGCGCGAAACACTTTGACGTCACGGGACTCGACTTCGACCCGGCCAACATCGATCGCCTCCGCCAGGGCCGCGCGCCGATCGCGGAGCCGGGCCTGGACGAGTTGATCCAGGCCGGGCTGGCTGCCGGCCGCCTCCGCTTCACCGGGGTCATCGCGGAGGCCTGCGCCGCGGCGGACATCCTCTGGGTCGCCTATGACACGCCGGTCGACGACAACGACCAGGCCGACATCGAGAGCGTGCTGCGCGAGGTCCGCCGCTGCGTGCCCGCGCTGCCGCGCGGTGCGCTGATCCTCCTTTCCTCCCAGCTGCCGGTCGGCACCTGCCGCCTGCTCGAGGGCGAGTTCGGCGCACAGGGCTACCGCTTCGCCTGCTCGCCCGAGAACCTCCGCCTCGGCAAGGCCATCGAGATCTTCACCAAGGCCGATCGCATCATCGCGGGCTACCGCGACGAGCGCGCGAAGGCGCAGCTGGCGGAGCTCTTCGCGCCCTTCACGTCGCAGGTCGTGTGGATGCGTTCCGAGTCCGCCGAGATGACGAAACACGCCATCAACTCCTTCCTCGCGCTGTCCATCACCTTCATGAACGAGATCGCGCGCCTCTGCGAGGCCGCGGGCGCGGATGCCAAGGAGGTCGAGCGTGGGCTGAAGAGCGAAAGCCGCATCGGTCCGAAGGCCTACCTCTCCCCCGGCGGCGCGTTCGCCGGCGGCACGCTCGCGCGCGACGTGGTCACCTGCACCCAGCTCGGGCAGAAATACGGCGAGGCCCTGGAGGTCATCCCCGCGATCAAGCGGAGCAACGACGGCCATCGGCAGTGGGCGCTGCAGAAGATCCGCCGGCTGCTCGGCGCCGGCACCGGCCGCCGCGTCGCCCTGCTGGGCCTGACCTACAAGCCCGGCACGAACACGCTCCGCCGGAGCTCCGCCGTGGAGCTCGCCCGCGCGCTCGCCGCGGCGGGCTTCGAGGTCGCGGCCAGCGATCCCTCGCAGCCGCCGCTCCCCGCCGATCTCGCCTTCATCCGCTTCAGCGCCGCCGCCGCGGACGCGGTCGCCGGCGCCGATGCCGTCGTGGTCTGCACGGAGTGGCCGGAGTTCCGCCAGCTCGACTGGGCCGCCCTCGCCCCGCGCCTCCGCCGGCCCGTGATCGTCGACGCCACCCGCTTCCTCGAGAAATCCGTGGCCTCCCTGCCCGGCCTCCAGTACGTCACCGTCGGATCCCCTTCATGAAACTTTCCGGACTCAACGCCATCGTCACCGGCGGCAGCCAGGGCTTCGGCCGCCACATCGTCGAAGCCTTCCTCGATGAGGGCGCGAACGTCCTCTTCTGCGCGCGCAACGCCGCCGATGTCACCCGTGCGCAATCCGAGCTGACGGCCAGGGTCCGCCCCGGCCAGCGCCTGCTCGGCACGACCTGCGACGTCGGCAACCCCGATCAGGTCGCCGCCCTTTTCCGGGCGGCCGACTGGGGCGGATGGAACGTCGTCGTCAACAACGCCGGCGTCTACGGTCCGATCGGGCCCACCGACGAGATTCCCTGGTCCGAGTGGCTCCAGGCGCTGCAGATCAACCTCAACGGCACCCTGCTCGTCTGCCAGCAGGCGATGCGCGCGATGAAGCCGCGCCGCGCCGGCAAGATCATCAACATCTCCGGCGGCGGCGCCACCAACCCGATGCCGCGCTTCGCCTCCTACGCCGCCACGAAGGCCGCCGTGGTCCGCCTCACCGAGACGCTGGCCGAGGAACTCCGGGAGTACTCGATCGACGTCAACGCCGTCGCCCCCGGCGCGCTCCGCACCCGCCTGACCGACCAGGTCCTGGCCGCGGGCGCCGCGCGCGCCGGCGAGGCCTTCTTCGCCAAGAACAAGAAATGGGCCGAGGAAGGCGCCGTCGACCCGCGCCTCGGCGCCGGGCTCTGCGTCTGGCTGGCCTCGGCCGCGAGCGACGGCATCACCGGCAAGCTGCTCAGCGCCCAGTGGGATCCATGGAAGGATGTGCTCACCGGAAAACGGGACGCGCTGACGAAGTCCGACATCTACACGCTCCGGCGCATCGTGCCCGAGGACCGCGGCCAGAAGTGGTCCTGAGCGCGGGGCTGCGCCGGTTTCCCACGAAACACGCCGACAGGATGACCCGTTTCTCCGAGAGGTAGGCGCGATTCGATTTCTTCGATCATGACCGAAAGCAACGGCCCGACTCCCGGGGCCAGCTCCCCCGGATGGCGCTCCCATCTCCCCTGGCTGTGGGCGCTCATCCCCGCCGTCTTCGGCCTCTGTTTTTGCGAAGCGCTCTACCTCGTCGCGTCCGATCGCGATTTGTGGGGGGAATGGGGCCGGTGGCGCTGGTCCACGTTCTGGCCCTTCTTCAACGACCTGGCCGTGACCATGGAGCACTTCAAGGCCGCCGATCTGGGAATGGATCCGCTCGGCGATCCGCAGTCCTCCTACGCCTATCCGCGGGCGTTTTTGCTGCTGCGGCTGCTGCGCATCCAGTATCTCCCCTCCCCGGTCGTGGGCGCCGTGCAGGCGGGAATTTGGATGGCCGCAGTGGGTTTCCTCCTGCGCCCCCGTTCATTTTTTCGGGCGCTGCTCACGACGGCCATCTTCATCGCGCCGCCCTTCGTCCTCGGCCTGGAGGAGGGAAACGTGGACATGCTTTTTTTCCCAGCCATGCTCATTGCTGCGATCGGATGGTCGCGGTCCGGGACTGGTTCAGCCGGCATTTGGCCCATTGCTCTCCTCCTGTGCGCGGCCTTTCTCAAGATGTACCCCGTCTTCGCTCTCGCCGGCGGTGCCTGGGCCGTCCGCGACCGGCGGCGTCTGTACTGTGTCGCGGCGATGATCATCGTCGGAGCCTACTGGGCCACCCATGCGGAGGAAATCCGGCTGGTCATGTCGAAATTCGACCTTGGCAACGGCGAGTCCTGGGGATGCCTGCTGATCTTCAGCCGCACTTTTCTCTACAATGTTCCCCATCTGTGGCTGCTGGCCGTCGCCGCCTATGCCTGCGGGTTTTTGGTGGCCGTCGCCCTGGGCGCCTGGTGTGCCACCGCCTTCAAGGACTGCGTCGTTCCCCGGCAGGAGTGGGCCTGTTATTGGTGCGGGGCCGCGATCTGCGCCGGCTGCTTTCTGACCACCAACTATGACTACCGATGGGTCCACGCGCTGCTCACCGTTCCCCTGCTGCTGCGCCTGGTCGGGGCAAAACGCGTGCTGCCGACCGCATGGGCCGGCCTGACCCTGCTCGCCCTGGCCGTCAGCCTGGCCTTTCCGCTCAACCTGCACCCGCTGCATCGGGCCTTCATGATCGTCCAGTGGGCAAATTGGGCCTTCGTGCTGCTGTTGGTGTTCGGTTTCATGGCGGTGCGCCGCCACTCGCCGTCGGCCGGGAGCGCCGGTGCGGCCCTCCGCGGCCCTTGAAGGGCCGGCCGTTCAGGCCCCGCGCCGCGCCCATTCCCCTGCGGCCCACAAGAGCAGCACCAGCCACGCCACCCCGCTCACGGCCAAGGCGGTCAAAAGCGAAGGCGTGCCGACATACTTCAAGGTCACCCGGTTTTCGCCGGCCGAGACCGGAACCATCACCCGCTGATTCGGCGACATGAGCGCCGCCTGCGGATGGCCATTCACCGTGGCGCGATAGCCCGGGATGAACATCCGCGGCGTTTCCAGGAAAGCCGGCCCGGGCGCGGACACCTCGGCGCGATAGGGAATCAGACTCGTGGTCCGGATCGGCAGTTGCGCGGGATCGTAGGTCGTCATCGCCAGTTCGGCGAATGGCTCGGGCGGCATTTTTTCCGTCGGGATGTAGGGCAGCAGGAATACGAGTTCAACCGGTTGGGGACCGGAGCTCGAGTTCCAGACGGCCAGGGTCTTGGGCCGCTCGGGCGCAACGCCGAAGCTCTTCGGGCCGAAACCAGCCTCGGGGAACAGGTACTCGCGATACCAGGCTCCCGCACCCCGCATGATCAGCACGCCCTCATAGCGCCGGTTGAGAAAGCGGAACTTGAGCAGACGGTGTTCCCCCGGCGCCAGGGTGAATCCAGGCGTCACGTTCAGGAAACGGGCATTCAGCTCGTCGGGCGTGGCCGTGAGCGTCTGCCATTCCTGTTTCGGCCAAGGCACGGTCTCACCGAGTTCGTCGCCGGAGCCGTCGGCCCGCAGCAGCCGGCTCTCGAGGTGATAGTCCGCGACGCCATTGAGCAGGTACGGCGACACCGGCAGCCGGGAGAAAATGTAGGCAAACTGCCGGACGTTCTCGGGACGGTTCAGGTCGCGGTGCTCGCCTGTGCTGTGCATCGCCCGATACCCGCCGCGGACGAACTTTTCGTTCTCCCGCGCGCTCCAGGCCGCGCCGGCCGCGACGAGCAGCAGGAGGATCCAGCCGGTTTTCCGCCGCGAGCCCGCCCAAGTCTCCAGGCCGAGGAAACCGAGGAAGACCGACAGCGCCAGCAGCACCGGCAGGTAACGCTGCCAGAGGCTGACGCTGCTGATCGCGGTCACGAATTCCGGCATCATCGCCATGAACAGCCGCGTGATTCCCGGCACCGGCACGACGAGCGCCATTCCCACCAGCCCCGCGAGCGCAGGCAATCTCACCTCCAGCCGGTCGGTCAAGGCCGCGGCCGAGATTCCGAGCAGCCAGAGGGCAAGGACCGGATAGCCGAGTTGGAGGTCGCCCGGCAGGGTGCCCGTCGCCGACAGGGGGGCAAAGTTTCCCGGAAAGAGTCCTCGCAGGATGGTGTAGGCCGGGATCGCGTCGGCCTGCGGGCACCAGGGCAGGACGCAAAGGCCCGCGAGCAGTGCGAGCCCGAGGCTGATTTCCGGCAGCCGGCGGCCCCAGGCATGGGTGCCGAAGCGGGCCGTCGCGATTTTCCACGCCACCGTGAGCAGCGCCGCCGTCGCCAGCCAGAGGGCGTAGGGACGAAAGAGGAACCACAGGACTCCCGCCACCAGCAGCGCGAGTCCGGGCCAGGCGAGGTTGCGGGTGGCGAGGCTCCGAAGCAGCAGCGCGAACCCGATGATCAGGCCGGCAAAGACCGGCAGGTTCGCGCCGCCGCCGGCAATCGCGACGGGGCCGCCCGCGGCGGTCTCTCCCATCGACCAGAAATAATACGCCCCGAGCACGGCAAAGAGCGCGGCCCCGCCCGCGGCCCGCACCAGCAGCGTCATCGGCCGCGGCTCACCGAGCCGCCAGCCCTGCAGCAGCCCGCTCAGCAGCGTCGCCCACAGGCCGATGGGAGGATGGCACACCCACAGCAGCATTGTGCCGGCGGCCAGCAGGCTCCAGCCCGTCCGGTCGTCCCGCCGGATCAGCCGCAGATTGGCGTAGAGCACCAGCGGCAGCCAGGCGAATGCCATGAAGGTCATGTACATTTCCTTGGTGTAGATGAAGCCTGCCATCGCAGGTGCGCTGACGTAGATCCCCGCGATGATCCACGCCGCCCAGCGGCGGGCCGGTGCCAGCTCGGCGAGGCACGCGTAGGCCGTCAGCGCCGCCAGCATGGCCGAGAAGATCACCGTCAGATGCTCGATCGCCACGGGCTCGAAGGTCCGGAGCGTCAGCACGTCCAGCAGCATGCCGAGATAATGGTGATAGGGCGCCGTCCGGATCGGATGGATGACTCCCTCGAACATGAACTCGCTCTGCCCGACGAAGACGGGAAACGTTCCCGCGCGCTCCTGCTGCAGGGCATCCGACATGCCGTAGGCGTAGGACGTCGCATCCATGCCGCCGAAAAAAGCGGGGCTCAAGTAAGGCCTGAACGCCCAAACCGCGAAAAACACCAGCGCGGCCATCCGCGCCAGCTCGATCCCCCGTTCTACGGCGCCCCGCGGCGGCGAAGATTGCCGTCGAGCGGCGAGGGCCACGACCAAGATCGCTCCGAGGAGCCCGACGCAAACCTCCATCGCGGCCGCTGGCGGCACGCGCGGCGCGACGGCGCGAGCGGAGACCGCCAGTGCGCCCGCGGCCAGCGCGAGGAACACGACGATCCGCAGGCAGCGGGCGAGAAGGGAACGAAGCACGTTCGCTGCGTGGTAGCAGGTGCGGGAAAGAGTTCAACCCCGCCGTTGATTCCTACCTCATTGCTCCCGTTCTCCTGGTCGTTCCCCGTTCGTCTCCAGCGTCGGGCCGTCACTTGCCGGACGCACGGCTCGACGCTGCGAACCGGAACGTCCGCAAGGGACGCCCCGACATCGATCGAGGACGATGCCCGAAAAACGGGCGCGCCGCCCCAAAAGCTGCGTTGACGAATTTGCGGGCGGCGCGCATCTCCATTCCTGCCTCATGAATCGACCCCTCCCGGGCTTCGCCGCTCGCGCCTTTCGGTGGAGCCCGTACCTCGGGAGGATCGGCGCCATTCCCGTCGGACTGCTGGCGGCGGAAATCCTGCTCGCGGCCATCGCCTTCCAGCTCCTCGGATTCTGGCTGAAGCGCCCCTTCGGCCCGGCCACGACCGGTCTTTTCCTCGGGTTCTTCCTCGCCGGCCAGATCCTGGGCGGCGGCGCCTTTCGCGCGCGGAGGTTCGAATTTGCCCTCCTCCGCGCAGGATTCGGCAATCTCCTGGCCCTCGTCGCCTACGCCGTCGCGCGAAAACACCTCAGGGGCGTGGTCAGTCCGATCACTTTCGGGGAGACGCTGCTCGGGCTGTTTCCGCTGCAGGCGGTGCTCTGGTATCTCCTCGCGCGCCTTGACCGCGGAATCTCCGTTCATCCCCGCAGCCGCAGGTTGGGCCGCCTGGGGGCTGATGCGCTGCGCTGGCCGGACCGTTCGGAACGGAACGGCCGCTGGGCCTTCTCCCTCATGCTCGCCGACGGCCTGGCCGCCGCTGGTGTCGCGATGCTCGTCGGCGCCTTCTGGCTGGAGCAGATCCCCGCCCTGCCGGACCTGCTGGCCCTGGCCGCGATCATCACGGGCAGCCATACGGTGGTCCTGACCTATGCCCACACGCTGTCCCGCCGGCGGTTCTTCCTCGCGGCCCGGATCGCCGCCGGCAACGCCCTGGCCTGGGTGCTCCTGACGCACCGCGCCATCGAGTCGCCTCATCCCGCACCGCTCGCGCCAACGCTGGTGGTCTTTGCCGGCGTCCAGGGGATTCTCCACGCCTGGCACCGCCGCCGGACCGAGACAGCCGCCGGCGCAGGCGTGCTCGATCCGCTCCGCGCCGCGATCCTCGCAGCCGCGCTCCTCTGGCTGCACCAGCCGCTTCTCACCACCGGAGCCATCGGCGCGGGCGACTCCTACTGGTACAACATCATGATCGCGGATTTCGTCTCGCAGTGGCGGGACGGCATCTTCCCGGTCTTCGCCGGCCAGACGGAATTCGCGTTCAACGGAGCGCTGGCCCCCGTGCGCTTCGCCCCCGCGCTGCAGCATTTCGCGGGTACGATTGACCTGCTCACGCGCCACCGCCTGTCCTTCAACGGCATCACGAACCTGACACTGCTCAGCTGTTTTGCCGGCGGGGCCTTCGTCTGCTGCGGCTGCCTGCGGGCGATGGCGCCGCGCCGACCCACGCTCGCGCTGCTGCTCGCTCTGCTCTACAGCTCCTGTCCCGGCGTGCTGGCGCTGGCCTATACCGGCGATCTCTTCATGAGCGTGACCGCAGTGGCATTCGTGCCGCTCGCGTTCTACGGCTGCTGGCGGACACTGACGGACGGGGACTTGCGCTCGGTCCTCCTGATGGTCTTCGCGCTCGCGGTGCTGTGGTACTGCCATCCGCCGATCGCGTTGTGGTGCACGATGGCAGCGGCGGTCACGCAGCTGACGCGGCTTTTCCGCGAAGCCCGCCGCCCAATGCTTTACCTGCAGTGGATCGCGGGCGCGGCCGTGTTCGGGCTGCTGGTCTGCTATTGCCTCGTGTCGGTCGGGACGGCCACGCAGGTCTCCAACCCCGTGGATCCGCGCGGGATCGTCGACACGATGCGCACGGCCTTCCCGGGGACGTTGCGAGCCGTGAGCAAGGACGCCAACGAGCTCGGTGACTACCAGCTCGGCTGGAGCCTGTGGGCGTCGCTGCTTGCGGCCGCGGTGGCGGCACCGTTCCTGCAGCGGCGAAGCGCGGTCCTCGCGCTGCTGGCGGCGGCCGTCGGCATCCTGCTCTTCGTCCTGCCGATCCCGGGAGTCCTCGACCGGGCCTGGGCCTGGGTGCCGCGGGCCGTCTGCGACATCACCTTTCTCTGGCCCATGCAGCGCCTCTACGTGATCCTCGCGGGCCTCGCCGCAGTGACCGCCGCCGGCGCCCTCGGGCCGCTCCTCGCCCGCCGGCCGATCCCGTCCTTTTTCGTCGGGCTGGCGCTGGCCTTCGGCTGCCGATGGTCGTTCACCGAGGCGGGAAAATTCCAGCGGCACGTCACGATCACCCCGCCGGACGAAATGCGGCGGGAGCTGCGGCCCCAGAACCTCCTGCTCACCCGCTACGCCTTCAACACTTTCGCCACCTCGCCGCCGTATTTCTCGCACGGTTTCATCGATCCCATGATGACGAGCCGGCTCTTCGTGCCGGCGACCGGGGCCCAGATTTTTTCGCCGTTGGACGCGCTCGAACACGATCCCTCCTTCGCCGTCCGCACCGTAAGCGGTGAGTTCACCACCTCGCGAGCCAGCGCCGAATTTCCCCACCTGCGCTTCGAACCGAAACTGCGCTTGGAGCCGCACCGGCGATACTTCCTGGAATTCGGATTCGCGCACCCGGAGCTTGAGGGTTCGCTGCGGTTCGTCGGCCCGCACCTGAGCCGCGGCTACTGGCTGCCCGACTCCGGATACGGCGTCACGCTCATCTCGCCGTCGCGCGCCTTCGGCACGCGTCCCGGGATGGCGCACGGCATCACGCTCTGGACCGATGGCGACGAGCCCGAGGAGGTCTCCCTCGCATTCTACTTCAACGATGTCGAGCATGCGCCCGATGTGCGGAGCTTCGGCCACTACACGCTGACGGAATTCGACCCGGCCCGGTTTCCCATCCAGGTGACGCAGTGGGCGCCGTATCGGGCGAGGGTCGATTCCCCCACCGCCGCCGCCCTCGAGACGCCGCGCGAATTCATCGCCGGTTACCAGGCGCGGATCAACGGCCGCCCGGTCCCGGTGAGCCGGTCGCCCGATTCCCTCGTGATGGTCCCGGTGCCGGCGGGAAAGAGCACGGTGGAAATCTCCTATCGCGGCCCCCTGCTCCTGCGCTGTGCCTACTTCGCCAGCGCCGCCGGCGGTCTCGCCCTCTTCGCCCTGCTGCTGCTCGGCCGCCGCCAGCGATCGGAAGAGGCGGCGTGACGCCGCTTGGTTCTTCCGAAAGGTTTGCGCGCAGAGGTGGAGACCTGGACGTAAAAAGCAAGCGGCCGAAAGGCAGATCGGATTTCTTTCTTCCGGCTGCTCGCCTGTTCCTTTTGCGGCGAGCCCGCGCCTCTGTGCGCCCCCGCACATTCAGCGATCAAGGCGCCTCACATCATGGATCAGGCCCGAAAAGGGGCGGCCAACGGCGCTCGCGCCGCCAAGCTGGACGTACTGCGGTGAGGCCTGTTGAAAGCCGGGCTGGCCGGCCAGCACCGTCTGGCCGTCGAGCTCCACGGTCACGGCTTCCTGCAATTCCTTCCGTCTCCCCGCCAGGCCGGCGCTCTCCACGAGCCGGTCGGGATACAGGCCGCCCCAACGGATTTGTACGCGATGCTTCACGGCGGGATCCGCCTCCGCGATCTTTCCGTCCAGGCTTTTTCCCGCCGCCGTCCGGACTGAAAAACGGAGATGCCGCGCGTCCAGGCGGCTGACCAGCAGGAGATCGGGGCCTCCGGACTGTCCCGTCGCCAGCAGGACCTCCGGCCCCCCGACGGCGGCCGCCAGGGTCACCGTCATTTCCAGCGGACCGGGATTTGCATCCAGCCCCGGGGGCGGTCCGAGGCTGCCGCGCTCGATCGAGAGGATCTGGCCGGAGAATTTTTTCCCGAACGCCGGCGAAATCCGGTTCTCGCCGAAGGTCACCTCCTCCGGCTGCGCCTCGTACGCCGGCACCTTCGCCTCGAAGCCGACGGCCCCGTTCAGCCTGAGCTGCGCCTGGGTCGTGCGCCACTGCACCTCGCGCAGCGGTCGCCAGGCGAAATAGTCGCTGGTGTCCGGCGGATAAAACGACGGCAGGCTGATCTCGAGGACCTGCGTCTGCCCATAGTCCACCGGCAGGAGCCCGGTGTGCGGGCCGCCCGCACCGGTATGCTCATAACCGAGCAGGAGCTGACCCGCCGCGGGATAGTTGATCCAGACATAGTCGCCCGTCGCCGCACTGGCGCCCGTCACGATCAGCGGCTCCACCTTGCCGAGTTGATCGGCCGGAAGCTTCAGCCGGAGGCGAACCGGCCCCCAGCGCGGTGCGGCTCCGACCTCCAGCCAGTAAGGCTCGATGGCAAAGGGCGAATCCGCCGATGCCGGCGCGGCGACGGCGTGTTGACCGACGATCTGCCCGGAAAACCGGCCGGCGCAGGCGTCGCTGCCCCAGAGATTCGCGCCGATCGCCGGCGGTCCCTCCGCCGGTTCGAACGGACGCGCCTCGAGCCAGATCGTCCGGGTGTTGCAGCGCACCACGAGCATCGACGCCAGCTCCCGTTCGCGCGTCGTCCGCGGGCTGCGATAGAAGGACCCGAAGCTCACCTCCAGCAGTTGCACGGCCGCGGGATCGACGTCGATCGGCGCACTCAGGAGCGGCGGCTCGCCGGCGTGATGGAAGCCGAGGCGGATGTGCCCGGGGTCCGGGTAATTCACGAACAGGAGGTCGCCCCGACCGTTGCGGCCCGTCGCCACCAGCGGTTCGCTCCGGCCCACGGATTCCGCACGGAGCTTGATCGCGAGCGCCAGCAAGCCTCCGCCGGAGAAATTGTCCACCGCCGGCGGCAGCGGTCGGCGCTCGGCCGAGAGAATGCGGCCGGTGAATTGCCGGCCGCCGTTGTCCGACAGCGGATTGGTCCCGACCGACACCTGCCCGGGCGTGGCGTCGAAAAAGTCATGCTCGCCCTCGAGAAACGGGACGCCATCCACCGTCACCCGCAGCGTGGTCTTCGCGCGACGGATCGCGTCCCCGGACCAGCCATGGAAAAAGGGATTGTCCACCGGCGGGTAGAGCGCGCCGCTCTCCACGCCGATGCGATGGGGCACGTTGTAGTCGACCGGGATCGCCTGGCTGGCCGCGTGCTCGTGGTTCGTCCGGTCGTACGCCAGGCGGATGCTCTGCCCGAGGGCGTCGTAGACGACGTACAGATAATCGGAATGGAATGCCGCGCCCGTGATGACCAGCGGCTGCGGCTTTCCGCGCTGGTCCTTTGGAAAGGTGACGGTCAGCTCCAGCGGGCCGTAAGCGGGAGGTCTCCAGCGCTCCCACGCGAACACCGGCGCGTTGCACCAGCGCGCCAGGCGCGCGTAGAGCGCGGGATGCTGCCGCTGAAAGAGCCCGTTGTACTGGACGGCGGCGCAAAGCGTGAAGGCCGAGGAGTACACCGCCAGCCCGGCGGCCCCCGCCAGCAGTGCGCGGCGCAGCCGGGGACGCCGCCGGGTCACCTCTCCCAGCGCGAGGAGGCCCAAGCCCGCGAGCAGCAGTGCGGACGGCAGGAAATCGACCATGTAGCGGTTCGTCGCTCCGCCAAAAAGCAGGACCATCCCGGCGACGGCCACAAAGTGCCAGCCCAGCAGCAGGAGCCAGCGCCCCAGGAGCGCGGCTCGCCGGCCCGCCCACCAGGCGGCTGGCGCCAGGAGCGCGAGCCAGACCACCGGCAGGCCCGGCAGCACGCCGTAGGGGTTCTCGAAGCCGAGATAGTTCACCGGCGGCACGCCGGCATGGCCCCGGATCACGTCGACAAACGGGAAATACCGCTGAAATTGGGCCGGCGCGAGGAAGTTGAAGTAGAAGTTGATCGGGATGAAGCTCCCGTTGAGCACCGAGAAGTGCCGCATGCTGACGCCGCCGATCTGGTACTTCTGTCCGAACTCCAGCGGGTCGTCGAAGCGCTGGTAATTGTACACCAGCAGGCCGACCACGATCGCGGCGAAGGGCAGGAAGAGCGCCCGCGCGTCGCGATCGGCGGCGGCCTGCCGCGCGCCCGGCTCCGCGCCGGCGCCGTCGCGCCGGCGCCACAGCCAGACGAAGCCGAGCACGGCCGTTGCGAAAAGAAAATGCGGCCGGGAGGCCACCGCCAGGCCGAACGCGCCGCTGGCCAGCCAGAACCAGCGGCGGTCCCGCGTCGCTTCGTTCGTGCCCCGCCAGAGCAGCAGCAACCCCAGGCTGGAGAAAAAATAGGCGCCGGCGATCGGCACTTCCCAGAAATCGCTTCGCACCAGCATCACGGGGCAGAAGTTGGCCAGCCCCAGCGTCAGCGTCCCGAGCCAGACCCAGCCCTGCGTGACCGCGGGAAAGAACCGCCGCCGCAGGCCGAGGAAAAGCGCGACGGCGCAAACATAGCCGCCGGCGCAGAACAGCCCGACGCCGAGGTTTTCGGAAAAGTGGACGCCCGTCAGGACACGGAAAGGCAGGAAAAGCGCCACCTCCGGCCCGACTCCGAAATACAGGTAATAACGTCCCTTGTAGTAAGTGCCGTCGTGAATCCCCAAATCGCCCCGCTGAACCGGGTCGTACGGGTCGGCCATCTTCGCCAACTCGGGCGGCGGCTCAAGGAGAAGGCTGGTCCGGCCCGCGAGGAAGCCGTCGGCCAGCAGATGGTAATAGCGGACGCTCTGGCGCGAAAAGCCGTAGGGCTGGCCGTCGTAGCCTCCGGCGATAAAAACGTAGATCCAGACGATACCGGCAACGATGGCCGCCGTTCCGAAGGCCTCGCCTTTCAGCCATTTCATCGGGGAGCGGCGCGGCGGGGCGACCGGCGCTCAGCGGCGGTATTCGTATTTTACCCTGACCAGGACGTTGTACTGCGAGGACGACTCCGGAGTGGGCACGGCAAACTTGAGATAGACCTGGTTGTCCTCGATGACGGTCTCGAGCACCTTCATCTCGCCGGAGCTCGCCAGGACTTCGACGGTCGCGCTGGTGAACACCGCGTTGGGCGGGACCTTCTGGGCGTAAACAATCGGGATCTTGGAGATCGCCGGATAGATCTCCGGCACGAAGCAGCCCGAGAGTGTCTCCACCGGGAACCGCCGGGTGTCCAGCACCAGTTGATAGGAATGGGCCTCGCCCTTGCGCGGGGGAAGCAGCCTCGAGCAGCCGGTGAGCGCGAAGCCGGCCAGGACAGTCAGGGCGAACAAGGCTCCGCGTTTCAGGGATATTTTCATAGAAGAGTCCGCTGAGCCATGGCGGGGTTTTTCTCCAATGACAAGAAGTGACTTTGGCCCGCCCCGGTCCGCGCAAATTTCATGGAAGAAACGCAAAAAAGCGCCGATGCTCGCGTTCGATGAAACCGCTTTTGGGCGCCGCCCGCTCCCTCACGCCCGGCTGGACGCTCAACGCGCGACTGGGATGAAGCGCCCCTCGGGATTCCCCTATTTCCACCTGGCGGATTCGGAGCGCTTCCGGACTTCGCTCTTCCTGGGGGACGGCCTGTTCATCTGGGGGATTGCCTGTGTCTACACCGGCTTTGCCGGCCCCGGAAGGCCCCAGTGGGACACGGCGCTGCGCCTGGCGATCGGCCTCGCCGGGATGCATGCGGTACTGCTTCGCTACTCCCCTGCCTGGCGCCTGGCGCGCGTGCCCGCGCCCGCGGGGCTTTTGGCGGTCAACGGTTTCGCGGCAGCCCTGATCGCCACGGCGGCCAAGCCGCTCGGATTCGGCGGACTCTATCAGCCCTGGCTGATGCCGCTCCTGTTTGCCCCGGTCCAGCTCGGCCTGCACGCGATCCGCGTCCGCCACGACGAAGCTCCGCTGGAACCGCTGCGCCTGGCGCTCGCGTTTGCCGGGTGCGTCGGGGTCACCTTTCCGCTCCTGACGACGGTCGAGGTGGGGACCGGCGACGCCTACTGGTACGCCAACATGGTCGCCGATTTCGTCACCCAGTGGCGCGCCGGCATCTTCCCGGTGTTCGTCGGCCAGTCCATCTTCGCGTTCAACGGCACGCCAAGCCCGGTTCGCCTCGCCCCGTATCTCCAGCACGTCGCCGGGGTGCTCGATCTGGTCACGGGGCATATCCTCACGTACCCCGGGCTGCTCAACCTGATCCTCTTTTTCTCATTTGTCGGGGGCGTCTTCGCCGCCTACGGGGCGCTGGTCGCGATCGAGGCCCGGACGCGCTGGCTCGCCCTCCTGTTCGCGCTGCTCTACATCGCGGCGCCCGCGCCGCTCGCCCTGCTCTACACCGGCAATCTCTTCATGAGCGTGTGCACGCTGCCTTTCCTGCCACTCGTCATGCTCGGGGTTTTCCGCAGCTACACCGGAACGGGTCACGGCGGATTCCTCCTGCTCGCGGTCGGATTGGCGGCGACCTGGATCTCCCATCCGCCGATCGCGCTCTGGTGCACGATCGCCGTCGGCGTCGGACAGATTCCCCGCTTCTTTTCGTGGTCCCGGCCCGAACCCCGCCAAATCCGCGGCTGGCTGGTGGCCGGCGGGGTTTTCGCCGTCCTGACGCTTTTCACGTTCGTCTCGAATCTCACCCTTCCGCCCTCCGGGGCCGGGGTGGAACGGTTCTTGATCACCCAAAGCCTGGGCGACTCGTTCACGACCGCGCTGCTTCCGGTCAGCGACGAAGCCGTCGCCCCGACCGACCACCAGCTCGGCTGGTCGCTCTGGGCTGCGCTGCTGGTCGGCCTGGGAGGCGCGGCCGCGCTGCGCCGGAAGTGGCTGGTCGCGCTTGCCCTGGGCATCCTCGTGATCCTGATGTTCGTCATTCCCGTGCCGTATCTCTTCGACGCCGCATGGAAGGCGCTGCCCCAGGCGGTCGTCGCGATCAGCTTCTACTGGCCGACCCAGCGTTTCTACCTGCTGCTCTCGATCCTCGCCGTTTTTCTCGGCTACGGCGTGGCCGCGGGGCTGGCGGCCCGGCGGACGTGGCTGCATGCGGTCCTGGCCGCGTTGCTGCTGCTCGCGCTCTACTGGAGCGGCGTGGAGGCTTCCTATTTTGTCCGCAGCGGCATCCGGCGCACCGCCGCGCCCCGCCTCGCCCGGACGGCCCATGCGCCGGCCAACCAGATCCTGACCCGCTACGCCTTCAATTCCTTTCCCACCGCGCCGCCCTATTTCTCGCACGGGTACATCGACCCGTTGTGGGAAAACCGCGTGCTGGGGTCCGATCCGACGGTCGAGCTCGCGTCCAACTACGCGACGGTCATCGGACCCGGCTCCCTCGTGCGCGGCGAAGGCGATCTCGGCCAACGGGATCTTGGCTCCGGGTACTACCTGCTGCTCGATCAGCTCCCGCTCCCGCCGCGGCGGCTCTACTCGCTCGAGCTTCAGCTCGATCATCCCGACCTCGCCGGCACCCTCGTCGGGGAGTCCCTGAACCTGACCCGAATCTACGACATGCCGGAGTCCGGCATCGGCGTCCCCTTAGAGGGCAAGCCCGCCGGCTTCGGATCCCTCCCGACGAGCAAGAAGGCCATGTCGCTCGTGAACCGCACGGCACAGGAGGATCATTTCCAGCTGCAGTTCGTGGCGCAGACGCCGCCGGCCAAGTCCATCCCCACATTCGGCCGCTACGTGCTGCGGGAGTATGATCCCTCGGCGCTGCCCGTGAAAATTGAATCCTGGACGCCCTATCGCGCCCGCGTGGAAGCGCCGCCGGGCGCCGCATGGCTGGAGACTCCCCGCCTCTTCCTCCCCGGATATCGCGCGAGCGTGAACGGGGCAAAGGCCTCCGTCGGGCGCTCGCCTGGCGGGCTCGTGATGGTGCAGATTCCGCCCGGCTCCAGCCGCGTCGAGCTGACCTACCCCGGCTCGCGCCTCCTTCGCCTCTCCTACGGCATCAGTCTCCTCGGATGGATCGCGGTCGCCGGGGCGGGCGTCGTGCTTGGGATGCGCCGCTGGAAAGGTCCCGGCCGGGCCGCGGGCGCCGCAGCTCCGGACCTCAGATCCCCCGGCGCCGCTCGATGATGAAGCGCGGCCGCTGCCGGCTCGCATCGAAGGAGCGCCAGAGGTACTCGCCGAGGACGCCGAGCATGACCATCTGGACGCCCGACATGATCAGGACGACGCTGATCAGGGAGGTCCAGCCCTCGACCGGGACGACGAAGACGAAGCGGCGCACCACCAGGAACAGCGCGTAGAAGAAACCCGCGCACGCGAAAAAGAGGCCGAGCGCAGACATGAACCGGATCGGAAAATAGGAAAATCCCACGACCCAGTCCATCGCCAGCTTGAGGCGCTTCCGCAGGGTCCATTTCGACTCCCCCGCCGCCCGGGCCTGCTTGGTGTAGACAAGGCTCGTCTGGTCGAAGCCCAGCCACTGGATCTGCGCAACGAGCGACGTGTTGCGCTCGGGGGTCGCCCGCAGCGCCTCCAGCACCACGCGATCGAGGAGGAAAAAATCCGCGCCGTTGGGCGGCATGTTCATCCGGGTAAGCCGCTTGATCAGGAAGTAGAACAGCCGCGCCGTGGTCCGGGTCTGCCAGCTCTCGCCCTCGCGTTCCCCGCGCACCGCCCAGACCAGCGGAAAACCCTTCCGCCAGGCCGCCGTCAATTCGGGAATGATCTCCGGCGGATCCTGCAGGTCCGCCGCAAGCACGACGGCCGCGGCGCCGCCCGCCGCCTCCAGTCCCGCGGTGCAGGCGGCGTGGCTGCCGAAATTCCGCGAGAACCGGAGCGTCTTCACCCGGGGATCGGCCGCCCGCAGTTCCTCGATCACCCGCGCCGTGCCGTCGGTCGAATGGTCGTCCACGACGAGGAACTCGTACTCCAGGCCCAGCGCGGCCCAGTCGAGCGCGCGTACCCGCTGGTAGAGCAGCGGCAGGTTCTCCGCCTCGTTGTAGGCGGGAACCACGACGGAGAGCAGGAGCGGGGAGCCGGCGGAGGAAGCCATGGGGAAAATGACGTGCCGATTGCCTAGGGGCTCCGATCGAGGACCACAACCCGCATCGTGATGTCGGTCGCGAGGATCTTTTCCCGCTGCTCGCGGTTGTAACCCTCATACAGCAGGGCGCGGAACTGCATGATGTGGGGCCGGCTCAGGAGCACCTGGTAGGGCGGCAGGTTGTATTTGAGCGGCTCGGGCCAGATGTAGCCCTCGTTCAGGAACACGATCCGGTTCAGCGCCACGTCGCGGTTCTCGGGCTGCTGAAGGTAACGATCCCGAACCTGCAGCGCCTCCCGGTGGAAATCCCACCGCTGGCGAAGCGGCTGGGCGAGATTCCAGCCGCCGATGACGACGATCGCCGCCGCCAGCGCTGCCTGCAGCCTCCCCTGCCGCGCTTCCGCCACCCGCCAGTGGGCCAGCACCCAGCCGCCCAGCAGGCAGGCAAAGGGTACGATCTGGCGGACCAGACGTCCGTAAACCACGAACTTGTGCTCCACGTCACAAAACCCGATGAACACGGCCACGAGCGTCAGCAACCCGCTGAGCCAGAGCACCGCCCGCCCGCGCCCGGACGCGGGCCGCCAGGCGCCCACCGCCACGAACCAGGCGAGGCAGCCGAGCCAGACCAGCAGCAGCCCTTTCTCCGCCGCCCAGAGGTATTCGAGGATGAAGCGATGGGCGTCGCCGAAATCTCCCTGGAAAATGGAATTCGAGAACCCGATATACGAATCGAGCAGGAAAAACTGCCGTCCCGCCGCCCAGTACACCAGGCCCAGGAAGGGCAGCACCAAACCGGCCAGCGCGCAGCCACTGCGCAGCAGGAACTGCCGCCACCGGCGCCACCACGGCCAGGTCCGGAGCACGTGGGCCGTCAGGATGAACGCGACCAGCGACCAGCTGCCATTGTACGTGACGAACGTGCAGAATCCCAGCACGCCGGCCGTCAGGGAGTGGTGCCAGCGCGGGGCCGGATGCAGGCTGACGTAGAGGCACGCGAGCCCGAGGAAGAGCGCGTAGTCGTACGGCATCAGGTGCCGCGACCAGTAGAACATGCTGCAGGAGGCCGCCATCAGCAGCGCGCTCCAGCGGGCCTCGGCCCGGCCGGCGCCGGTCCGGCGCGCGAGCGCGTAGATCCAGCCGATGTTTGCCGTTGAAAAAATGCCCGAGCTGAGCACCGCCATCGTCGCCAGGTTCCAGTGCCATTGCAGCAAACACCAGGCCGGGAGGGTCATCGATGCCTTGTAGCCGAGATGGTCCGCCGTGGAAAAGATCAGCCGGAAGAAATTGTCCGTGTCCCCGGCACGCAGGGATTCGACCGCCGAGATCGCGGCATTGAAGCGGCCCTCGTCCGGATAGTATTCCGCGCCGCCGCGGATCGCGAGGATGACGCGCAGGGCCAGCGAGACCCCGAGGATCGTCAGCAGGACGCCGTCCAGCCGCTGGGACAGCCGCGGTTTTGCAGGAGGTGAGGATGATGCGCTCAACGGGATGGCGGCGGAATGATTTCCCCGATTCTCATTGCACGACAACGGAGCGGGTCAGATCCGCCCACAGATTGTAGCCGTCCCAGGTCGCGCCAAAGTCCAGCGCGCGGCCGATGGGCACGACGCGGTCCGCCCCCGCCCGCCCCGCCAGGCGCGCCAGGCGGTCGCGCTCCGCATCCGCCAGGCCGAAGTGCGTGATCGTCTGGTGCTCAGGACGCAGGCCGGTCGCCAGCTCCTCGAGCGTCGCGCCCAGCGCATGGTTGAGCAGGCCGGCCCCGCAGGTCTCCGCCGGCTCGGCGGATCCGGATGCCGCCGCCACGACCGTGGTGGTGTGGGGACGATGCCGGAGGCTCGACGCCGTGCCGGACGCCGCGGCGGCGAAGGCAAAGTTGATGCGCCGGACCGCCCAGCCCGGATCAGCCCCGGTGGATTTCGCCGCCATCGCACGCTCGAGACGCGCCGAGAAATCGGCGGCGAATGCCCGTCCTTTCTCCGCGGGGCCGATCCAGTACAGCACGTGCGGCGAGGAGCAGGCCATCTGGCCGAACGGGGCGAGGTCAGCCGCCATCCGCTCCGCCAGCTTTTCCCGGCCGGCGTCGTCCAGCGCCGCATAGGCCGCTGCCGCCACCGCCGAGAGCGAGCGCTTGCTCGCGAAGGCCCGTTCCGCGGCGTGGGGATTCAGCGGCACCGCGCGCAGGCGACGGACGGTCTCATCCCCGCCCCAGACCATGCGGACGTCGCAGCCCGCCGAGAGCCGGGCGGACATGGCGTCGTCATGCCCGTACGTCAGGAAGAGATTGCCGCGGCCGGCCTCGCCACTCCGCGCGAAGACCGCCGCAAGGACCGCCAGCAGGTCGTCCAGCAGCGGGCTCGAGCGCGTCGTCAGCCGCACGATGTTCGCATTCCCCGCGAGGTAGGACAGCGCCCACGAATAAAGGAACATCGTGTCGACGTTCGCCGGCGTGACGTGAAACGCCAGGCCCGCCGGCACCAGCAGTTTCCCGCCCGCGTACGCGTGAAAGTCCGCCGCCAGCGCCGCGAGGCTGGAACGCCGGAGCCAGAAGCCCAGCGCCGCCCCTGCGGGATCGCGCCGCAGGCGGGGATGCGCAAACAGCTCCTGCGACAGCGCCTCCAGCACCGCGGTGCGTTCGGACGCGAACGGCTCCGTCGACAGCGCGCGGCCCGCTGCGACCACCTCCGTCCAGCGCTCCGCCTCGCCGGGCGCGGCGACAAGAATCTGGAAGGGCACGGAGGCGATGTCGTCAGGCGGGTTGGACATACGTGTCGCTGCAGCCCCTAATCTCCACGCTCGGGGCGCGGCCGGTCACGTGAAAAAAGCGGCCAGCCATCCCGGCCGCTGGATCGTCCACGCCATCCCATGCCCCCAGGTCCTCCGTCAGCAGGGAGTGGCCCGGATAGCTTTCCGGCAGCACGGAAATGACCTGCAGCAATCCCGGCCGCCCGGCCGGCAGCGGCTCTAGGGTCAGCGGATCGCGCACGATCACATCCGCGAAGACCGGCGTGTGCAGCCGGCCCAGCGGATTCTCGAAGAAGACGCTCCCGACCTGCTCGACCATGCCGTAGAAGTTGATCACGCGCGCCACGCCCAGCGCCTGCCGGGCCTCCGCCGCGAAGGCCCCGGCCCCGATCCGCTCGGCCTCGAGTTTCTTCCAGCCTCCGCTGTGGATCAGGATGCCGTCGTTGCGCGGCAGGCTGCGGCCTGCGCGGCGCAGGGCCTCGATCGCATGCTTCCAGGCCATGAAGGTGAATCCGAAAAACAGCGCGGGCCGGCCGCGGTTCGCCTCCAGGTAGGCGGCCACCCGATCGAAATCGAACGACATGTCCGGCCGCAGCGCGTAAATCGGCTGGCGGCCGAACTGCATCAGGCCAAGGATGCCGGCGCCCCGCGCGGAGAACGACTCGCGGTCCTTGATCACCGCCTCGTGGTCGAGGACGACCATCGGCAGCCGCTCCTTGCCGATGAACTGCTGCATGATGCGCACAAGCACTTTCGCCTGCCGCGCGGCGGTGGCGCGATCCAGCAGCACGCGGCTCACGGCGCTGCCCGTCGTGCCGCTCGACGTCAGCACGCGGAACACCTCGCCTGCCGGCACGCTGCTCAGCTCGTGGCGTTTGAAGAGCGAGACCGGCACGAAAGGCAGCTCCGCGAGGGCCGTGTAGGGCGAGGGCTTGAGCCCGCCGAACGCCGCGTCGACGACGCGGCGGTACACCGCCGATTTCGCATAGTGATGCCGCGTCACCGCATCGAGGATCGGCAGCAGCGCCGCGCTCTTCCCGGCATCGGCCAGGCCGAAGGGCGGGCCCGCGAGCAATTCCTCCACGGCGGCGTTCGGGTAGGCGGTCATCCGAGTCTCTTGTAATCCTTTTTGCCCGACGCCGTCAAAGGCAGGCGTTCGACCGGAACGATCCGGACCGCCGGCACCGGCACGCCCAGGAGCCCGACCAGCCGGGCCCGGATCGCCTCGGCGTCCGCCGGCCCACCGGCGCTTTCCACGAACACCTCGATCCTGTCCCCGCCGTCCCGGGCGGCCGCCGTGACCGGAAACCCGCCCTCCACCTCCGCCTCGATGCCCCCGAGATCCACCCGCTTGCCGAAAAGCTTGGCAAAACGCGCCAGGCGGCCGGTGATCCGGAAAAATCCGTCCGCATCCTTCTCGGCGAGATCGCCCGTCGCCAGGACGCCTTTCAGGTCGTCGCCGCGCGCGAGGTCGGCCGGGCTCGTCGCGTAACCGAGCATGACGTTCGCGCCGCGGAAAAAAAGCTGCGCAAGTCCGGGTTCGCCCGGGACCGGCTCCGTCCACAGCTCGCCGCCCGGGATGGCCTGCCCGATCGAGCCCGCCTTTTCCGCCAGCCGCTCCGGCGGAAGGTACGCCATCCGCGCCGTCGCTTCGGTCTGGCCGTACATGGCGAAGAAGCGCCCGCCGGACCGTGCCACCTCCTGCTGGAAGTGGCGGGCGAGCTCCGGCCGCAGCGCGCCGCCCGCCTGGGTGAGCGTGCGCACCGACGGATGCTTCGCCGGCGTCCAGCGGAGGCGGTGCAGGGTCTCGTACATGTACGGCACGCCGGCGAACGAGGTGCAGCCGCGCTGGTCCGCCACCCGCCAGAACTCCGGCCGCATGAACGAGTGCCGCGTGAGCGTGATCGCACCGCCGGCGACGAGGTGCGAGTTCAGCACGGACAGCCCGTAGGAATAATGCAGCGGCAGGGCCTGCGCCGCATTCTCGCCGGGTTTCAGCCCGAGATAGGCCGCGATCGAGCGCGCGTTGGCCTCGAGGTTTTTCCGGCTCAGGCGCACCAGCTTTGCATCCCCGGTCGAGCCGGAGGTCGTGAGCAGGAGCGCCAGGTCCGGATGCAGCTCGATCGCCTCGCGCACAGCCGTCCGCCACAGCACGATCCCCCCGCCCGCGAGTTCGTCCAGCCGCTCATAGCCGGCTGGAGGCGACTCCTCCGCGGGCAGGATGAGGCCGGCGGGCCGGTAGGCGGCGCACAGCTTCGCGCGCGGCAGCGGCGCGGGTTCGCCCAGAGCCAGCGGCAGGCGCTCCGCGAGGCAGGCGAGATACGCCGCGATCATCGCGGCACTGTTGGGACAGAACAGGAACACCGGCACCCGCGGTCCCAGCCGGCGCAGCCGCTCGCGGTCCTGCTCCACCCAGCGCCCAAGCTCCCGATAACTGAGCCCCGGTCCGGCCTCTTCCGTAAAGATCGCGGCGCCGGACCGGTCGAAATCGATCGCCGCCAGATCCTGCGGGACGTCGGTCGTGGGAGCCGTCGGTTTCATCGGGGAAATCTCAAAATCCTATCCGCAACCGCCAAAGTCACGGCCCAATGTTCACCCGAAGGACAGCGGTGCCCTTTGGGCCCTCGTCCCCAATCCTTGGAACTTGGCCCTTGGAACCTGGAACTTGCGCGAAAACGCGCGCAAGCGCGTCTCCGCGCTCATACCGACATGCCGCCATCGACTCCGAGCACCTGGCCGGTGATGTAGGCAGCGTCATCCGACGCGAGAAAAAGCACGGCCCGGGCGACGTCGGCTGGCTGGCCGATCCGGCCGAGGCGGATGCCGGCAACGGTGCGCTCCACGACCTCCGGGGCAAACTGCCGGGTCATGTCGGTCTCCACGAATCCCGGCGCCACCGCGTTCACGCGGATTTTCTGGGCCGCCAGCTCTTTCGCGGCCGCGCGGGTGAAGCCGACGATCGCCGCCTTGCTGGCGCCGTAGGCCGCGAGTCCGTCCGCGCCCTGCGTCCCGGCAATCGACGCGAGATTGACGATCGCGCCGCCCTTCCCCTTCGGGAAAAGCCGGATCGCGTACTGCGTCAGGTTCAGGGCCGCGAGCACGTTGACCTCGAACATGCGGCGGACGTCGTCCAGGCGCACCATGCCGAGCCTGCCCGGCACGAGCACGCCCGCGTTGTTCACCAGGACGTCGAGGCCGCCGAACTTCGCGCGGCACAACTGCGCCAGCGCCTTCACGTGCGCATCGTCGGCCACGTCGCCCGCTAGCGCCTCCGCGGCGTGGCCGGCGGCCCGCAGCTTCCCGGCCAGCGCGATCACGCCCGCCGTGCGCGCCGAGAGCACCACTCGTGCGCCCGCGCGCGCGAATTCCTCGGCCAGCGTCGCGCCGATGCCGCGGCTCGCGCCGGTCACGAGGACGGTTTTGCCGGCGAGGCTCATGCCGGGTAGACGCCGCGCTTCCGCAGCAGGTCGCGGGCGACCGCGACCGAACCCAGGGCGATGATTTCGTCCGTGTCGAACATGACCCCGAACTCCGCCTCCAGCGCCGCGACAAGCGCCATGTGCCCGACGGAGTCCCACGCCTTGATGCCCTGATAGGCGAGATCGTCCTTCACTTGTTCCGGCGCCAGGCCGAAGGCCTCGGCGAAACATTTCTTCAAGCGGGCTTCGTCCATGAAAGGGGTTCAGCCGGCCGGCCGGCTTTTCTGCTCGAACGCCTCGACGCGCGCCTTGAGCGCGGCGATCTCGGTCAGCAGCGATTCCTTCACCTGCAGGAAATCGTAGAGCTCCCGGAATGGCTTGTAGACCGACCGGTCCGGCAGGTCCGCATAAACCACGCTCATCGGGGCCACGACGCACTTGTTGCCGATCGTCACACCGGGCATGATGACCACCGGCCCGCCGATGAAGCAATTGCTGCCGATTTTCGTCGGCTTGCGGATGATGTGCTTCGAGTGCTCCCGCGTGTTGATGCCGCGGATGTTCAGATTCATGCTGTCGTGCGACCAGATCAGCGTGTTGAGCCCGATGGAGACATTGTCGCCGATCTCGAGGCCGCCCTGGGCGTCGAGCACGGCGCCCTCCCCGATCCAGCAGTTGATGCCGATCTTCAGCTTCTTCGGGCTGATGATCTTCGCCCGTTCGCGCATGCGGCAGCCGTCGGGCAGGCCAAAATAGCGCGCCCGCTCGACGTCGCTCATGCACTCGGTGGCATGGTAATCGAGGATCTGCTGGCGGATATCGAACGGCGTCTCCGCCGAAAAGTATCCGGGCAGCAGGGGTTCGCGTGGCTCGCTCATGCGTGCGGCAGATTCCTAGGCCGGACCCTTTCGCATGCAACACCGATCTACCCGGAGGATCACCCCGAAAGACACGAAACACACCAAACGACCAAGCCACCTCGAACCAGCCGCCCACGGAATACTCGGAGGACACGGAGTTCAGAGCTGCTTTTCCGTGTATTGGGTGTGTTCCGTGGGCCTCAGGTTTTCGTGTGTTTCGTGTCTTTCGTGGTGATCCGGTCTCAGGCCAGCGCCTGGCGCAGCGCGGTGGCGACACGGGCCTGGTCTGCCTCGGTCATGTCGTGGTACAGCGGCAGGATGATCGCCTGGTCCTGGGCGCTCTCCCCTTCCGCGAGGGAACCGGCGGCGCGCCAGGGAGCCGATGCGTAGGCAGGCTCGCGATGAGCGCACATGACGCCCCGGCGGGCCGAGACTCCCCCGTCCAGCATCGCCTGCATGACGGCCCGCTGCCCCGCGCCGGCGGGCAGGCGGACGCAGTAGCTCTGCCAGTTGGTCCGGGCCCACGCCGGCTCGGCCGGCAGGACGAGGCCCGGCACGTCCGCCAGCAGTTGCCGGTAGCGCGCGGCCTGATCGCGGCGCCGCTCGATCATCGCCGGCAGGCGCTTCAGTTGCTCGCGGCCCATCGCCGCCTGCACGTCCGTCAGCCGGTAATTGAAGCCGACCTCCACGTAGTCCTCGAAGACCACTTGGGCCGAGCCGTGCCGCACGGTGTCCGGCACGCTCATGCCGTGCTGGCGCCAGAGACGGAATTTCCGGTCCCATTCCGGGTTCGCCGTGGTGATCATGCCGCCGTCGCCGGTCGACACCAGCTTGCGCGGGTGGAAGGAAAAGCAGGCCGCGTCGCCGTAGGGTGCGCCGATCTTCTGCCAGCGGCCGTCGCGCTCGATTTCGCTGCCGATCGCGCAGGCCGCGTCCTCGATCACCGGCAGCCCGCGGGACCGCGCGAACGCCACGATTGCGGCGAGGTCGCAGGGCAGCCCGATCTGGTGCACCGCCAGCACCGCCTTCGTCCGCGGCGACACCGCCCCGGCGAGCTGCCGCGGGTCGAGATTGTAGGTGGCCCGCTCGATGTCGACGAACACCGGCACCGCGCCGCAGTGCCGCACCGCGTTGGCCGTCGCGATGAAGGAATGACTCGCGGTGATCACCTCGTCACCCGGCCCGACCCCGGCCGCGAGCAGCGCGAGGTGCAGGGCGGTGGTGCAGTTGGACACGGCGCACGCGTGGGACGCGCCCACCGCGGCGGCGAACTCCCGCTCGAAGGCCGCGACCTCTGGGCCCTGCGTCACCCAGCCGGAGAGGATCACCCGCGCCGCGGCGTCAGCCTCCGGCTGGCCCATCCAGGGCTTCGCGACGGGAATGGGCGTCGGCTTCACGGGGTCATGCCTCCCAGTTCTTCAGCTTGATCCGGCCCAACGCCGCCGGATTCTCCCGGTAGAGCCGTTGGAAATGCTCCAGCGTGGGGCCGATGCCCTCGCGCAGCGTGGTCCGCGGCTTGAAACCGATGGCCTTTTTCAGCTTCGACGTGTCCACCCACAGCTTGGGCACGTCGGCCGGGCGCGGTGCCTCGAGGACCGGGTGCAGGTCCATGCGTCCCACCGCCTCGAGCACGGTGCGCGCCAGTGTGTCGATCCGCATCTCCTCACCGTAGCCGAGGTTGACGACCTCGCCGACCAGCGCGTCCGCCGTGGCGATGCGGGCGAGGGTCTCGGCGCAGTCTTTCACGTACAGGAAATCGCGTGTGTGCGAGCCATCCCCAAAGATCACCGGAGGCTGCCCCGCCAGCGCCCGCAGGATGAATCGCGGGATGACCTCGCCCGAGTCGCCCTCGAAATGCGACCGGGGGCCGTAGTTGTTGAACGGCCGCACGCACACCACCGGCAGGCGCCAGCACTCGAAATAGGAGCGCGCGTAGTGCTCCCCGGCGAGCTTGCTGCTGCCGTACACGGTCAGCGGCCAGGGCGTGGCATTCTCCGTGATCGGGAACTCGCGGGCGCGGCCGTAGATCTCCGAGGTCGACACGTACACGAACCGGCGCACGCCCGCGGCGCGCGCCGCCTCCAGCACATTGAGCGTGCCGAGCGCATTGACCTGATGGTTCTCCACCGGACTGTGCAGCGAGTGGCGGACGCCGAGACAGGCGAGGTGATAAACGGTGTCGATCCCCTGCAAAGCGCGGCGGCAGGCCGCGGGATCGACGATATCGCCTTCGATCACCTCGATGCGCTCCGCGCCGGGAAACCGCAGGTTCTCCCGCCGGCCGTTGCGGAAATTGTCGAGCACCACGACGCGCTGCCCGGCGCCCGCGAGATGCTCCGCGAGATGCGAGCCGATGAAGCCGGCGCCGCCGGTAACGAGGGCTGGGCCGGCCGGGCTCATGCGGCGAGGAAGGCGCGGACCTCGCGCGCCACGTGCTCCACCTGCGCGTCGCTCAGCTCAGGATAGATCGGCAGGCTCAGGCACTCGCGCGCCGCGGCTTCCGTGATGGGAAAATCACCCGCGCGGTGGCCGAGGGCGGCGTAGCATTTCTGCAGGTGCAGCGGATGCGGATAATGGAGGCCGGTGCCTACGCCCTGCTTTTCCAGATGGGCCCGAAGGGCGTCCCGGCGGGGGTGCCGCACGACGTACAGATGCCAGGCGCCCTCGCAGCCAGGCAGCTCCGACTGCAGCTTCACCGGCGCACCGCGGAGCAGCTCGGTGTAGCGCCGGGCGATCCGGCGCCGCGCCGCCGTCCAGGCTGCGAGGTGCTTCAGCTTCACGCCCAGCACCGCGCCCTGGAATCCCTCCATGCGGTAGTTGTAGCCAATCTCGTCATGGTAATACCGCGTGCGCGAGCCGTGCTCGCGCAGCGCCCGCGCGCGTTCCGCCTTCGCCGCGTCGTTCATGATCAGCGCTCCGGCCTCGCCGCAGGCGCCGAGGTTCTTGCCCGGATAGAAACTGAAGCCCGCCATCGCGCCGAAGGTGCCGACCGGCTGGCCGCGATAGGCCGCGCCGTGGGCCTGCGCGGCATCCTCCACCAGGTGCAGGCGGTGCTGCTTCGCCAGTGCGGCGAGCGGCGCGAGGTCGCAGGCCTGGCCGTAGAGGTGCACCGGCATGATCGCCTTCGTCCGCGGCGTGATCGCCCGCTCGACCTTCGCCGGGTCGAGGTTGCACGTCGCGTCGTCGATGTCGACGTAGACCGGCTTCGCGCCGACGTAGGAGATCGCCCAGCTCGTCGCAACGAAGGTGAACGGCGTCGTGATGACCTCGTCCCCGGGCTTCAGATCGAGCAGCAGCAGCGCCACGTGCAGCGCGGAGGTCCCGCTGTTGAACCCCACCGCGTGCGCGGCCCCGCTGAACTTCGCGAAGTCGCGCTCGAACGCCGCCACGTCCGGCCCGAGGCAGAACGAGCACTGGTCGAGCGTGCGCGCGATGGCAGCGTCGAGTTCGGGTCGCAGCGCCCGGATCTGGGCCTGGAGGTCGAAGTAGGGGACTTTCATGCGAGATCAGGCGCCTTCGCGCGCAGCACGCGCGCAGGATTGCCGGCGACGACTGCGCCGGCGGGAACATCCTTGGTCACCACGCTGCCGGCGCCGACGATGGCGCGCGCGCCGATCGTCACGCCGCAGAGGATGGTCGCCGAGCTGCCGATGGAGGCGCCCCGCCCCACCCGGGTGGGCTCGCAGGTCCAGTCCGCCTCGGTCTGCAGCCGGCCGGAGGCGGTCGCGCGCGGGAAGCGGTCGTTGATGAAGGTCACGTTGTGGCCGACGAAGACATCGTCCTCGATGTCCACGCCCTCGCAGATGAAGCTGTGGCTCGAGATCTTGCAGTTCCGCCCGATGCGCGCGTTCTTCTGGATCTCGACGAAGGTGCCGACCTTGGTGTGGTCGCCGATCGTGCAGCCATAGGCGTTGACGAAGTGGAAGATTTTCACGCCCTCGCCCACCTTCACGTTGACGAGCTGGCGCGTGCCGCTGGCCTCGTTCAGCACGCTCATCCGAGGGGAACCTCCTGGCCGCGCAGGCGGACGGACTGGTGCGCCGCCTCGAGGATGGCCACGACGTCCGCGCCGAACCGGCCGTCGGATACCGGCGGACGGCCCTTGGAGGCGGCCTCGACAAAATCCGCCGCCAGCGCGGCGAGCGCCTCGCGGGCGGGGATCTTGGGCGAATAGACATCGCCCACCCGGTAATCGAAGAGCAGCCGGTTGCGCTCCTCGTCGGTCTTCGCCTGGTAGCCGGAGTCGTACACCTTCAGCGGCTCGTTGGCGTCGAGATCATTGTAGAGGATCATCTTCCGGTCACCGCCGATCAGGATGTGGCGGATCTTCACCGGGGAAACCCAGGAGCAGTTGAGGTGGACGACCAGGCCGGAGGCGTAGCGCAGCACGATGAAACCGATGTTTTCCGGCGCGCCCGGCGTGTGGGCGGTCGCGACCGCGCTGACCGCGAGCGGGCGTTCGGGCGTGAGGTGGTTCACGATCGAGATGTCGTGCACGGCCAGGTCCCAGAGCACATTCACGTCGTGCTGGAAAAGCCCCAGGTTGATCCGGGTCGAGTCGATGTAGCGCAACTGGCCGAGCTCGCCGGCTCCGATCAGCGCCTTGATCTTCTGCACCGCCGGGTGGTAGACGAAGGTGTGGTCCACCATCAGCACCCGCTGCTGGCGTTCCGCGAGGGCGACGAGCTCGCGGGCCGCCGCGAGCGACGAGGTCAGCGGCTTTTCCACCAGCACGTGCCGCCCGGCCTGCAGCGCCTGGCGGGCCAGCGGATGGTGGGTCGAAACCGGGGTCGCCAGCGCCACGGCGTCGAAGGCCGGGTCCTTCAGCACCTGGTCGAAGCTCGCCAGGGTCGTGACGCCGGGAAACTCCTTGCGGGCCCGGGCAAGGCGGTCCGGGCTTTCGTCGCACACCGCCACCGGGCGGCCTCCCGCCGCCTGGAGGAAGTTGCGCACCAGTTTGGGTCCCCAATAGCCGTAGCCGACAATGCAGATGCCGTTCATGGACGGCTAACGTGGAGGGAAAAGGGCGGATTGACGCAAGCGATTACTCCACCGGTGCGCCCAGCCGCGGCGCCGCGAAGACCCGCCGGCTCATCATGAGGAAGGAAAAGCCCATCTGCGCAACGGTGGCGACGCCCGAGGCGAGCCACGACGCGAGCGGCGTGAAATGGGTGAGCGCCTTGAAGACCGCGGTCTGGATCAGGAAGGCCACGACCATCATGACCACATATTCCGAGACCTGCCGGCCGCGCACGGGCCCCGGAGCGCGGAAGGTCCAGATCTTGTTGAGGGAAAAATGCAATCCCACCGCCAGCGGATAGGCGACCAGGTACGCGAGATCCGGGCCCAGGCGCGGGGCGAACCACCAGTTCAGCCCCATGAACGACAGCGTCACGGCGGCGCCGACGACTCCGAAGCGCAGGATCTTGAGGTGGGACGGGGACACGGCGTTGATCCCGCGACAACAATCCCCGCGCCCGCCGTTGACAAGGGACATCTCGCCGGGACGGAGAGGTTCGCACCGAGACCCGTATGGAAACGGGAATTGGAAAGGAAGAATCAAGAAAGGCCGGATCTCGTCCCCAATCCCTCCGGTCACCGTTTTTGCGCGGGAGTCTCCGGCGTTGACGCTCCCCGACACGGCGGCTCTCTTCGCCTCGTTCATGCCGAGCGAAGTTACCCGTCGCGCCCCGGCCGGGCTTGAACCCGCCCCGGACAAAGCGGCCGCCCGCTGGCGGCGGCGGGCGGCGCGTCTCGGGCTCGATGCGCTGATGTCGACCGGCCTGCTGATGGCCGTCGGATTGCTGGGATTCTCGCAAGTGGTGCCGGCCGGCCCCGGCGCGCTTCTGGTCGGGATGATCCTGGCCGGTCACGCCCTCGCCGGCCGCTATCTCCTGCGCGAAGGCGCCGGACTCGGGTGGAGGCTGGCCTGCGCGGCAGCCGGCACTGCCCTGGCGGCGGGTGCAGCCGCGCTGTTTTTTGGCCGGCTCGCGCTCCCGCGGTCCATCGTTGTGACGTTTCTCGGTGTCGACGGGATCGCGCTCGGCCTCCTCCTGGCCCTGCGGCCGGGGGTGGAGCGGCAGAAAGGCCTGGCGGGCGCGTCGCTGGCGGCGATCTCCCTCTTCCATCTCTTCAGCTTCCTGCTGCGCGGCGGTTCGCTCGGAGCGGGCGACGGCTACTGGTACAGTCTCGTGGCCTCCGATTTCGTCGGCCAATGGCGGGCCGGAGTGTTCCCCGTCTTCGCCGGCGCGACGGAATATGCCTTCAACGGCGCAATCCTGCCCTACCGCTTCGCGCCGCTGATTCTGCACGAAGCGGGCCTGCTTGATCTCCTTACCGGACGCCTCTTCTCGCCGCTCACGCTGCTGAACAGCGTGCTGTTCCTCTCCGCCGCCGGCGGCTTTCTGGGCGCCTATTACAGTGCGAGACAGATCCTGCCCGCCTCGCCCTGGACCGCGACGGGGCTGGCGCTGCTCTACATCGCGTCACCCGCGGTGCTCGGGCTATTCTACACCGGGGCGCTCTTCATGAGTGCAACGGCACTGCCGTTCGTGCCGCTGGTCTGGCTCGCCGTCTGGCGTTCCACGGACCTGGACCGCCCGTTGTCGGCCGCGGCGTGTGCCGCGCCGCTGGCCGCCGCGTGGCTGGGCCATCCGCCGATCGCGCTGTGGCTGCACGTCATGCTCGCCGGCGCGCTCGCGTTCCGCTGGGCGCGGCTGGGGCGCGCGCCGGGCCGCGTCGCCGGGGAAGCCGCCGGGATCGGGCTGCTGTTCGCCGCGCTCGCAGGCTTCGCCTTCGTTTCCGCGCTCACGGCCGGGCCCGCTGAAGTCCATGGTGTCCGTGAAGTCAGCCTCGCGAATGTGGTCAACTCCTTCCCCGCCATGCTCAAGCCGGTCAGCGCTTCGGCGACGCTGATCAGCGACTACCAGCCCGGTCTGGCGCTGTGGATTCTGCTGGCGGCGGCGCTGGCCTGCTGGCTCGCACGCGTGAGGGAATTCCGCTCGGGCGTCCTGCTCGCGGGCGCCGGCGCGATGATGATCCTGCTGCTGCCCGTGCCCCTCCTCACCGCCGCGATCTGGCGGCACCTGCCGCAGCTCGTGATCGACGCGACCTATTTCTGGCCGATGCAGCGGCTGGCCGTGATCTTCGCCGGCCTCGCCGTGCTGGCGGTGGCCGGTGTCTGGCGGCAGCTCAGGCCCGGTCCGGCCGCGATCGCGGGGGCGCTCCTTTGGCTCGGCGTGGGATGGAGCCAGCTCGAGGCCGAAAATTTCCTCCGCCACGGCGCCAGCATGTTCACCGCCTCGGCTCCCGCCCGGAAGAATCTCGCGCCCAACAACGTGATGCTCACCCGTTACGCGTTCGGCCATTTCCCCGCGGTGCCGGCCTACTATTCCCATGGCTACGTGGACCCGGTGATCGAGCACCGCGTGCTCAGCGCCGACGGCCGGCGCCCGCTCCTCACCAACCGTGACGCCGTGCTGAAAAGCGCCCCCGTCGTCAGCACGCTGCGAGCCGAGTTCGACGGCGTGCAGATCGTCGTGCTCACCCCACCGTCGCCGCTCGCCCCCGGCGCCCGCCATTACTATCGGCTCGAGTGGCTCTGCCCGCCCCCAGTCGCGGGGAGCGTCGTGATCATGACCCGCTCCCTCGCCCGCATCTACGATCTGCCGGACACGGGGATCGGCATGAAATACCAGACGCAATCCCGCGCCTATGGTCTCCTGCCCGGCAACACCGACGGATTTCCCGTGTGGATCCGGTCCGGTCCGCCGGAGGCGCTGGCCATCGATCTCGCTTTGACCGAGCGGCCCAAGACGGCTCCAACCGGGGACTATCTCCGGCTATCCGATTACTCCTACCGGCCGGAAGACCTGCCGATCCAGGTGCGCTCGTTGGCTCCGTACCGGGTCACGCTGCAGAGCCCGGAGCCCGGATTGCTGGAGACCCCGCGCATGTTCCTCGATGGCTATCGCGCCACGGTGAACGGAAAGTCGGTCGATGTCCGGCGCTCGGAGGACGGCCTCGTCGCGGTCCCTGTGCCGGGGGGATCCAGTGAGGTCACCCTCGCCTACGTCGGCCGGGCATGGCTGCGTTTCTCCTACTGGCTCTCGCTTCTCTCATGGACGGGACTCGGCGCCTGGGCCGGCCTGGCCTGGTGGCGGCGATCCCGATCCTGATCCGGCTCACAGGGAATCTCATCCCGTCCCCCTCCACCTGTCCCCCGGATGACGGGCTAGTCACCTCGCGCCTCAGGCCTCACGCCTTCCTCGCCATCCCGCACGCAGTCCCACGAATGCCAGCCCCAACCACGCCGCCAGGCTGATCCCGCATGCAAACTTCAGCCGGGCGGAGCCTCCGTTCGTGAGCTCCACGACGCTGCGTCCCGCCGGCAGCGGGATCGACGCGAGCTTCTCCGCGCTTTTCCGCACGTCCACCGGCTCGCCGTTCACCCGGGCACGATAGCCCGGGATGAAAACGCGCGGCGTCTCGAGCAGCACCGGACGATCGGTCGCGACCTCCGCCCGGTAGGGCACCAGGCCCGTGATCTTCACCTGCAGGTTCTCCGGTTGATACGGATGGCCGGTGATCGTCGCAAATGTGGCGCCCGTGCCGTCAACCGCTTCCGGCGCCTCCCGCAGGAACAGCAGCTCGACCTCCTCCGGCTGCGCCGTGGAGTTCCAGACGGCGAGCATCTTGGGCCGGCGGGGATCGACGCCGAACGACTTCTCGCCGTCTCCCGCGTTCGGCATGAGGTAGTCGCGGTAGAAACCGCGGCTTCCCCGGAACACCAGAGTCCCGTGGTAATCGCGATTTTCGAATTTGAACTCCAGCGCCAGGCGCTCGCCGGGGGCGAGCGTGACCTTCGGCGAAAGATGCAGCCAGCGTGGATCGTACCGGTCGGCACTTCCGGTCAGGACCGAAACGAAGCGGGGGGCCTGCTGCCAGATCGGGTCCGGGAGGACCGCCTGGTCATCCGGCCGGAGCAGACGGCTCTCGAGATGGTAATCCACGACGCCGTTCACCACATATGTCGGCAGCGGGAAATTGTCGTAGTCGTAGGAGTAGAGCCGGGCATTTTCCGGCCGCAGGTAGGCCGCAGTCGTCTGGGGCAACGCGAGAGCCGCCCGGCCCCGGGCGACAAACTTGCGGATCTCGACCAGGTTCCAGGCGAGGAGGACGGCGAGCACGAGCAGCGCGCGGCCGCCGCGCTCGCCCGGCAGGATCCGCAGCAGCGCCCAGCCGCCCGCGAAAAGCGCCAGCGCGCCGAAGACCGGAAGGAAGCGCAGCCCGATCAGGACCGTGGACACCGCATAGACCGGCTGCGGGATGAGCGACAGCAGCGCGGGCGTGAAGCCCGGCACCGGCACCGTCAGGAGGGCGAATCCTCCCGCCACGAGGCTGAGGACCTGCAGCTCTCGCGCGCGCACCCGCCAGGCCGAGAAAAACAGCGCCCCGAGAAGCAGCCAGCAGCTCCAGCCCAGTTGCAGGTCGCTCAAGGCGATCGCCGTCGGGGAAACCGGCAGGAGGTTTCCCGGAAAATTGCGGCCGATGGCCGCCAGCGCCTCCGCAAATGTGACGAGCTGCCAGCGCGGATACTGCGCGGTGGCAAAGCCGGCCGCGAGCCCGATGCCGAGCACGCCCGCCAGCGATGCCACCGCCAGCCGGCCGAACGGCTTTTCCTTTTTTCCTGGCAGAAGTCCCAGCAGACCGGCGGCGACGAGGGCCGCACCCAGCCACACACCACGGATGAAATCGGAAAAGAAAAGGATTGCGGCCGCTCCGGCCGAGGCGGCCAGCCAGCGCAGCGAACCCGTCGCGACGAAACGCACGAATCCCACCAGGCCAGCACCGAACACCACGCCGGTCGCCAGCAGCAGGGCGGTGCCCTGGGTCTTGGAGGAGTCGAGCTCCGAGATGGAGGCAAAATAGCAGAGCGAGAGCGCCAAAAAAGCCGCCCCCGCCGCCGCCGCATGCCGCCACGCCCGGGCGTTCCAGTCCCAGGTCAGGAGGCGCAGCCCCTGCATTCCCAGCGTGGCGAGCGTGGCCCAGAGCGCGACCGGCGCGTGGCACATCCATACGGCCGAAAGCGCGCCGGCCAGAATCAGCAGCGAGGAAAAGTCGCCGCGTTCCAAGCTGCGGATGTTTCCGTACAGCACGAGGGGCAGGAAGCCGAACGCCATCGCCGTCATGTACATCTCCTGGCCGTACACGTAGGCCGCGAGGAGCGGAGCCGTGAGGAAAATCATCGCGAGCAGCGCCGCCGCGGTCCGGCGTTTCGTGGCGAACGCCGCCAGGACGAAATAACTCGTCAGCCCTGCCTGCAACGCCGTGGCCGCGAGCGTCAAATGCTCGATCGCGAGCGGCGTCAGCCGATGGAAGGTCGCGAGATCCAGGACGATCGCGAGATAGCAGTGATACGGCGCGGTGCGGAACGGGTGGACCGCGCCGTTGAACATGTACTCGCCCTGCCCCACCAACACCGGAAACACGCCCGCGCGCACCTGCGCCAGGGCGTCGGTCACCGCATAGCCATACCACCGCGCGTCGAGGCCGCCCACGAGCTCCGGCGTGAACAACGGCGAAAAAAGGCCCGCGGCCGTCGCCATGATCGCCAGGAGCCGGAGATGCTCCCATCCCGTTTCCGTTTCCGGCACACCGCTTCGCCTGACCGCCACACTCCCCAACGCGCCGGCCAGCGCCGCCGCCGCCGTCGCGTAAGTTGCCCCGATCCAGCCCAGGGGGTGCGGCCAGGTCCGTCCCAACAGGCCGAGCAGCAAGGCCGCCGCGACCGCCGCCGCGGGACGGGCGAAGGGACGAAGAAAGCGGGCGGTGCCGGAAGCGATCCCGCCCGCTAATCCGGCCTCGAGGGCCGCCGTCGGACCCCAGCCGCGGGAGGTCATCTGTCCGATGGCCCACACGGCCAAGCCCAGCAGGCAGCCATCGACGAACGCCGGCACCCAAGGGGTGATCCGATCCAGCGGCAGCCTTTCCGCCCACCCGCGGCTTCCCGACGGCGTCCCACCTGCATTCCGTCCCCTTTGCCGCCAGAAAAAACGGGCCGTCCCGGCGAGTGCTGTGAGTCCGGCCAGTGCGACCCAGGAGAGATGCCAGCCGAACAGGACGTTGGCGCCCACTAGGGCGGCCACGAAGACCGCCCCGTCGAAGACCAGGAAACCCCGGTCCGGGCCAGGAGTTGGGTCCCGTCGCATGGTCCGCCGTTACTGGCTCGGCGATTTTGCCTTTTCAACTTCATTCGCGGGCGCGCCATTTCCGGTTTAAAACTTGATCGCCCTTCCGCCGGCCTGGAGTCTCCGCGGCATGTCCGACCGCCCCCTCGCCTTCGCCATCATCGGTTGCGGCCTCATCGGCCGCAAGCGGAGCAACGCGCTGAAAGGCGTGCAGCTCGCCTACGCCTGCGATCTCGACGCCGCCCGCGCCGCCGAGCTCGCGAAGGTCGCGCCCGGCTGCCGGGCGCTCACCGACTACCGCGCCGCGCTCGCCGACCCGCAGCTCGACGCGGTGATCGTCGCCACGCTCAACGCCTCCCTCGCGCCCATCACGCTCGACGCGGTGCGCGCCGGGAAACACGTGCTGGTCGAGAAGCCCGGCGCGATCTCCGCCTCCCAGCTCGAGGAAATCGCTGCCGCCGCGAAAAGGACCGGCGCACGCGTCCGCCTCGGCTACAACCACCGCTACCATCCGTCGCTGCAGCAGGCGCGCGCCCTCGTCGACTCCGGCGCCCTCGGCCCGCTGATGTTCCTGCGCGGGCGCTACGGCCACGGCGGCCGCAAGGGCTACGACCGCGAGTGGCGCGCCGACAAGAAGCTCTCCGGCGGCGGCGAACTGATCGACCAGGGCGTGCATCTCATCGACCTCGCCGGCTGGTTCCTCGGCGACTTCCCCACGATCGACGGCCATGCCGCGACGTACTTCTGGGACATGAAGGTCGACGACAACGCCTTCCTGTCCCTCCGCACCGCCGCCGGGCAGACCGCGTGGCTGCACGTGAGCTGCACGGAATGGAAGAACCTCTTCTCCCTCGAGATCTACGGTCGCGATGCGAAGATCGCGATCGACGGCCTCGGCGGCAGTTACGGCGTGGAGCGGCTGACGTTCTACAAGATGCTGCCGCAGATGGGGCCGCCCGAGACCAGCGTCTTCGAGTATCCGGGCAGCGACGAGTCGTGGCGCCTCGAGACCGAGGCCTTCGTCACGGACATCCGGGAAGGCCGCGAACCGGCGCCGGGCCTGCGCGAGGGCATCACCGCGCTGAAGACCGTCGAGGAAATCTACCGCCGCAGCGGCTTTTGAGCGCCCCGCCCGATGGCGGGAAAGGCGCTCTTGATTGTTATCCGGAAATGACTCATCGCGTTTTTCCATGATTATCACCCGATCCCCCCTCCGCATTTCCCTGGGCGGCGGCGGCACCGACCTGCCCTCGTACTATCGCGAGCACACGGGCTTCCTCGTGGCGGCGGCGATCGACAAGTACGTCTACATCACGCTGCACCAGACCTTCGTGCAGGAATTGATCGTGAAGTACTCCAAGCTGGAGCGCGTCGCCTCGGTCGACCAGCTCGAGCACCCGATCATCCGCGAGGCGATGAAGGCCCTCCAGGTCGGCGCGCCCAACCTCGAGATCACGTCCATGGCCGACATCCCCGGCGGCACCGGCCTCGGCTCGTCGGGCAGCTTCACCACCGGCCTGCTCCGCGCCCTGCACGCGCTGAAGAAGAACATCGTCCATCCCGCCGAGCTCGCCGAGCAGGCCTGCGACATCGAGCTGAACAAGCTGGGGGAGCCGATCGGCAAGCAGGACCAGTACATCGCCGCCATCGGCGGGATCACCGCGTTCACCTTCCACCCGGACGGCCGGGTCGAGTACCGGCCGTGCAAGATCTCGGAGGAGACGCTTTTCAACCTGGAGGACAACCTGCTGCTCTTCTTCACCGGCTACTCGCGCAGCGCCTCGGCGATCCTCAGGGACCAGAACGACAAGTCGAAGCAGAACAACCAGGCGATGCTCGACAATCTCCACTTCACGAAGGACCTGGGCTACCAGTCGCTCGCCGCGCTCGAGTCCGGCACCCTCGAGGAGTTCGCACGGCTGATGGACGTCCACTGGCAGCGCAAGAAGGCCCGCAGCTCCGGGATGAGCAACGCCCACATCAACGAGTGGTACGACCACGCGATGGCCAACGGCGCGCTCGGCGGCAAGCTGATCGGCGCGGGCGGCGGCGGCTTCCTCATGTTCTACGCCGGCGACAAGAAGCGCCTCCGGCACGCGATGCGCGAGAAGGGGCTGACCGAGGTCCGCTTCCGCTTCGACTTCGAGGGGACCAAGGTCGTCACGCAGAACTGACGCGCGCATGCCTCTCTCCGCCGCCGATCTGCCCGTCGCCCTCCTCGCCGGCGGCCTCGCCACGCGCCTGCGACCCATCACCGAGAAGGTGCCCAAGCTCCTCATCGAGGTCGCGGGGGAGCCGTTCTTCACCCACCAGATCCGCCTGCTGAAAAAGGCCGGGCTCACCCGGATCGTTCTCTGCGTCGGCTACCTCGGGGAAAAGATCGTCGAGCTCTACGGCGACGGCTCCCGCTGGGGCATGCAGATCGATTATTCCTTCGACGGCCCGAAGCTGCTCGGCACCGGCGGCGCGCTGATCCAGGCGCTGCCGAAGCTCGGCGAGGCCTTCTACGTGCTCTACGGCGACAGCTACCTCCCGGTCGACTACCTGCGCGTCGGCGATTTCTTCCTCCGCTCCGGCCGGCTCGGCCTGATGACGGTGTACGAGAACCACGAGCGCTACGACGCGAGCAATGTCTGGTTCGAGGGCGACCGCATCAAGGTCTACGACAAGAAGAACAAGGTGCCGCAGATGCACCACATCGACTACGGCCTCGGCCTGCTCCAGGCCCGCGCCTTCGACGGCTGGCCGCGCCATGCCGTCGTCGATCTCGCCGATGTCTACGGCCGCCTGGTCGCCGAGAACCAACTCGCCGGCTACGAGATCCCGGAGCGGTTCTACGAGATCGGCTCCCACGCCGGCCTGGAAGAGCTCGACCAGCTGCTGCGCGCCGGAAAGCTGGCTAATTAATCCCGCCCGCCGGCCTTCTTTTCCACCCGACCGAAAACACGGTATCGCTTTCACGCTCCTTCTGTCCCAAGAAATTCCCGTCCACCTGCCACCTGCCACCTGCCACCTGCCACCTGTCACCCGTCACCCGTCACCTGACTTCCCCATGTCCTATTCCGTCCAGCACCTGAAGGAAACCGCCGAGATCGTCGCCAAGATCAATCCCGAGGATTGCGAGAAATGCGTGAAGGAGCTCGTCGGCGTGCGCAGCCGCGGCGGCCGCCTCTTTATCCTCGGCGTCGGCGGCAGCGCGGCCAACGCCTCCCATGCCGTGAACGATTTCCGCAAGATCGCCGGCCTCGAGGTCTATGCCCCGACCGACAATGTCTCCGAGCTCACCGCCCGCACCAACGACGACGGCTGGGCCAGCGTCTTCGTGGAGTGGCTGCGCGGCTCGCGCCTCAACGCGAAGGACGCGCTGCTCATCTTCTCCGTCGGCGGCGGCAACCTCGAGAAGAACGTCTCCCCCAATCTCGTCTCCGCCCTCCAGCTCGCGAAGCAGGTCGGCGCCCGCGTCATCGGCATCGTCGGCAAGGACGGCGGCTACACCGCCAAGGTCGCCGACGCCTGCGTGATCGTCCCCACCGTCAACGCCAACAACGTCACCCCGCACAGCGAGGCCTTCCAGGCCGTGATCTGGCACCTCTGGGTCTCGCACCCGGACGTGAAGGTGAACCAGACGAAGTGGGAATCCGTCACGGCGAAGCCGTGATGGAGGCGTGAGGCCTGAGGCGCGAGGCTTGAGGGTTATGGGCGGCGGTTTTCGCCAACTTCAAGTCTGGCAGCGCGGCAAGGCTCTGGCAGTTGAGCTCTATCGGCTGACTTCCTCCGGTCCGTTCTCATCGGATTTCGGCCTGCGTGACCAGCTGCGCCGGGCGGCGGTAAGCGTCTGCAGCAATATCGCGGAGGGCGACGCCCGCCAGACCGACCGCGAGTCGGTCCAGTTTTTCTTCATCGCCAAGGGCTCCCTCGCCGAACTTTCCGCGCAGTTGGACATCGCCCTCGAAGTCCACTCCCTTTCGTTCGCCACCGTCGCTCCCCTCCTGCAGGAATGCGAGGCCATCAGCGCCATGCTCCAAGCCATCATCACCCACCGCCGCCAGTGACCGCCCCCGCCGCCACCTCAGGCCTCACGCCCCAAGCCTCAAGCCTCCCGAAAGGCCGCCGAGCGGTTTTTCTGGACCGCGACGGCACGCTCAACCTCCAGGTCGTCCGCGACGGGAAGCCCTACCCGCCGCAGACGGTGGAGGAGTTCGCGCTCTTCGCCGACGTCCCCGCGGCCTGCCGCGCGCTGAAGGCTGCGGGCTATGTCCTGGTGGTGGCGACCAACCAGCCGGACGTCGCGCGCGGTGAACAGTCGCAGGACGTCATCGAGGCGATGCACCGCAAGCTCCTTTCCCTCATTCCCGAGATCGATCGCATCGAGGTCTGCTACGATCCGGGCCGCGGCGAGGTTTCGCGCCGCCGCAAGCCGGAGCCCGGCATGCTGCTCGACGCCGCCGATGCGCTCGGGCTCGACCTCGCCCGCTCCTGGATGGTCGGCGACCGCTGGCGCGACATCGACTGCGGGCAGCGCGCCGGCGTGCGCACGGTCTTCATCGATTTCGGCTATGTGGAGAAGCTGGACGCCGCTCCCGACTTCACGGTGAAGTCCTTCGGGGAAGCCGCCCGTATTATCCTTGCCCATCCCGGACCCGGAAACCTCAATTCCGGGCAGACCTCATGAAAACGCTCAACGATCTTAAAGTCCAAATCTATGCCGACGGCGCCGACAAGGCCGGCATCCTCGAACTGTATGCCAAGCCCTACATCAAGGGCCTGACGACCAATCCCAGCCTGATGAAAAAGGCCGGCGTGAAGGATTACGAGGCCTTCGCCAAGGAGATCCTCCAGACCGTCACCGCCAAGCCCATCTCGCTCGAGGTGTTCACCGACGACATCGCCGACATGAAGCGCCAGGCGCTGAAGATCACGGCCTGGGCGCCCAACGTCTACACGAAGATCCCGATCACGAATTCCAAGGGCGAGTCCTGCCTGCCGCTGATCAAGGAACTCGGGCAGCAGGGCGTGAAGCTCAACGTCACCGCCATCCTCACGCTCGCGCAGGTGAAGGGCGTGGCCGAGGCGCTCAATCCCAAGGTGCCGTCCGTCGTCTCGGTCTTCGCCGGCCGCATCGCCGACACCGGCGTCGATCCCATGCCGATCATGCGCGCGAGCGGCGCCCTGCTCGAGGGCCAGCCCAAGGCCGAGCTGCTCTGGGCCAGCACGCGCGAGGTGCTTAATCTCTTCCAAGCCGAGGAAGCCGGCTGCGCCATCATCACCGTCCCGCACGACATCCTCGCCAAGGCGGCGAAGATGCTCGGCCAGGACCTGGCCGCCGTGTCGCTCGACACGGTGAAGATGTTCCTGAAGGACTCCACGGAGGCCGGCTTCAAGCTGTAATTCCGCTGTCGCCTTGCCCGGCAGACTTCCGCATCCTGCGGGAGTCTGCTTTTTTATCGCAGCCCGTCCCCTCCCCGTCCGCCGCGTGAACATCCTCTTCGTCAATTACGGCGATTTCACCACCAACAGCCTGAACCACATCAGCGGCTTCGCGAACGTCCTGTGCACGCGCGGCCATGCCTGCGTGGTCGCGGTGCCGGCCGGACGGGACACCCTCTCGGTCATCCCGCAGCCGCTCTTCGCCCCGGCCACGTTCGCCGAGGTCCTCGCCCAGCCGCGGCTGTTTCCCGACGGGCGCCCCGCGGACGTGATCCATGCCTGGACGCCGCGCGAGGTCGTGCGGAAGTTCGTCCTCGCCTACCAGCGGCTCGCCGGCACCCCGGCCCGGCTGATCGTCCACCTCGAGGACAACGAGGAATATCTCATCGAGCGCTTCACGGGCAAGCCCCTCGCCGAGCTGCGCCAGGCCGGCCCGGCCGAGCTCGCCACGCTGCTCGTGGACGGCCTGCCGCACCCGTGGCGGCACCAGAACCTGCTGCGCGTCGCCGACGGCGTGACGGTGATCGTCGACAGCCTGCGGAAGTTCGCGCCCTCCTACGAGCCGGTGCAGGTGCTGCCGCCCGGCGTCGATTTCAACGAGTATCACCCGCAGGCGCCCGATCCCGCGCTCCGCCGCAAGGTCGGCGTGCGCGACGGGGAGAAGGTCATCGTGTTCACCGGCGGCACCACGTTCGCCAACGAGGGCGAGCTCCGCGACCTCTACCTCGCGGTCGCGCTGCTGAACAAGGGCGGCACGCCGACGCGCCTCGTCCGCACGGGCATCACCACTCCCGGCTTCCTCGCCAGCCTCGGCTTCGACCCGGCGCCGTTCGTCGCCGACCTCGGCTTCGTCCACAAGCCGCTCCTGCCGCAGCTGCTCGCGCTGGCCGACGTCCTCGTGCAGCCGGGCCGCGCGGGACCGTTCAACGACTACCGCCTGCCGTCGAAGCTGCCCGAGTTCCTCGCCAGCGGCCGCCCTGTCATCCTGCCCGCCACCAACATCGCCGCGCAGATGGAGGACGGACGCGAGGCGCTGTTCCTCCGCCAGGGGAGCCCCGAGGAAATCGCCGCGCTCTGCACGCGCGTCTTCAAGGACGCCGCGCTCGCCCGCCGCCTCGGCGCCGCCGGCGAGGCCTTCGCCCGCAAGCACTTTGATCTCGGGGCGAACACCTCCACGCTCGAGACCTTCTACGCCGCGACCCGGTCGCGCCCGCCGCTCGCCGACTGGAGCGCGCTCCGCCAGGGCGGCGCCAGCGAGATCTCCCTCCTGGCCGGGGTGCTGCAGACGCAGGTGGCCGCGCTGCCGCCGGGCACTCCCGCCGCCGAGTTCGGCGCACAGCTCGAGTCCCTCGCCCACCAGCTCGCGCAGCTCGAGCGCGCCGCCGAAGCCTATGGCGCCCCGCACGCCGCGCTGGCGGAGAAGCTGGCCGAGACCGAGAACCGGCTCGCCGTCGGCGAAAAGCAGGTTGTCACGCTCGAGAAGGGGCTCGCCCTCACCCGCCAGCACGCGGACAACCTCGAGAAGGTCGTCACCGAGCTCCGTTCCACGCTGAAGCAGACCGAGGGGCGCCACGCCGTCAGCGAGAAGCTGCTCGCCTCGAGCCGGCGCCAGTTCAGCGCGCTCGACCACAAGCTTTCCGCGACGCAGCTCCACGTCACCAACCTCGAGAACCTGCGGAGCGCCCTCCAGCTCCAGGTCGCCAACCTCGAGACCATGCGCACGGCGCTCGAGCGCCGTGCGGCCGAGCTCGACGCGCAGTGCGTCGAGCAGATCGCCATCGTCAAGTCCCGGAACGCCAAGATCGCGCTGATGCAGCGCAGCTTCTCCTGGCAGGTGACGGCGCCGCTCCGCTTCCTTCGCCGCCATCTCGTCGACCGCTTCCGGCCGAAGCCCGCCGAGCTCCCGGCCGCCTCCCCCGCTCCGGCGGCGGCGCCGGCCGCCATCGATGGCGCTCCGGCCGAGACACCACCTCCGTCGCCGGCGCCCGAGGCCGGCCTGCTCTTCAGCGTCGATCATCCGCAGAGCTGGAGCCTGCCGCCGCGCACGGCCGTGCTGCGCGGCTGGTGCCTGGCGATCGACGGCCGCAAACTCGCGGCCGTCCGCGCCATCCTCGGCACCCGCACGATCGAGGGGGTGTACGGCTTCAAGCGCCTCGACGTCCTCGCCTCGATGCGCGGACGCCCGCAGGCGGAGTACTGCGGCTGGCGGATCGAGGTCGGGTTCGCCACCGGCGACGAAGTCCTCGAGCTCGAGGTCTGCGACGAGCACGGCCGCTGGCACCGTTTCTTCCGCACCGAGCTGGCGATCGGCGAGGGCCGCGGACCGCTCGACCTGACGCAGTACGAGAAATGGATCGAGGTCTACGACCAGCATCCGCCGGACGTGCTCAAGGCCCAGCGGGAGCGCGCCGAAAAATTCCGCCACCGCCCGCTCATCTCCGTCCTGATGCCGGTGTACAACACCCCGGAGCGCTGGCTGCGGCGCGCGATCGAGTCGGTCCGCGGGCAGTCCTATCCGCACTGGGAGCTCTGCATCGCCGACGACGCCTCGCCCCAGCCGCACATCCGGCCGCTGCTCGAGGAGTACGCGCGCCAGGATTCCCGCATCAAGGTGACCTTCCGGGAGAAGAACGGCCACATCTCCGCGGCCTCCAACTCCGCGCTCGAGCTCGCCACGGGCGAGTTCGTGTCGCTGCTCGACCACGACGACGAACTCGCGCCGCATGCGCTGTTCGAGATCGCCGCGCTCCTCGATGCGAAGCCGGCGACGGACTTCATCTACAGCGACGAGGACAAGATCGACGAGGACGGCCGCCGCCACGAACCCTACTTCAAGCCGGAGTTCCTGCCCGACCTTTTCCACAGCCAGAACTACACCTCGCACCTCACCGCCTACCGCACCTCCGTGATGCGCGCGGTCGGCGGCTTCCGCCCCGGCTACGAGGGCAGCCAGGACTGGGACCTCGCGCTGCGCGTCAGCGGCCACATCGCGGCCGACCGCATCCGGCACATCCCGAAGATCCTCTACCACTGGCGCGCCATCCCCGGCTCGACCGCGCTGATGATCAGCGAAAAGAGCTACCCGCTCGAGGCCGCGCGCCGCGCGCTCACCGACCATTTCGGCCGGCTCGGGCAGCCCGTGACCCTCTCGGTCGTGCCGGGCGACCACTGGCGCGTGCAGTACCCGCTGCCCGCGAATCCGCCGCTCGCGTCGCTGGTCATCCCCACGCGCAACGGCCTCCGCTTCCTCCAGCGCTGCGTCGACAGCATCCTCGAGAAGACCACCTATCCCAATTTCGAGGTGCTCGTCGTGGACAACGGCTCCGACGAGCCCGCCACGCTCGCCTACCTCCAGTCGCTCACCGACGGCACCCATCCGCTGCTGGCGAAGCCGGCCGGACCCGGACAGCGCACGGCCCGCGTGCTGCGCTACGCGGCGCCCTTCAACTATTCCGCGATCAACAACCACGCCGTGAAACACGCGCGCGGTGAACTCATCGGCCTGCTGAACAACGATCTCGAGGTCATCACGCCCGGCTGGCTCGACGAGATGGCCGCGCAGGCGCTGCGCCCCGAGATCGGCTGCGTCGGCGCGATGCTCTATTATCCGAACGACACCATCCAGCACGCCGGCGCCGTCGTCGGCCTCGGCGGCGTCGCGGGCCATGCCTTCCGGGATTTCCCCCGCGGCACGGACGGCAAGTTCAACCGCGCCCGGCTCGTGCAGAACTATTCCGCGGTGACGGCGGCGTGCCTCGTCATCCGCAAGAGCATCTACGAGCAGGTCGGCGGCCTCGACGAAAACGAGCTTGCGGTCGCGTTCAACGACATCGACTTCTGCCTGAAGGTGCGCGCCGCCGGCTACCGCAACCTCTGGACGCCCTTCGCCGAGCTCTACCATCACGAGTCCGCCACCCGCGGCACCGACGACACGCCCGAGAAGGAGGACCGCTTCCGCCGCGAGGTGGAGACGATGATGATGCGCTGGGGCCCCGAGCTCTCCTCCGACCCGGCCTACAACGCGAACCTTACCCTCGAGCTGAACGACTTCTCCCTCGCGGCCCCGCCGCGGCGGTAGCCGGGCAGGATTTGTAGGGGCGTCCCTTGCGGACGCCCTCTTCGTTTCGATCCGGGCGTCCGCAAGGGACGCCCCTACACTTAGACGCTCAAGCCGGCGGCTTGGTGCCCCAGCCGTAGACCCACATCGGGCGCGTGGCCACGTGGATGTCGATGTAGCCGGCGCGCTGGAGATAGGTTTCGAATTCCGGGACGCTGGAAAACTTGGAGATCTGCGGCGGCCGGTCGCTCCGCACCAGGCGCCAGCCCTCCTCGAACACGGCCCAGCCCTCGTCGCTGGCGATGTTCATGTTGTCGCAGTAGAAGCGGCCGCCCGGCTTCAGCACGCGCAGGGCCTCGCGCACGTAGCTGTAGCGGTCCCATTCCTCGAGGTGCATGAAGACCACCGTCGTGTACACCACGTCGATGGAGGCGTCGGCGATCGGCTTCAGGTCGTAGCCCGAGACCTCCTGCAGCCGGACATTGTCCAGCCCGAGCAGGCGGCGCTGCGCGTGGCGCAGCATGTTCGGCGACACATCGCAGCCGATCCACTCCTTCACGAAGGGCGAGATCGCCGTGCCGACGCGGCCGACGCCGCAGCCGATCTCCAGCACGACGTCGTCCGGCCGCAGGCCGACGGTTTCCATCAGGATGCAAAGCGTGTCCTCCGCCGCGTGGTAAAACTTCTCCTCGTCGTCGTGTCCGGACACGAACATGTGCGCGTCCTCCCGCGAGCTGGAAAGGCTGGTCCAGACGGATTTGTAGTCGCGACGTTCCTCGCTCATGCGGCCGCCATCAACGGCGGGCGGCGGCGACGCTGTCAAAGCGAATGTCGCTGGCGCATGGTTCTGCAAAAATCTTCAACCTGCCGCCGGTAGGGCGCGGACTCCGCTCCGCGCCGGGAACCCCCAATCGGCCTTTCCGAAGCCGCCAGTATAAGCTGGTCACGAATGTTGGGCCCGGCGCGGAGCGGAGTCCGCGCCCTACCCGAGATTGCGTCGAGGATTGAGAGCAGATTCCAGGACCCCACCACCCATTTTCGTGTAGCGTTGCCCTCCGCGCGCCAGCAGGCTTGGCCGACGCCCGCATGCCCACCATCCAGACCGAGCGCCCGTTCGTCGTCACCCCGCCCTCGCCCCAGAACGCCATCGACCTGTTCGCCGGGGAATGGGCCTCCCGCTTCCCCGCCACCGGGCCGAGGATCGAGGCCGGCAACGTGCCGCTGTTCGAGGATCCGCGGTTCGGCTGGGCCGACGGCGCGCTGCGGCAGCTTTCCGGCCAGGGCTTCGCGGGCCAGCGCGTGCTCGAGCTCGGCCCGCTCGAGGGCGGCCACACCTACATGCTCGCGCAGCTCGGGGCGCGCGAGGTCGTCGCGGTCGAGGCCAATGCGCGCGCCTACCTGAAATGTCTCGTCGCGCGCGAGGTGCTGAACATTCCCCACGCCCGGTTCCTGCTCGGCGACGCGCTCGGCTACATGCGCACGACGGAGGAGCGCTTCGATGTCGGCGTCGCCTGCGGGTTCCTTTACCACATGATCGAGCCGGTGGAGACGATCGCCCTCCTTGCCCGCTGCTGCCGCCAGGTTTTCATCTGGACGGTGTTCCACGACGAATCCCTCTTCGTGAAGCAGCCCGCGCTCGCGCCGCAGTTCGGGCCGCCCCGCGCGGCGGAGTTCGGCGGCTTCGCCCACACGCTCTTCCCGCAATTCTATGGGGACGGCATCGACTACCGGAAATTCCGCGGCGGCGTGCAGCCGTCGTGCTGCTGGATGAAAAGCGACGAGATCCTCGGCGCGCTCCGCCACTTCGGGTTCACCGCGCTCACCAGCCACGAGGAGGAGAATCCCTACGGCAAGGCCATCGCCGTCGCCGCGGTGAAGCCCTGACCGCTCCGCGATGAGAAAGGCGTTTCCCCCGCTGGCCCTGCTGTTCGCCGCGCTCTTTTCCCTCGCGGCCAGCCTGCCCTTCCTCACCACGACGAAGGCGCAGGTCGGCTACTATTTCTTCGAGGCGGAGCTCAGCTCGTCGGTGCCCGCCATGGTGCAGCTCTTCTACGATGTCGGCCGCGGCAGCATCGAGGCCGACTCCGTCTCCCTGCCCATGACGGGGGAAAAGGACGCGAAGCCCTATCGCTTCCCGCTCCCGATGGGCACGCTGCACGCGCTGCGCTTCGACCCGATCGACCGCGAAGGAACGGTCACGATCGCCCGCGCGCGGATCGTGGACCGCTCCGGCCGTGTCCTCCACGCCTTCAGCGGGAGCGATTTTCACGGTTACCAACAGATCGCGTCTCTGACCGAGGAAGGCGGCCGCCTCAAGGCCGTGACCACGCCGGGGGCGTTCGACCCGATCCTGCAGGTCGCCCTGGACCGGCCGCTGACCCTCGGCATGAGCTGGGGCCTGCTCCTCCGCATGCTCGTGCCGGTCTGGCTCGGCGTCGGTGGCGCGACCCTGCTGATCAGCGCGCTGTTCAGCGTCGGACCGAGGGAAACCGGCCGCCGCCTCGCCGGATGGGCCTCGGCCCATCCGGTCCGCGCGCTCCTGGGCACCGCCGCGATCGCGACCGCGGTGCAATGCTACCCCGTGGTCTTCCTCGGGCGCAGCTTCGTTTCGCCGAACAACGCGGTCTACCTGCTCTACGACACCTATCCGACGGCGCCCGGCTACCAGAACACGGAGCTCGAGGACGCCCGCGGCGCCGACGTCGGCGCGATGATGTGGCAGCACATGTACTATCCCGCGATCGCCGGCGAGGCCGTGTTCTCCCACGGCGAGCTGCCGCTCTGGAACCGTTACGATCTCTGCGGGGTTCCCCTCCTCGGCCAGGGCCAGTCGATGTTCGGGGACCCGCTGAACTGGCTGACGATGGTGACGAAGGGCGCCACCTGGTCATGGGACCTGCGCTTCCTCGCGATGCGCGTGCTCTTCGCCTTCGGCACCGGCCTGCTGGTCTGGATGCTCGCGCGCCACCTGGGCGCGGCGCTGCTGGTCACGCTCGGGATCGGGTACATCGGTTTCTTCGCCTTCCGGCTCAACCACGCCGCGATCCTGTCGGTCTGCTGGTCGCCCTGGGTGCTCGTCGCCTGGTGCTGGCTGCTCGAGGCGCGCACGCCCCGCGCGCGGAATGTCGGCGGGCTCGCGCTCGTCCTCGCCCACCTCTGCATGATGACCAGCGGCACGATCAAGGAGGCCTACATGCTCGCGGCCTGCCTCGATCTCGCCGGCGCGCTTCTCCTGCTGACCGCCGCCGAGCCCTGGCGCGCCCGGGCCGGACGTCTCGCCACCGCGGCCGTGGCGGGCGTGGTCTTCGTCCTGCTCGCGGCCCCGCAGTGGATCACGTTCCTCGATGCGCTCAGGAAGTCGCACACGAACTACGACATCCCCTCGGCCGCGCAGATTTCCCCGTGGCTGCTGATCGGTTTCTTCGAGGACTTGTTCTACCGCCAGCTCCGGCCCAATGAGGGGCACTTCGATCCCTCCTCCAACTTCGTCATCCTCTTCGGCGTGCTCTGGGCCCTGGCGGGCCTCCGGGAAATCGCCTCGAACCGGCGCGGCGCCGCCGTGCTGGGCGCCAGCCTCGTGCCGCTCGCGCTGGTGTTCGGCGTCGTGCCGTCCGAGTGGATCGTGAAGCTGCCGTTCATCGCGAACATCAGCCATGTCGACAACACGTTCTCCTGCCCGCTGCTCGTGCTCACCGCGGTCCTCGCCGGCTTCGGCCTCGCTGCCGCGATCCGCGGCCTCCGCGAGCCCGGCTGGCTCGCGCGCCACGGTCTCGTCGCCCTGCTGCTCGCGGGCCTGGCCGCGCTCTACTTCGGATCGACGCAGCAGGCCGCCAAGAGCGCGTTCTTCGCCGGCTACGTTTCCACCCTCTTCCTCGTGGTCCTCGCCGCGCCGGCCGGCGCGTGGCTCGCCGTCCGCCGCGGCCAGCCGGGCGCGGCCGCGGCCATCGTCGCCGTCGGGCTCGCGCTGCTCCTCTGGCGCCACGGGGAATACGTCAGCACGCCGTTCGACACCTACGTGTTCAACCCGCAGGTGCGCGTCGATCTCAAGGCCCCGTCCCCCGCGGTCGGTTTCGTCAACGCCCGCCGCACGGAACCCGCGCGCACGGTCGGTCTCGGCTACAATCTCTTCCCCGGCTACAACCAGAACCTGGACTGGGAGTCGATCTACGGGGTCGACGCCGTGCGGAACAAATACCTCGACCAGCTGGCCGACGCCACGCCGATGAGGAAGATCACCGACTGGGTTGGCGGCCCGCCGCAGCAGGACGACATCGGGCCGGCGCTGCCGATGCAGGACCTGATGAACGTCCGGTACTACCTCGCGTCCCACCGGCCCACGCCGCACGAGATTCCCGGCCGGACCCCGCTCGCCCGGCTGGACCTCGATGTCTACGAGAGCCCGACCGCCTGGCCGCGCGCGTTCTTCACCGATGCGCTCACCTCCTACGGCTCGACGGCGGAATTCGTCCGCCTGACCATGAGCCAGGGCGGACACCCCTTCGCCGCGGTGCAGGAAAGCGACGTGCCGTCGCTGCCGAGCGGCGCGCGCGCGCTCAGCCGCGACCTGCGGGCCCGTTCCTCGGCCGCCGCGCACGACTACCAGCTCACGGACAACACCACGCGGTTCATCGTGGCCGCGAGCGCCCCCGGCGTGATCGTCCTTTCCGAATCCTATTATCCCGGCGACTTCGAGGTGACCCTCGACGGCGAGCCGGCGGAATACTTTCGCGTCAACCACGCGTTCAAGGGCGTCTATGTGAGCCGCCCGGGCACCTACCACGTGACCTTCCGTTACTGGCCCGAGCATCTCACGCTCGGGCTGTGGCTGTTTTTCGCGGGCGTGATTCTCGGGATCGGCGCCCCGGTGGCCGACTGGCAGTGGCGGCGGCTCCGGCCGGCGTGACATGCCGGCGCCCCTCAAGTTCCGGCCGGATCCGCGCGCGGCCCTGCTGGCGTTCGCGCTGGCGATCGCGGCCGCCCTGCCCCTCGCCACCACCAGCGTCACGCGCCGCGATTTCTATTTCTTCGACGTCACGCTGACCTCGGACACGGCCGGGATCACCCAGTTCTTCTGGGACCTCGGCCACGGCATCAACGAGTCCGACTCCTCCGCGCAGCCGCTGAAGGTCGAGCCCAAGCCGGTCGTCTACCGCTTCATGATGCCGCCGGGCACGTTCCGCGCCTTCCGCTTCGATCCGATCGAGCACGAGGCCCGGCTGACCGTGGCGCGCGCCCGCATCGTCGACTCCTCCGGCCGGGTCATGCGCACGTTCCAGCCGCAGGACTTTCATCCCAACGCGCAGGTCACGACGTTCACGGCGCAGGGCGAGACCGCGCTCTGCGTCGTCGCCCCCAATGCTAACGATCCCTCGCTCGAACTGCCGCTCGCCGCGCCGCTGCAGCTGCGGGTGCTCGGCCTCATGCGGCTGCGTGCCGCGCTCCCTTTGGCGCTGGGGGTGTTCGCAGTCGGCCTGCTGCTCGCCAGCCCGAGGGTGCTGGCGTGGCTGCGGACGCGCACCTCGCCGGTGGTGCGCTGGCTCGCGGCGCGGCCGCGCACGGCGATCCTGCTCACGGCGACGCTGGCCGTCGCGGTCCAGGCGCATCCCGTGATCTTCGGCGGCCGCAGCTTTGTCTCCCCGAACAACGGATCGCTCATGCTCTATGGCAGCCATCCGACGCTTCCGCGCGCGACGCAGGCGGAGTTTTCCGACACGATGGGCTCGGACGTCGGCGCGCTGCTTTTCCAGCATCTCTATTATCCAATGCTCGAGCGCCAGGCGCTGCGCGACGGCGAGCTGCCGCTCTGGAACCGCTACAACCTCGGCGGCGAGCCGCTGCTCGGCCAGGGCCAGTCGATGGCCGGAGATCCCTTCAACCTGCTCACCATCCTCGCCGACGGCGCGGCGTGGGCGTGGGATCTGCATTTTCTCGCCGCCCACTGGCTGCTGGCCGCCGGCCTCGGCCTGGCGGTATGGATGCTCGTGCGCGACCTTTCCGCCGCCGTGCTGACGACGATCGGCGGCGGGTTCCTCGCGTACTTCACTTTCCGGATCAACCACCCCGCCACCTTCAGCCTTGGCTATTCGCCCTGGCTCCTGGTCGCCTGGATCGGGCTGGCGCGCAGCCGGACCCGGCGCGGCGAGCTCGGCTGGCTCGGGCTCCTGCTGCTCGCGAACTGGACCGAGTTTTCCAGCGGAACGATGAAGGAGGCCGGCATCCTCATGGCCTGCCTGAATCTGGCGGGCGTGCTCCTGGTCGCGCTGCTGCCGGAGACCGCCGGCCGCCGCGGGCGGCTGCTCGGGCTCGCCGCCGCGGCCGGAGCGATCTTCCTCCTGCTCGCGGCGCCGCTCTGGATGTCGTTCCTTGTGGCGCTGCGGCACTCGGTGACCGCCTACGACGTCCCCCAGGCGCAGACCTATGCGCTCGGGCAGTTCATCGGGATCTTCGACGACATCTTCTACCGCCAGAAATGGACCGAGGAATGGGTCGTCGCGCCGGCCGGCAATGCGCTGTTTCTCGTCGGCCTGCTCGCGTGGCTGCTCAGTCCCTCGGCCTGGCGCCGTGACCGCGCCGGGCTGGCGCTGCTGATTCCCGCCGTCCTGGCGGGGGCCTTCGCCTTCGGGATCGTTCCGGCCGCCGTGATCGTGAAGATCCCGTTCATCGCCCAGATCTGGCACGTCGGCAACACATTCTCCTGTCCGCTGCTGATCCTGTTCGCGGTGCTCGCCGGCTGCGGGTTCCACGAGGCGGTGCGGCAGGCGGGGCAGCCCGGCTGGTACCGGCGGCTGGCGGTGGCGGCGCTCATCGTGTCCGCGCTCGCCCTCGGCTATTTCGCGTCGATGCGCGGGCTGCCGAAGAGCGTGTTCTTCGCCGGCTATGCCTCGACCCTCGCCCTGGCCGCGCTCGCGCTGCCGCTCGGGCTGCGCTGGACCGCCCGGTCCGGAAATCCGGCGCCCCTCTGCGTCGCCCTCGCCCTGGCCCTGCCCGTGCTGCTGTGGCGCCACGGCCAGTACCTGCAGACGCAGTTCAATCACTACGCCTTCTCCCCCGGCGAGCGCGCCGATTTCCGTGCGCCCTCGCCGGCCGTGGCCTGGGTGGACCAGCAGGGCGCAGCGGGACCGTTCCGGGTCATCGGTCTCGGGAACAATCTCTTCCCCGTCTACAACGTGGCGCTGCGCTGGGAGAGCCTCTACGGCGTGGACGCCGTGCGCAACGGATACTACCTCGACTACGCCGCGGCGGCCCATCTCGGGCGCGTCTGGCAATGGGGCGAGGGCACGCCCGAGGAAAGCGGCGTCGCGCTGCTGCCGGTGCACGACATGCTCAACGTCACGCACTACCTCGCCGACCACCACAGCCCGCCCCACGCGATCGGCCGGCTGCAGCTCGCAGCGCAGCGGGATCTCGACATCTACCGCAGCGCCTCGGCCTGGCCGCGGGCCTTCTTCACCGACCGCCTCGCCACCTACGACCGCACGCCGGAGCTGGTCGCGCGGGTTTACACCGGCGACGGCCGGCCCTTCGCCGCGATCCAGGCCGACGAGCACGGAGCGCCGGCGCTTTCCCGCGATCTCTCCACCCGCGCGGTGCGACCGGCCACCTCCTACCGGCTGACGGCCAACACGACCTCCTTCGTCGTCGACGCGCCCGCCCCCGGTGTCGCGGTGCTGACCGAGGCCTACTACCCCGGGGATTTCCGCGTCACGATCGACGGGCAGCCGGCGGCCTATTTCCGCGTCAACCATGCGTTCAAGGGCGTCGCCATCGACCGGGCGGGCCGGCACGAGATCGTCTTTCGCTACTGGCCGCAGCACTTCACGCTGGCGCTGCTGCTGGCCGCGGCCGGCGCCGGGCTCCTGCTCGGCATGGGCGGCTGGCTGTGGGTGACCACCGCAGAAAAGAGTAGCATTCCCCGTCCGGCTTCCCCATGACGGTCGATTTTTACCCCGCATGAAGCCCCTCCCCATCCCCTGCACGCTGACCGTGGTCGTCCCGGTCTACAACGAGCGCGCCACGGCGAAGGAGGCGCTCGACGCCCTGCTCGCGAAGCAGATTCCCGGCGTCGACATCCGCGTGGTGATCGTGGAGAGCAATTCCACGGACGGCTCCCGGCCCATCGTCCTCAGCTACCGGGAGCATCCGCGGGTCACGCTGATCCTCGAGGACCGGCCCCAGGGCAAGGGCCACGCCGTCCGCGCCGGCCTGGCGCAGGCCACGGGCGACATCATCATCATCCAGGACGCGGACCTCGAGTACGACCTCAACGACTACGAGGTGCTGCTCGCGCCGATCATCGCCGGCCGGCAGGAATTCGTGCTCGGCTCCCGCCACGGCCTCGGTGGCTGGGCGATCCGCAAGTTCGACGACCAGCCGGTGCACGCGTTCATCCTGAACCTCGGGCACTGGACCTTCGCGCTCATGATCAACGCCGCGCTGGGCATCTGGCTGCGCGACCCGTTCACGATGTACAAGGTCTTCCGCCGCGACTGCCTCGAGGGCCTGACCTTCGAGAGCAACCGGTTCGACTTCGATTTCGAGCTGCTGATGAAGCTCGTGCGCAAGGGCCATCGCCCGATTGAGATTCCGATTTCCTACCGCTCGCGCTCGTTCGCCGAGGGCAAGAAGGTCTCGATGGTCCGCGATCCGCTCACCTGGCTGCGCGCCGTGGTCAAATACCGGTTTGTGAAGCTCTGACGTTCTGTTCTTTTGGACGTCGTCATGGGCAAAACCCTCCTTGTCACCGGCTCCTCCGGTCTCATCGGCTCCGAGGTCTGCCGGTATTTCGCCCGCGAGCTCGGCTGCACCGTCCACGGCGTGGACAACAACCAGCGCGCCGTCTTTTTCGGCCCCCAGGGCGACACCCGCTGGAACCAGCAGGAGCTGGCCCGCGAGCTGCCGGGCTTCGTCCACCATGAGCTGGACATCCGCGACCGCGCGGGCGTGCTCGCGCTCGTGCGCGCGGTCCGGCCCGCGATCATCGTGCACACGGCCGCCCAGCCCAGCCACGACCGCGCCGCGGCCATCCCCTTCGACGACTTCGACACCAACGCGACCGGCACGCTCAACCTGCTCGAGGCCGCGCGCCAGGCCTGCCCCGAGTCGCCGTTCGTGCACATGAGCACGAACAAGGTCTACGGCGACGCCCCCAACCGCATCGCGCTCCGCGAGCTGGAGACGCGCTGGGACTACGCCGATCCCGCCTACGCGCACGGCATCGCGGAGACATTCACCATCGACCAGTCCAAGCACTCCCTCTTCGGCGCGTCCAAGGTCGCGTCCGACGTGATGGTGCAGGAGTACGGCCGCTACTTCAACCTTCCGACCTGCTGCCTGCGCGGCGGCTGCCTCACCGGCCCGAACCACAGCGGCGTCGAGCTCCACGGCTTCCTCAGCTACCTCGTGAAGTGCAACCTCGAGGGCCGCGAATACAAGGTCTACGGCTACAAGGGCAAGCAGGTGCGCGACAACATCCACTCGCTCGACGTCGCCCGCTTCATGGCCGCGTTCGTCGGCGCCCCGCGCGCCGGCGAGGTCTACAACCTCGGCGGCGGCAAGGCCAACAGCACCTCCATCCTCGAGGCGTTCAAGCTCGCGGAGAAATTCACCGGCCGCGCCCAGGTCTTCAGCTACGTCGACCAGAACCGCATCGGCGACCACATCTGCTATTACAGCGACCTGCGGAAGATGCGCGCCCACTACCCGGCGTGGGACATCACGCAGTCGCTGGAGGGCACGATCCGCCAGATCGTCGAGGCCTGGATGAAACGCCCGCGCGCCTCCTGAGGCCGCGGCAGGATTTCGCGCAGAGACGCGGGGGCGCAGAGGCCGGAAAGGATCCTCTTGGAGGCTCTCGCATCACGAGGGCGAAACCGTGAACGCAATTGACTTTATCCGAATTCAGCTGCGTGTGAGCGAGGTATTCACGGGCGGTCCTATTTTTGGCCGCAAGTTTTTATGCCTTACCCCCACAGGCAGAGTTCATGCTTGAGCGCGAAGTTCACGAATCCTCGGCTGGCGAAGGACGGGCACCCGCGCGGATTTGACCAGAGATCTCAGGAGGCGAAATGAAAAATGCTTTTCTCGTTTGCTGCGCCGCGGTGGCGCTTTCACTGGGTGCGCCGTTCGAAGGGCGGGCCGCAGTTTTCGATGTCAAGGCGTTCGGCGCAAAGGCCGATGGGACGACGCCCGACCGGGACGCAATCAACCAGGCGATCGACGCGGCGGCCGCGGCGGGCGGCGGAACCGTGTATTTTCCCGCCGGAACCTACCTGACCGGCTCGATCCGCCTGCGCAGCAACATCGCTTTGCAGCTCGACCCGGGATGCGTCATCAAAGCGTCGAAGGACACCGCCACCATCGACCAAACCATGAGCGCCCTGATCTGGGGCATCGGCCTCGAAAACGTATCGATCGTGGGAAGCGGCCTGATCAGCGGCACGGATGTTCTTACCCGGCAAAAAGCGCCCGGCACCCTCAATGGCGACAAGGCGATCGGACTGAAACGCTGCCGCAACGTGACCTTGCGCGACTTCTCCGTGGCGGACGGCGGGCACTCCGCGATCACGGTTCTGGAAATGGACAACTTGACGATCGACAACGTCAAGGTGGACACCATCCGCGACGGGATCGATGTCGGCGGCACCAACATCCGGATCTCCAACACGAGCGTCAACTCGCCCATCGACGACGGCATTTGCCTGAAATCCGACCGCGACCAGGGAATTGCGTACACCTGCGAGAATATAACCATCACCAATTGCCTGGTCAGCGGCTACGAAGTCGGTTCGCTGCTCGACGGCACGTACAAGCGCACCTTCAAGCTGGCGCCGGATCGCGATGGCGCCACCGGGCGCATCAAGATGGGCACGGGAAGCGCCGGCGGCTTCAAGAATATCACGATCTCCAACGTGGTGTTCGACTGCTGTCGCGGGCTGGCCCTCGAATGCGTGGACGGCGGGCAATTGGAAGACATCACGATTTCCAACATCACCATGAGGGACGTCACGAACAGCCCGATCTTCATCCGGCTGGGCAGCCGCATGATGTGGGCGACGGAGGGAATGCCGATCGGCACGGCGCGCCGCATCAGCATCAGCAACGTCGTGGTCTATAACGCCGACCCGCGCTATCCGTCGATCATCACCGGAATCCCCGGCCACGACGTGGAGGATATCAAGCTCAGCGACATCCGCATCTTCAGCCGCGGCGGCATGACTCTGGATCAGGTGGCCCAGCAGCCGCCGGATCTGATCAATACGTTCTTTTTCGTTCTCGGCGGGCGCCGCGGTGCTCCCGGTGGTCGCATGCCGACGCGGGAGCCGTTCGATACCCCGGAGCAGGAGAAGGATTATCCCGAGCCTTCCATGTTCGGCCTGTTGCCCGCCTATGGGTTTTTCATCCGCCACGCCAAGGGGATCGAGCTCAACAACGTCGAGGTCAGATTCATGCAGGAGGACCGCCGGCCGGCGTTCGTCCTCGACGACGTGAGCGGCGCGGACTTCCAGCACGTCAAAGCGCAGAAAGCCGCCGGTGTTCCGACGATCGTGCTGAAGAACGTCAAAGACTTCACGGCCCGTGGTTGCACGCCGTTGCCGGATACGAACATCCCGAATGTCGATCGGCGTGAGATGTGAGGGGTCGCCATCGTGGCCGGCGCCGCCCCTCCGTCCGTTCACCGGCCGCTGTCCTCCGTCCTCCGAACAGGGCGCCTTTGCGTCTTCGCACGAGACCTCCCGCCAGGTTTGACGGATCATTGGCGCCCTGCCAGGGTCTCTCCCGCCGTGAGATTCCCTCGATTCATGCCTGGAGCCCTGCTCGCACTGTTCGCCGTCGCGTCCGCCGTGTCCGGCCGGGCGCAGGACGTGCCGGCGGATTCGCCGTTCCTGCCCGCCAAGGCGCCGGCCGATGCCCATCCCGCGCCAGCCGAGCCCTATCAGCTCTCAGCCATCGGCGTCGTCGAGGGAAAGACTTTTGTGAGCCTCTACGAGGCCGCGGACAAGCGCAGCCACTGGGTCGCCGTCGGCGCGAGCCTCGGCGAGGTCAAGGTCGTGAGCTGCGATGTCGAGGCCGAGACGGCCGTGATCCGTGTCGCCGGCGAGCTCAAGACCCTCACGCTCCCCAAGTCCACCGTGACGACCGCCGTGTCGGTGGCCCTTCCCAGCCCGTCCGCCGTTCCCGGTGCAACGGGGGCGACTCCGGACCAGCCGGCCGCTCCGGCAGCCGCCGGTTCCGACGAGGACCAGGCGCGCGAGGCGCGCATGCTCGTCTCCGACCTCCTCGAGATCGGGATGCAGCAGCGCAAGGCCTACGAGGAGGCGCAGAAGAAAAAAGCGGAGGAGCCGCCCGCCCCCCCGGTGCCGGCGCCCGCTTCCAACTAACCGGTCGCGTCCTCGGTTGATCGCCCCGCGCGAATGGACGAGGCAGCCGGACGCGGCTCTTTAGCCGCGAAAAGGCGCAAAAAAGTCAGGAGGTCCGATTGAAATCTCCCGCGCGCTTATATGCGCGACGGAGACGTCTTCGTAGCCACCGTGCCTTGGCGCCTTTTCGTGGCCAAAAATCCGACCGCACGCCCCGGCTGAGGAAATCGGGACGCAATCACCGGCTGCCCTCGCGGCAAAAACGCGCTTCCCGCGCCTGCGCTTTTTCGCAAGGGTGGACGGATGCGAATCCTCCTTTCGGGCGCCTGCGGTTTCGTCGGCAGCACGCTGGCCCGCGAACTCGTCCAGGGCGGGAAACATCAGGTCCACGGCTTCGACAATTTCATCCGCCCTGGCAGCGAGACCAATCGGGCGGAGCTCGCGCGCCTCGGGGCCAGGCTGTACCACGCCGACCTGCGCGTCCCCAGCGACATCGAGTCGCTGCCCGCCTGCGACTGGGTGATCGATGCCGCCGCCAATCCGAGCGTGCTCGCCGGCGTCGACGGCCGCACGAGCTCGCGCCAGCTCGTGGAGCACAACCTTTCGGGCACCGTCAACCTGCTCGAGTACTGCAAGCGGCACCGCGCCGGCTTCGTCCTGCTCAGCACCAGCCGCGTCTATAGCATCCCCCCCCTCGCCGGCCTGTCGGTGGAGGCGGCGAACGGCGCCTTCCGGCCCGCCGCGGGCGCGCCGCTGCCCGCCGGCGTGACCGCAGCAGGCCTGGACGAGTCCTTCGCCACCGGCGCCCCGGTCTCGCTCTACGGCGCGACCAAGCTCGCCAGCGAGGCGCTCGCGCTCGAATACGGCGAGGCCTTTGGCCTGCCGGTCTTCATCAACCGCTGTGGCGTGCTCGCCGGCGCCGGCCAATTCGGCCGGCCGGACCAGGGCATCTTCGCCTACTGGATCAACAGCCACCTGCGGCGCCGTCCGCTGAAATACATTGGCTTTGAGGGTCGCGGACACCAGGTGCGGGACTGCCTGCACCCGCGCGACCTGGCGCCGCTGCTCGAGCGGCAGTTTTCCGCCCCATCGCTTCCCACGGGCGACCGCATCGTGAATCTTTCCGGCGGGGCCGCCTCCGCCACCTCGCTGCGCCAGCTCACCGACTGGTGCGCCTCCCGGTTCGGGGCGTGCGAGATCGGCGCGGAGCCGGCGCCGCGGCCGTTCGACGTTCCCTGGCTCGTGCTGGACCACGCCAAGGCCACGCGGCTGTGGAACTGGCGGCCGCAGCGGTCAGTGGGCGACATCCTCGAGGAGATCGCCGTCCACGCGCGGGAACACCCGCACTGGCTCGAGCTGTCGGCGCCGCTCTGATGCCCGCCTCTTCCATACCCTCGCCCTCCGCCCCGGCACTCACGCTGTTTTCCGTCGTCATCCCGGCGCGGGACGAGGAGGAGTCCCTACCCTCAACCATCGAGGACATCCACCGGACCTTCACCGCCGAGGGCGTGCCGCACGAGATCGTGGTCGTGGACGACGGCAGCCGTGACCGCACCTGGGAAGTCCTGCAGGAGCTCCGCCGCAAAATCCCCACGCTCTCGCCCGTGCAAAACCCGGGCCCGCACGGCTTCGGCCGGGCAGTCGTCCGCGGTCTCGACCACAGCCGCGGCGACGCGGTCGTGATCATGATGGCGGATGCCTCAGACTCCCCCGCCGACGCCGTGCGCTACTGGCGCCTCCTCAACGAGGGCTGGGATCTCGTCTGCGGCAGCCGGTTCATCAAGGGCGGCAAGGTCATCGATTATCCCTGGCTGAAGCTGCGCGTGAACCGCCTCGCGAATTTTCTCGTGCGGATCGGCTTCAACATCCCGCTCAACGACACCACGAACGCCTTCAAGGCCTACCGCCGCACGGTGATCGACGGCTGCCGGCCCTTCCTCGCGCCCCATTTCAATCTCACCGTCGAGATCCCGCTCAAGGCCATCGTCCGCGGCTACACCTGGACGGTGATCCCGATCTCGTGGAGCAACCGGAAGCACGGCCAGGCCAAGCTCAAGATCAAGGAAATGGGCAGCCGCTACTTTTTCATCTGCGCGTACGTGTGGCTGGAGAAATATTTCAGCCGCGGAGACTACCGCCGCCGGTCGTGAACGACCGGCGGAACGTTCAACATTCAACGTTCAACGCCCAACATCCAAAGATAGGTGTGGGCCCCGGCGCCTAAAGGTTCATCAGCCATTGGCTCGTAGTTGAACGTTCAACGTTGAATGTTGGACGTTGAACGTTGGGTTTTCTGGTCCGCGTCGGATCAGAAAACCCTTGTTCCCCCTGGCCCCGGTCCCTTTCACTCGTCCCTTATGATTTATCTGCTGGGTGGCTCGGGATTTGTCGGGCAGGCGTACCAGAAGCTTCTGACGCGCAAGGGCATTGCCTTCCGCAACCTCCGCCGGGCGGACATCGACTACTCCGACTCCGCCAGGCTCGCCGCCGCGCTGGCGGCGGACAAGCCGGAGTTCCTGATCAACGCCGCCGGCTACACCGGCAAGCCCAACGTCGACGCCTGCGAGCTGCACAAGGCCGACTGCCTTTTCGGCAACGCCGTGCTGCCCGGCCGCATCGCCGCGGCCTGCGCCGCCGCCAAGGTGCCCTGGGGCCATGTCTCCTCCGGCTGCATCTTCACCGGCGCGCGGCCCGACGGCACCGGCTTCACCGAGACGGACACGCCCAATTTCACTTTCCGCCGGAACAACTGCTCGTTCTACAGCGGCACCAAGGCGCTCGGCGAGGAGGTGCTCGCGGGCGAGCCCAATGTCTATATCTGGCGCCTGCGCATCCCGTTCGACCAGTTCGACAACCCGCGCAATTATCTCACGAAGCTGCTCCGCTACCAGACGCTGCTCGAGGCCACCAACTCGATCTCGCAGCTCGAGGAATTCGTCACCGCCACCTTCGCCTGCTGGGAAAAGCGCGTCCCCTTCTCCACCTACAACGTGACCAATCCCGGGCACGTCACCACCCACGAGGTCGTGGACCTGATCCGGAAGACCGGCGTGTCGAACAAGGACTTCGTGTTCTTCAAGGACGAGTCCGACTTCATGGCCCGGGCCGCCAAGACCCCGCGCTCCAACTGCGTGATGGACTCCGGCAAGCTGGCGTCCGTCGGCATCCGCCTGACCGAGGTCCACGCCGCCGTCGAGCGCGACCTGCGCCGGTGGGTCCGCGCCACCTGAGTCCCTTTCCCGTCCTCGCATGAATCTCCTCGTCACCGGCGGCTGCGGTTTCATCGGCTCGAACTTCATCCGCCAGCGCCTCACCGAAAAAAACTCCCCGCTGCGCCGGCTCGTCAATCTCGACGCCCTCACCTACGCCGGGAATCCCGCCAATCTCGCCGATCTCGCCGGCGACCCGCGCTACGTTTTTGCGCACGGCGACATCGGCGACGCGGCCCTCGTCGCCCGCCTGCTCGCCGAGCATCGCATCGACGCCATCGTCAACTTCGCCGCCGAGTCGCACGTCGACCGCTCGATCGACTCCCCGGAGCCCTTCATCCAGACGAACGTGGTCGGCACGCTGCGCCTGCTCAACTGCGCCCGCCTGCACTGGTCGAAGCTCGCGGAGCCGGCCAAGGGCGCGTTCCGCTTCCTGCATGTCTCCACCGACGAGGTCTACGGCACCCTCGCCCCCGACGACCCCGCCTTCAACGAGGAGACGCCCTTCGCGCCGAACTCGCCCTATGCCGCGTCGAAGGCCGCGAGCGACCACCTGGTGCGCTCCTACCAGCACACGTACAAGTTCCCGACGCTCACGACCAACTGTTCCAACAACTACGGCCCGTACCATTTCCCCGAACAGCTCATCCCGCTGATGATCCTCAACGCGCTCGAGGGGAAGCCGCTGCCGGTCTATGGCGACGGCCGGCAGATCCGCGACTGGCTCTACGTCGAGGATCACGCCGCGGCGATCTGGCTCGTGCTGCAGAAGGGCCGCGTCGGCGAGACCTACAACATCGGGGGACTGAACGAAAAGCCGAACATCGAGATCGTCCAGTCGATCTGCGCGCTGCTCGACCGGAAGTCACCTCGAGCCGACGGCAAATCCTATGCGACCCAGGTCACCTACGTGGCCGACCGCCCGGGCCACGACCGCCGCTACGCGATCGACTGCGCGAAGCTCCAGCGCGAGCTGGGCTGGGCCCCGCGGGAAAACTTCGAGACCGGCATCGCCCGGACCGTCGACTGGTATCTCGCGCACCGCTCCTGGGCGGCCGACATCACCGCGAAGAAGTACGCCCGCGAGCGGCTCGGCACGAAAGCCTGAGACAATTGCGGATTGCGGATTGCGGGTTGCGGATTGATATCCCCCGTCGGCCCCGCGCCCTGTTTCTCTCCCTCTTCCCCGTGGCTTCAAATCCGCAATCCGCAACCCCCAATCCGCAATCGCGCAAGGGCATCATTCTCGCCGGCGGCTCCGGCACGCGCCTCTTTCCGCTGACCATCGCCGTGAGCAAGCAGCTCATGCCGGTCTACGACAAGCCGATGGTCTACTACCCGCTGTCGGTCCTGATGCTCGCCGGCATCCAGGAGGTGCTCGTCATCTCCACGCCCACGGACCTGCCCCTGTTCCGGAAGCTGCTCGGCGACGGCGCGAACCTCGGCATGAAGCTCAGCTATGCCGAGCAGCCCAGCCCGGACGGCCTGGCCCAGGCCTTTCATATCGCCGGCGACACCGGTTTCCTGACCGGACGGGAACCCTCCGCCCTCGTGCTGGGCGACAATCTCTTCTACGGCTCCGAATTCGTGAAGGCCGTGACCGAGGCCGGGCGCCGCACCGCCGGCGCCACGATCTTCGGCTACCACGTGGCCGAGCCCTCGGCTTACGGGGTGGTCGAGTTCGCCAAGGACGGACGCGTGCTTTCTCTCGAGGAAAAACCCGCCCAGCCGAAGTCCAACTACGCCGTGCCGGGGCTTTATTTCTATGACCAGGACGTGGTCCCGCTGGCGCGGAGCCTGCGGCCCTCGAAGCGCGGGGAACTCGAGATCACCGACCTGAACCGCCTCTATCTCGAACAGGGCCGGCTGCACGTCGAACTGTTCGGCCGCGGGACCGCCTGGCTCGACACCGGGACGCACGATTCGCTCCTCGAGGCCGCCACGTTCGTCAATGTCCTCGAGAACCGCACCGGCCTGAAGATCGCGTGCATCGAGGAAATCGCCTACAAGCAGGGCTGGATCGACCGGGCCGGGCTCGAGGCGAACATCGCGAAGCTGGGGAAGTCGAGCTACGGCGCCTACCTGCGCAAGGTGCTCGCCGAGGTCGGCTGAGGGTTTTCGGATTTCCTCCGGCCGCCCGCGCGCCAATCTCGCCCCGGTGCAGGTCTCGTTCATCATCCCCCTCTACAACTGCCTGCCGCTCACGCAGGCCATGGTGGCGAGCCTCCGGGCGACGCTGCCGGCGGGGCTCCGCCACGAGATCATCCTCGTCGACGATGGCAGCACGGACGGCACCCGCGCCTGGCTCGCGACGCTCCGGCCGCCGTTCCGGGTCCTGCTCAACGAGCGCAACCTCGGCTACGCCGCCGCCAACAACCGCGGCGCCGCCGTCGCGCAGGGCGAATTCCTGGCGCTGCTCAACAACGATCTCGTCCTGGCCACGCGCTGGCTCGAGCCCATGCTCGCGGCGCACCGCCGGCTCGGCGCGCGCGCCGGGCTCGTCGGCAATGTGCAGCGCGACCTCCGCACCGGCGCGATCGACCACGCGGGGATTTTCATCAATGCCAAGGGCAAGCCCGAACACGAACGCGAGCTGCCCGGCTGGTCCTGGCTCCCCGGCTGCGGCGTGCGGCGCGTCGACGCCGTCACCGGGGCCTGCGTCCTGCTCGAACGCCGGCTGTGGACGGAGCTCGGCGGCTTCGACGAGCGCTACGTCAATGGCTGCGAGGACGTCGATCTCTGCCTGCGCGCGGCCGCCGCCGGCCGGATCCACGCCGTCGCCTTGGACAGCCGCGTCGGCCACCACGTCAGCGCCTCCCCCGGGCGCAAGGCCCGCAACGAGGAGAATGCCTACCGCCTTGCGGCGCGCTGGCGCGACACCCTCGTCCGCCTCGGCGTCCGGCGCTGGTCCGAGCACTATCTCGCCACCCTGCAGGCCGGACCGCTCGACGCCATCGAGCAGGCGAAGGCCTGGGGCATCTTTGGCTATGCCTTTCACCTGCGTCGCGGTCCCTCCCCCGCCGCCGTCGCCGGCATGAACGCCGCCCTCGACCGCGAGTTCTCGCGCTGGCGGGAGATGTTCGGCCCGCTGTGAAGCCCGGCGGTGGAACGCGTTGACCCCAACACGTTGAGAGACGTTGCGGACTTGGACCGTGGACGGAGCGAACAACGCGTTGGGGTCGACGCGTTCCACCCGCTAGCGTGATCCGCTCCGTGTCACCTCGCGGATGACGGCCTGCGGCCGCTGGTTCACGCTGAGGAACATCCGGCCGATGTACTCGCCGATCAGGCCGAGCATCACGAGCTGAACGCCGGAGAAGATGAGCAGCGCCGACATCAGCCAGCCGAAGCCGAACTGCGGGCCGCGGTCCATGAACCACAGGCAGACCACCGCGACGAACGCGACCAGCCCCGCGCCCGCGACCACCAGGCCGAGGATCGTGGCCACGCGCAGCGGAAACACGGAGAAATTCACCCACGCGCTCAGCCAGAGGCGCAGGAGCCGGCGCAGCGTGTAGTTGCTCTGGCCCGCCTTGCGCTCCTCGTGCCGCACCTCGAGCGAGCCGATGCGCTGCGTCACCTGCAGCAGCAGGCCGTCGAGGTACGGATACGGCCCGGCGTAGCCCGCCACCTGCCGCGCCGCGAACGCGCTGACGCAGCGGAAGCTCGAAAGGTAGAATCCCGGGGGCTTGTCCAGCGCCCAGTCGGTCATGCGGTTCGTGAACCAGCTGCCGGCGTTTCGCCAGGCCGAGTGCTGCTTCACCGTGTAATGCCCGAAGACGACATCGAGCCCGTGCGCCCGCGCATGCTGCCAGAGGCGGACAGCCTCGGCCGGCGGATTCTGTCCGTCATCATCGAGGTTGACGATGTAGGCCCCGCGCGCCTGCCGCCAGCCGGTCAGCACCGCGTTGTGCTCGCCGAAGTTGCGCGCGTGCTCGATGAGGCAGATCGGGACGCGCGCCGTGCGGATCAGTTCGCGGCAGGCGTCGCTCGTGCCGTCGGAGCTCCCGTCGTTGACCAGGATGATCTCATGGCCGCCCTCGACCGCCAGCCCCTCGATCTCCCGCACGACCCCCGCGATGGTCGCCGCGCTGTGGTAGAGCGGAATGACAAAGCTGAGCGCGGGGTCGGCCATGGCCGCCGATTTAGCCGCAAAAGCCGCGGACGGCGCAAGCCCTCGTTCAGGTGGCCGATGCCTCCCGTCGGCCGCGATCGAGACCCATCGTTCTCGTTCCTCGTTCTCATTCTCCTTCTCCTCCGGAAATGCCCGAGAACGAGGAATGAGTAAGAGAACGAGAACGATGAGTTTGGAATCATCGGCAAACCAACATCCCGTGTTCAAACCGGAATCCGTCCGGATCGAAAAAACCTAGATGTAGTGCCGCAGCTCCGCGCGATAATACCCAAGCGTCCTGGCCAGCGCGGTCTTCAGGTCCGTGCGCGGCCGCCAGCCGAGCGTGCGCGCGATCAGCCGGTCGTCCGCATAGTAGTCGCCGATATCGATCTTTTTCCGGTCGCGGGGGAATTTCCGCACCGCGAACTGCCCGCCGCCGTTGATCTCGACCAGCATCTCCGCCAGACGGCGAAGGGACACCGCGGGCGGACCGCCCAGGTTGAAGATCCGGCCGACCGCCTCGGGCCGGTTCGCCGCCAGGAGAAAGGCTTCCACCACGTCGTCCACGTAGGTGAAATCGCGCCGTTGTTCTCCACCCCAGACTTCAAACGGCTTTCCCTCCACCAAGCGGCGGATCCAGACGCCGACAAAAGTCTGCCGCGCATCCTTCACGCGCATGCGGGGCCCGATCGTGTTGGTGAGGCGAAGCGCTGTCGCCCGGATGCCGTGAACGCGTGAGTACAGGAGGTGGAACGACTCGCCCGCGAGCTTGTTGATGCCGTTGACGTCCACCGGCCGGAGCGGATGCGTCTCGTCCACCGGAAGGTAGTCGGGCCGGCCGTAGATTTGCCGGGTACTGGCGAACACGATCCTGATTCCGGGATTGTGCACCCGGCAGGCCTCGAGGATCGCCAGTTGCGCCCGTCCGTTGATGTCCAGATCCGTCTGCGGATCCGTCATCGAGTCCATGTGGCTGGTCTGGCCCGCGAGGTTGAAGAGAAAATCCTGCCCGGTGATGAGCCGCGGCAGGCGCGGCCAGTCGCGCACGTCGGCCACATGCACGCGGACTTTTCCCGCCAGGGCGCGGAGGTTGCGCCGATTACCTCCGTATTCGGGGATCAGGCTATCCACAACCGTGACCTTCGCTCCCAGCGCCACCAGCGCATGCGCCAGATTCGAGCCGATGAAGCCCAGCCCTCCGGTGATGAGAATCTTTCGGCCGGCAAAGGCGCGGCGAAACCGGGGCGTGGACTCCATGATGCTCAGAACAAATCGACGGTGACGATTCCGTCGATGCCGAAAATTTCCCCGATGCTCAGTCGATCTCCGGCGGCGTGTTGTCCGACAGCACGTCGATCTCGAGGTCGTGGACTTCGAAGCCCAGGAGGCGCGTGTCGCGGGGACCCGCGACGGTCGGCGGCAGGTTGGAGCGGAGCTCCAGCGTCGCGCCACCGGGCGGGATCGAGATCTCCGGCACGCGCACCTTGCCGAGCTTGGTGTCGATTTTCACCGTGCGGAGCTGCTTCCCGTTCATCCACACCTGCAGGTCCCGGGGCACCAGGCTGCGCACGACGAGCTGGCAGACGAGCCGGAGCGGACGGTCGTGCGGATTCTCGATCCGCACGGCGGCGTCGCCCTTGGTCCAGTGCCAGTAGACCACCATCTGGTGCGGCAGCCGCTCGCCCTCGTACCAGCCGTCGCCCAGACTGGCGCGGACGTAGTAGGGGTCGTCGATCTTCACGATGGAATAGTTCGGGCTCAGGACATTGTAGTGGTCGCGGTTGGGCAGGGTGATCTCGATCAGCCCGGCATTGAGGTCCCATTCGCCGCGCAAGGGAGTGTTCTTCCGGCCCTCGTAGGTGTGCGTCACGAAATACTGCGGCTTCCGCAGCAGGAAGGCGTTCGCCCAGAGGCGCGACCACATGTCGGGCACGAGCATGTTGAGCGAGGCGACGCCGGGCAGGTCCTCGATCTTCTGCAGATGAATGAGTTCGCCATCGACGATCAGCGGCGGCCGCTCCATGCGGACCGCGAAGCGGTAGGCGGCGTTGAGCGTGCCCGCCGTCACCGCCACCGCCAGCGTCCAGGCCGCCGCCCGGGCCGCGAGACGGCGCGCGGAGGCCAGGGTCATCCAATAACAGAACGCGGCGAGCAGGCCGGGATAAAACACCGCGAAGAGCTTGTAGGCGTCGTAGCTCGCGTTCGTGCCCAGCTGCACGCCGCGCAGGTTCAGGTAGCCGTAGCCGAGCAGCACCGGGACGCACAGGCAGAGCGCCAGGAAAACGCCGCGCCGGTGCTGCTTCGCTCCCGCGACCAGGGCCGCCATCAGCAGGCCGATCACGGCGACGGAGAAAATCACCTGCGGCCAGGCGGCCAGGGGATTCAGCGCCGGGCCGGCGACGAACCCGACCCAGCCCGCCGGCGAGAGCGCCGGGATCCGCCAGCCAAAATCATATTGCTGGAAAAGCATGTAGCGCTCGACCAGCCCCGCCACCCGGTCCCAGAAGACCAGGGCGCTGGCGATCAGCGGCGTCACCATCAGCAACGACCAGCGCGCCAGGCGCCGCCATTCGTTGTCCCAGATCGCGAGCCCCAGAGCGAAACCGCCGGCCTGCACGAGGCAGACGAGCAGGATGAAATTGTAGCCTCCCAGCACCAGCGCGTAGCCGATCGCCAGCACGCCGCTCATCGCCAGGCCGCGGCGCCAGCCCAGCCGGCTGCGCCAGAGCGCCACGCCGGCCCAGGTGATCAGCGCGATCGCCTGCGCGGCGATCAGCTGCCCCATCGCCACGTGAAACACCGCGTACCAGGTGACGGGGCTCAGCCCGTAGAGCAGCGCGATCCAGGCGCTGGTCGCCGGGCGATAGCGCATCACCGCGCGGGCCATCCAGAAAACGACCGGCAGCGACGTGACCAGCAGCACCATGGTCAGCAGGCTCGTGATCTCGTGCGGCGCGAGGCGCAGGATCGTGCCGTTCAGCGCGATCAGCGCGGACGGGGTGAAGTGATTCAGGCGCAGCCAGAAGTCGAAGAAGTTGTCGACCGACATCAGGCTCACCACCTCCGTCAGCCCGAGGAACCCGCGGTGATCAGAGTGGGCGAACTCCTTCAGCACGCGGGCGCCCGCGGCGTAGTCCGCGGCGTCGCAGCTGCCGAGCGAGAACGTCGTCAGCCCGATGTTCTTCGCCGCGATCACGAGCGGCAGCACGAGGGCGCAGAGGCAGACCGCCATCGCCAGCCAGATCCAGCCAAGGCGCGCCACGTCCTCCGTCAGCCGCCGGGCGCCGCGCCGCCAGCAGGCGGCGGCCAGGAGCAGCACCGGCAGGAGCTCGCTCGTCATCGCATAGCTGTCCGTGCCCGGGAGGTTCGCGTAGGCGCCGGTCCACACCACCAGCGACTGCAGGGCGAGACCCGCCGGCCCGGCCAGCACCGGCCAGCACCGCCGCCACGGGCGCGGCATGGCCAGCGCCGCCAGCCCCGCACCCCACAGGAGGACGTGCAGCAGCAGGCCGAAGGCGACGACGAAGAAATACATGACGGGGGTACGAAGTGTGCCCGGGCCTCCGTGGCCGGCGGCACGATTCTCGCGTGAACGCGGGCGCAGCTTCCCGGAACGGCTCCTGTCTCCGCAATCCTAATATGCAGCCGGCGCGGTTCCGTTGGTAACGTCCCAATTGGTTATCAAGGAGGGGTCGGATCGTTCTCGTTCTTCGTTCTCGTTCTCGCGCTGAAAATGGCCGGTAACGAGGAACGAGTCAGAGAACGGGGAACGATTACGTCGGACGAACCGGCGAAATTACGCCCCGCCCGGCTTGACCGCCACGGCCAGGATCGAGCAGCCGAACGGCCACCGGCCGCCGCCACGGATCCACGTCTGCTCGACCGCCGCCACCGCCCGGAAGCCCGCCTCGACCGGCGGGGAGGAAAGGCTCACATCGCTTCCGCCGCGCGGGGCCGGCAGGAGCTTGCGCCGCAGGACCACCAGCGGGAACGCCAGGGTGTTCCAATAGGTCGCCCGCGCGTCCGTGAAGCCCGCCGCGCGCAGCTGCGAGAGGATCCCGCTCCGCCGGTAGCGGCGGCGCGCCTCGACGGCGACGTCGTGGTACGACCAGAGCCAGGGATAGGCCGGCAGCGTCAGCACCACCGGGGCGCCCGGACGGAGCACGCGGAAAAATTCCCGCAGCGCCGCGTTGTCGTCGTCGACGTGATAAAGCACGTCCGCCGACACCACCGCGTCGAAGGATCCGTCGGCGAAAGGCAGTGCCGTGACCGCCGCCTCTTTCAATTCGGTCCCGGGCGGGCAGCGCCGGCGGGCGAGCTCGATCGCCACCGGCGACAGATCGACGCCCGTCCATTTCCAGGCTTCGCGTCCCGCCAGCCGCCGGATCAGCCCGCCGGTGCCGCAGCCCGCGTCGAGGACCTGCGCCGTCCGCCCGTCCAGCCGCGGCGCGAGCGCGCGGCGCACGTGCTCGTGCAGCGCGCGGAAGTACCACATCCGGTCCTCGACCTCGGCCAGCTTGCGGTACTCCTCGGGTTGCATGGGGCGGATTCACTCTGCCCCTTCGATTCCCCGCTGCAAGCAGCGGCTCCGGTCGGAACTGCGGATTTCGGAATGCGGACTGCGGATTTCCCTCCGGCCCGCATAGTGTCACGTAATACGTGACACGACGCGGGGGTCGCGACGCGGTGGAGTCCTCGCCCCCGTGCAACGAGTTGCTCCCATGCACAAAGGCTTTGCCAAGCCGGGGGCAACGGCTTGTCCTTCGCCATTCCTTGATGGCCCAACCCAGCACGCACACCCCGCGCAATCCCGCCGGCCGGCGGTGGACCAGTTTCACGGGGATTTTCTTCGACGAGTTCGCCCCCGATTCGGCCTGGATCCGCGAAGCCGGCCGCGTGCAGCTGCCACCGCTGGAGGGCGTCGCCCGGCTGCGGGTGCGCGGCGAGTACCGCGTCCATCCCAGCGCGCACGGCGCGGAGCGCGAGGCCCCCTCGCTCGCCTGCCGGATCGCCGGCGGCGGATCGGCCCGGGTGCACCCGAAGTCACCGGGAGCCTGGGAGGTGGAACTGGAGCTGCCGGCGGAGACCGCGCGCCGCGGAGCCCGGTTGGACCTCGTGCTCGGGGGCGTCGGGCTCGGCAATCTCCTCGCGTGGCTCGGCCGCCTCACCGGCTTCGGGCCCTGGCAGCATTTCCGGCGGCAGGCGAAGAACCGCCAGCTGCGCCTCACGCGGATCGAGACCGGCGACGGCGAGGTGATCTACGATTTCTCCCAGCGGCTCGCGCCCTACTCCGTGGCGTTTGCGCGGCGCCACATGCACCTCGGGCTGAACATCGCGGGCTTCCTCACCGCCGACCTCGGCGTCGGCGAGAGCGCCCGCTGCATGGTGCGGGCCGCGGACGCCGCCCGGCTGCCCGTCGCGCTCGTGCCGCTCAAGCTCCACTGCAAGAACCGGCTCGGCGACGACACCTATGCGGCGCGGCTGCAGGAGAGGAATCCGCACGACGTGAATGTCTTCCACCTCGATCCGCCGTCCTCGGGGGACATCGACCACCACCACGGCCGGTCCTTCCGCGCCGGGAAGCACAACGTGGCATACTGGGCGTGGGAGCTGCCGGACTTTCCCGACGCCTGGATGCCCGCCTTCGATTTCTTCGACGAGGTCTGGTGCCCGAGCGACTTCACGCGCGAGGCGATCGCGATGAAGTCGCCCGTCCCCGTGCTCACGATGCCGCATGCGATCGCCTTCGAGCGGCCGGCCGGAAACTTCCGCCCGCGCTTCCAGCTGCCGGCGGATCCGTTCCTTTTCCTCTTCGTCTACGACCTTAACTCCTATTCCGAGCGCAAGAATCCGCGCGCGGTGATCGAGGCGTTCCGCCAGTCCGGACTCGCCGGCCGCGGCGCCGCGCTGGTGGTGAAGGTCCAGAACACCGCCGGCAACGAGAGCGACTTCGCCGCGCTGCAGTCCGCCGTCGCCGACCTGCCCGGCACGCGGCTGATCGCGGAAACCCTCACCCGGGCCGAGATCTACCAGCTCGAGTCCGCCTGCGACTGCTTCGTGTCGCTGCACCGCGCCGAGGGCTTCGGCCTCGCGGTGGCGGAGTGCATGTACCTCGGCAAGCCCGTGATCTCGACCGACTGGTCGGCCACGGCGGAATACGTCACGCCCGCGAACGGCTGCCCGGTGCGGTGCCGGCCCGTCACGCTCGAGCGGAACCACGGACCCTACATGAAAGGCTCGACCTGGGCGGATCCGGACGTCGCGCACGCCGCCGAGTGCATGCGGCGGGTCTTCTCCGACCGGGCGCTGGCGGCGCAGCTCGGCGCGGCCGCGCGCGCGACGATCGAGACGCGGTTCGCTCCCGCGGTCATCGGCGCGCGCTACCGCCGCCGCCTCGAGTCGATCGCGTGGTTCTGAGCGCCCGGCAATGTCGTTCCAGCTCTGGAAAACCCGCCGCCACTGGGAGGCCTTCGCGCGCACCGACCCGCTCTGGGCGGTGCTCACCGAGCCAGACCGCCGGAACAACCGGTGGACGATCGACGAGTTCTTCGCCACCGGCCGCCGCGTGGTGGACAACGAGCTCGCGCACCTGCGCGAGCACTACCCGGCGCTCCGCCGGCAGCGCGCGCTCGATTTCGGCTGCGGCGTGGGCCGGCTGACGCAGGCGCTCGCGAATCACTTCGACACGGTCACGGGGGCGGACATCTCGACCGCGATGCTCGCGCTCGCCCGCGAGCACAACCGTCAGGGAGCGCGGGTGAGCTACGTGCACAACACCCGTCCGGACCTCTCGATTTTTCCCGACGCCTCGTTCGATTTCGTCTGCAGCCTGATCACCCTGCAGCACATCCCGCCGGTGCACGCGCGGACGTACATCGCGGAATTCCTCCGCGTGTGCGCACCGGGCGGGGCGGTGCTCTTCCAGATGCCGCGCCGCCTGCCGCCGCGCGATCCGCCCGAACGCCTGCAGTTTTCGGCCTGGCCGCCGACGCTCTGGATGCGCGTCCGCCGTTACGTGCGGTATCATTTCCGCCTGCGTTTTCCCGGAGGCCCCGTGATGGAGATGCACGCGATGGCGCGCGAGGAAGTGCTCGCCCTGCTGGCCGCGGCCGGCGGCGAACTCGTCGCCGAATGGCCGGACGAGGCGACCGATCCGGCAATTGCCAGCTACAGCTATCTGGTGCGGAAGCCGTGAACCGGCTGGCGCGTGGGGGGCGAAAATTCCAAATCCCAAACGCCAAACTCCAAAAAATTTCAAATCCCCCACGATCGAAAAATGTCCCCGATCTGATCGATTGAAATTTGGCGTTTGGGATTTGGAATTTTTTGCCCCTATTTGGCTGTCGCCGGCAGCGCTGGAGCCTTGTGCGTGACGTTGATCGTCAAGTTGCGCAGGCGGAAGGCCAGTTTCCTCGGGTCACCGTTGATGGGGAAGACGGCCGGCTGGTCGGTGGCGAAATGCCACACCGTGTCGCCGGGCTCGAGCCGCACCCCGGGGACGGCGACATGCTGCAGCGTGCGGAGCGTGCTGCCGCTCCAGAGCCGGCGCTCGCCCGCGGTCACCGTGACGAGCCGCTCGTCGTTGCTCTTCAGGTCGAACTCGATGTCGGCCACGACCGCGAAGGGCTGCGGGTTGCGCAGGATGAGATCGGCCGAGCCGCGGCTCCAGCGCCAGTAGTCGAAGTGCGAGCGCTCGGGCAGGAACCACTGGTCGTCGCCGAACACGGCCCCGACGGTGTGGCCGCTCTTCTCGATCATGATCAGCTCGCGCGGACCGTGGAGATGGAAATCCTCGCGGCCCGGCGGCTTCAGGAACTCGACCGCCGCGAAGATCACGGTGAGGTTGCCGAGCAGCAGGACGAGCCACCAGCCGAGCTGGCGCCCGCGCGGCACCAGGACATTGAACGCGAGCAGCATCGGCAGCACCACGCGCGTGGTCGCGCCGGGATAGCCCTCCCAGACCGCGTCTCCCAGCACCACCATCAGCAGTGAAAAGACCGCGCCGACCCGCCACCACGGGTCGTCCCACCGCGGGCGCAGCAGGAAGAAGAACCACTGCGCGGTGAGCGCGAACATCATCGCGAGCAGGTTCCACTCCGCGATGGAGTCGATGCCGTTGGACCGCACCAGGCGGAGGATCTCCGCCCATTTCGTGAGGTAACCCGCGAATGGATAGGCGAAGTTCCGGAGGCCGAGATTGCTGCCCGCGCCGATCCACTCGCGCACCAAAAGAACCCAGAACGCGATCGGCAGGAGCACGACAGTCCAGCGCGCAAGGACCGCCAGCTTTTCCCGGGCGGTCGAATCGGACGTGATCCGGGGCAGCGCCGCCGCCGCGAGGATGTTGGTCTCCTTGCCCAGCCCCGAGACGCCGAGCAGCAGGGCGGACCACCAGGAGCGGCCGGCCTCCGCCAGCGCGACGCCGCCCGCGATGAGCAGCAGGCTCGGGCCGTCCACGAGCGAGCTGCGGACGCTCAGGCACACGCCGGACGAGAAGAGCACGCCGAACCAGCGGAAAAAATTACCCCAGTTCACCGGCGGAAACCACCGCAGCATCAGCACCGCGAGCCCGAGCCAGCACACGATGTTCTGCACCGCGTAGATGTGCAGCGCGCGTCCCGGGTCGCCGAGCGCCAGGCCGTAGGCGGTCCACGAGAAGAGAATGCGGCGCGCCCGGTAGGGCAGGCTGTCCACGGCGCGGTTCAGGCCGGGGTTGCTCAGCCATGGATGCATCGCGATCTGCGCGTACTGCTGCCCGTCGTAGCCGTCGGAATCCGCCTCCTCGTAGTGGTTGATCGCCCGCAATTCCGGCAGGGCGTGCGCGCTCTGGTTCGTGCCGAACCGCTCGAGGTAGGTGAAGCCTTTTCCCGGGACGTAGAACTGCGAGCAGATCGCCAGGAAGATCGCGACCGAGGCGCCGTAGGCGAGCCGGAGCAGCAGCCGGCGCGGGCGTGGGGGGGAGGGTTTCAGACTGGCCACGTAATGCTCAGAAGCCAGTGTTTGGATGGTATCAACGCAAGTATGGATTCAACCGCCGCCGCCCCTTCCCTCCTCTCGTCGCCCGGGCGGCGCCGCTGGTTCTGGGGAATGCTGCTCGCGGCCCTCGCCGGCTATGCCGTCCTGCTCGCGGTCCAGATGGGAGCCTACGCGGGCGGCTCCGATTCCTCGGGCTACCTGAACAACGCCCGGCTGCTGCGGGCCGGGCGGCTGCGGATCGAACGGCGCGAAATCCCCGGCGTCCCGACCGACAAGCTCCCGGCGATGACGTATGTCCCGCTCGGCTTCATCCCCGAGGGCGCACGCGACATGGTGCCGACCTACCCGGTCGGTCTGTCGCTGTTCTTCGTCGGCCTGGCGCCGGTGACCGGGCGCGCCGATGCGGCGCCCGTCACGATCTGGCTGCACGCCCTCGCCGGTGTGCTCCTGATGTATGCCCTCGCCCGCGCCGTCGCGCTGTCGCCGCCGTGGGCTGCGCTCGGCGCGATCCTGCTCGCGGCCTGCCCGCTCTACCTGTTCATCGGGCTGCAGGCGCTGAGCGACGTCCCCGCGCTAGCCTGGTGCACCGCGGCCGTGCTGTGGGCCTGGTACAGCCAGGAACGTCCGCGCTGGGCCCTCGCGGCCGGCGGCGCCGTTGCGGTCGCCGTGCTGGTGCGGCCCAGCAACCTGCTCGTGATGCTGCCGATTGCGCTCTGCCTCGGCACCGGCGTCCGGCGCTGGCTCTGGCTCGGCCTCGGCGGCCTCCCCGGGGCGGTGTTCCTCGCGCTGCTCAACCGCTCGCTCTACGGCAGCGCCCTCACCACGGGCTACGGCGCGGTGGAACACATCTTCGGCTGGTCCAATGTCCCGCCGTCGCTGGAGAACTATGCGGTCACGCTCCCCGCGGTCCTCACGCCCGCGGTCGTGCTGGTGCTGGCGCTGCCCCGGCTGGCGCGGGGCGGCGACCGCCTGCTCGCCGCGGTGCTCGCCGCCTGGATCCTCGGCTTCGCGGGTTTCTACGCCTTCTATTTCCACACGCATGAGGCCTGGTGGTACCTGCGTTTCCTCCTTCCGGCCTTTCCCGCCTTCATCATCGCCATGCTGCTTGCGGGGCGCGCCCTGGCCGTCCGCTGTCCGCCCCGGCTCGTGGCGATCGGCGCCGTCCTGGTCGTCACGGCAGCGGTGCTGTGGGAAGGTTTCTGGAGCTATCGGAAGCACTCGCTGACGGTCGGCGACAGCGAGCGGAAATACGTCGACGTCACCCGCTGGGCCCAGGCGCATCTGCCGGCCAGCGCGATCGTCGCCGCCATGCAGACCAGCGGCGCGATGTTCTATTACACGCCGTTCACGCTCGTCCGCTACGAACAGCTGGGAGCCGAGCACTGGCCGGCGATCGAGCGGGCCGCAGCCGCCGCGGGGCGCCCCATCTATGCCGTGCTCTTTCCCTTCGAGCTCAAGGCGGCGCTGGAGACCTCCCTGCCCGGTCGCTGGACCCAGGTGGGCGCGGTGAAGGACGTGACATTCTGGCGGCTCGACGGCCCGGAGCCCACGCCCGTGACGGCGGCCCCGCGGCACGAGCTCTTCACCATCCAGGCAGCCGGCCTCGACGTCACCACCCACACCGCGGAGGGCTGGTTCGAGCCCGAGCACAGCCTGCTCCACACCTGGATGTGGTCCAGCGGCACCGGCCAGCTCGAGTTCGAGACCTGGCCGCTCAAGAGCAGCCGCGCGAAAATCGAATTCAGCCTGCGCAGTCTCGCTCCCTGCACCGTGACGGTTTCCCAGGACGGCGCGGTGCTCTGGCGGGGGCCGGTCGGCAGCGACCGCACGCCCGTGGCCTTTTCGTTTCCCGTGAAGGACGGCCGCGCCCGCCTCGAGTTCGCCAGCGACCAGCCGGCCCAGCCGGAAAGCACGCTCCCCGGGGCCCGGCTGCTGACCTTCGCCGTCTACGATCCGAAGCTGACGGTGACCGGCGATGCCAGGTGACGCCCAAATGAGCGCGGGCCCCGTTTTCCCCCGGGCGATGCGCGCGGCCGCGGTTTTCCTCGTGCTGGTCTTCGTCGTGCTGGTCGCCCGTTTCTGGCATCCGGTCTACGGGTTCACGCGCTTCCTCCAGCTCGATGCGTCGAACGACGCGGCCAAGATCGCGGCGTTTCGGACCTATCCGGTCTACGTCTACCGCGACACGGGCGGCTACGACGGACTCTACTACGCGCAGATCGCCCATCATCCCTCGCTGGCAGCGCCGGAGCTGGCGCACGCCACGGACAATCTCGCCTACCGCGCCCGCCGGATCCTGCCCCCGGCGCTCGCCTGGCTGGCGGCGGGCGGCCAGGAGGCGTGGATCGCCCAGGCCTACGCCCTCCTCAACGTCGCCGCCTGGCTCGCGCTCGCGTGGCTCCTCTGGCGCCTGCTGCCGGACGACGGACGCGGACTCCTCGCCTGGGCGGGAGTGCTTTTTTCCGCCGGCGCGCTCGGCAGCGTCCGCTTCGCCCTGACGGATCTCGTGGCGCTCGTGATCGTGGCCGCGGCCGTGCAGGCCGCCGAGCAGCAGCGGCCCGGCCGCGCCACCGCCCTCCTCGGTGCCGCCGGCCTCGCGCGCGAGACCTCGCTGCTCGCCTTCGGCGGACTGTGGGAGCGTCCGTGGTTGTCGCCCAGGATGATCGGCCGCGCGCTGCTCGCGGCCATTCCGCTGCTGGCCTGGCTGGTCTACGTCCGGTGGCGGGTCGGCGCCGGCGATCCGGGCTGGTCCAATTTCGACCTGCCGTTCACCGGCTTTTTCGGGAAATGGCGCAGCGATCTCACGGCCGCGCTGGCGTCGAATCCGGCCCACCGCTGGCTGATCTGGACCACGCTGCTCGCGACCTTCGGGGTGACGGTGCAGGCGGTTTTCTTCCTGCGTCATCGCCAAACCGGGGACGCGTGGTGGCGCACGGGCGCGATCTACGCGGCGCTGCTGTGCTGCCTCGGCCCCGCCGTCTGGGAGGGATACCCGGGCGCCGAGACCCGCGTGCTGCTGCCGCTGGCGCTGGCGTTCAATGTCATGGCGGCGCGCACCCGCGCGTCGGTCTGCTGGCTGCTGCTCGGCAATCTCGGGGTGTTCAGCGGGCTCATGATGATCACCGACGTCCATCGCGACCCGCGCGAGCTGGGCGCGGCCCGCATCGCCGGGACGGCCGTGGTCGCCGAGGTGGGCGACGGCTGGTACGGCGTCGAGCGCTCCTCCCGCCACACCTGGTCGTGGAACGAGGGACGCGGCCTCCTTTCCCTGCACAGCTGGCCGGCCGGCGATCGCGCGGTTCGCGTCACCTGCACGCTGCGCAGCCTGCAACCGACAACGGTTACCGTTACCCAGGACGGCGCGGTGCGCTGGCGCGGGACCGTCGGTCCCTCCACGATGGCCGCGTCCTTTCCGGTCCCGATCGCGGCTGGAACGGCCCGGCTGGAGTTCTCGAGCGACGCCGCCGGAGTGAAGGAGGACGCGGCCCTCGGCGGGCGCACGCTGGCGTTTGCGGTTTACGATCTCCGGTTCGCAGTGCCAGAAACAACGCCGTGACCGCCCCGCTGCTCCTCGACCTCAGCCACACGAGCCATACGCGCGCGCGCACGGGCATCCAGCGGGTGGCGCGGTCGCTGCACGAGTCGCTCGGCGTCCGCGCCGTGCCGATCTGCCACGATCCCTACCTCGGCGCCTGGCGCGAGCTCGAGCCGTGGGAACAGGCGAACCTCACGGCCGAAGGCGCCGCCAGCGCGCACCGCGGGGCCCGCTGGCCGTTCGGCGCGAAGTTCCGCGGCCGGCTGCGCCGCGTCCTCGGCATCGGCGCCGGCCTCCCCGCCGCCACACGCCACCTGCCGTCCGCGGAGGGAGTCCTCGTCCCGGAGATCTTTTCTCCCGCGGTCGCCGCCGCCCTGCCCGCTCTCCTCGCCGCCGCCGCGGGCCCGCGAGCCGCGCTGTTTCACGACGCCATCGCGCTGAAGCTCCCCGAGCTTACGCCGACCAAGACGGTGGCCCGCTTCCCCGCCTACCTGCACGAGTTGCTCCAGTTCGACGGCATCGCGGCCGTGTCCGAGGATTCGCGCGATGCGCTCGTGGACTACTGGCGGTGGCTCGGCCTCGCTCATACGCCGCCCGTGGAGGTCATTCCCCTCGGCATCGATTCGCCCCCGCCACCCAGCGAAGGAAAGGTCTCGCCGGCGTCGTTCCAGCTTCCGGTCATCCTCTGCGTCGGCAGCCTGGAGGGGCGCAAGAATCATCTCGCGCTGCTCGATGCCTGCGAACGGCTCTGGAGCGCCGGCACGAAATTCGAGCTGCGGCTGATCGGGCTCGCGCACCCGCAGACGGGCCGCGCGGCGCTCGAGCGCATCAAGGAGCTGCAGGCCGCCGGCCGGCTGCTGCGCTACGACGGCGCGGTGGACGACGAAACCCTGGAGACGGCCTACGCCGGCTGCTCGTTCACCGTCTATCCGTCGCTGATGGAGGGGTTCGGCCTGCCTGTGCTCGAGAGCGTCGCGCGCGGCAAACCCTGCGTCTGTTCCGCGCGCGGCGCCCTCGGCGAGTCCGCCCGCGGCGGCGGCTGCATCGCCCTCCCCTCAGTCGACGCCGGCAGCCTCGCGGGCGCGCTCGCCCGGCTGCTGGCCACGCCGCACGCCTGGGCCGCGCTCGCGGTCGGCGCCCGCAGCCGCAGCTTCAAGACCACCGGCGAGTACGCCGACGAACTGCTCGAGTGGCTCCGCACGCTGCCGCGGCGTGACTCGCGGCGGACGGTCCCCGCGCGGACCTGAACAACCTGCGGCCGTGCAGGTCGTTCTCGTTCCTCGTTCTCATTCTCATTCTCTCATCAAGCGCCGGCGAGAACGAGGAACGAGTAAGAGAACGATTATCCCGGAATAAGCGGGGAATTACCCCTGCCTTTCCGTTTGCCAATCCCGCTGCCGCACCCCTACCCTCCGCCCCGCATGGCGTTCTCCATCTTTACGAAAAGCAAAAGCGCGATTCTGTCGCGCTGCCGCGACGACTACGCGACGAAGATGCGTCACAAGTACGCGCCCTACTATCACGCCATGGAGGCCCAGCAGGGCACCAATATCCGGCTCGATGGGCGCGACATGATCATGCTGTCCAGCAACGACTACCTCGGGTTGTCGTTCCATCCCAAGGTGATCGAGGCCGGCCGCACTGCCATGCTCAAGTGGGGCACCAGCACCACCGGCGCCCGCATCTCGAACGGTTCGCGCGTCTTCCACCTGGAGCTCGAGGAAAAGCTCGCCGCCTTCCTCGGGCGCGAGGCCTGCCACGTCCACGCCGCCGGTTATCTCTCCTGCATGTCGTCCGTCGCGGCATTCGCGCAGAAGGGCGACGTCATCCTCGCCGACAAGAATCTCCACTCCTGCCTGTGGGACGGCATCCGCCTCTCACACGCCACGGTCGAGCGGTTCTCGCACAACAGCCCCGACGACCTCCGCTCCGTCGCCGCCACCCTCAGCGGGTCCACGCCCAAGCTGCTGGTCGTGGAAGGCGTCTACTCGATGGAGGGCCACATCTGCCGCCTGCCCGAGATCACCGAGATCGGCGAAACCAACGGCTGCTTCACTGTCCTCGACGACGCCCACGGCTTCGGCGTCCTCGGGCGCCAGGGCCGCGGCACGGTCGACCACTTCAGCCTGAACGACAAGGTGGACGTCATCTGCGGCAGCCTGTCGAAGTCGCTCGCGAGCACCGGCGGGTTCGTGGCTGCGTCGCACGACGTGATCGAATACCTCCGCAGCCATTCGAAGCAGACCATCTTCAGCGCGGCGCTCAGCCCCTGCCAGACGGCCGTCGCCCTCGCCTCCCTCGAGATCATGCAGGCGGAGCCGCAGCATCTCGAGCGCCTCTGGAGCAACACGCGGCGGTACCGCGCGATGCTCAAGACGCTCGGCCTCGATGTCTGGGAGAGCGAGACGCCCGCCGTCCCGATCGTCCTCGGCGCGAAGGAACGCGTCTATCCGTTCTGGAAGGCGCTCCTCGACAAGGGCGTGTTCACCGTCATGTCGATCGCGCCCGCCGTGCCCCCGGGCAAGGACCTCATCCGCACCGCCATCTCGGCGATGCACACCGACGAGCAGTTGGAAAAGATCGCGGACGCGATGGCGTACGCAGTGAAGAAGCTCTGAGCGTAGGCCGGTGGGCGCGCAGCGCCCGATCTCGATCCTGATCTCGCACAAAGGCGCAGAGACGCGGAGGTCGGATGATTTAAGCTGACGGTTTCAGACGCCCCCGGATCGATCACCGTCCGAACTCTGCGTCTCTGCGCGAACCTCACCGCTCGAGCCCGGCTCGCACGGCCTTGGCCGTTTCCGCCCAGGTTGGCAGCGGACGCGATCCGGCTTCCGCCGTGAGCCGCGCCGTCAGGGCGTCGTCGGTCAGGACCGAGCGGAGAGCGTATTCCCAGGCGCCGAGATCGTTGGGCGCGACGGCGAGGCATCCGCCGCCGTCGGCGTTTTCCCGCAGCACCGGCAGGTCGCTGCAGACGCAGGGGACGCCCAGCCAGAGCGATTCGAGCAACGGCAGTCCGCAGCCTTCGGCGATCGTCGGAAACGCCGAGGCCCGCGCCGTGGCGTAGAGGCGGGCGACCGTGCCGTCGCTCGCCGACGCATGGTAATGCAGTCCGGTATAGACCCGGCGGAGCGTGCTGACGCGCGCGGCGACCGGCCCGCCGAAGTGCGGGTTGACGCGGCCGACGAGATGGAGTTCGAAGCGCTGGCCCTCGTCCCACAGCTTCGCGCAGGCCTCGAGCAGGAACAGCTGGTTCTTCCTCGGTTCGAGGATGCCGACGGACACGATCCGGGGCGCCGTGCCGAGGGCCCGGTCGGTCACGCGCGGCTTGTTGTTGAAGTCCGCTCCCAGCGCGAGCACCTCGACCGGCGGGGTTTTCTGCACGCCCTGCCAGCGCCAGAAGCCGACCAGGTCGCGCCGGCTGGCCTCGGACACGGCCCACACCTGGTCGAAACCGGCGAGCAGCTTCATGTAGCCCGGATGACGGGCGACGCTCTGCGGCCAGGTGATGTGCGGATGCTGCAGCGGGATGGCGTCGTGGAAGATCGCGGCGAGCCGGCAGGGCCGCCGCCGGATGAAATCGCTGATCCCCGGACGTTCCTCCTCGGAGAAGAGTTCCGCGGTCAGGAACCAGTCGTTCTCCCGCACGTGGCGGTCCCACACCTCCCAGCGGATTTCCCGGGTGGCGCCGCGGAGGCCGTCGCCGAGCCGCCCGCTCACCCGCATGAGCCCGGAGCGATGGCCGGAGGAGCCTGCCTTGGTGATGTCGAAAAAGATCATCGGGTGTCGCTCCGGTTTTTCGCGATGGTCCCCTCGAACAGCGCGAGCAGCCGCCCCGCGTTGTCGTGCGCGTTGAAATTCTCCTCCACCCAGCGCCGCGCCGCCGCGCGCAGCCGCTCGGCGCGCGCGTCGTCGGACATCAGGCCGCGCAGCGCCGCCACCCAGGCCGCCGGATTGTCGACGGCCGCGACGATCCCCGTGACACCGTCGGTGATGGCTTCCGTCGTCGCCGCGGCGGGCGACGTCACCACGAGCGCGCCCACGCACATTGCCTCGGGAATCACATTGGGCAGACCGTCGCGGTCGCCGCTCGGCGCGACCACGCCCGTGTGCAAAAGCACGTCCGCCCACGCGAGCTGGTTCCAGACCTCGTGGCTGGGCAGGTGGCCGGTGAAAGTGACGCTGGCAGCGATGCCGAGTTGGCCCGCGAGCCGCTCGAGCTCCGCCCGCAGCGGCCCCTCGCCGACGATGCGCGCCTGGAACGGCACGCCCGCCGCCCGCAGCGCCGTGTGGATCCGCAGCTGCTGGCGCAGGCCCTTCTTCTCCACCAGCCGCGCCACCGCCAGCAGCCGCACCGGCTCGCGCGCGGGACGCAGCCGTTTCAGCGGCGGCAGCCGGTCGAGGCCGCGGCGGATGCAGTGGATCCGTTCCGGCGGCAGGCCGCGCTCGATGAGCGTGCGCCGGCCCATTTCCGTGGACGTATGGATGAAGGCCGCCGGCTCCAATTTCTCGCGGAGCCACCAGTCGCCGCCGTGCTCGTAGAGATCGTAGGCGTGCGCGGCCGCGCTGTAGCGGTGGCCGTCGAGCCGCCAGAGCATCCATGCCGCCGTCGCCGGCGCCCCGCCCCATGCCGCGTGGACCAGCGCCGGACGATTATCGCGAAAATACCCCGAGTATAGGCAGGCGAAACCCGCGCCGAGCATGTTCTCCCAGAAGTTCAGCCAGGACGGCGGACGCCGGGTCAGCAGCCCGTGCAGCACCTGCCGCAGCACCTCGGGACGGCGCCACGCCTCGCGCGGGATCATCCACGCCAGCGTGAGGAGCTTCCACTTGGGAAACCGCGTGACCGTTAGCCCACGGAACGTCCCGCCCCCGCCCCACAGCGAATAGATCCGCGGCGCGAGCCCGTGCGCCTGCATCGCGACCACCTCCCGCTGGAGAAACGTCTCCGTGCCCTTGGGAAACGTCGTGAACAGGTAGGCGATGACAGGCTTGGAGTCCGGCAAGATGCCCGAAGGCTAGAAGGCTCCCGCCTTCGCGGCCAAGCGGATAAGCGGCGCAACCATTTCCTTCCGGCGGCCAGGAAAATCAATGTCCAGCGGCCTGACGTCCCGCTCGGCTGCAAACGATCCGGCCCTGCACTGGTCACCGCTCCTTTTTCGTGGCCTTTACGGCGAATATTCTGGAATTTTCCGCTGCTGAAATCATGCGGATCCCGACCACCCCTCCTCCTTCCCCGGAAGATCCCTCCAGGCGAATTTGGGTGAGGAGCGCGGTCATGGTGCTGGGGCTTCACGCCCTGCTCATTCTGTTCACTTTTCGCCATTACGGGCTGAGCTGGGACCAGGTCAGCGGGCATCAATACGAGCAGGCCGTCGTCCGTTTCTACAGTTCGCACGGCCGCTACACCTACTCCCAGGAAAGCATCAACCGCTTCTACGGAGGGCTGTTCGAGCTGCTCTCGGCGCTGACGGAAAAGGTCACCGGCCTGCGCTGGCTGGAGGCCCGGGACCTGACGAGCGCCCTGCTCGGCTGGGTGGGCACCTACGCGATCCTCCGCGCGGGCTGGATCGCGTTCTGTCCGGCGGTGGGCGTGATCGCCGCCGCCTTCCTCATGCTCACGCCGGTTTACTACGGGCATGAATTCATCAACCCCAAGGATGCGCCGTTCGCCGCCCTGATCATGCTGGCGCTTTATTATGCCGTCAGCCTGGCGACGGAATATCCCGCCCCGAGGTGGCGTACCGCCCTGAAGCTCGGGCTGGCGGCGGGCGCCGCCATGGGCGTGCGCGTCGGCGGCCTGATCCTTTTCGGGCCTGCGGGCCTCGGTGCGCTCCTCGCCGTGGGCTTCGGCTGGTGGCTCAACGGCACCCGCGCGAGCTTCCGCCCGCTGCTCACGCTTTCCCTCCAGTTGCTGCTCGTGCTTGCGCTCGCCTGGACGGTCATGGTGGCGGTCTGGCCGTTTGCCTGGACCGACCCGCTGCGGGCCCCGCTTCTGGCCGTCGTTGAATTCTCGAAATATCCCTGGCCGGGAAATGTCTTCTATGACGGAAAGCTGCTGAAGCCCTGGGATCTCCCCTGGACCTACGTGCCCAACCTCGTCGTCCGCACGATGCCCGAGCATATCCTGCTCGGCCTGCTGGCCGGCACCATCGGCCTCGGATTCGTCCGGCGCATCCGGCTGGCGGAGGATCGCGGGGCGATCATCGGCACCGTGGTCTTCCTGGCGGCGTTCATCTGGCCGCTGGGCATCATCTGGGATTTCGACTCCAACCTCTACGACGGATACCGCCAGGTGCTGTTCATCATTCCTCCGCTCGTCCTGCTGTCCGCCGCGGGGGCCTGGTATTTCTTCCAGCGGGTCAAGTCACGGGGCGTCCGGATGGCCGCCGGCGGCGTGTTCGGCGCGGCCCTGCTGCTCGTCGCCGTCGACATGGTGACGCTGCATCCCTACGAATACATCTATTTCAACCGCAGCGTCGCCGGCGGCCTGGCGGAGGCGAACAAGAGCTACGACCTGGATTACTGGGCAACCGCCCTGACCGAAGCCGCCCAGTGGGTGGCCAAAAATTTCAACCCGACCCCCGGCAAGCCGGTGGTCTATTCGATGAACGACGGCGAACCCCTGATGGCGGAGCTGCCCCTGGCCGGGCCCCTCGCCTCCGGCGCCGTTTTCCGGCGCGCCGAGGAGGGACAGAAGGCGACCCTGCGTTTCCTCATTCGGCGCGAACGGCAGACCACGCCGCCCACCGAGGGGCGCGTGATTCACGTCGTCGCGCGCCAAGGTGTGCCGCTCGTCGATGTCGTCGAGCTGCCTTGAGCGCCGACGGAGCTGGACGTTCATGCAGCCGATGCCGAAGCCGTCCTCCCTTCCCGTCTCGTCCGACCGGCCGGGGAATTCGGCGGCGCTGCTGGGCGGCGTGCTCATTTTTCTCGGGCTCGCGTGGCAGCGGTGGGAATTGGCGGGTGTGGCGCAGTGGCGCGAGGACCAGGCGACCAATCTCTGGCTGGGATTGCAGATGTGGCGGGGCGTCTACTTCGCGCCGGTCGGGCTGATCAACTCCCTGGGCACGCCCAATCCCAACGGCCTGAACTGGCTCGGCTTCGCCCTGAGCGCGCTGCCCTCGCTGCGGCTGGCCAGCCTCGCCCTGGGGCTGGTGCAGCTCGGGCTCATCGCCCGGCTCTGCTGGCTGCTGTTCCGCGAGACCCCGCTGCTTTTCTGGGCGGCGCTGCTCGCCGCCGGCTCCTGCCTGCAGGTCGTGCTGACCGGCGTGGAGCTCTGGGCCCAATGGACGCTCGGGCTGCTCAATCTCCTTTTCCTCGGCGAGCTCGTGCGGCTGCGCCAGGGCGCGCCGCCTTTCTGGCCGGTTTTCCTCATCGTCAATTGCGTGTTCGCCGCCCCGGCGCTCTACCTCGGCGGCGTTCTCAACAGCGCCGGCTATGCCGTCCTGCTGGCGGCGGTGCTGTGGCGTCATCCGGCGCGCGGCCGCGATCTTTTCGGCGGTTTCCGGAAGAAGGTCCTCTGGGCCACGGCGCTACTGCTGCACGGAGTGCTGGTCTGGCTGCCCTACGTCCAGGTCGCCGGACTGTCCGTCACCGGCCTCGATCGTCCGTTCGCCCAGCGCCTGAAGGAAAGCGCGCTGACCCTCGCCGAGTTTCCCGTCACGATCTACCGGCTCCTGCCCCACGAGCTGGAAAATCTCACGCAGGTCACGCCCCGGATCATGGCGCCGGACTTTTATCTGGCGCTGCGGCTTTCCCACTACGCGGTCGCGGGCCTGATCTTCGCCTCGCTGCTCTGGCAGCTGGCCAGACGGCGGTTCTCCCCCGCCGCGCTCGGGGTCGGTTTCGCGGTCCTGCTCGGCGTCGCTTCCCCGCTGCTGGGCGGCTTCGCGTGGGGACTCGGCGAACGGCTCGACCAGGCGCCGCAGCTCCTGCCGCTCCTGCTGGTCGCCGCGTTTGGGGCGTTTCCCCTCCCGCGCCAATGGCACGGACTGCTGCTGGCGCTTGCGGTGGTCTTCGCAGGCGTTCATTTCGAACTCGGTCGCAGGCTGGACGCCGGGCTGCTCGACGACCGTGGACCGAAGCTGGGCGAGGCCGACCTCCCGCTCGACGACCGGCGCCGCGCGGTCGATTTCATCGCCGCCGACTGGGCCGCCAAGGCCGGCCGCGATGCCGCGCGAAAGGTTTCCGTGTTCTACAGCTTCGGTGACCGGGAACTCTATCACGAGCCCGAGGTGACGACGTGGGTCGTCGTGATCGAACGTTACGGGGCGATCATGGCGAATTTCTACCCCGACGCCCCCTACACCATCGGCCGTGGCTACGACTGGGAACTCCTGCGCCGCTGGCACCTCGAGAACCAGGACGAAGGCAAGCTCCAGACGGAGCGCAGATGGAACGGCCACCGCTACACCCTCTCGATGGTCGGCCTCCCCGTCCCGTCCTACGTGCCGCCGTCCGCGCAGCACCACGAGTTCGGCCGCGTCCGGGTCTCGGTCTTCGACGGCCGATAGCGGACCGGCGAAAACGTCACGAAAAGGGGTCAGGCCTATCTTATTGAGATGATCGATCGATCGTGCGCCAAGCACATCGATTTAGGAAAGAAAAACGCCTCCCATCGCGTTACGGAGCGGAACTGTCCTGTCATGGCCCGGAAACTGAGAATCGAGAGCGCGGGGGCGATTTATCATGTGCTCAATCGAGGCAACTACCGCGGCGACGTGTTTGCCCACCGTGGCGCGAGGCAGGCCTTCCTTCAGTGCCTCGAAGAGGCGTGCCGCAAGACCGGATGGATCCTGCATGCCTGGGCGGTCATGCGGAATCACTACCATCTCGCACTGGAGACACCTGCGCCAAACTTGGTGGATGGCATGGGTTGGCTGCAGACAACGTTCTGCGCCCGTTTCAACCGCTACCGGAGCGAAAACGGCCATGTGTTTCAGGGTCGCTACAAGGCTCTTCCCGTCGCCCGCGGCCCATCGCTGGGTGCGCTCTGTCACTACATTCACCTGAATCCCGTTGCGGCGGAAGCCACTCCGATGTCCCGGCTACGCGACTGGCCTTGGGGCAGTTTTCGGGCGCTTCAGCATCCGGCAGCCCGGCCCGCCTGGTTCAACCCTCGGGCGGCCCTGACAGAACCCTGCGCTTTGGACGATACTGACGCGGGACGCCGCTCCTATGCCGAATACCTCGCCTGGCTTGCAACCGATGAGGTCGAAAAGAAGCGCCTGGGATTCGATCGGATGGCAACCGACTGGGCGCTCGGTCCCAAAGAGTTCAAGGAAGCCCTGCTTCAAGAGGCCAGA
>DASZQN010000069.1:0-43109 GCA_035549635.1 Opitutaceae bacterium
ACGACGCTAGGCGAGTCTGAAGAAGAGATTATCCGCCGGCTCAACAGCGTGCTGAACTCTATCGTCGAACACGAAATGAATGCTCGCCAGCGTCTGCTCGAAAGCGACGCCAGCAAGCTCTTCGACAAAATCGGCCGCGCCTTCGGCATTCTGCAAAATTCCCACCTGCTCAGTTCGAGTGAAGCGATGAACCTGCTTTCGCTCCTGCGACTCGGCGTGGATCTCGGAGTTTTCCCAGACGATAGCCGCTCCGCGATCGATCGACTTTTTATCGAGGCACAACCGGGACATATCGTCCTGTTGTCCAAACAAGATTTAGAATCCAACCAGCGCGATGCGCTTCGAGCTGAACGACTCCGCACCGAGTTTGCTCAGTTCTCGAGACCTAATTTTTCGGTGCGGAACAACAACTGACCCGGCGCGATTCGCAATCACGCACCACTCGGGTTAGGGTACAGCAAGAGACTTTATAAAAAGACACCATGGAACCGATGAATAACTTCACGCCGCGCGCCCAGCAGGTGCTGGCGCTGGCTCGCAAGGAAGCCGACCGCTTCCATCACAACTACGTCGGCACCGAACATATCCTCCTCGGCTTGATCAAGCTGGGCCAGGGTGTCGCGGTCAGCGTGCTCCAGAAGATGGGGCTCGACCTCGAGACGGTGCGCGCCGCAGTTGAGAAGCAGGTCGGCACAGGTCAGGAAACAAAGACAACGGGCAGCATTCCTTACACGCCCCGCGTCAAAAAGGTTTTGGCTCTCGCCGGCAAAGAAGCCCGCGCGCTCAATCATTCCTACGTCGGCACCGAGCACATCTTGCTCGGCTTGCTGCGCGAAGGTGAGGGCGTGGCGGCTCGGGTATTGAAGTCGCTCGACATCGACATCGAACGCACCCGCAACGAAATCCTCCGCGAACTCGATCCGCAGTTCTCCGGCGGCGAAGCCGCAGGCGGAGCGGGTGGCGAAGAAGCCGCTGCCGGCACTCCGCAGCGCGGTGGCGCCACTCAGCCGGACGATAAGAAGGAAGTGAAGACGCCCGCGCTCAAAGCGTTTGGGCGTGATCTCACGGAGCTCGCTCGCAAGGGCGAACTGGATCCGGTTGTCGGCCGCAAAAACGAAATTCGCCGCGTCGTCCAGATCCTCTGCCGTCGCACCAAGAACAACCCGGTGCTGATCGGTGAAGCTGGCGTTGGCAAAACCGCCATCGTCGAAGGTCTGGCGCAGGAAATCGCCAGTGGCCTCGTGCCGGAAATCTTGTCCGAAAAGAAGGTCATCACGCTCGACCTCGCTCTCATGGTCGCGGGCACCAAGTACCGCGGTCAGTTCGAAGAGCGCATCAAGGCCGTGATGGACGAGATCACGCGCGCCAAGAACATCATCCTCTTCATCGACGAACTTCACACCATCGTTGGCGCAGGCGCCGCCGAGGGTGCGATGGACGCCTCGAATATCTTCAAACCTGCGCTCTCGCGTGGTGAACTGCAGTGCGTCGGCGCAACGACCCTGAACGAGTACCGCAAGTACATCGAGAAGGACTCCGCCCTCGACCGCCGCTTCCAGTCGGTGAAGGTCGAGGCGCCGTCGGTCGACGACACCGTCCTCATCCTCAAGGGCATCCGCTCGAAGTACGAGGACCACCACAAGGCCACCTTCACCGACAAGGCGCTGGAGTCCGCCGCCAAGCTTTCCGACCGCTACATCACCGGCCGCTTCCTCCCGGACAAGGCCATCGACGTGATGGACGAGGCCGGCGCCCGCGCGCGCATCGGCGCGCTCAGCCGTCCGCCGGATGTCGAGAACCTCTCGAAGGAGATCGACGAGGTCTGCGCGCTGAAGGAAAAGGCCATCAGCGAGCAGCACTTCGAGGAGGCCGCGCGCTTCCGCGACCAGGAGAAGCAGCTCCGCACCAAGCAGGAGCAGATCACCGGGGAATGGAAGAAGGCGCGCGAGGAGAAGCGCGTCGTCATCGACGAGGACCTGATGATGCAGGTCGTCGCCGACTGGACCGGCATCCCGCTCTCCCGGATGGAGAAGAAGGAGAGCGAGAAGCTCCTCAACCTCGAGCACGAGCTCCAGCGCGTCGTCATCGGGCAGCAGCTCGCGGCCAGCGCCATCGCGCGCGCCCTGCGGCGCTCCCGCGCGGACCTCAAGGACCCGCGCCGCCCGATCGGCTCGTTCATGTTCGTCGGCCCCACCGGCGTCGGCAAGACCGAGACCGCCAAGCAGCTCGCCGGCCAGATGTTCGGCAACCAGGACGCGCTCATCCAAATCGACATGAGCGAGTACATGGAGAAGTTCTCCGTGTCCCGTCTCGTCGGCTCGCCCCCGGGCTACGTCGGCTACGAGGAAGGCGGCCAGCTTACCGAGCAGGTCCGCCGCCGGCCGTACGCCGTCATCCTCTTCGACGAGGTCGAGAAGGCCCACCCGGACGTCATCCAGCTGCTGCTGCAGATCCTGGAGGACGGCCGCCTGACCGACTCCCTCGGCCGCACGGTGGATTTCCGCAACACGATCATCATCATGACCAGCAACGTCGGCGCCACGCTCCTGCAGCGCCAGACGTCGATGGGCTTCGCCGCGGCCAACACGAACTTCAACGACTTCGACAAGATGCGCGAGAAGGTGCTCGAGGAGGCCAAGCGCATCTTTAAGCCCGAGTTCCTGAACCGCATCTCGGACATCGTCTTCTTCCGCCCGCTCGACAAGAACGACCTGGTGAAGATCGTCGACCTCGAGGTCGCGAAGTTCGCCCGGCGCCTGACGGAGCGGAAGATCGCGCTCGAGTTCAGCCCGGAATCCAAGGCGCTGCTCATCGAGAAGGGCTACGACGAGAAGTACGGCGCGCGTCCGCTCCGGCGGGCCGTGGAGCACTATCTCGAGGATCCGTTCGCCGAGGCGCTGCTCCGCGGGGAGATCAAGGAGGGCGAGCCCGTCATGGTCTCGCGCGACGGCGAGAAGCTCATCTTCAAGCAAAAGACACCCGCCGCCGATACCGGTGTGGCGCCATAAAAACAAGGCGGCCACCCGCCGCTGAAACTGAACCCGTCCCCCGAGATCAAGGGGAACGGGTTCTTTTTTTGGCGGCGCTGACTGAAGGTGAAATGCGCTGACCCCAGCGCGTTGGGTCCGGCGAGGACGCCACGTCCTCATCGCTTTGGCTGATCGTAGGGGGCATCCCTTGCAGATCAACGCCGGCCTGGCCCAGGGGAAGAACCGCAGCGGGTTCGGCTGGTTCCTGGCGAGCCTCCTCCTCGGGCCGATCGCCAAGACGCCCGGGCTTGCGATCATCGAACCGCCCTCCGTCCGGCAGGAAGTAACCCATTGGGTTACACAAGACGCTTAGTGCGCTGCTGAAATCTGAGAGGGAGGAGCGCGCGAATCGTCGTTGTTGGCCAAAACCGTTCGCCGTTGCGGTCAAGGGGGGGTGAGTGTGGGCAGTTTCATTCTGCGCTTCGCTCGCCGCGGGGGATCGGCTAGGGGAAAAGCATGTCCGCGCGTCCCCTGTCAGTCTTCGCCGTCCTTCTGGGCCTGACGATGGCGCGCGGCGGGGCGGAGGTCCCGGCGATCCCCGAGGCCGAGGCGTTCGCGCCGCCGACTCCGGCGCGGCTGGCCGCGCTGGTTGCGGCCGGGGAAGGGGGCGATTGGGCCGGTGTCGACGCCGCGGCCCGCGCGGCGGCCTTCGCCGCCTACCGGGCCGACCGGCTCGCTGCGGCCGAGGGCTGGTATTACGTCCACCGCTGGGCGGGTTTGTTTTCCGAGACCGAGGCGGTGTTCGTGATGAACTGGATCCAGGCGGTGACCGCGGCGAAGGTCGGCCACGCAAACATGGCGCGCAGCTATGCGGGCTCGGATCGGCGGCTGGGGGAAATGCTGTCGCCGGGGCTCCGGGCCTGGCTGGCGGGCAACGAGGCGTTTTCCGCCGAATTCTTCGCGGTGCTGGCGTCGGTCGACTATCTGCCCCGGGTCTTCGCGCAGCTCGACGAGATTTACCGCGCGGATCCCGTCCGTTTCCGGGAATACCCCTCGCTCGCGCTGGCGATCGCCGTAGTCTACGACGTCCCGCCGCCGCCCGACTGGCCACACGCGCAGGTGAGCGCGACGGTGCTGCCCCGGCGCTGGCCCGGGGCGTTGGAGGCATTCGACTGGTGGGTGCGCGAGGATCGCGCCGGCCACACCTACCAGCACCTGGCGCGGCTCGGGGCGGACGAGCTCAAGTTCCTGGTCGATGCCGCCGCGCCGCTGGCCGAACTCGAATGGTCGCAGAAGGCGGTGGAGTATCCGCCCGGCGACCTGCCGCTCGCCTACACGATGATCCGCTACCGGATGGACCGGCTGCAGGCCCAGAAGCTGAACTGGCCCGGCCGGACCTATCGCCTCTACGACATCCTGCAGGAGGGCGGGATCTGCGTGGACCAGGCCTACTTCGCGTCCGAGGCGGGCAAGGCCCGCGGGGTCCCGACGCTCCTGTTCCTCGGCGCGGGGCTGGACGGACGCCATGCCTGGTTCGGTTATCTCGACGGAATGCAACGGTGGCAGCTCGACGCCGGCCGCTACGCCGAGCAGCGCTTCATCACGGGCACGGCCTACGATCCGCAGACCTGGCAGGTGCTCACCGACCACGAGGTGAAATTCCTCTCCGAGCGCTTCCACGCGCTGCCGAGCTACCACCAGTCGCGCGTGCAGGCCGTGTTCGCGGAGGAATTCCTGCGGGACCACCGGCCGGCGGATGCGGTGGCCGCGGCGCGGAAAGCCGTCAACTACGAGCGGCGGAACCTCGGGGCCTGGGAACTCCTGCTCGCCGCGCAGCAGGCGCAGGAGGCGAAGCCCGCGGCGCTCGAGTCGACACTGCGTGAGGCCTCCCAGGCCTTCCAGCGCTACCCGGACCTGGAGATCGGCTTCAGCAACCGCCTGGTCGCGAACCTGCGCGGACGCGGGGAGAAGAGCCTGGCCGACTTCGAGGAGACCCGCCTCGCGCGGAAGTACCAGGCCGAGCGCAGCGATCTCAGCATCCAGCAGGCGGTCGGGACGCTCCAGCGCAGCTTCGCCACGCAGTCGCCGGCGGAGCAGGTCCGCGCCTACGACTCTGTCGTGGACAACTTCGGCCATGGCGGCGGGATGGAGTTCTTCGACAAGGTGGTCGTGGTCTTTGCCGAGCACCTCCTCCAGCTCGGCGACCGCGCCGGCGCGCTGCGGGCGGTCGATTACGCGCGGGCCGCGCTCAACGTCGAGCCGGGCCGCCAGCTCGACCAGGAGCTGACCGCCCTCAGCGCCCGCCTGAAAAAGGGCGGCGCGCGGTAGCGCGCGATTGCGGATTTTTGGTTGCGGATGGCGGATTGAAGCTCCGCCCGATCGCCGCGATTGAAATCGACGGGCGTAACCGGCCGGGATTCACCGGATTTTTGGCCACGAAAAGGCACGAAGGGCCCGTGGCTTCGTAGGGAGCCACCCGCGCGCCTATAGGCGCAATGGAGACGTGGCCGTAGCCTTGGTTTTTTGTGCCTTTTTGTGGCCAAAAATCCGAAGTCAATCCGCAACCCGCATTCCGCAATCAACTGCCTGTCGGCGTTTCCGCCGCGGCGATGCCGAGGAAGGCCGCCAGCGCGGGATCCGGCTTGGGCGGCTGCCGCCAGCCCAGGACAAGGCGGCTTTCCGGGGCCGGGCCCTGCAGCCGATGGAAACTCACCTCCGGCGGCAGGTGCTGGGCCTCCGACGGCGTCATGAAGGTGGCCCCGAGCCCCGCCCGAACGAGCCCGATGCTGTTGGTCCGCGGCCAGACCTCCTCGGCGATGACCGGCGTGACGCCGACCTGCGTGAACGCCGTCAGGATCCGGTCGTAGAAGCCGGGGTTGTGCTTGCGGGGAAAGAGGACGAAGGGCGTGGCGGCCAGGTCGCGCAGCCGCAGGGTTGATTTCCGCGCGAGGGCGTGCCCGGCCGGCAGCAGCACGCCGTTGCGCTCGCGCAGGAGCAGGCGCGTGCGCAGGCCCGGAGAAGGAGCGTCGGGGTGGAAGAAGCCGCAGTCGATGTCGCCGTGCTGGAGGGCGGCGAGCTGCGCCGACGTGGGGGATTCGTTCAGCTCGAGACGGATGCCGGGGAAGCGGCGGTTGAACTCCCGGAGAATCCCCGGAAGGACCGTCGCCATCGCGAGTCCCGTGAAGCCGACCCGCACGTGCCCGGTCTCGCCGCCGGCGACGGCCTCCAGCTCGCGCGTCATCCCCGCCAGGGTGCGCAGCACGGGCTCCACCCGCTCCGCGAGAAGCTTGCCGGCGGGCGTCAGCTCGACGCGCCGCCGGGTCCGGAGAAAGAGAGGGACGCCCAGCGCGGACTCCAGCTGGGCGATCTGCCGGCTGAGCGCGGGCTGCGCGACGGCGAGGGCCTCCGCCGCCTGGCGGAAATGCAGCCGCCGGGCGACCTCGTGGAAATAGACCAGATGGCGGAGTTCGAAGGGATATTGATACTCACGTGGCATCAATGACGTTGAAATAGGTATTTTCCGTCATGGCAAGGTTCGGGTAGGATCACCGCGAAAACCGGCGGATCGGCGAGTGTTTCTGCCCCGTTGACGCCGCTTCGGTTTCGAACCATTTCCTTCCTTCTCCCATGTCCAAATCCCTCTTTCAAAAAGTCTGGGACGCCCACGCCGTCCGCACCCTGGCCAACGGCCAGACCCAGCTGCTCATCGGCACGCACCTGATCCACGAGGTGACCAGCCCCCAGGCGTTCGGCATGCTGCGCGACCTCGGCCTGAAGGTCGCGATGCCGCACCGCACGTTCGCGACCGTCGACCACATCGTGCCGACGGACCAGTTCGCCGAGCCCTTCTCCGATCCGCTGGCGGACGAGATGATCAAGGAGCTGCGCAAGAACTGCCGCGAGTTCGGCATCACGTTCTTCGACCGTGCCACGGGCAAGCAGGGCATCGTGCACATCGTCGGGCCGGAGCAGGGCATCACCCAGCCGGGCACGACGATCGCTTGCGGCGACTCCCACACCAGTACCCACGGTGCGTTCGGGGCGATCGCGTTCGGCATCGGCACCAGCCAGGTGCGCGACGTGCTGGCGACGCAGAGCATGGCGCTCGGCCGCCTGAAGGTCCGCCGCATCAACGTCACCGGCAGGCTGCGTCCGGGCGTGTACGCCAAGGACGTCATCCTGCACATCATCCGCACGCTCGGCGTGAACGGCGGCACCGGCTTCGCCTACGAGTACGGCGGCGAGGTCTTCGACCGCTTCTCGATGGAGGAGCGCATGACCGTGTGCAACATGTCCATCGAGGGCGGCGCGCGGGTGGGCTACGTGAATCCCGACGAGACGACCTTCGCCTATCTCAAGGGCCGCCCCTACGCGCCGAAGGGCGCGGCCTGGGATGCGGCGGTCGCGCGCTGGAAGGGCTTCGCGAGCGACGCGGGCTGCCAATATGACGACGTCGTCGCCATCGACGCCGGGGACATCGCCCCGACGGTCACCTGGGGCATCAACCCGGGGCAGGGCATCGCGATCACGGAGAACGTTCCCGATCCGACCAAGGCGAAGGCCGCCGACGAGAAGGCCTCCGTCGAGGAGGCGCTCGCCTACATGAAGCTGAAGCCGGGCGCCCCGATCAAGGGCACCAGGATCGACGTCGCCTTCCTCGGCTCGTGCACCAACGGGCGGCTCAGTGACTTCAAGGAGGTCGCGCGCTACCTCAAGGGCAAGCGCGTCGCCCCGGGCGTGAAGGCGCTCGCCGTCCCCGGCTCGCAGGGCGTCGGCGTCCTCTGCGCCGAGCTCGGCATCGACCAGGTCTTCCGCGACGCGGGCTTCGAGTGGCGCAATGCCGGCTGCTCGATGTGCCTTGCGATGAATCCCGACAAGCTCGTCGGCGACCAGCTGTGCGCGAGCTCCTCCAACCGCAACTTCAAGGGCCGCCAGGGCAGCCCGACCGGGCGCACCCTGCTGATGAGCCCGCTCATGGTCGCCGCCGCCGCCGTCACCGGCAGCGTCGCCGACGCCCGCGAGGTCTTCGCCGTCGCTCAGAATTGAACTCAAAGTAGCGAGTAGCGAGTAGCGGGTAGCGAGCATCTCCGTCTCCCGCCTCTCTACCTACTCGCTACCCACTACCCGCTACTCACTACTTCCTCCTCCCATGTCCCTCGCCAAAATCACCTCCGTCACCGGCCGCGCCGTGTGCGTGCCCGGCAACGACATCGACACCGACCGCATCATCCCGGCGCGCTTCCTGAAGTGCGTGACCTTCGACGGGCTGGGCGAGGGGCTGTTCATCGACGTCCGCAAGAATCCCGACGGCACCGACAAGCCGCATCCGCTCAACGACCCGCGCTTCAAGGGCGCCACGATCCTGCTCTCGGGCGCCAACTTCGGCTGCGGCTCCTCCCGCGAGCATGCGCCGCAGGCGATCCAGAAATACGGCTTCAAGGCGATCGTCGCCGAGAACTTTGCCGAGATCTTCTTCGGCAACTCGACGACGCTCGGCCTGCCCTGCCTGAGCGCAGCCCGCGAGGACATCGCCCGGCTGGCGGCGGCGGTCGAGAAGAACCCGGCGCTGGAAGTGACGGTCGACGTCGCCAGGCAAGAGGTCCGCTTCGGCGGCCAGGCGATCAAGGCCGCGATCCGGGACTCCGCCCGCGACGCGCTGGTCAACGGCCGCTGGGACGCCATCGGCGAGCTGATCGAGGGCCTGCCGTCGATGCAGGCCACGGCGGCCCGGCTGCCGTACATGGCCGCTTGAGACGAAGTGGAGATTAGGAAGGAAGGAGGATGAAAGTTGCAGGCCAGGTCGCCGACCTGGCTTCCGCGGCGGTTTGGCGCCCCCTTTCCTAATTCATCCTTTCCCCTTCTTAATCTATTTAGAATGAACCTTTGCTTCACAAAGGCGTCATATCCCGACACATCTTTCACTTATGTTCTTCGCCGAGATTGAAATCCTCAAGGGAGCCGGGCTCTTGAAATATCCGCTGGGCGTCTGCTCGGTGGTCGCCATTTTCATCATCTGCGAACGCGCCTTCGCGCTGCGCAAGGCGGCGGTGATGCCGCAGGACCTGGTCGACGCGGTGATCGCGGGCCGTCCGCTGATGGGCGGCAAGCACACGGTGCTCGCGCGCATCGTCGAGTTCGCGGAGCAGCACAAGAACGACGCCGGCGCGGTGAAGGCCTTCGCCCGGCTCGAAATCAACCGGATGGAGCGCGGCATCCCGTACCTCGACGTCATCTACGCCGCCGCTCCGCTGCTCGGCCTCACCGGCACCGTGACCGGCCTGCTGCGCGTGTTCTCCCAGATTTCCCCCGATACGGGGCTGCCGGATCCGGTCCAGTTCACGTCCGGCGTCGCGCTCGCGCTCTCCGCGACCGTCATCGGCCTGAGCATCGCCATCCCGTCGCTCGTCGGCAGCGGCTACCTGCAGCGCAAGATCGAGAACTATGCCGCGCAGCTGGACGTGCTGCTCGAGCGGATCCTCCAGCGCGGCCGGTCATGAGCGAGCTTCGTCCCCAGCGCCGCAAGCGGCCCGAGCTCAACCTCGTGCCGCTGATCGACGTGCTCGTGATGCTGATCTTCTTCGCCTTCGTGACGATGCAGTTCAAGTCGGCGGCGACGCTCAACATCACGCTCCCGAAGGTCGATACGGCCGGCAAGAACGAGTTCAAGGGGACGAACACCATCGCGATCGACAAGGACGGCACGCTGTCCTTCAACGGCAAGGTCGTGAGCGAGGAGCAGCTGCTGGAAGTGCTGCGGCAGGTGCACAACATCGACAAGGACATCCCGGTGCTGATCAAGGCGGACGAGACCACCCAGCTGAAGAAGCTGGCCTTCGTGATGGACGCCTGCCGGAAGACGGGGCTGAACAAGTTCAGCCTGCAGAGCCGCTGAGCGGCTGAAGTAGCGGGTAGTGGGTAGCGAGTAGCGAGCATGGCGATCCCGTGCGCTGGAGATCCCACGTGTGACGGTTTTTCTACTCGCTACCCACTACCCGCTACTCGCTACTTTCCGCGCCATGAAGATCGTCATCACCGGAGTCACCCGCGGCCTGGGACGCGCCCTTGTTGCGGAATTCATCAAGGCCGGGCACACCGTCATTGGCTGTGGGCGCAACGGATCGGAGATCTTCGACCTGCGCACCACGCACGCGGCGCCGCACGACTTCTCGGTCGTCGATGTCGCCCTCGACGCCAAGGTCGCGCTGTGGGCCGCGAAGGTGCTGGAGAACGAGAGCCCGCCCGACCTGCTGATCAACAACGCGGCGATCATGAACCGGCCTTCGCCGCTGTGGGAACAGGACGACCGTGAGTTCAAAGTGAACCGCACAAGCCAACCAAAGCACGGTGAAGGCCAGCGTGCCAGTGAGTGAGAAAAACGCTTGGGACAGCTTCTCGGCGACGAACCCTCCTGAGGCGGAGTCAACTTCGCCTACATCTGACTGAACACCCCAACGCCTTGCCCGCCTCGTGGCGCTTGTCCTCGGTCAACGGTGGAAAGACCCGCGGCCTCTTTCATCCGCGGTGAATTTGAACCCAACTAAAGTAGGGATGCGACCGCCCAAGCTCTAAGTCCGCAACGCTTGCGGACGCCGCTTGGCCGGGCAACGGTTTTCCCCTCCATGACCCATCGGGAAGCCTTCATCCTTGTCGCCAACCACGGCTTTGCAAAAGGGGTCTGGCCGCAGATGCGCAGATTTTCGGGATGGGACCGTCAAGAATTAGAAGAATCGAGGGGGCCGAGCCGAAGGTGTCAGGCCATTAGAACTTAATTTTCCTGAGGCTGAGTCAGCCTGTCGAAACGCAGAGATGCTCGAATCCGCTGGATGAATTTCAAATTTCCTGAGGACGATGGCGATCTCGGTGAGTGGGGGCCTTGCAAAAGATGACATGGGGCGGACAAACGAGGCGCGAGGCGCCAGGCTGTCTGTGCTATGACATCAACGAATGATATCCAGACAGAGACCGGCGCTCGCGCCTCGTTTGTCCGCCCCATGTCATCTTTCAGGAAAGGGGGATGTGCGGCTCGACGTCGGAGTCGTAGTTGATGCCGGGGAGGCCGAAGCCGAAAAGTTTCATGAACTCGCTGCGGTAGCCGGCGATGTCGGTGAGCGTCGCGAGATTCTCGGTGGTGACCTGCGGCCAAAGGCGCGCGACCTCGGCCTGGACGTCGGGCTTCATCTCCCAGTCGTCGATCCGGACGCGGCCGCCTTCGTCGAAGGTCAGCGCGGAACCGTTGTACATCTGCGTGGCGAAGAGGCGCTGGATCTGCTCGATGCAGCCTTCGTGCGTGCCCTTCGCCTTCATGATCTTGTAGAGGATGGAAATGTAGAGCGGCACGACCGGGATGGCCGAGCTCGCCTGCGTCACCAGGGCCTTGTTGACGGAGATGAAGGCGCGGCCGTAGCCGTGGGACTTCAGCTGGGCGTCGATTTTCCTGGCGGAGCGCTCGAGGTCATTCTTGGCGAGCCCGATGGTGCCGTTCTTGTAGATCGCCCAGGTCACTTCGGGCCCGATGTAGGAATAGGCGACCGAGGTCGCGCCGGGCGCCAGCAGGTTCGCGTCGGCGAGCGCGTTCATCCAGAATTCCCAGTCCTCGCCGCCCATCACGGCCGCGGTGTCGGCGATCTCGGCCGGCGTGGCGGGCTCGATCGTGATCTCGCTGACCACGCCCTTGTCGGTGTCGACCGTCTTGTTGGTATAGGGCGCGCCGACGGGCTTCAGGGCGGACTTGTGCACGACGCCGGTCCGCGGGTGCGTGCGACGCGGGGAGGCGAGGGAATAGACCACGAGGTCGATCGGGCCCAGGTCGCGCTTGATGATCTCGAGCGCCTGGCGCTTGAGGTCGTCGGAAAACGCGTCGCCGTTCAGGTTGGCGGCGTAGAGCCCGGCGGCGCGGGCGGCCTGGGTGAAGGCGATGGAGTTGTACCAGCCCGGCGTGGCGGGGCGTCCGTCCTCGGACGGCCGCTCGAAGAACACTCCCAGGGTCTTGGCGCCGCTGCCGAAGGCCGCGGTGATGCGGGAGGCCAGCCCGTAGCCGGTGGAGGCGCCGATCACGAGGACGGACTTGGGGCCGTCCTTGATCGGGCCCTTTCGTTTCACGTAGTCGATCTGCTCCTGGACATGGGCGGTGCAGCCGGTCGGGTGGGCGGTGACGCAGACGAAGCCGCGGACCTTGGGTTTAATGACCATACCCGCCAAGGCTTCTGCGCTGGCTGGCCCGAGGCAAGTGCGGAGAAAGGCCGGAGTAAAAATCGGGAACCGCCAACCCCGTCGGATTTTTAGCCACGAAAAGGCACGAGGAGACCGGGGCTGCGGAGACGTCTCCATTGCGCCGATCGGCGCGCGGGCAATTCGAGCCGGAGTCGATGATTTGGGACCTGCGGCCGGAGTTTAGCCACAAAAAGACACAAAGGGCGCCGGGGCTGCGGAGACATCTCCATTGCGCTTATAAGCGCGCGGGAGATTCCAGCCGAAGCCCCTGAATTTTTTTGCCTTTTGGTGGCTAAAAATCCGCTTCCGAGCTGCCGTCCTCAGCGGCTGATCATGATCACGTCGCCCTGCGGCCCGGCCAGACGCGGCGCTCCGCCTTTCTTCTCGCGGCTGATGGCGAATTTCGCGGCCCGCGCGACCGGAGCCTCCGGCTTGAAGCGGACCTGTACGCTGCCGTCGGGTCCGGGCGTGAAGACGCCGCCGCTGACCGGTTTCGCGGCGGGCCGGTCCTCGATGAGCCACAGCTCGTAATCCTGGTCTGCCGCGGCCGGAGGCATTTTCTCGACGGTGAACACGCCTTCCTGGCGCGCGGGATTCCAGACGGCGACAGCGAGGGCCTGCGGCGAATTGCCGAGCATCGAGGCGAGAGTGGAGATCTTGAGCTGGGCGACGTCGCCCTCGGTCTTGAGCTGCTGGGTGAGCTCTGCCACGCGGCGGGTCGCGTCGGCCGCCGCCGCGGAGGCTGCGGCGAGCTGCTGCTGCGCGTCGGTGAACTGGCGGCCGGAATTTTCGACCTGCCGGTTGAGGACGATGCGCTCGGCCTGCAAGCGCGTGTTGGCATCGCGCAGCACCAGCTGCGCAAGCCGGGCCTCGGTGCGGTCGGCGGCGGCTTCCTCGCGGAGGGAGAGCAGGCTCTGCCCAAGCCAGGCGGCGGCGACGGCGAATCCCGCCGCGATCGCCCAGGGAACCAGCGAGCCCAGACGGAAGGGAGCTGGGACGGATTTTGGGTTTTGGAGTTTGGATTTTGGATTGGTGAGGGGCCTGTCATCGATCTGTTGCAGCACGCGGGTGCGGAGCGCGGGATCGGGGACGACGGCGGGGGCGGCCAGGGCGAGGGCGGCGGCGGACTCGCGCAGCTCGCGCAGCAGCCTCTGCAGCCCGGGGTCGCCGGCCAGCTGGCGCTCGAACGCGGCGCGCTCCTCGCCTTCGAGCAGGTCGAAGGCGTGCAGCGCGGCGAGTTCCTCGATGCGTTCGTCGCTCATGACGGGTGGGCAAGGGTTTCGCGGAGCTTGAGCAGTCCGCGGCGGATGCGTGCCTTCACCGTGCCGAGCGGTTCGCGGAGGCTCTCCGCGATCTCCTGTTGGGTGAGCCCGCCGAAGAAGGCGAGCTGCAGCGCACGCTGCTGCTCGGCGGGGAGGGCGGCGACGGCGGCGCGCACGGCGCCGGCCTTTTCCTTGAAACAGAGGACGTCGGCCGAGTCGCCCGCGCCGCCGGAGGCGCCGTAGCCGAGATCCTCAGCCGAGCTGGCGGCAAGCAGCTCGGCGCGGCGCTTCCGCAGCCGCAGGCGGTCGATCGCGCGGTGGCGCACGAGCGTGACCGCCCAGCCAAACGCGGTCCCGCGTTCCACCGTGAACGTGTCCGCCTTCTCCCAGAGGGCGAGGAACACCTCCTGCACGACGTCCTCGGCCTCGCGCGCGTCGTTCAGCACCCGGAGCGCGGTGGCGTAGAGCGGGCGGGAAAAGCGATCGTAGAGCCGGGCGAATGCCGTCCGGTCGCCGCGGGCCACGCGGCGCAGCAGATCCGCGTCGATCGCCGCGCGTTCCTCGGGCTCCGGCCTGGGAGACGGCGTGGTCATGCGGCGCGCGACGGGAGCAGGATCCTCATCCCGCGCCGCGTAGACGGCGAGGGCGCCCGGCGGGCATGGCGGCGCGAGGAGCATTTGCTGATCATACGCGGGGCAGGGGCCCAAGGATGCACAGGGCCGTCGCGTGGCGAGGCAATTCCGGAGGCCGCCGGAGCCTCTCTCGCTCTTTCGTCCATCTCTTTTCCAATCGGAATCCGTCGGATTTTTTGACCACGAAGAGGCGCAAAGGCACCGGGGCTGCGAAGCGGTCTCCATTGCGCCTATAGGCGCGCGGGTGATGCGAGCCGAAGCCTCGGGATTTTTGTGCCTTTTTGTGGCTCCCGCGCGTTCCGAAATCCGCGATCCTCAGAGCACCGCCGTCCCCACCAGGCCGAGGACCAGCAGGAGTGCGAGGACGGCGAGGATGGTCCGTTCGCGGGCGGTGACGGAGAAGAGCATGCGGAGGGCGTTTCAGAGACCCAACGGCTGGAGCTGCGCGAATATTTCACGGACCACCGGCTCGTCGGCGATTTCGGGCCAGGGGTGATTGCTCGAGAACCGCACGAACATCTGGTCGCCGGCGCGGCGGAAGCCGTAGTGCAGGGCGATGTTCAGCAGGTTGCGCGGAGACAGCGGATCGAGGTAGGGCACGGGCTCGTGGTCGTACATGTGCCAGAACCACACGTGCTGCGGAAAGCCGTTGCTGCGGAAAAGGCGGTGCTCGGCTTCCGCGAGAGGGCGGCCGCCGGTCACGAGGCTTTGGCGCGTCGGGGTCACGGGCACGGGATCCCAGCCCGTTCCCGGCCAGCACGCGTCGGGCGTGTGGGTGGCGACGAGGCTCACGCTGGCCTGGCCCGGCGCCCAGTAGGCGATGTACACCGTGATCTGCAGCCCCGCGCCGTCGGGGCTGGCGCGGAAGTAGGTCCGTTGGATGAAGTGGTCGGTCTGCAACGCGTCCTTGAAGCGGTTGAGGTCGTTGGAAGTTATGACCTGCCAGCCGGGCACGGCCTGGGGGAGGATCGCGTCCAGGTCGGGTAGCGGCGGGCGCGGCGGGACGGGCGCGAGGACGGTGCGAAGGGACAGGAATGCGACCAGCAGCACGGCGAGCCCGAGCCCGGCCGCCAGCGCGGGGTGCCGTCCGGGAACTGCGGGAGCGGTCCCGGTTACCGCGGCGGCACGGGAAGTGGCGCCTTTCTCCCGCCGCTCCAGCAGCAGCGCCAGCCCGCCGAGGAGGATGGCGGTGACTCCGAGGACGGCGAAGCCTGTCAGGTCATGCCAGCGCCCGCTGATGTCGACGCCGGAGTTGGCGAGCAACGTGAGCGTCAGCGACCGGATGAAATTCATCGTGAGTGCGAGCGGCGCGGCCAGCAGGATGAGCGCGGCCCGCGGCCCGGGACGCCGAACCAGGCACCCGGAGAAGAAGAAGCCCGCGAACACGCAGGAGACCAGGCTGCGCACGCCGCTGCAGGCCTCCTCGATGCCGACGGTGGAATGCGCCAGCTCGATGAGGTTGCCATGGCGGGTGGCGGCGATGCCGAGGAAGTGCAGCGTGTGCACCACGTTGGTGGAGACCAGCAGCTGCAGCGCGATCGTGAGGCGGGTGTAGGCCCCGGGCGGGATCGGCGCGCTGAGGATCCAGAGGCCGGCGGCGAGCAGGGAGGTCCAGCCGAACGGCACCAGGCGGACGGCGTCGTCGGCGCTGCCGAGCAGCGTGGCGAGCGCGAAGAGCGAGAGCGCCGTCGCGAGCATGAATCCGACGAGCGCATGCGACCACCCGAGCGCCAGGGCGTAGAGCCCGCCCATCGCGAGGGCGACCAGACCCAGGAGCAGCGCCGCGCCCAGCGCAAGCCTCAGGCGCAGCCCGTTTTTCAGGTAGCGCCGCGGTCCCGACGTCCGCGCCTCGTAGACGAGCAGCACGAAAACCACCGGCATGAACAGTCCGTGGGAAAGATCGGGATTGTGCTGCCACTGCGGCCAGAGCAGGACCGTGAGACCGGCGGCGAGCAGGCCGAGCATGAGCACGCAGGCCTGCTGCCAGGAGGAAATCGCTCGGAAGGAAACCGGGTCGGCGGCGGCCATGAGATCAGGAGCGGGCCGTCGCCGGCACGATGGGATGTCCGGCGGAATAGCGGGTGAGGAGGGCGTAGGTGAGTTCGAGCGACAAGGGCAGCGACGGCAGGAAGGCCTCGATGTGCCGGGGCGGGGGCTTGCCCTGGAAGAAATCCTCGAAGCCCGCGACGGTCAGCGAGGACGAGTTCGACGTCGCGTCCAGCTGCCGGGCCATCGCGTGCATCTTGCCGAAATCGCCCGCGATCCCGGCGGCGCAGAAAAGCGCGGCGAAGGCATTGTGGTTTTCCCGGGCCGGCGGCAGGGGCGAGGCCTGGAGCCGGGCAAAGACCCGGTCGAGCACCGCGGCGTTGGGATGCTTCGCGAGATGGGTGCCGATCAGCTCGATCACCGGCCCGGTCGGCGGCGCGGTCAGCAGCAGCGTCACGTCGCTGTCCAGCAGGCTCTGCCAGCCCAGCTCGGCGAAGGCATCGAGCCGGATCGAGTAGCGCTCGTTGTCGCGGATGGCCGATCCGTACTTGGCCACCAGCTCGAGGGCGAGCCGCGGCTGGCGGAGCTCGAGCAGGCTCCGGGCCTGGAAAAACGGGACGAACGGATGGCTCGCATCCGCCCAGACCTGGCTCAGCCCGGCGATGGCCTGGCTTTGCTGGCCGGTGCGGATGAGCAGCTCGGTTTCCACCACCTTGCGCCATTGCGGCGGAAGCGGGCCGGGTCCGGCCAGGAGCCGGCGGAGCGGGAGATCGTCGCCGGTCTGGCGGGTGGCGAACAGCAGCGAATTCATCCAGTAACCCGCGTGGGCCGGGTCCATGCGCCGGAATTCCGCGGCCGCAAGCTCCTTGATCTGCGCGTAGTCGCTGCGCGCCAGGAGGGCGCGATGCCAGGCGTCCGCCGTCCGGTCGTGCTGGGCCGGGTGCTCCGCGAGGAGGCGGGCGTAGAGGCGGTCCGACAGACCCGGCTGCGTGATCTGCCAGAGGGAGGCGAGGGTGAAGCCGATGTCGTAGTCGTGCGGCGCGAGCTCGTAGGCCGAGGAAAGGCTGAGCAGCGCCTCCTTGATGTTGCCGGCCGCGAGCGCCGCGGCGCCCTTCCGCATGAAGTACTGCGCCCGGACCACGCCGATCCGGGACCAGGCGGGCGGCCAGGCGAAGGTCGCGTAGCTGACGGGATAACCGATGGCGCGATACGTTGCGAACAACGCCAGCGTGACCATGAGGTAGAGGGCCGCCGCGCCGAACCCGAGCCGCCGGAAGGCGAGGCCCCAGAACGGACGGACGTCGGCCGCATTGACGGAGCAGCGCAGCCCCTTCGGGGTTTCCACGAGCAGCGGACACACGCGCCGGAAACGTCCGGGCCGGGCCCACATGACGCAGGCCTCGCAGTGGGTTTCGTAGGCCTTGCCGGAGTCGCTGGCCGACTGGCAGGGATTGCGCGAGCCGGGACGCAGCCGGAAGAGGGTCTTCCGCCCGTTCCAGTAAAACAGCCCCCAGACGAGGCGGAAAAAATCGGCAGTCCAGCCAGCCACGGCGAAAGGCTAGGTCGCCCGGCTGCTCCCGCAACGCGAAACGTGGACGGAAATCTCGCGCAGAGGCGCAGAGCCGCAGAGATCGGAAAATGCAAAGTGGGCACACGGCCTCCGATCGCCATCGGATGTCCTCTTGTTTCGGTCTCCGCCTCTCGGCGCCTCTGCGCGAACCCTTCCGACTCTGTCCGCTCGCGGGCTCGACACCGGAGGGCCGCCGGCCACGCTGATGCCATGGCCACCATCTATGAGAAGCTCCGCGCCGACATCGTCACCGCCATGAAGGCCCGCGACTCCGGCCGGGCGCTCATCCTCCGCACGACCGACGCGGCCATCCAGCGCGCCTCCTTGGACACCGCCAAGCCGATTGACGACGCGCTCGTGGTCACCGTGCTGCGCAAGGCCGTCAAGAACCTCAACGACGCGAAGGCGGAATTCGCGAAGGGCGGCCGCGGGGATCTCGTCGCCGCCAACGAGGCCGAGGCCAAGCTCCTGGAGCAGTACCTCCCGGCCGGACTGGACGCCGCGCGCCTGGACGCGCTCATCGCCGAGGCCATCGCCGCCACCGGCGCGACGTCGAAGAAGGAGATGGGCAAGGTCATCGGCGCGCTGAAGCAGCGGCCCGAGGCGCCGCTGATCGACTTCGGCGCCGTCAGCAAGCTGGTGCAGGCGAAGCTGCCGTGACGGCAGCAAGGAACAAGTGGCAGGTGCCAAGTGCCAGGGAGCGGCAGGAAGGATTTTTCTGTAGCGGACGAGGTGACGAGGCCGGGCTGACAAGGACGACGATCCCGCCTCCTTACGTCGGTGGCTGCGTGCAGTTGTTTTTTTACCCCCATGAAAAGTCATCGCCGTTTGGTTCTGTTCGCAATCCTCGCCGCCTTCTCGCTGGCGGCGCGCGGTCAGGATGCCCCGCTCGCTTCCACCACGTCCGGAAAAATCCGCGGCTACCTCGACCAGGGCATCGCGGCGTTCAAGGGCATCCCGTACGGCGCTGACACGTCGCAGCACCGTTTCCAGGCGCCGGTGCCGCCGGCCCGCTGGGACGGGGTGAAGGACATGCTGGCGTTCGCTGCGATGGCGCCGCAGGGCAGTCGTCCGGGGACGGACGCAAGCGAGGATTGCCTGCATCTCAACGTGTGGACGCCCGCGCTGCGCGACGGCCACAAGCGGCCGGTCCTCGTCTACTTCCATGGGGGCGCGTACAACAACGGCTCGGTCAATTCCGATCTTTATGACGGCGTCCGGCTGGCGCGGCGCGGCGACCTCGTGGTTGTGACCGTCAACCACCGCCTCAACATCCTCGGTTATCTTTATCTCGGCGACGTCGCGGGGCCGGAGTTCCGCGACTCCGGCAACGCCGGCCAGCTCGACCTCGTGCTCGCGCTGCAGTGGGTGCACGACAACATCGCGGAGTTCGGCGGCGACCCGGGCTGCGTCACGATCTTCGGCCAGTCGGGTGGCGGCGCGAAATGCGCGACCCTGATGGCGATGCCGACGGCGCGCGGGCTGTTCCACCGCGTCTGGACGATGAGCGGCCAGCAGGTCACCGGCCGCACGCGCGAACACGCGGACGCCGACGCGCGGGCCGTGCTCGCCGCGGTTGGCCTCACTCCGGAGAACGCGGCCGAGATTGCGACGCTGCCGCTCGACCGGGTGATGGCGGCGGTCGGGAAGGGCAACTGGACCCCGGTCGTGGACGGCGGCGTCCTGCCGCGCGATCCTTTTTCGCCCGATGCCTCGCCGCTCTCGGCCGACATCCCCATGGTGCTGGGCAACACGCACGACGAGACGCGCAACCTCATCGGCGGCTCCAATGCGGCGCTTTTCTCCCTCACCTGGGAGGCGCTGCCGGGACAGCTCGCGCAGAGCGTGAAGGCGTTCATCGGCGACCTCGCGCCGGAGAAGATCGTGGCGGAGTACCGCAAGCTCTATCCCGACTATTCCGCGAGCGACGTGTTCTTCGCGGCGACCACGGCCGCGCGTTCCTGGAAGGGAATGGTGCTCGAGTCCGAACGGCGCGCCCGGCAGGGCGGCGCACCGACCTACGTCTACTACGTGAACTGGGCCTCGCCCGCGGACGGCGGCAAGTGGAAGGCGCCGCACATGGTCGATATCCCGCTCGTCTTCGACAACATCCTCCAGAGCAACTTCACCAGCGGCGCGCCCGACGCGCAGCGGCTGGCCGACCTCGTGAGCGATGCGCTGATCGCCTTCGCCCGCACCGGCAACCCGAACACCAGCGCGCTGCCGCGCTGGCCGCGCTTCGAGCTCGAGCGCCGGCCGACGATGCTCTTCGACCTGCCGCCCCGCGTGGAGAACGACCCGCGCGGCGCGGAACGAAAGCTGTTCGCGCCGATCGTTTACGTCCAACCCGGGACTTAGGAAGAAGAGTGTTTCACGCAGAGGACGCAGGGAACGCAGAGAAGGAATCAGGTGTTTTCTGGGTCCTTCGCGTTCTTTGCGTGCAACGGGTCGATGCCCGGAGTGTCCCGGCACGAATCCGGCCCGGCCTTTCCTAGCTTTTCACGGGCGCCTCTGCCTTCAGATCCGCGCCATTTACCCGGACGTTCTTGAGCACGAGATTTTCGACGGGGCCGGGGGCAAACTTGGGGTCGGTCAGCTTGAGATCGATGTTCTCCAGCGTGATGCCGCGGATGACGTCGGTCGTGCTGCCCTTGGCGGGATCGCCGATGTTGCCCCGCAGGCTGCCCATCATGCGGAAAGTGCCGGTGACGTTCCGGATGGTGACGTTCTCCACGATCCGCGACGGCGGCTTCTCGCCCTTCAGGTCGAAGAACTGCAGCCAGGGCGCCACATTCAGGATCCGGCCGGTACCGGCCAGCTTCACGTCCTCGATCAGGATGTTCTGGTAGTGCTGCGGCGTGTCGGGCCGGAGCTTCAGGGTGAGCAGCGTGGCGTTCCCCGAAATGGTGTGACGCCGCACGGTGACATTGCGGACCGTCGTGGCCTCGCTGCCGCAGGTCATCCCGTTGCCGTCGCCGAACTCGGTGTCCTCGACCAGGATGTTCTCGACCGGCGGGCTGTCGGCATCGCGGTCCGCGAGCGGGCCCTTGCTGCCCTTGAGCGCGATATTGTCGTCGTTCACCGAGATGAAGCACTTCCGGATCGTCACGTTCTGGCAGCTGTCGATGTCCATGCCGTCCGTGCTCGGTCCGCGCAGGCCGTTGACCGCGCTCGGCACGGTGATGCGCAGCCCCTCGATGACCACGCCGCGGCTGTGGTAGACGTGGAGGTTCCAGAAGCCCGAGTCCTGCAGGCTGATCCCCTCGACGCGCACGTCCTGGCAGCGGTCGATGAACAGCAGCCGCGGACGCTCCACCTCGAGGTTCGTGCAGCGGGGGTTTTCCTTCCGGCGCTGCCAGAAGGCGTTCCAGTAGGTCACGCCGTTGCCGTCGAGATGGCCCTTCCCGCTGATGCGGACGCGGTCCATGTTCTGCGCGTTGATCAGCGCCATCCGCCAGGGCTCGAAGTGCCCTTCGATACGGGTCTCGCGCTTCGGATAGTCCGCGATCTGGTCCGAGCCCTTGAGGACGGCGCCTTCCTCGAGGTAAAGCTCGACCCCGGGCTTGAGGAAGAGGGAACCGCTGCGGAACGTGCCGGCGGGCACCACAACGATTCCGCCGCCGGCCGCCTGGGCATGGTCGATCGTCTGCTGGATCACGGCGGTGTTGATCGTGCGGTCGTCGGCCACGGCGCCGGCATCGGCGATCGAGAAGCGCTTGGACTGCGCGGTGGAGGTGAGGCAGCCGGCAAGAAGCGAGACAACGAGCAGGCCGCCAAGGAGAGAACCGGAGGCGAGGGATTTAGAGTGGGAGGACATGAATTTGGAGGGTGGCCACGAAAAGGCGCAAAAAATCTTGGACTGCGAACACGTCTCCATTGCGCCTATAGGCGCGCGGGAGAGCTGAGCAGGGGCATGGATTTTTCGTGCCTTTTCGTGGCCAAATTCTGGGGAACAGGGGAGGGTTTATTTCGCGGCATCCGCCTTCGCGACTTCGACCGCGAACACATAGGTCGGCCCGAACATGTTCGAGCGAAAGATCACGTGCTTCTGGTCGGGGGTGAAGAAGGCGTTGGGCTCAAGCGTGTACTTGTTCTGGTGCAGGCTGACGAGCCGCTCCGGATGGAACACGCCGGGCTTGACGAGGTTCTCGCCGAGCGAGCCGGAGTCGTTGAGCAGTTCGGGGCGGAAGAGGTAGACCCATTCGTTCTCGGACGAAGCCCATTCGACGACGGTGTCGGAGCCGCCGTCACCGCAGAAGAACTTGTGGTCGGGCGACTGGTCGTAGTGGATCGACCAGGCGTTGATGTTCACGTGATACCAGTACCGCTGGCCCGTCTCGACGTCGTAGCCGCCGGTGAAGTGATCGACGCCCCAGGGAAAACGGATCTCGTACCAGATGGTCTTGCCGTCGCGGCTCCAGAATTCGTGGCCGACCGCCTCGAGTCCCATCGTCCGCCTGTGGACCAGGGTGTTTTTCGTGCCGTCGGCGCGGATCGTCCAGATGCGGTCCACCTTCCACCAGGTGCCTTCGTGGCAGTACATCAGCAGGTTCGGATCGGTGGGGGAGAACTGCAGGTGGTTGAGCCAGTCCGTGCTGTGCTCGAGGATGTTGGTCGTCTTGCCGGTGCGGAGATCGAGCGTGAACATCGACATCGGCTGCCGCGACGCGAGCCGGGCGTCCATCATCAGGACCTTGTCCACGGCGGCGCCGAGCACCTTGCCGCGGTTGGCGGCTTCGCTTTCGCTGACCACGGCCATGGGCGCCGCCGGCGCCGTCGCGCGTGCGGCCGCGGCGGGATCGGTCTCGTTGAAGGTGCCGGCGCCGAGGGTTTCGTCGGCGTTGATCGTGGAGATGCTCATCCGCGGAGGGAGATCGGCGATTTTCCGCGTCTCGCCGGTGTCGATGTTCGTGCCGTACAGCGCGGACGCGGCTCCGGCGCCGCCACCCTTCATGTAGTAAACCGTGGGAGTCCTATGCCCGACGACGATGACGCGCGCCGGCGCCGGCACGAGCGGGCGGGTCTTGAAGGTCGCGAGGTCGACGACGGAGATGCCGCCGCCCGCGGTGTAGACCATCTGCTTCCCATCGGGCGTGCAGGAGTTGTCGTTGAAATAGAGGCTGGCCGAGCCGGGCTCATCCGTGATGCGCAGGACGCGGTGGCCGGTGTCGGGATCGATCCAGGACTTGGGCGGCGGCTCAGCGGCGGCGAGCGCGATGACCGGCGCGGCGAGGAACACGAAGGACAGGAACAGCTTTGGGGTAATCATGGGGCAGGGGGCCGCGAGGCGACGACGGCCAGACGCGTCCGCCGAGGAGAGGTGACGGGGTGGCGGCAGAAGGGCAAAAGGAAAGCGGCGGATGCCAATCTCGGCGGACCGGGACGGGGATCGGATTTTTGCCACGAAAAGGCACGAAGGCCCGGGGCTGCGAATATCTCTCCATTGCGCCTATAGGCGCGCGGGTGATGCGAGCCGCAGCCCGGGAATTTTTTGCGCCTTTTCGTGGCTAAAATGCTGTCTCCGGTGCGATCCAGTCTTTCCACGCCGTGGCAAGTCGCCCTAAATCGCGCCTCCGTCATGGCCCGCCATGCTTCTCCCGCTTCCCCCGCCGCGGCACCTGCCACCGTTTCCGGCGGCGGAGCCCCTGCGCCGGCGGACGCGCGCTGGACGCGGGGAGAGTGGCTCTTTGTCGCCGCGTTGGTCGCGGCGGTTTTCCTTGTCTATCAGCGGGCATGGGGCGCGGGCTTCATCTGGGACGACGACGCGCATGTCACGCCGCCGGAACTCCGCTCGCTCCATGGCCTCTGGCGGATCTGGTTCGAGGTGGGCGCGGTGCAGCAGTATTATCCGGTGCTGCACACGTTCTCGTGGCTGGAGTACCCGCTCTTCGGCGACCGCCCGCTGGGCTACCACCTGGTCAACATCGGGCTGCACGCATTGAATGCCGTCCTGCTCTGGCGGCTGCTGCGGCGCCTGCAGGTTCCGGGGGCGCGGCTCGCGGCGGCCCTCTTCGCGGTGCATCCGGTGATGGTGGAGTCCGTCGCCTGGATCACGGAGATCAAGAACACGCTCTCGGGCTGCTTCTGCCTGGTGGCGGCGCTGGCCTGGCTCCGCTTCGACGAAACCCGCCGTCCGGGTTGGTATGCCCTGGCCCTCGGCCGGTTCACGCTGGCGGTGCTGAGCAAGACCACCGCGGCCGTGCTGCCCGGCGTGCTGCTCGTGGTGGCGTGGTGGCGCCGCGGCACGCTCTCGTGGCGGCGGGACTGGCGGCCGCTGCTGCCGTTTCTCGCGGTGGGCGCGGCGGACGGGATTTTCGTGGCCTGGGTAGAGTGGAAGGTCATCGGAGCGCAGGGCTCGAGCTTCACCTTCAACTTCGTCGAGCGGACGCTGATCGCCGGGCGGGCCCTGTGGTTCTACGTCGGGAAAATCGTGTGGCCGGGAGAACTCATCTTCTTCTATCCCCGCTGGACCATCGATGCGCATGCACCCGGGGCCTATCTCTATCCGCTCGCCGCGCTCGTGGTCCTCGGCCTGCTCTGGGCGTGGCGGGGCCGGGCGCGGGGCCCGCTGGCCGGGGCGCTCATCTTCGTCGGCGCCCTCCTGCCGACCCTCGGATTTCTCAACGTCTACCTGTTCATCTTCTCCTTCGTGGCGGATCACCTGCAGTACCTCGCCGCGATGGCGGCTCTCACGCTCGCGGCGGCGGGCCTGACGCAGTTGGAGCGGTGGGTGAATGCGCCAGCCGTGCGCCTGCTCGGCGTGCTCCTGCTGGCGATTCTCGGCGTGCTGACCGTCCGGCAAACGCGGATGTACCGCGACGAGGAGACGCTCTACCGCGTCACCCTCGCGAAAAACCCGGAGGCCTGGCTGGCCCACGGCAATCTCGGCGGGCTGCTGGTCAAGGCCGGGCGTTACGACGAGGCGATCGAGCATCTCACGATCGCCCGCCGTTATCATCCCGAAAAGACCGAGGTGATCTACAACCTCGGTCTGGCCTTGCTGCGCGAGCGCCGGATCGCGGAGGCGACGCCGCTGTTCGGGGAACTGGTGCGGCTGAAGCCGGACGACGTCGAGGGCCTGACCCGGCTCGCCGACGTCCTCGTGATGCAGGACCACGTGCCGCAGGCCATCCCGTACTACGAGCGGGCGGCGGCGCTCAATCCGACGCTCGTCGGCGTGCAGAACAACCTGGGCAACGCGCTGCTGGCGACGGGGCGAGTGGCGGAGGGCGTCGCCCATTTCGAGCAGGTGCTGCGGCTCGACCCGAATGATGCCGAGGCCCACTTCAATCTTGGACTCGCGTTGCCGCATCTCGGCCGTCTTCCCGAGGCCATCGCCCACGACGAGGCCGCGCTGCGGCTGAAGCCGGACGACGCCGCAGCGCACTTCAATCTCGGCGAGGCGCTGCTGCAGGTCGGGCGGCCCGTGGAATCGGTTCTCCAGTTCCGCGAAGCCCTGCGGCTCGACCCGACGATGACGGAGGCACGTCAGGGGCTGGAGATGGCGCAGCGCGTCGCGCGGTGACGGATTTCAGGCGGGTTTCGCGCAGAGGCGCAGAGCTCACGGAGACCGAACTTCGGACCTCGGTGCACCCTGTGCCTCCGTGCGAGATTAGGTTCCTCTGGCCGCGCTTCGGCTAGGAGCTACGGCTCGGTGCGAGACGCCGGCTTCGCTTCGGCACCTGGCTTGGCCAAATATTTTTGCCGGCGCGAACCGCTACGACCGCGCGGAGGAACGCGCGTGTGCGGTTCGCCGAAGGGTTTGCGGCGGTAGCCGCCGCGGGCGGGATCGGCGGCGCAGCGGATTTGGAAATCCTGCATGCGTTGAAAAATTTCCAACAGCTGGGCGGAGTCGGGGTAGCGATCGAGTCCGCGGCGCTCAAGGACCAGCAGCAGCTCGTGCACGGCCTCGAGCGTGGAGAGACAGCCGGCCTGGGGCTGCTGCTTGATGACGTAGCGGCTCGGCGCCGAGGGCGTGAACATCAGGCGCGGCAGCCGCTGGAGGGTCGGGCTCAGCCGCAGCATCTTGCGCGCGCCGCTCCAGGTGGCGTCCAGCAGGAGGACGAGGAGCCGCCGCCGGCCGAGCCGGTCGGGAAGGGCGGGCGCCTGCGCGTCGTCGGAGAGGTTGATCGCGTCCCGGCCGGGATAGAGCAGCACGGGAAAATTCTCCGGATCGCCGATCAGGGCCTGGACGGCCGCATCGTCGTCGAACGCGAGCCCCACGTGGAGCTCGCTGTGCGGCAGGCAGAGGTGCGTGAGCCGGCCGGTCGCCGCCTTCTCCTGCTTGAATTCCTTCGGATGCATCAGGAAGACGAAGCGCGTCCGCGTCGGCATCGGCCGCAGCGAGGGGCACCAGCAGAGGGATTTCGGCCAGAAGCAGCGGTGGCAGGTTTCGCGGGGCACGACGGAAAAGTAAGAAGGAGGAATAGGGAAGGATCACCACGAAATACACGAATCACACGAATAGGGGGAATGGCCCACGGAATACACGGAGGACACGGAATTCGGGGATCCCTTCGGTGGGTTCTGTGTGTTTCGTGGGCCTCACAGGTTTTCGTGTAGTTCGTGTATTTCGTGGTGAAAATGCGACTTCTTCCTGCTTGGCTCGTCTTCCCCAGACACCCCATGCACCTCGTTTCCACCTCCTGCCGCACCTTCGCGGCTCTCGTGTCCCTGACCGTGGCGGCCGCGGCGGCCCAGTCGGCGACCTCCTTCAAGTTCCAGTTCGGCGCCGCCCAGGCTGCGCCGGGCTACACGCTCGTGCCGACGACCACGCCCTATTCGGCCGACGCGGGCTATGGCTTCGAGCCCGGCGCCGCCGTGACTGCGGTGGCGGGAAACTCGTCCAACCCGCTGCAGCGCGGCGCGATCACGTCCGCCCAGCCCTTCACGTTCTCGGTCGCGGTCCCGGAGGGGAACTACCGGGTGACGGTGACACTGGGTGATCCGACGGCCGATTCGACCGTGACCGTCAAGGCCGAGGCCCGCCGCCTCATGCTGGAGCACCTGAAAATCCCGGCGGGCAAGTTCGAGACGCGCACGTTCACCGTGAACATCCGCCGTCCCGCGATCTCGACCGGGGGCGTGGTGATCCTCGATCCGCGCGAGTGGAACTTCGAGAAGAACGAGGCGATCAGCCGCGGCTGGGATGACAAGCTGACCGTGGCCTTCAGCGACGCGCATCCGGCCCTGGCGGCGCTGCAGATCGAGAAGATGAACGATGCCGTGACGCTCTTCATCCTCGGCGACTCGACCGTGACGGACCAGGGCGGCGGCGGCAGCAGCTGGGGCCAGATGGCGACGCGCTGGTTCAAGGCGCCGGTGGTCGTGGCGAACCACGCGGAGTCCGGCGAGACCCTCAAGGGCTTCCTCAAGGAGCGGCGGTGGGAGAAGGTCCTGGATTCGATGAAAGCCGGGGACTACGTCATCATCGAGTTCGGCACGAACGACTCGAAGAGCAGCGGCCCGCAGAACATGTATCCCAACCAGGACTTCGCCGAGACCTACGCGCCGGCGGCCACCACCTACAAGGAGCTGCTCAAGCGCTTCGCGGCCGACGCGCAGAAGAAAGGCGGCTTTCCGATCATCGTTTCGCCGTCGGCCCGCCGCCAGGACAACCTCGGCGGACCGGGCAGCCTTTCCGCCTACGCCATCGCGGCGATGGAGGCGGCGAAGGAGATCGGAGTGCCCTCGATCGACCTCAACACCATGGGCCGGCAGATCAACTCGGCGCTGGGCGACGAGGCGCCGAAGCAGTTCAACGACCAGACGCACCACGTGGACTACGGCGCGTATCTCCAGTCGAAGTGCATCGCCCTCGGGATCCGGCAGGCCGGCCTGCCGCTCGCCAAATACATCGTGGATGACTTCAGCTTCGATCCGGCCCATCCCGAACCGACCCCGGCGAACTTCCAGGTGCCGGCCGATCCGCGTCCGGCCGGCGGCGGCCGCGGCGCGCGCGCCGGAGGCGCGGCTGACGCCAAAAAGTAGGAAGTAAGAAAGAGGAATTGGGAAGCGCAGCCGGCGGCCCGACGCTGCCGCTGTTTTCTTAATTCATACTTCATACTTCTTACTTTCCACTCCGACCCTCGGTCCCTCATTCTGGCCGGATGGACAGCACCCCCAGCCCCGAGCCCGCGGCGGACCTGGCCCGCCGGCAGGCGGAGCTCAACGAGATCGGCATCGCGCTTTCGCAGGAGAAGAACCTCGACCGCCTGCTGGAGAGCATCCTGCTCGCCGCGAAGAAGATCACGAATGCCGACGGCGGGACGCTGTACCGCCGCCACGCCGCGAGCCGGAACACCCTCAATTTCGAGATCATCCGCACCGACTCGCTCGGCATCGCGATGGGCGGGACGACCGGCACGCAGATCCCGTTCGAGCCGGTGCAGCTGCGCGACGACACCGGGCGCGAGAACACCTCGATGGTGGTCGCCTACTCGGTGCTGAAGGACTGCACGGTCGCGATCTCCGACGCCTACCAGGAGGCGGGCTTCGACTTCTCCGGCACCAAGGCCTTCGACCGCCGCACCGGCTACCGCTCGCAGTCGTTCCTCACCGTCCCGATGAAGGACCACGAGGGCGAGATCATCGGCGTGCTCCAGCTGATCAACGCGAAGGACCGGGCCACCGGGCAGATCATTCCCTTCACCGAGACCGACGAGCGCCTGGCGCAGTCGCTGGCGTCGCAGGCCGCGGTCGCGCTCACGAACCGCCTCCTTATCATCCAGCTGGAAACCCTCTTCGAGTCATTCGTGCAGCTGCTCAACCAGGCGATCGACGAGAAGTCCGCCTATACCGCCGGCCACTGCCACCGCGTGCCGATCCTCACGATGGCGCTGGCGGAGGCGGCGAACCGCACGCAGACGGGACCGCTCGCGGGCTGGCAGATGAACGACAAGGACCGCTACGAGCTGAAGATCGCGGCGCTGCTCCACGACTGCGGCAAGGTCACCACGCCGGTGCACGTCGTGGACAAGGCGACCAAGCTCCAGACGATCTACGACCGCATCGACCTGATCGACACCCGCTTCGAGGTGATCAAGCGCGACGCCGAGGTCGCGCTGCTCCGGGCGAAGGCGAATGCGGCGCCCGCCGAGGTGAAGGCGCTCGAGGAGGCGCATCGCGAGAATCTCCGGAAGATCGAGGACGACCGCTGGTTCCTCCGCATCTGCAACGTCGGCAGCGAGGCGATGCAGCCGGGCGCGGCGGACCGCGTGCGCGCGATCGCCCGCAAGTACCGCTGGAAGAACTGGCGGGGCGAGGAGGTCGATTTCCTCACGGAGGACGAGGTCGAGAACCTCACGATCTCCTTCGGCACGCTCACGACGGCCGAGCGCCGGATCATCAACCGCCACGTCGAGGTCTCCATCCGCATGCTCGAGGCGCTGCCCTGGCCGCGGCACCTCAAGAACGTGCCCGAGTTCGCGGGCGGCCACCACGAGCGCATGGACGGCAAGGGCTATCCGCGCGGGCTCAAGCGCGAGGAGATGTCGGTCCAGGCCCGGATCATGGGCATCGCGGACATCTTCGAGGCCCTGACCGCGAAGGACCGCCCCTACAAGTCGGGCAAGACGCTGACGGAATCGCTGAACATCCTCGGCCTGATGAAGCTCAACGGCCACATCGACCCGGACCTCTTCGACATCTTCGTCCGCGAGCGGGTCTACGAAAGCTACGCGACGGAGTTCATGGACCCGAAGCAGGTCGACGCCGTCGATGTGAAGAAAATCCCGGGCTACACGGGGGACTGAGCAGAAGCAAAAGGAAGAAGGATGAAGGAAGAATTAAGAAAGCCGGAATGGCGGACGGCCATGCGCCTGTCCCGCGGGCGTTCTTAATTCTTCCTTCATCCTTCCTGATTTGTCCTCCCCATGTCTTCCGCGAAAAAGATCGCCCTCGTTACCGGTGCCGGCTCGGGCATCGGCCGGGCGGTGGCGGTGACGCTCCTGCGGGACGGATTTGCCGTCGTGCTGGCCGGCCGCCGCGCCGAGGCGCTGGAGGAGACGGCGATCGAGGCGGGCTCGCCGGCCGGGCGAACCCTGGCGGTGCCGACGAACATCACCGATCCGGCCTCAGTGAAGGAGCTGTTCGCCCGCGCGCAGGAGAAATTCGGCCGGCTCGACGTGCTGTTCAACAATGCCGGCGTGAGCGGGCCGAACGTGCCGCTGGAGGACCTGCCCCTCGAGAAGTGGCGCGAGATCCTCGACACCAACCTGACCGGCGCCTTCCTCTGCACCCAGGAGGCCTTCCGGCTGATGAAGCGCCAGGAGCCGCGCGGCGGCCGGATCATCAACAACGGCTCGATTTCCGCGCACGTGCCGCGGCCCAATTCCGCGCCGTACACCGCGAGCAAGCACGCCATCACCGGGCTGACCAGGGCCGCGGGGCTGGACGGGCGCCCGTTCGACATCGTCTGCGGGCAGATCGACATCGGCAACGCGGAGACGCCGCTGACCGGCAAGATGAAGAAGGGCGTGCCCCAGGCGAACGGGACGGTTGCGGTCGAGCCGACCATCGCGGTCGCGCACATCGCGGAGGCCGTCCGTTACATGGCGAATCTTCCCCTCGACGTGAACGTGCCCTTCCTCACCGTCATGGCGGCGCAGATGCCCTACATCGGGCGGGGCTAGGGGCGGTGGAAAAATCGGGTCGGTCCAGAATACATCGATGATTCCGGCGCCATCGTTCTCGTTCTCCTACTCGTCCCTCGTTCTCGACCATCTGCGGAGGAGAACGAGAATTCTTCATCGCGACTAAATTGAGCCTGCCGGGAATCGGGGACCGGGATCGCCATCATGAGCATTTTTCGCCAGCGGTTCCTCATAAAGGCGGTGCCGGCGCTTTTGCTTCTTGTCCGACCGGCCCCGGCGTCGGCGGCGGAGGCACTGCGGGATTTTCGCGGGCGCGTCCTGCCCAGCGTGGTCTGCCGGGCGGACTCCTCGCAGAGCTATGCGATCTACGTCCCATCGCGCTACACGCCAGAGAAGAAGTGGCCGGTGATCTTCTGCTTCGACCCCGGCGCCCGCGGGCTCGTCCCGGTCGAGCGCCTGCGGGCGGCGGCTGAACAGTACGGCTACATCGTGGCCGGCTCGCTGACCTCCCGCAACGGGCCGGTCGCGGCCAATTTCGCGGCCATGGACGCGATGGCCAACGACGTCCAGTCGCACCTCGCCGCCGATCCCCGCCGGATCTATGCCGCGGGGCTTTCGGGCGGCGCGCGCGTGGCGACGCAGATGGCGCTCGGCGGGCTGGCGAAGGGCGTGATTGCGTGCAGCGCGGGATTCCCCGATCCGGCGGACATTCCCCGGCGCGTCCCGTTTGCCTTCTTCGGCACCACCGGCACGGAGGATTTCAACTACCGGGAGATGAAGCGCCTCGACGCCGACCTGGCCGACCGCAAGGCGGCGCACTGCTTGACGGTGTTCGCCGGCGGCCATGAATGGGCGCCGGCACCGTTGTTGTCCGCGGCCGTGGAATGGCTCGAACTGCAGGCCATGCGCGCCGGCACCCGCCCGCGCGACGAAGCCCTGGTCCAGGCCGCCTTCCAAGCGCACGCGGCGGCGCTGCCCGCCTCGCCGGCCCCCGAGCGCTGGCTGGCCTTGCGCGCGCTGGTCGAGGATTTGCAGGGCCTGGTGGACGTCGGCGCCTATGAACGTGAAGCGCGGGAGCTGGCGGGATCGCCGGCGGTGAAGGCCTGGCAGAAGAACGAGCTGGCGCTGGGGCGCCAGGAGGACGCGCAGCGGAGCAGGCTCGACGAGCTGGTGAGCGGCGGGTCGTTCGGCGACCGCCAGAAATTCGCGGCCGGACTGCGGCAGGCCGCCGCCGCCGCCGCGGACACCCCGGAGCGCCGCATGGCCCGGCGGACGATCGCGGGATTCGCCATGGGCTCGCGGGAGGCGCTCCGCGCGCTATTCGACCAGAGGGAGTATGGCGACGCGGCGGCGCGGCTCGAGCTGCAGTCGGTGCTGCGTCCCGGGGAGGCGAGGACCTATTACGACCTGGCGCGGGCGCGCGCCTTCGACGGCGCCAAGGCACGGGCGCTCGAGGCCCTGAAGCAGGCCGTGGCTGCGGGATACCGCGATGGGGCGCGGGCGGAGACCGAGCCGGCGTTCGCGAAGCTCACGGGAGATCCGGCGTTTCGCGAACTCGTCGCGGCGATGAGGAATTCTCCGGGTGGCCAGCCGGAGGCTGGGCTCGGATCCGGATCGGAAAAATGATCGAAACCAAGTTCGGGAGCCTTGGCTTCCAGGGTGCCCCGAGCCGGGAATTTCACGCGAAGCCGCGAAGATCGCGAAGAATACCAGGCCATTCTTTCCGGACTTCGCGATCTTCGCGGCTTCGCGTGAAATTCTCCGTGATTCCCCGGGACTTGCCACCGGCGCCTGGACCGCTAGCACAAGGGACATGAAACCCCTCCTCGCGATTGCGTTCCTTTTCCTCGGACTGATTTCCCGTGCGGCCGATGCTCCGGCGGCACCGGCCGCGATGCCGCCTCCGCCGACGGAGGTCATGGTCTTCAATCACGTCCAGGTGGACGACGCCTTCGCGAAGGGGCTGCCGCTGCAGGGCAACAGCAGCTTCAAGATCTCGGCGGGGCGGCGGGTCATGCCCGGCACGGTCGAACTGCACACGCGCGACACGGACATCCTCTACGTGACCGACGGGACCGCGACGTTCATCACCGGCGGAAAAATGGTGGATGCCAAACCCAGCGGCCCGGACGAGGTGCGTGGCACTTCGATCACCGGCGGCGTGGCCCACCAGTTGAACAAGGGCGACCTGATCATCGTGCCCGCCGGAATCCCGCACTGGTTCAGTGACGTGAAGGGCACGTTTCTCTACCTCGTGATCAAGGTCACCCGCTGACGGGCGCAGTTGGTAGCAGACGAGGTGACGAGGCTGGGATCGAAGGGCCGCGCCGGTCGGCGTCGTTGCCTCGTCCGCTGCGGCCGTGAAGCAGCGTGCCGGAGCCAAGTCGCGCTCGGACCTTGGCTGGCATGGCGTTGCAGGCGAAGGCGAGGTTAAGCCCCAACCCGGCGAATTCTTCCGCGGGGGAGTGGGGTCGCCGCCCCATCGCCCGGCGGGAACCAACCGCGGCCGAAGGGAACAATGGGCCATCATGAAAACTTCAATGTTCGTGTCAGTTCGTTCCGCGGCGCTGATGGCGGCCGCTTTCCTGTCATTCAACGCCGCGACGGCGCTGGCCCAGCCCGTCGACCATAAGGACAAGAGCTTCATCGAGGCGGCGCTGAAGGCCGGCGCGGAGGAAGTGGACATCTCGCGCGTGGCGGCTGACCGCACCGCGGTTCCCGAGGTGCGCAGCTTCGCGCAGATGCTGGTCGACGACCACACCGGGGCCAACGAGAAGCTCGCGGCCATCGCCATGAGCAAGGATGTGCGCGTGCCGGCGAAGGACATGAGCGAGACCAACAAGTGGTCGAAGAAGAGCGCCAAGGACTTCGATCACGACTACATCGACAAGATGGTTTCCGCCCACAAGGACGCGGTGGAGCTCTTCCAGAAGGAAGCGGACAAGGGCGAGGATCCCGACACGCGCGCCTTCGCCCGGGACACGCTGCCGAAGCTCCAGCATCACCTCGAGATGGCGCTGGACCTGAAGAAGACGGTGAAGTGATTTCGGTCTGATCTCCAAGTCCGATGCGGACGGAGCCCACGGGCTCCATCCTTTTTATTGTAGGCCCGGTCGATGACCTGGCGGCCACCTTCCAGATTTTGGGTTTTGGATCGCGGATTGCCCAATCCAAAATCCGCACCCCTAAATCCAAAATTGAAGCGCAGCCCTTATCCGCCGTCCGGATCGTCGACGCTCTTCGAGCCGCGAAGCAGCGACTCCTCGTGGTCGAGCAGCTGCTGCAGCGGGCGGTGCACCTCGTCGATGATCTTGCCGCTGCGCCACAGGTCGTCGAGGGCCTGGCGCTCCGCGTGGAGCGCGGCGGAGCGGTAGTGATGGCCCGCGCTCCGCCGGCGACGGGCGCGCGTGCGCGTTTCGCCCTGGGCGGTGAGCGAGGCGAGGCGGCGCTCGTATTCCTCGATCACGGCGTCGAGCGAGGCTCGCATCTCGGCGGTCGTGGCCGAATCACCCATGGCCTTGAGCGTGCGGAGGCCGGCGTCGACGGCCGTGATGCGCGCGAGCAGCTCCTCCTTCGGGCGGTCCTCGTCCTCCCGGAGGCCCAGGCGGTGAATGAGCCATTCGAGGGTGGTGCCCTGCAGCAGCAGCGTCACGGCGATCACGCCGAACGCCAGGAAGATGACGATGTCGCGGCCTGGGAAGGGCGAGCGGTCCGGCCGCAGCAGCGGAATCGACAGCGCGGCGGCGAGCGTGACGGTGCCGCGCATCCCCGCCCAGCCGGCGACGAACACCGCCTGGCGCGAGGCGGCTTTTTCCCGCGCGCGCACGTGCGGAAAAATGAAGGGAAGGTAGCTGCCGGGAAAAACCCAGATCAGGCGGGCGGCAATCGCGGTGGCGGCGATCGCGGTCGTGAAGCCGGCGAGCTGCAGGTAGGTGTATTCGCCGCGGACGGTCCCGAGCAGGGCGGGGAACTGCAGCCCGAGCAGCACGAAGGCGATGCCGTTGAGCCAGAAGATGAGCAGCGTCCAGACGCCGAACGCGGCCTGCCGCGTCTCCGCATCCATGCGCACCGGGTCGCGCCAGCCGGAATAGAGCCCGGCGGCGACGACCGCGAGGACCCCCGACACGCCCGCGCGCTCGGCGAGGAGATAGGCGAAGTAGGGTGTCAGCAGCGACAGCGTGATCTCGATCATCGGGTCGCTCGCGTGGAGGCGCACGAGCAGGTCGCGCAGGCGTCCGATGCCGTAGCCGGCGGCCAGGCCGAGCGCGACGCCGCCGACGGCGAGCAGCGAGAAATCGACCACCGCGCTCCGGAGCGAGAAGGTGCCCGCCGCCACGCCGGCGAGGGCGAACTTGAACGCGGTCAGGCCCGTCGCGTCGTTCATCAGGCTCTCCCCGTTCAGGATCGTGCTCAGCCGCGCCGGGACGCGGAGGCGCTCGGTGATGGCGTTGACCGCCACCGCATCGGTCGGCGAGACGATCGCGCCGAGGGCGAAGGCCATGCCGAGCGGCAGCCCGGGGACCAGCCAGTGCGCAATCAGTCCCACGGCGAGGGTGGTGAAGGTCACCAGCCCGATCGCGAGGAGCAGGATCGGACGTTTGGCCCGCAGGAATTCGCGGAGCGGCATCAGCCAGCCGTCCGAGAACAGCAGCGGCGGGAGGAAGCACACGAAGAAGAATCCGGGATCGAGCTCGATCCGCGGAAAGATCGGGAGGAACGCCGCACCGATGCCGCCGAACAGGTAGGTGATGAGCTGCGGCCAGGGCAGCCAGCGCCCGACCACGCTGAGGCTCGCGATGAGCAGCAGCAGAATCAGGGCGTGTTCGAATTGAAGCATCGGGGAAAGTAAGGAGGAAAAAGGAGGAGTCAGGAAGGCCGGAGAGTGGTTCCCTCTGGCGGCAGGTGGCTTCGGTTATTCTGGAGTAATCGTTCTCGTTCTCCTACTCGTTCCTCGTTCCCAGCCATTCCGGAGGGGGAACGAGAATGAGAACGAAGAACGAGGACGATTTTCATCGATCGCGACCCGATCCGGAGACTGCCACCGGCGCCGCGCTTGGAACCAGACGGGGGAACCGCGTTCTTTCAACCATGCCCGCGACCGTTCCCCGCCTTGCCGTGTCCGAAACCGCCGCCGATGGCGGCGCCGTGCCCGCTTTGGACCTTCTCGTTCGCGTGGGCTGCCGCCTGGCCTTCGACACCGAATACACGGTCCCGATCGTGCTGGGGGTCCGGCCGCAGAGCCGTCCGGGGCTGGCGGTCGTGGAGCGCGAGTCGCTGACGATCGATGGCGGCCTGCCGGTGGAAGGTTTCATCGACGGCCACGGCAACGCCGTCGAGCGGGTCGTCCTGCCGCCCGGGCGCACGGTGGTGACGCACGATGCCCTCGTGGCGGTCTCCTCGACGCCGGACAACCTCTTCCTGCCGCAGACGGACGCCGTGCCGGTTGCCGAGCTGCCCCTCGAACTCCTCCGCTATGTGCTCCCGAGCCGCTATGCCGACTCGGACAAGCTGCTCAATTTCGCCTGGCAGCAATTCGGCGCGGTGCCGAACGGCCGGCCCCGCGTGCAGGCGATCTGCGACTGGCTGCACGACCACCTCGAGTACCGGTTTGGCTCGGGCCGGCCGGACCTCTCGGCTTGGGATGTCATCCAACGCGGTTACGGCGTGTGCCGCGATTTCGCGCACGCGGGAGTCGCGCTCTGCCGCACCTTCAACCTGCCGGCAAGGTATGTGACCGGCCACCTGCCCGACATCGGATACGTCGACCCGGGATCGCCGATGGATTTCCACGCCTATTTCGAGGTCTACCTGGACGGCGCCTGGCTGACGTTCGACGCGCGCTACAACGTCCCGCGGATCGGCCGGATCCGGATCGCCTCGGGACTCGACGCCGTCGACGCGCCCTTCGCGACCATCTACGGCGCCGTCAACCTGGGCCTGTTCGAGGTCTGGGCCTACCAGGTCGCCCCGGGCACCGTTGAGATCGGGGATCCCATCGATCTGACGAAGCGGCTGGATGGTGCGGTAGAAGTGCGGAGGATTTGAGAAGCACGCGAACCGGTTTCGCACAGAGGCGCAGAGCACGCAGAGACAATGCCGGCCTCCGTGTGCTCTGTGCCTCTGTGCGAAACCGGCTGGGGGCTTCCGCGTCCTTTTTGACTTTCCAGGGTAACTGGTTGAGTGGTTTTCCCATGCAGCTCGGCGGCATCCACCACCTCACCGCGGTCACCGCGGACGTTGTTCGCAACCATGCGTTCTATACGCGGACGCTCGGGCTGCGGCTGGTGAAGAAATCGGTCAACCAGGATGACGTTTCCGCCTACCATCTTTTCTACGCGGACGGAGAGGCGACGCCCGGGACGGACCTGACGTTCTTCGACTGGCCGGTGCCGCCGGAGCGGCGGGGGACCGGCAGCATCGTCCGCACCGGTCTGCGGGTCGGCAGCGAGGCCAGCCTGCAGTGGTGGCACCAGTATTTCGAGCGGTTGAGCATCCCGCACCGCGAGATCGTGATCCGCGACGGGCGGGGGACGCTGGACTTCGAGGACTTTGAAGGGCAGCGCTTCAGCCTGGTCGTCGAGACCGGCGGCGCGCCTTCGCATCCGTGGGCGAAAAGTCCGGTGCCGGCGGAGCACCAGATCCGCGGCCTGGGCCCGATCACGCTCAGCGTGCCGGCGCTGGCGGCGACGGACCAGGTCCTGACCTCGGTCCTCAACATGCGGGCGGTGCGCGACTACGTCCTGAAGCCGGACGACGGCGGCCGGAAGCCGGCGGATGCCGTCCAAGCCGCCACGGCCGGAACCCCGGTGCGCGTTTATGAGATGGGACCCGGTGGGCCGGCCGCGGAGCTGCATCTCGCGGCGGAGCCCGCCCAGCCGCGCGCCCGGCAGGGCGCGGGCGCGGTGCATCACGTCGCCTTCCGCACCACCGCCAGGGAATACCAGGCCTGGGCCCAACGGCTCGAGGAGCTGGGCATGCATTCGAGCGGCCCGGTGAACCGCTTCTATTTCCAGAGCCTCTATTTCCGCGAGCCGGGCGGGATCCTCTTCGAGATCGCGACGGATGAGCCCGGCTTCACGGCCGACGAGCCGATGGACAAACTCGGCGAGAAGCTCGCGCTGCCGCCGTTTCTGGAAAACCGCCGCGTCTCGATCGAGGCGGGACTCAAGCCTCTGGCCTGAGTGGGAAATAGGAGTTAGGAAGTAAGAAGGAAGAAGTCGGCAGGTTCACGCCGAGCACGCGGAGAACGCAGAGAAAGACCGGGAGGCGCGAGACGCTTCTCCGCGTCCTTAGCGTCCTCGGCGTGAAATTCCGTCGTACGCCGATCACCGGCTGATTGGCTCGATTTTTTAAATCTTCCTTCCTCCCTCTTGATTTTCCGGTGTCCGGTTTTGGGGAAATCGGCGATATATCCATGGATCGCATGAACGACCTTGAGCTGCTCCGGCAATACACCCAGCAGGGTTCGCAGGCCGCGTTTGCCACCGTGGTGGGGCGGCACGTGGACCTGGTGCATTCCGTGGCGCGCCGGCATGTGTCGTCGGATGCGCTGGCGCAGGAGATCACGCAGGCGGTTTTTCTCGATCTGGCGCGCCACGCCGGGACGCTGCGGCCGGACAGCCATGTCGCCGCCTGGCTGCACACCGTGGCGCGGCGGACCTCCATCGACGCGGTCCGCCGGGAAGTCCGGCGCCAAGAGCGGGAGCGGAGCGCGGTGGAGACCGCGGCGCTCATGAACGGACCGGAACCGGAGTGGGGCAGCGTGGCGCCGCTGCTGGACGACGCGATCGCCGCGCTCGGCGACGAGGACCGGACCGCGGTGCTGCTGCGTTATTTCGAGCGAAAGACCTTTCGCGACATCGGCGAGGCCCTCGGCGCCTCCGAGGAGGCGGCGCGCAAGCGCGTGGAGCGCGGCGTGGACCGGCTCCGCGGCCTGCTCGCCGACCGCGGGGTGGCCACGACCGGCGCCGGGCTGGCGGCCGGGATTGCCGCCAACGCCGTCCAGGCCGCTCCGGCCGCGCTGGCCGGCGAGATCTCGGCCCTCGCGACCCTTTCCCTTCCCGCGGCGATTCAAACCGCGGTCGTCCAATCCAGCCACGCCATCGCCATGACCACCCTCCAGAAAACCGCCTTCGTCCTCGTCATCGCCGCCGCCGTCACCGGCGGACTGCTGCAGCATCGCCTCATCGAATCCCAGGACCAGCGCATCACCGCGCTGGAAAGGGAAAATCGCGAGACCGCGGCCCGCGCACGGCAGGCGGAATCCGACCGCGCCGCGGCGGTGGCCGAACTCGCCGGGCGCCCGGCGCCGGCTCGGGCCGTCGCGCGGCCAACCTTCACGGGCCCCGGATCTGCGGCGATCCAATCGTGGCTCGACCGGGTGCAGAAGCTGCACGATCGCATCGAGGAAGTGCCCACGCAAAGCATCCCCGAGTTCAAGTTACTGAAGGACGACGATTGGCTGGCCGCCGCCAAGCATGAGCTGTCTACCGAGGCGGATTACCGTCAGGCTCTCGCCCAGCTTCGAACCACGGCGGAGGAGGCGCTCTTCGGGAAGCTCAAGCAGGCGCTCGGCCGTTACACCCAAGCGAACAATGGCGAATTTCCGACCAGCCCGTCCGACCTCAAACCCTATGTCGACGAATCAATCGACGACGAGATGCTCCAGCGGCAGGAGATCATCCCGGCCAGCGAGATACCGAACATGCGGCTCGGTGGCGACTGGGTGTTGACGCAGAAGACAGCGGTCGACGATCTTTTCGACTCTCGCCAGGTGATGGGACCTGTCGGCAGCGGGGTGGTGGGCGGTTTTACGCCCTTAGCCGACATGGCGGCGATGATCGCGATCCAGCAGGCCTATCGCGCCGCTAATCCCGGAAAGACACCACAGAATTCCGCCGAGCTCGCCCCGTATGCGACAACGCCCGACCAGCAGGCTGCGCTCCAGCGCCACCTCGACCGGCAGGAGGCGTTGAAGGCTCTTGGAGTGGGGGCGCGCTAGCAGCGAGGAAAGGAGAAGACGATTTCGCGCCTAGGCACAGAGGCGCGACGATGCAGGTCGCGCTCAGGACCTCCTCTGCGACTCTGCGTGAAACCGGCTTGGGAGCGGTTCGCCTTACATTCCCGGAAACCCGCCCTTGCCCTTCATCGCCTCCAGCTGGCGCATCATCTTCTTCGCGCCGCCGCCCTTCATCATCTTCATCATCTGCTGCATCTGCTGGAATTGTTTCAGGAGCTGGTTGACCTCGACGATCTTCACGCCCGAGCCCTCGGCGATGCGCTTGCGGCGGTTGCCGTTGAGGATGTCGGGCTTCCGCCGCTCCTGAACCGTCATCGACTTGATGATGGCCTCGGTCCGCGCCATCTGGTCCTCGGCGCCGTCGGGAATCTGCAGGCCGCTCATGCCGGGGATCATGCCGACGAGGCTCTGCATCGAGCCCATCTTTTTCACCTGCTGCATCTGCGCGAGGAAGTCCTCCAGGTTGAAGTCCGCCTTGCGCATCTTTTCCGCCATGCGCTCGGCCTCCTTCTGGTCGATGTTCTCCTGCGCCTTCTCGACGAGCGAGACGACGTCGCCCATCCCGAGGATGCGGGAGGCAAGGCGGTCCGGATGGAAGGTGTCGAAGTCGCCCGTCTTTTCGCCGGTGCCGATGAACTTGATCGGCACCCCGGTGATGGCCTTCATCGAGAGCGCCGCGCCGCCGCGGGCGTCGCCGTCGAGTTTCGTCAGGATCAGGCCCGTGAGCGTCAGCGCGTCATGGAACGCCTTGGCGACGTTGACCGCCTCCTGGCCGAGCGCGCCGTCGGCGACGAGCAGCACCTCGTCGGGGCGGACCTTTTCCTGCAGGCGCTTCACCTCGGCGATGAGGTCCGCGTCGATCTGCAGGCGGCCGGCGGTGTCGAAAAGGATGCAGTCGCAGCCGGCCGCGGCCGCCGCGGCCAGCGCGGCGACGCCGATGGCGGGGACGTCCTGCGAGTTGCGGTCGGCGTAGAACGCCAGCTCCTCCTGCTTCGCGAGGATCTCGAGCTGGTCGATGGCGGCCGGCCGGTAGACGTCGCACGCGGCGACGAGCGGGCGGTAGCCGCGCTTCTTGAGCAGCTTGCCGAGCTTGGCCGTGGAGGTCGTCTTGCCGGAGCCGTGCAGGCCGACCATCAGGACCTTGAGCGGCCGCGCGGCGGACAGGTCGGTCGAGCCCTCGCCGAGGAGCCGGACGAGCTCGTCGTGGATGATCTTGACCACCTGCTGTCCCGGCGTGACGGACTTGAGCACCTCTTGCCCGACGCACTGCGCCTGGACGCGATCGACGAAGTCGCGCGCCACCTTGAAATGGACATCCGCCGCCAGCAGGGCGGTGCGGACCTCCTGCAGCGCCGCGGCCATGTTGGCCTCGGACAGCTGGCCAACTCCGCGGAGATTGCGGAGGGCGCTGCCGAGCTTGTCTGTCAGGGATTCAAACATGAGAACGGCAAGTGAAGCGCAGGCCGGCCGGTAATCGACGCTATTTTTCGATCCGTTTCGCGCAGAGGCGCAGAGACACGGAGGACGGTCAGGGATCAGATTTTTCGGGAGAACTATTGATCAGCCGCTGGATGCCCTCCTTGAGGAGACAGACGTTGAAATTGATCAAAAGTCCCACGCGAAGGTTGGCGAGACGAAGATAGGTGAGGGTTTGTTTGGAGTGGATCGGTTGCAGGGACTCGACGGATTTGAGCTCCACCAGGACACGCCCATCGACCACGAGGTCGGCGCGAAAGGGATTCGGTAACGTCACCCCTTGATAAATGACGGGTACCGCTTTCTGACGTTCAAAGGAAATGCCACGATGCGAGAGCTCTAAGGCCATGAGGTCCTCGTAAACAGATTCGAGCAACCCCGGGCCGATGATCCGGTGGATCTTAAGGGCTGAATCCACCACCAGACCGGTGATTTGGTTTTCGGTCAGTCCTGCCGGCTGGATTGCGTCCATTCCCTTTCAAACGGAGTTTCTCCCTTCGATCTTTCCCTCCGTGGCTGTACTCTGCGCCTTTGCGTCTCTGTGCGAGATCCGCCGAAAAATAGTGTGGCCTATGCCCCGTAAAATCCCGACGCTGACCGCCTCTATGAACCCTGTTCTCAAGCTGTTGATCGATGGCGGGCAGCTCACGACGGCGCAGATCGCGCAGGTCGCGGGCCTGTCCGAGGCGGCGGTTAACCAGCAACTGGAACAGTTGAAGAAGGAGAAAATCTTCCTCGGCTGGCGTCCGGTGCTCGACCTCTCCCACGAGGCCGCCGCCGCCGCCGCCGTGCGCGCGGTCATCGAGGTCAAGATCACGCCGGAGCGCGGCGGGGGATTCAACCGCCTCGCGGGCCGCATCAGCCGGTTCGACGAGGTCGAGTCGTGCTACCTCATGTCCGGCGGCTTCGACCTGCTGCTCTTCGTCAAGGGCTCGTCGCTCCAGAAGGTCGCGGGGTTCGTGTCCGAGAAGCTCTCGACCGTCGAGGGCGTGCTGTCGACCTCCACCCACTTCATGCTCCGCTGCTACAAGGACCAGGGCTTCCAGTTCGAGCAGGGCGAGGCGTCGGGTTCGCGGCTGAATGTCGCCCCGTAACGGAGGAGCCAGCCCATGAGCACCGACCCGAAACAATGGGTGGCGGGCCACGTGGCCGCGCTGCCCAAGAGCGGCATCCGCGACTTCTTCGAGCTCGTCGCCAAGCTGAAGGGCCAGGACGTGATCTCGCTCGGCGTGGGCGAGCCGGACTTCGTCACGCCCTGGCACATCCGCGAGGCCGCGATCTACGCCCTGGAAAAGGGCCGCACCTACTACACGTCGAACCTCGGCCTGATCGAGCTGCGCCGTGCGATCGCCGATTACGTGGCCGAGCACTTCAACGTCAGCTACCGGCCGGAGGACCAGGTCCTCGTCACCGTCGGCGTGAGCGAGGCGCTCGATCTCGCGTGCCGCGCCTTCATCAACCCCGGCGACAAGGTGATGTACCACCAGCCGTGCTACGTCTCCTACCACCCGAGCATCGCGCTGACGCACGGGCAGGGGATCGCGGTCCCGACCTACGCGAAGGACAATTTCGCGCTCACCGCGGAGGCGCTGCGCGCGGCCTGGCAGCCGGGCGCGAAGCTCCTCATGCTCAACCTTCCGTGCAACCCCACGGGCGGCACGTGCAGCCTCGAGCAGCTGGAGAAGATCGCGGCGTTCTGCCGCGAGAAGGACCTGCTGGTCCTGACCGACGAGATCTACTCCGAGCTCACGTTCGACGGCGTCCACACGAGCATCGCGAGCCTGGCCGGCATGGCGGAGCGCACGATCTTCCTGCATGGCTTCTCGAAGGCGTTCGCGATGACCGGCTGGCGCATCGGCTACGCGTGCGGCCCGGCGGCGCTGATCGACGCGATGATGAAGGTGCACCAGTACACGATGCTGTGCGCCTCGATCGTCGCGCAGGAGGCCGCCCTCGAGGCGCTGCTGCGCGGCTGGGATGACGTGCTCCAGATGCGCGAGCAGTACCACCGGCGCCGCGACCTCGTCGTGCGCCGCTTCAACGAGATCGGCCTGAGGTGTCATTCGCCGCGCGGCTCGTTCTACGCGTTCCCCAGCGTGGCCGCGACCGGGAGCACGGAGAAGGAATTTGCCGTCGGCCTGCTCGAAAAGGAAAAGGTCGCGGTCGTCCCCGGCGGCGCCTTCGGCGCCAACGGCGCCGGCCACGTCCGCGCCTGCTTTGCCACGAGCTACGAGCAGCTGATCGACGCCTGCGATCGCATCGACCGCTACGTGTCCGGGAGCGCCAAAAAGTAGCGAGTAGCGGGTAGTGAGTAGCGAGTAGATCGGGCATAAATCATGTCCGGTTTGCTGCCGAAGCTCTCTCCTGCCGCCTTTCTACTCGCTACTCACTA
>DASZQN010000070.1:0-4663 GCA_035549635.1 Opitutaceae bacterium
CGGCGGCGCTGGCTGCCGGCCGCGGTCGCCGCCGCCGTCGGCTTCGGCGTCTTGATCCCGGCGATGCGGCGGCTCTCGCCGGTGTTCGGCCCGGTGGGGACCATCGCCGTCGTCTACGCCGCCGACTTGGCGCTCGGCCTGCCGCTGGCGCTGGCGTTCCGCGTCCGCCTGGCCTTGCCGCCGGCCCGCGCCTGGGCGGCCATCGCGCTCTCCGGCTTCTTCGAGACCGCCGGCTCCGCCTGCATCACCCTCGGCGCCCGGCGCGCGCCGCTGGCCATCGTCTCGCCGCTCGCCAGCCTGGCGGCCGCCTTCACCGTCCTCTACGCCTGGGCCGTCCTCCGCGAGCGTCCCACCCGCGGCGTCCTCGTCGGCGCCGCGCTCGTCTCCGCGGGCGTCGTCGTCCTGGCACTGTAGCTCAGGCCGCGCGTTTCCGGGGCCGGAACCGCGGCGGGAAGCTCTCGCCGATCGCGGTGCAGTAACGCTGCAAGGTCGAGAGCTTCACGTCGCCGCCTGACTCGAGCTTGCTGATCACGGACGCAGCTGTTCCCATCCGCGCAGCCACCACGGTCTGACTGACTCCGAGAGCCGAGCGTCGGGCGGCCAGCGCCTTGGCCAACGCCCTCCGCCGCCCCGCCTCTGCCATGAGCTCTGGAAAGCGAGGGTTCTTTCGGGTTCGCTCAGCAATCATTTCTTCCAGAAAATCCTTCGGCATCGCTCTGAGAAATTATGGACGATCTTGGCCCAATTGCCTAGCCGCCATAGCTCTGGAGCTATCGCCTTAATGGTCGACCACGGGACCGCCAGTCCCTTAGACGCGCTTCGGCTCGCACGATCTCGTCAGGGGGCGTTTTCCTGCTCTTCTTGGTGAAGGCGGACAAGGACAACAGGATGAACTTCGTCTCCTGCGCGAACAGAAGCCGGAACGTGCGTCGCTCGCCGTCGGCGCGGACTTCGTAGATCTCGCCCCGGAGGTGTCTCGCTGCCTGAAGACCATTTTGGGCGACGTCATTCATTGCCTCGAGCACGGCGGCGGCGTCCTCATCTGTGAGACTCCGAATGAACACCGTCACCGGCTGCGCGCCGTTCTGGGTGCGGTAGTCACGCCATCGAAATCGCCGGCTCATGTTCGATTCTCCAGTTACTCCGTGAAGGTCTGTCAGGAGACCTCGACGAACCATATATCGTCATCTTTCGCGCATTGGACGGGGAATCGCCGCTTCGGGACTGGTCGCTCGAGAACCGCCTTGAGCCAAACGTATCGGTCGTAGATCCGGCCAGCGGCCAGAAATCGGCCGCCCGCAGCGCCGGCTCCGCCTCCATCGACGGTAACCGCGTAAGCGTCCGGGTCGCTAGATTTGCTGTGAAACTGGATGCCTACGCGACGCTTTTCCTCGTCGAAGTAGAGTGTTGCACGCGTGCTTCGATGCGCATGAGCAAGCCGGACAAACTCCGCGTTGAAAGCGATTCCCGCAGGCCGAAATGCCATTGTGGGAGCGCGCGCCGACGTTCGTGCGTCGTCTCGCTCGTGCTTGGTCCAACTCATATAGCGACCATATCACTACTCAAAAGGAGTTCAAGGACGTGACGTACAAACGCGCCTTGTGTGGTGTCGGCTCACCCCGGGAGGCACGAAGAATCGAGCGGTCCGACCACCGAGTGGGCCGGCCTGCTACACTGCGCGCGCCATGGCGCACCAGTACATCTACACGATGCAGAACCTCCGGCGGGTCCATCCGCCGAACAAGGAGGTGCTGAAGGGGATCTTCCTGTCGTTCTATCCGGGCGCCAAGATCGGCGTCTTGGGGTCGAACGGGTCGGGGAAGTCGACGCTCTTGCGGATCATGGCGGGCGTGGACAAGGATTTTTTTGGGGACGCCAAGCCGGCCGACGGGATCCGGATCGGCTACCTGCCGCAGGAGCCGCAGCTCGACGCCAGCAAGACGGTGCTGGGGAACGTCGAGGAGGCGGTGGCCAACACCAAGAAGCTGCTCGTGCGCTTCGACGAGGTGAACGCCAAGCTGGGCGAGGAGATGTCACCCGAGGCGATGGAGAAGCTGCTCGAGGAGCAGGGGAAGCTGCAGGACGCGATCGAGGCGGCCAACGGCTGGGACCTCGACCGCACGCTGGAGATCGCGATGGACGCGCTCCGGCTGCCGGCGCCCGAGGCGGCGGTCGACAAGCTCTCGGGCGGCGAGCGGCGACGCGTGGCGCTCTGCCGCGTGCTGCTCGAGCGGCCGGATCTGCTGCTGCTCGACGAGCCGACCAACCACCTCGACGCCGAGAGCGTGGCCTGGCTGGAGCACCACCTGCACGAGTTCCCGGGGACCATCGTGGCGGTCACGCACGATCGCTACTTCCTGGACAACGTCGCGGGCTGGATCCTCGAGCTCGACCGCGGCGCGGGCATCCCTTGGGAAGGGAACTACTCGTCGTGGCTCGACCAGAAGCGCAAGCGGCTGGAGGCCGAGGAGAAGACTGAATCGGCGCGGCAACGGACGCTGGCCCGCGAGCTCGAGTGGGTGCGGGCCTCGCCGCGCGCCCGGCAGGCCAAGTCGAAGGCGCGCCTGGCGGCCTACGAGGATCTGCTCGCCGAGGAGCAGCAGAAGCGCGAGGAGACCATCGAGATCTCCATCCCGCCGGGGCCGCGCCTCGGAGACGTGGTGGTCAAGGCCGAGCACCTGCGCAAGGCCTTCGGCGACCGGGTCCTCATCGAGGACCTCTCTTTCAACCTGCCGCGCGGCGGGATCGTCGGCGTCATCGGCGCCAACGGGGCCGGCAAGACGACGCTGTTCCGGATGATCACCGGGCAAGAGAAGCCGGACGGCGGCACGCTCCGGATCGGCGAGACGGTCAAGCTGGCCTACGTCGACCAGAGCCGCGACACGCTCGACGGCGCCAAGACGGCCTTCGACGAGATCGCGCAGGGGGCCGAATACCTGGAGATCGGCAAGCGCAAGGTCCCGGCCCGCGCGTATGTCGCCGGGTTCAACTTCAAGGGGACCGATCAGCAGAAGCGGGTCAAGGATCTGTCGGGCGGCGAGCGCAACCGTGTCCACCTGGCGAAGGTGCTGCGGTCGGGGGGGAACGTGCTCATGCTCGATGAGCCGACCAACGACCTCGACGTCGACACGCTGCGGGCGCTCGAGGACGCGCTGCTCGCCTTCCCGGGCTGCGTGGTGGTGACCAGCCACGACCGCTGGTTCCTCGACCGCATCGCCACCCACATCCTCGCCTTCGAGGGGGACAGCCAGGTGGTCTGGTTCGAGGGGAACTACCAGGACTACGAGGCCGATCGGCGGCGGCGGCTCGGCGCGGCGGCCGATCAGCCGCATCGGATCCGCTACAAGAAGCTGGTACACTGAGGTTCATGATCCCGTACGAAGAGCTGGATCGCGCCCTCGCCCGCTGGAAGGCCAAGGCCCAGGGCGCCCCTGTCGAGGCGCCGGCGCCGGTGGAGACCGGCGAGGTGGTCGAGGCCGTCGAGGCCGCCCCCGTCTCCGAAGCGACCCCCATGGTCGTCGACGAGGCGGGCAGTATCCCCCAGCCCGTCTCCCCCGAGCGCACCGGCGAGATCGACCTCGCCGAGCTCGAGACGTACGAAGACTAGCGCTCCGGCTTCGCCTCCGCTTCGCGGAAGGGGCCCGCAGACGGCCCCCTCCCGCGGGCCCTCCCCGACGCGACGAGAGCCGGGCCCGGATCCTGCTCGGCCCCCAAGTCTCCGGCGGGCAAAGCCCGCCTGCGATCCACCTGGCCGGATCGGATCAGATCTGAACGGTGGCCTTCGGAGCGGAGACGAGGGGCGACTAGAGGAGCGGGGTGGGGCGGGTGTCTCCCCGACCCGAGCTTAGGAGGCCGGGCTCTGTCGTTCCCGGCCGACGGTACCGACTCGGCGAGGGGCGGGGAGACACCCGCCCCACCCCGCCCCCGCCGGAAGATCCGAGCGGAGCGGCGGGCGACGAGAGGGCGTCAGAAATAAAACCGGACCCCGATGCCGCCCTCGATGCCGAAGCCGAGGTCAGGGACGATCCAGAAGGAGGGCGCCAGCTCGAAGAAGACCTCGAGGAAGCTGGGGTTCTGGAACATCAGCGAGAGGCCGATCGGCGCGCGCGCGGCCACCGCCACGCAGTTGCTCTGGCAGCCGCCCCACCAGATGATCCGGCCGCCGCCGCCGACGTACCAGTCGAGCTGAGCCGAGCCGCGGATGATGTTCGACTGCCAGAGGTAGTCCATGTTGAACGTCCCGTTGTGGACGCCCGCGTTGGTGCAGACCACCTGGCCGTTGTCGGCCGTGAAGCAATCTCCGTTGACGCCGCTCCAGAAGCCGAGCCCGAAGTCGAGGGCGTTGGTCGGCGCGACCCACAGCTTGGCCGAGAGGCCGGTCGGATCGCCGATCACGACGCCCAGCCCGAACTTGCGCGAGTAGCCGACCTCCGTCGCTTGGGCCGACTGCCCGGCGATGGCCAACAGGAGCGCGGCCGCCAACGTGGTGAGGAGTGTCCTTTTCATGCCGCGTATAGTACGCACGAACTTCCCGGACCGACAGTTCGATCGCATGAGCGGATTTTCCAGAAGTATCCGTCGTTCCACGCACGGGCGCCGATTGACGCACGTCGCGGCGCTGACCGCCGTCACGCTCGGGTGCCGGCCGGCGCCCAGCGCGCCG
>DASZQN010000071.1:0-22844 GCA_035549635.1 Opitutaceae bacterium
CGAAAAACTCGCCCAGGATCTCGCCGCCGCCCAGACCCAGGGTCAGGCCGCGGCCCGCGAGATCAACGACCTGCAGTCCGCGCTGAAGCAGGCGAGGGACTATGCGGCCCAGCTGTCCGACGCCAACGCCCGCCTCAAGGCGGCTCCCGCGCCTGCGCCCGCGCCGGATCCTGCCGCGGCCGGCCTGAAGGCCCAGGTCGGGCAACTGCAGACGGAGCTCGCCGCGTTGCGCGCGGACCGCGACGCAAACGCGAAGCAGGTGAGCGATCTCCAGGCCCAGCTTGCCGCCGCGGCCAAGGCTCCGGACGGCGACAACGCCAAGCCGGGGACTGACGCCGCCGACCTGCAGGGACGCCTCAATTCCGCGCTGGCCGACAACACCCGGCTGAACGCCGAGGTGAAGCGCTCGACGATCCAGCTCGCGACGATCGACCGCCAGCTGCGCCTCGCGCAGGAGAAACTGGCGGCCGCTGACGGCGGGAAGGGCGGAGGCGCCGCGCCGGCGCCGGATACCGGGAAGCTCGACGAGCTCAATCGCACGGTGGACGACCTGCGGGCCGCGAACCAGCGGCTGACGCAGGAGAATCAACGTCTGGCCGCCACGCCGACCCAGGCGCCGGCCCCGACGGCGGAACTGACCCAGCTGCGTTCCCGCGTGCAGGAGCAGGCGGCCCAGCTGGAAAAAACCCAGGCCGCTCTCACGGCGGCGCAGCAGAAACTCGCCCAGGCGCCGGCCGAACTGAAGTCCAACCCGGCCGACACCGCCCGCATCGGCCAGCTGGAGAGCGATCTCGCTGCGGCACGCCGGACCGCGCAGGACGCCCAGTCGTCCGCGGCGAAGGCCCAGGCCGACGTCAAGACCGCGACCGACGCGGGCAAATCGCTCGCCGCCAAGAACGACGAACTCGCGGCGCAGAATCGCAAGCTCGAGTCCGACCTCGCCGCGAGCCGGCGCGGCGGCACGCAGGTGGCGCAGTTGCAGGCCGACCTGGATTCGGCCCGCAACAAGGCGCAGGCGGATGCCCGCGCGGCAGCGGACGCCGGCCGGGCGCTGGCGGCGAAGAACGACGAACTTTCCACGCAGAACCAGAAGCTCGCCGCCGACCTCGCCGCGAGCCGCCAGGGCGCGGGTCAGGCGGCGGACCTGCAGGCCGCGCTCGACGCGGCCCGCCGCGACCAGACGGCGGCCAAGGACACGATCACCCAGCTGACGGCCCAGCTGGCCGCCGCCAAGGACGCGCAGGCCCGGAGCGCCAAGGGAGCCGGCGACGTCGAGGCGCTCACAGCGCAGCTGGCCGCCGCGCAGGCCGCCGTGGCCAAGGCCCAGGGGGACGCGCGAGCGGCCGCCGCCACATTGCAGCAGCAGGCGGATGCCCGCGCCGCCGCGGAACGGGACGCTGGCGCCCTCCGCAGCCAGCTGGCGGACGCACAGCAGAAACTTTCCGCCCAGACCTCCGGCCGCGCGGCGGAGGACCAGGCGATGCGCCGCCAGCTCGAGACCGCGACGGCGCAGCTGGCCGAGGTTCAGGCTGCGGGGACCAAACTGCAGCAGAACAACGCCGACCTCACCTCGCAGAACCAGAAACTCGCCGCCGAGAACCAGCGCCTGCAGACCGCGGCCCGCGCGGGTTCCGACCAAGGCGCCCAGGTCGCCCAGCTGCAGGCCGCCCTCGCGGAGGCACAGAAGGCCCGCGCGGCCGATCACGACGCGGCGGAGAAGGCCGCCGCCCAGCTCGAGGCCGCCGGCAAGTCGATGGCCGCGCTCAGCAGCCGGACTCAGGAACTCGAAAAGGATCTCGAAGTGTCGAAGCAGAGCACGGCGGCCGCGCTCGCGGCCCAGGCCGCGGCGGCCCGCGCCGTTCCGACCGACGCGATGAAGCTCGAGATGCAGACCCTGCAGGACCAGGTGCGGTCGCTGGAGACCCAGCAGGATGACGACCGCAAGAGCGCGGCGCAGGAACTTTCCGCGCTGGCCACCCAGCTGCAGAAGTCGCGCGAGGCGAATCGCGCCCTGGCCGACGCGAACCGCGCGCTGATGGATGCGCGCGGCTCCGAGGACTCGACGTCGAAGGCCGAGGTCGACCAGCTCAATGCCCGCCTCCGCGACCTGACCGCGGCGAACGAGAAATTCCGGGCCGAGCAGCAGCGCCAGGCCGACGAACTCAAGTCGCAGGCCGCCGAACTCGAGGCGGCGCGGAACAATGCGCGCGCCCCGGCCGCCTGGACGCAGGAGCGCGACAAGCTGCGCGCCCAGGTCGACGACATGTTCACCAAGCTTTCGACGGCGGAGAGCAGCCTCGCCCAGCTGAAGTCGGAGGGCGACGCGGCCCGCAGCCAGGCCCAGGGCGCCCGCGCCGAGATCGCCGACCTGAAGGCGAAGCTGGCGGAGTCGGACAAGGCGGTGGAGTCGCACAACGGCGCCGTGGCCGAGCTGACCGGCATCAACCAGAAGCTCACGGACGAAAAAACCGCGCTGCAGACGCAGCTGGCGCAGATGAAGGCCGCCGCGGACCGCGCGCAGGCGGACATCGCCGACCTGAAGGCGAAGGGCGCCGCGAGCGATCGCGACACCGAGCAGAAGAACGCCGCCCTCGCTGCGACCAACGAGACGCTGCAGGCCCAGCTGAAAGGGATCACGGCGGAAATGACGGCCCTGCAGGCGAAGGTGGACGCCACCGACAAGGCCGCCGAGCAGCGGGACTCGAGCGTGGCCGGCCTGACCGCGGCGAACAGCCGGCTCACCGCCGACAACAAGAATCTCCAGTCGCAACTCGACGCCCTGAACACGCAGCTGGCGGGCGCCCGCTCCGACAGCTCGCAGCTCGCGGCCGCGCAGCGCGACCTGAACGCGGCCCGCGACGAGAACGCTCGGCTGAACGCGGCCATGCAGGCCGCGGAGCGCGACCGCACCGGCCGGATCGCGCAGCTTCAGGAGGACAACAATGCGATCAGCGCCCGCCTGCGCCAGGCGCAGGGCACGCTCGACCAGATCGCCTCCGCCGCGCGCGTCATCAGCGGCGGCTCGGCGGTGCCCGCCTATGCCGCGACCTCTGTGCCGACGCTCGGGCCCTCGACGCCGGCGACCCCGCCGCCCGCTGCGGCGCCCGTCACGCGCCTGCATACCGTGTCGGAGGGCGATTCCCTGACGCGCATCAGCCTCCGCTACTACGGCACGCCGAACCGCTGGCAGGAAATCTACGACGCCAACCGCGACGTGCTGAAGGGCGAGAACGCCTTGCGGCCCGGGCAGCGCCTCAAGATTCCCTAACGCCAGCCGAAGGCCGGCGAAACGTTCAACGTCCAACGCTCAACGTTGAACATTCAAGGAGGAGCCGGGCGAATCCGTGTAGGGGCGTCCCTTGTGGACGCCCGGATCGAGGATCTGCGAAGCGAGGACGTCTAACGGTGAAGGTTCCAGGATGAGGTTTCCCGGCCGTTGAAGGTTGAGCGTTGGATGTTGGACGTTGAACGTTGCGCTAAGCCGCGATCGGCGTGGCTCTCATTCGCGCGCCGAGGTGAGCGAAGTACGCGTCGCGGCGCTCGCGTGCCAGCGACAGGTCCTTGGTGCCGAGGGAACGGCGGATCCGTTCCTTCGTGAACGGCGTGGGATGCACGGTGTAGTGCAGGAACCATGTGCCGTGGTTGTTCCAGAGATGGTGATTCGGATTCCCCCCGTGGACGCGGAGGGCGGGAGTGGCGGCGGCGGTGGCCGTCGCGGTCGTTTCGGACGTGGTGATGATGGAGGACATGATGCGTGAAGGTTGAGGTTCGCGCATCAGGGTGGCTGAAAACAAAAAAACCGACCTGGGCATCAGGTCGGTCTCGTCGTCTTCGGGAGCGTTTCTTGGTTCGCCTCCCTTGCGGGCTGCGCACATCCGGGGTTTCCCCCGATCCACCGTGGCCGCTCCCGGCCCGGTTGGCAGAACCGGCTTGTGGAGGGCCGATTCGTTCCTGATGCGGGGCAGAACAAAACCACGGACGAGCGCTTTGGCCAGCCGATTCCGTGTCATAAGAGCCCTGATTCCGGCTGCGCCGGAATCAGGGCAAACGCCAAACTCCAGGGTTCAAATCTCAAAATGTTCAGCAGATCAGGCAATAGATCATGATCCGATTTGAGATTTGGCGGTTTGGAATTTGGCGTTTCCGAGATCCTAGTGTCTCTTGAAATACTGCACGGCCCGCTCGTGTTTCTCGGCTGCGGCTCGCGACTTGAAGGTGCCGAGGTTGCGCCGTTTGCCGGTCGCCGGGTTTTTCTTCCGCGAGTAAAGCCGATAGCCGCCGCTGCCGAGTTTTCGAATCATGGGAAGATCCTTTCGTTTTTCGGTCTTCCGGATGGACCGGAGAAATCCGGCGGGGTTCACGCGCGATCTCAACGTTCAACCTCCAACATCCAACGTCGAACGTTCAAAGTCAGGCATGCCTTTCAAGGTCGCTGAACGTTGAACGTTGAACGTTGGACGTTGCGCTCTGAGGCGCGACGCGTCGCGCCTCAGAGCGCCAGCTCCCAGTAACCGACGTCGATCCAGCGGCCGAATTTCCTGCCGACCTCGGTGAGATGCGCGACCTTGCGGAAGCCCAGCTTCTCGTGCAGCGCCACGCTGGCCTCGTTCGGGAGCGCGATCCCGCCGATCGCCCGATGGAAGCCTCCCGGCCGCAGCCGTTCGATCAGTTCGCGATAGAGCGCCGTCCCGAGTCCCTTCCCGCAACAATCGGAGGCCAGGTACACCGTGGTTTCCACCGAATGCCGATAGGCGGAGCGGCTCCGCCATTCCGTGGCATAGGCATAGCCAACGATTCCGCCGCCAAGCTCGGCCACCAACCACGGAAACTTCGAGCCAATGGCCGCGAGACGCTGCTGCATCGCGGCCTCGGTCACCGCCTCCTCCTCGAAAGTGACGACGGTGTCGCGGATGTAGGGATTGTAGATCGAGCAGATCGCTCCGGCGTCCGCGGAGGTGGCGACCCGAAATGCGGACGTCGGTCCTGAGGTGGGGTCAGCTCCGAGTTCTTTTCCGGAGTTCATCCGATAGGACCCATTCTCCGTCCGGCAGCAAGGCGGCCTGATCCACGGCCGAGCCGCATACGTCGAATCGCTCCAGCTCTCCGCTTCCAATCGCACCGGCGGCCACCGTTCCGACATGCGCCTTGATGCGCAGGCGGGAGTCGAGGCGCTGTTGGACGAGGAGCGCATCGATGGCCGCTTTCAATGTCCGCAGCGTGACGAGGGCGCGATCGGGGGCATGCGAAGGAAAGACGATGAGCATCGCGTCGCCGATGAACTTGACGAGCCGTCCGCCCGACCCATCGAGGATCCCTTGGGCAGCCGCGTAGTAATCGGACAGGAAGGCGAACGTGTCTTCCGGGCTCAGCTGGGAACAGATGACACGATGAAAGCCGGCGAGATCGGCGAAGACGATGATCTGCTCCTCCACCGTCGGGGGCGCGAGGGTGTGTTTCATGCTAATCTGACGGTTATGCGGGCCCGTTCCGACTGGCGAGCCCAGAAAGGGCGGCACGGGCTCCACTGTAGGCCAGGTCGTTGACCTGGCCCGCCACCTCAGCGAGGTGGCCTACAACCCGGGCCGCGGTTAGCTCAGGGTCACGCCCCGCGCCTTGGCGGCGCGGAGGAGGGCGTCGGCCATGTCCGAGGGCGTGGCGGCGACCTCGATGCCGCACTCCTTGAAGACGGCGATCTTGGCGGCAGCGGTGTCCTCGGCGCCGCCGACGATCGCGCCGGCGTGGCCCATGCGGCGGCCGGCGGGGGCGGTGGCGCCCGCGATGAAGCCGGCGACCGGCTTTTTGCAGTTCGCCTTGATCCAGCGCGCGGCCTCGACCTCGGCGTTGCCGCCGATCTCGCCGATGAGGATGATGCCGTGCGTCTCGGGGTCGGCGTTGAAGAGCTTGATCACGTCGAGGTGCGAGGTGCCGTTGACCGGGTCGCCCCCGATGCCGACGCAGGTGGTCTGGCCGATGTTCTTCGAGGTGAGCTGGAAAACCGCCTCGTAGGTGAGGGTGCCGGAACGCGAGACGACGCCGACATGACCGCGCTTGTGAATGTACCCGGGCGCGATGCCGATGCGGCAGCCGCCGAAGGAATCCTTGCCGGTGCCCGGCGTGACGAGCCCGGGGCAGTTGGGGCCGACGAGCCGCGTGGACTTGCCCTGCATCGCCCGTTTCACGCGGACCATGTCGCGCACCGGGATGCCCTCCGTGATCGCGACGACCAGGTCGAGTCCGGCGTCGGCGCCCTCGAGGATCGCGTCAGCGGCGAAGGGTGGCGGCACGAAGACCGCCGACACGGTGGCGCCGGTCGCCTTCACGGCGTCGGCCACCGAGTTGAAGATCGGCACCTTGTGCGCGCCGTGCTCGAAGAACTGGCCGCCCTTTCCCGGCGTCACTCCGGCGACGACCTTCGTACCGTAGTCGAGCGAGAGCTTGGCGTGGCGTCCGCCGAAGTCGCCGGTGATGCCTTGGACGAGGATCTTGGTGTCGGGAGTGATGAGGATGGACATTGAAAGAGGCGTGAGGCTTGAGGCGCGAGGCAGGAGGCGAAAGTCAGCGGGCCTTCTTTTGGTGGAGGGTGATCTCGTTGCCGGCGGGGTCCTTCACGATGAACATGCGGCAGGGCGGGAATTCCATGACGTCCTGGGTGATCGGGATGCCTTCGGCGCGGGCGCTCTTCAGCGCGGCGTCGAGATCGGCGACCTCGAGGGCGAGGGCGGACGCGGGCTTGCCGGGCATGGCATTGGAAATCGCGAGCGCCTGGCCGGCGATGTCATACTCGACCCACCATTGGCCGGGCTGGAATTCGATCTGGAAACCGATCTTCAGGCCGAGCGTGCCCTCATAGAACTTGCGGGACGCGGCAATGTCGGTCGCGGGGTGAAAGACGAAGGCGAATTCCTTGATTTTGATGCTCATTGGGGGGGGCGAGGGGAAGTAGCGAGTAGCGGGTAGTGGGTAGCGAGTAGGAGAACAGAGAAAAACGCGTGGGAGGAGGTGGAAATTCTGCAGGCTGATTGATCGGTGGTTTGAAATGCTCGCTACTCGCTACCCACTACTCGCTACTGCTTCATCACGCCGCGACCAGCTTCACAATTTTCTGGGCGGCGTCGGCCATCGTGTCGCCGGAGACGAGCTTGAGGCCGGAGGCATTGAGGGTGGCCTTGCCGGCGGTGACGTTGTTGCCCTCGAGGCGGACGACGAGCGGGAGCTTGAGCCCGACCTCCTTCACGGCCTCGACGATGCCGGTGGCGATCACGTTGCAGTCCATGATCCCGCCGAAGATGTTCACGAAGATCCCCTTCACGTTGGCGTCGCCGAGGATGATCTTGAATGCGGCCACGACCTGGTCCTTCGACGCGCCGCCGCCGACGTCGAGGAAGTTTGCCGGGCTGCCGCCGTAGTGCTTGATGATGTCCATCGTGCTCATCGCGAGACCGGCGCCGTTGACGAGGCAGGCGATGGTGCCGTCGAGGGCGATGTAGCTGAGCGCGTACTTGGAGGCCTCGATCTCCTTCGGGTCCTCCTCGTTCAGGTCGCGGAGGGCGACGAGCTCGGGATGGCGGAAAAGCGCGTTGTCGTCGAACGAGACCTTGGCGTCGAGCGCGAGGACCTCGCCCGTGGGCGTGGTGATGAGCGGGTTGACCTCGATCATCGCGGCGTCGGTCTCCCAGTAGCAGGTGTAGAGCTGGCGGATGAGCTTCGCGGCGTTCTTCGCCTCGGCGCCGGTGAAGCCGAGCTTGGCGATGACCTCGCGCACCTGGAAATCCGCGAGCCCGTAGGCGGGATCGACGACGATCTTGTGGATCTTCTCCGGGGTGTCGTGGGCGACCTTCTCGATCTCGACGCCGCCTTCGGTCGAGGCGACGATCACGGGCCGCGAGGAGGCGCGGTCGAGGAGGATGGCGAGGTAGTACTCCTTCTTGATGTCGCTCGCGACGGTGAAGTACACCGTCTGCACCTTGCGGCCGGCGGGGCCGGTCTGGACCGTGACGAGCGTGTTGCCGAGCATCTTCCCCGCGGTCTCGCGGGCGTCGGCCTTGGTCTTGCAGAACTTCACGCCGCCCTTGAAACCGTCGGTGAACGTGCCCTTGCCGCGGCCGCCGGCGTGGATCTGCGACTTCACCATGGTGGGGCCCTCGGGCAGCTGGGCGAGCGCGGTGACGAACTCCTCCGGGGACCGGGCCGGCGCGCCCTTCGGGACCGGAACGCCGAATTTCTCAAAGAGCGCCTTCGCCTGGTACTCGTGGATGTTCATGGGGAGGCTAGGTCTGTCAGAAAGCCCTCCGGAGAGGCACGAAAAAAACGCGCCGCCGGCCGGAATTATCAGACTTTGTAAGGCGGAGCGCGGCGGGGATTGCGTTTCCCTTATGCCCGGGCAGGATGCCGGCCCATGGACTCGCACGAGGTGATGAAGGAAGTCTTGAAGCGGACGAGCGCAAAGCAGATCGCCGCGGAGATGGGCCTGTCGCTTTCCCTGATCTACAAATGGGCCGAGCCGCCGGGCGACGACAGCGGCAGCGGGGCGAGCAGCCCGCTCGACCGCGTGGGCCAGCTGATCCGCATCACCAAGGACGCCCGCGTCGCGCAGTGGGTCAGCGAACAGGCCGGCGGGTTCCATATCCGCAATCCCCAGAACCTGCCGCCGGACCAGGCGCTGATTCCGATCACCAACGACATCGTCCATGAATTCGCGGACATGCTCGCGACCATCGCGACGTCCTCGGCGGACAACGTCATCACCCGCGACGAGGCGAAGACGATCCGCGCGCGCTGGGAGGAACTGAAGAGCGTGACGGAAGGCTTCGTGAAGGCGGCGGAGGGCGGAACCTTCGGTCCGCCGAAGGGCGAGGCCAAGAAGGCCTGAGGAACTTGGTGGAGCGGCGGAGACACACCCCGCCCGCTGGGCATCCCTCTTTTTAGAGGGGAGTCCGTACTCCTGAGCTCCCCTCTCGAAAGGGGTGCCCGACGGGCGGGGTGTGTTGAGCCGCTGCTGACTCCACGCCCAGCGGAAGCCGCACGCGCCAGATGCCGAAGGTCTCGTCGGCGAATCCCTTGATCTTCGTGTGCTCCTGCTGGGCCGAGGCGCCGTGCGCGGGGTCGGCCAGCCAGGCGGCGACCTCGGGGTCGCGGTGCACCGCGCCGGAGAGGACGACATCGGTGCCCGTGCAGAAGCCGCAGAGGCGGGCGCCGAAGTTCACCGTGGTGCCGAAATAGTCGAGGCGCTCGTTCTGGTTGATCACGAGGCAGGGGCCGAGGTGCAGCCCGGCCTTGAGCGCGAGGGGCTTCACGGTGGACGCGGGCACGTTGACCCCGGCCGGCAGCGCATGGTCCTGCGGGCGGGCGAGCCAGCGCTGGGCTTGGTCCACGGCGCGCAGCGCCGCGACCGGCTGCGGGAAGACGGCCATGATGGCGTCGCCCATCGTCTTCACGATCGAGCCGCCCTCGGCGGCGACGGCGGCCTTGAGGATCTCGAAGTGCGTGAGGACCCGCCCGAACGCCGGGGCGTCGCCGATTTCCTGGTAAAGCTGGGTGGAGTTCTTCAGGTCGGTGAAGACGATGGTCATGGAGCCGACCGAGATCTGCTCGCCGGGCCGGAGCACTTCGCGCGAGAAGAGGTCGCGGAAAAGCTGCAGCGACGTCACCTCGGCCGCGGTCGTGGCCTGGTCGCTCCAGGCGACGTGCTCGACGATGGCGAGACGGCCGGCGCCGGTGCTGTTGGCGAGCACAAGTTCTCCGGCGGAGGCGATCGCGGGCTCGGTCAGCAGGGAAGTGCCGAGGTCGATCTCCAGCGCCGTGGAGGCTCCTTCCGCGACCCGGAAGACATGCTGGCGCTCCAGGCCGGGCGCGCGCACGCGGTAGCGCCCGGGACGCAAGGCGAGCGGCAGCGCGCGCCGTCCGTCGGCGGGAACGGACTGCTGGGCGACGATGTGCGGGGTCACCTGCGGCCCGCCGACGCAATAGTCGGCGCGGACCACCCGCCGGATCGCCGCGTTCGGCGTGAACGTGAGCTCGACCGACTGGTCGAAGTTGGCGGTGAAATCGACGTCGCACGAATCGCAGTGCGCCTGCGGCGAAACGCCGGCGAGCGAGCGGTTCGTGACCTTCGCGCCCCGGCAGTGCGGGCACACGAGATCCCAGCTGAAATCCAGCAGGCCGGCGCGCGTCGCGTGGAGGAAGAGCTGCAGGGTCTCGCGCCGGTCGGCGCGCCACTGGTCCGCGAGCGCGTAAGGCCGCATGCGTGCGGCGGCGAGGTCGTCGGACGAGGCGATGAATCCCGCCAGGCGCTCCACCAGCGGCGCCGCCTGGCCGGCCTGCTCGACCAGCGAGCGGCGGATCGTGGCGAGGCGCTCCGGGCCGCCGGCGGCGAACGCGGCCTTCTGTGCCAGCTGGGACGCGCGCAGGCCCTGCCGCGCGAACTCGTCGTAGCGCCGGAACACGCGCTCCGTGACCGCGCGCGCCTGGCGGCCGATCACGAGCGGGAGCGCAAACCGCCCGAGGATTCCCCCCGGCGTGAGCCGCATCTCGTAGGTGAGCCTCGTGCCGCCGCCGGCGCGGGGCTCCAGCTCGCAGCTCATGATCATCTTTGCCACCGGGCCGCGATGATAGAGCCGCTCGACGGCATAGCGGCGGGGCTCGAGCCATTCGAACGCGAGTTCGTCCCACTCGACGACGATGCCGCCCGCGATCGCGCGCAGGCGCCGGGCGTTCGTCACCGTCGCGGCGACCGCCGCGGTTTCAGGCGGCACGATGGCCACCGGCGGATAACCGCAGTCGCGGTTGAACCGGTCGGTGTTCGAAACCAGCGGCCAGAGGGCCTCGGGCGGGGCCTCGAGGTCCCACGTCCAGCGGAAATGCTGCTCGGCGTGGGGCATCGGTCAGTGGCCGGAGGACGGAAGCCGGAGGCCGGACGCCGGAGGACAGAGGGCGGAGTACGGGAGACGACTCGAAGAGAGAGCCGGCTGGAGCGTGGCTCTGTCTCCCGATGCCTGGTGCGTCACCCGCCTTTGGGAGGAAATTCCGAAAGATGGAGGAAAGCGGGAGGGCATCACACGTTGTTACGTGTTCACTTCCCCAAAAGATGCTTCGTCAGGAAGGCGGTTTGCAGGGAGGCGAGTTCCTTGAGGCCTTTCTGGGCCAGGACCAGCAGGCTCTGCAGCTGCTCATGGGAGAAGGTCGATTCCTCGCCCGAGCCCTGGACCTCGACGAAGCGTCCCTGGCCGGTCATCACGATGTTGAAGTCGACCTCGGCGTCCTTGTCCTCGACGTAGGCGAGGTCGAGCAGCTCGCGACCCCCGAACACCCCGACGCTGACGGCGGCGACGGAATCGCCGATCGGGTTCTCGGCGAGTTTCTTCTGGTCGAGCAGCTTCTGGACGGCGAGGCGGGTGGCGAGGTAGGCGCCGGTGATCGCGGCGGTGCGCGTGCCGCCGTCCGCCTGGAGGACGTCGCAGTCGATCCAGAGCGTGTTGTCCCCGAGCTTCTGCAGGTCGACGACCGCGCGGAGCGAGCGCCCGATCAGGCGCTGGATCTCGACGGTGCGGCCCTCGATCTTGCCCTTCGAGATGTCGCGGGGTTTCCGCTCGAGGGTGGAGTAGGGCAGCATCGAGTACTCGGCGGTGAGCCAGCCGCCTTTCACGCCCTGCTGGCGCATCCAGGCCGGGACCTTCGGCTCGATGGTCGCGGCGCAGATGACGCGCGTCACGCCGAACGAGACGAGCACGGAGCCGGTCGCATAGGGCGCGATGTTGGCCTCGAAGGCGATCGGGCGGAGCTGGTCGGCCTTGCGGCCGTCGGCGCGGGAAGCGGAAGACATCGCGCCACCCTAGCGGGTGGCGCGCAACGTTCAACGTTCAACGTTCAACTTCGAACGTTCAACGTTTCGGAGGTTCGAGATTCGACGGAGCCGAAGCGGAGGAGCGGGCGGCCCCTCCATCGTCGATGGTCGACGAGTTGCTGAGCGCGGATTTCCGGCTCTGGACGTTCAACGTTGAACGTTGGACGCTGAACGTTGCCACCGCCGCGGTGGTCAGGCTTCCGGCGCGCGTTCCTCGCGCTCCACCGGCTTGATCGCCGCGGTCTGGAGCTGCGCCTGCTGGTGCATGAACGAGATCAGGCGCTCGTTGAAATCGCGGGCCGGGTCGTGGCCCATCTTCTTCAGGGCCTGGGTGAGGGCGGCGACCTCGACGAGGCGCGCGATGTCGCGGCCGGGCCGGACGTAGATCTCGATGTGGGGGATCTTCATCCCAAGGATCTCGTAGAAGCTCTCCTCGAGGCCGGTGCGCTCCTCGACGGCGTCGGGGGTCCATTCGCGCAGCGAGATGACCATGTCGATGCGCTTCTCGAGCCGGAGGGACTTCACGCCGAACATCTCGGCGATGTTCACGATGCCGATCCCGCGGCACTCCATGTAGCCGCGGTTGAGGGGCCGGCTGGAGGCCATGAGCTCCCGCTCGTCGAGCAGCTTGATCAGCGTGAGGTCGTCCGCGACGAGGGAGTGCCCCCGCTCGATGAGCGCGAGGGCGCACTCGCTCTTGCCGACGCCGGAGTCGCCGCGGAGCATCACGCCGACGCCCTTGATGTCGAGGGTGGTGGCGTGTTCGGTGGAGCGCGGGGCGAACTCGTTGTCGATGCAGAGCGTGGCGAGATTCACGAAGTTCATCGTGATCATCGGCGTGCGGAAGACCGGGAGGTTCATCTCCTGCGCGACGGCCAGCATCGGGTGCGTGGCGTTGAAGTTCCGGGTGAGGATGAGGCAGGGGATGCCCCGCCGGACCATCTGGGCGAAGATCTTGATCTGCGCGCGCTGCGACAGCGTCTTGAGGTAGGTCATCTCGGCGGCGCCGAGCACCTGGACGCGCTTGTTCGCGAAATACTTGAAGAACCCCGTGAGCGCGAGCGCCGGGCGATTGATCGTGCCCTCGCGGATCAGCCGGTGCAGGCCCGCCTCGCCCGTCACCAGCTCCAGCATGAGCTTCGTGCGGTAGGTCTCGAAGAAGTGCGCGACGGTGATGCCGTGGATGGCCTTTTGCATGGGAGAGGAACTGAAGTAGTGAGTAGCGGGTAGCGGGTAGCGAGTAGAGCAGGAAATTTTGGCCAGATGATGGTGCTTTGCACGACGGGTGCTCCCGGCGTTTTCGCCCGCCTGCGCCGACCTGCTCGCTACTCACTACCCGCAACTACAGATTGAAATTCTCACCGAGGTAGAACTTCCGCGCCTGCTCGTCGTGGATCAGGAACTCGCCGCTGCCCTCCGTCAGCACCTTGCCTTGGTGGATCAGGTAGGCGCGGTCGACGATCCGGAGCGTTTCGCGCACATTGTGGTCGGTGACGACCACGCCGATGCCGCGGGCCTTGAGCTGGAGGATGATCTTCTGCACCTCGGCGACGGAGATCGGGTCGATCGCGGCGAAGGGCTCGTCCATGAGGAGGAACTTCGGCTGCGTCACGAGGGCGCGCGCGATCTCGAGCCGGCGCCGCTCGCCGCCGGAAAGGGTGAAGGCCTTCTGCTTCGCGACATGGCCGAGGCTGAGCTCATCCAGATGGCGCCGCACGCGGTCGGCCCGCTCGCGCCGCGGGACGCCGATGGTCTCGACGATCGCGAGGATGTTTTCCTCGACGGTGAGCTTGCGGAACACGGAGGCCTCCTGCGGGAGGTATCCGATGCCGTGGCGCGCGCGCTCGTGCATGCGGAGGCGGGTGAGATCGTGGCCATCGAGGCGGACGCGGCCCGCGGAGGGCGGGACCAGGCCGACGATCATGTAGAACGTGGTGGTCTTGCCGGCGCCGTTGGGGCCGAGCAGGCCGACCACCTCGCCGGCGGCGAAGCGGACATTGACGCCGTTGACGACCGTGCGCGCCCCGTAGGTCTTGACGAGCCCCTCGGTGCGAATCTCCGACGACGGAGCCGCGGACGGCGAAGCGTTGGGGACGCCGGGAGCGCTCATGGTTCCGATGGAGCTCATTTCTTCGTCGCGTCCGGCGCCGCTTCGCCGGCCGAAGACGACTTGGACTTGTCGAAGCCGAGATCCTTGATCGAGGGGCCGGTGAAGCGCGGCTTCTCGGTGATCACCCGGCGCTCGCCCCGGAGCATCGTGATCTTCTCGGCGGCCTGGGCCCAGCCCTCGCCGTGGTCGATCACCACCGGATCCTCGGTGAGGACGATCTTGTCCTCGCGCGGCAGCAGTTCGGCCCGCCCGGAGGTCGCCTCGCGCTCGCCCTGGACGATGTGCACGTGGCCGGTGGCGAGGAGGTATTTGAATTTCTCCAGCGTCGGCATGGTGGCGGTCTTGTCGCCAATGCCCTCGGCGATGATCTCCATCCGGTCGCAGGTGATGCGCAGGTTCGTGCCGGTGAGGGTGACGTTGCCCGTGAAGATCGCCCGGGTCTCACTGTTGACCGTCCACATCTCCCCGTGGTCGCACTGCAGCTCGGTGGACTGGGCCGGGGCGTCGGCCGCGAGGGCGAAGGGCGCCGCGGGAAGGACGAGGCCCAGCGCGAGGAGGCGGAGGAATTTCATTTCAGGATGTCCTTCAGTTCGGCGTGGAAGACTACCCGCACGTTTCCGTCGAGGGAAATTCTTTTTTCCCCGTGGTTGTAGACCCAGCGCGTGCCCGACGCCTCGAAATCGTCGCGGATGAAGCGCACCGACTTCTCCCCGCGCGCGACGTTCTCGTTGCGGAGGAAGGTGGCCTCCGGGCTGAGGAGGATCGTCTCGATGCGCTCGGTGGCGTCGCCGGTGAAGACACTCAGGTTCAATCCGGTCGTGTCCACCCGGTCCTGGCTGATGAACCGCATTTCCGAGGCCCGCACCAGGAGCGAACGGTAGCCCTCTTTCGTGAAGACGGGGAGCGTCGACTGGTTCACCGCGCCGAGGGTGCCGGTCGCCGTCGGCGCGGCCGGAGTGGCGGCGAACAACGCCCAGGGAATCAGGCCGAGGGCGAGCTTCATGGCGCGTGGGCCGCCCGGGCGGCCAGGAGGAGTTCGCACACTTCGCGGACGGCGCCGTGGCCGGCCGCGCGCGTCGTCACGTGGCCGGCGGCGGCGAGCGCGGCCGGCATGGCGGAGGGGACGCTCACGCCGACGCCGGCCCAGCCGATCGCCGGGGCGTCGATGTCGTCGTCGCCGAGGTAGGCGCATTGCGCGGCGGACAGCTTGAGCTCCCCGGCGAGAGCCTGCAGGGCGGCGAGCTTGTCGGTGCGGCCCTGGATAAGGTGCGGGATGCCCAGCTCCTTCGCCCGGGCGGTGGTGGCGCCGGAGGCGCGGCCGCTGATCCACGCGACCGCGATGCCGGCCTGCAGCACCCGCTTCAGGCCGAGCCCGTCGAGGATGGAAAAGGACTTGGACTCGGAGCCATCCGACGAGATCCGCACCGTCCCGTCGGTCAGGATGCCGTCGACGTCCATCGCCAAGAGCCGGATGGCGGCCCAGCGCGCAGGCGGTATGGAGAGTTTGGCAGTCATGACAGGAATCTTAACGCAGAGAACACGGAGAGCGCGGAGAAGAGAATGATTTTAACTCAGTGTTCTCTGTGTCCTCTGTGTTAAATGACCTAGCCCATCCAGGAGCTGATCCGATCGATGATCTTTTCCTTGGTCGGACGGAAGGCCAGCTCGAGCTCCGGGGCGAAGGGCACGGGCAGGTCGAGCGCGCCGATGCGCAGCGGGGGGGCCTTGAGGGCGGTGAAATGCTCCTCCACCAGGCGTGCGACGAGCTCCGCGCCGAAGCCGTGCGTGCGGCGGCCTTCATGCAGCACGACGAGCCGGCCGGTGCGGGCGAGCGAGGCCTTGATCGCGTCGAGCCGGAGCGGGGCGAGGGCGCGCAGGTCGAAGAGCTCGAAGGCGGTCTCGTACTCGGCGGCGAAATAGTCGCACACCTCGGCCGCGAGCGGGACCATCTCGCCGTAGGTGACGAACGTGGCGAAATCGCCGGTGCGGACGGACCGCGGATTCCAGATGTCGCGATAGTTCGGATCCCACGCGACCGGATGCTTGCCGCGGCGGTAGAGGCCCTTGTGCTCGAAGAGCAGCACGGGATTGTCGTCCTCGTAGGCGGCGAGCAGCGCGTTGAAGGCGTCCTGCGGCGTGCTGGGGTAGAGCGCCTTCAACCCGGGCATCGCGAGGAGGAACGACTCCAGCTCCTGCGAGTGAAACGAGCCGAAGGTCAGCCCGCCGCCGCCGGGCAGGCGCAGCACGAGCGGGCACTTGGCGCCCGAGCGGAAGCGCATGGTCGCGGCGTTGAGCACGATCTGCGTGGTGGCCTCGGTGACGAAATCCGCGAACTGGAACTCCTCGATCGGGCGATGGCCGTTGAGCGCGAGGCCGATCGCGTAGCCAGTGCAGCCGCTCTCCGCCAGGGGCGTGTTCATCACCCGCGGGCGGCCGAAGTCCTTCAGCAGGCCCTCGGTCACCTTGAACGCGCCGCCATAGGTGCCGATGTCCTGCCCGAGCACGAGCGATTCCGGACGCTCCTCGAGGATCTTGCGCAGGGCGCGGTTGAGCGCCTGCGCCGCATTCAGGTTTTCCGCCGCGGCGGGCTCGGGCTTCCAGGCCGGCGCGGTCGCGGGCAGCGGCGCGAAAAGATCGGCTTCCATCCCGGCGGGATCCGGCCGCGGGGTGGCGAGGCAGAGCTTGATGCATTCCTCGAGAAAGGCGTCCAGTTCCGCCTCGAGCGCCTGGATCCGCTTCTCGCCGGCGAGGGCGGCGACGTGGGCGCGAAACTTGGGCAGCGCGTCTCGCGCGAAGAAGCCGTCGCTCTCGCCGGGCAGCAGGTAGTCGCAGGTGTCGTAGGCGGCGTGCCCGCGCAGGCGCAGGGTGTGCGCCTCGATCAGCACGGGCCGGGAGGTTTTCCGCACCTTGTCGATGGTGGCGGCGAGCGTGCGGCTCCAGGCCGGGACGTCGGTGGCGTCCGCCGCGAAGCCCTCCATCTGGTAGCCGGCGGCGCGGCGCCAGAGCTCGGTGCCGGCCGCATACTGCTCCTTCACCGGGGTGGAATAGGCGTAGGCGTTGTTCTCGACGACGAAGACGATCGGCAGCGAGAGCAGCGACGCGAGGTTCATCGCCTCATGAACGTCCCCCGTGCTCGAGCTCCCGTCGCCGAAGAAGGCGAAGCCGACCGCGGGACGCCCGAACCGCCGCTGGGAATCCGTCGCGCCCGCGACGTTGGAGACCATGGCGCCGAGGTGGCTGATCATCGGCAGCGACCGGTGCGACGGGTCGCCATGGTGGATGTTGCCTTCGCGCGCCCGCGTGGGGCTGGCGGCATTGGCGAAATACTGGTTGAGGTGGTCGCAGAGGTGCCCGCTCCAGACCAGATGGCCGCCGAAGCCCCGGTGGGTGAAGGAAATCACGTCGATCGCCTTGTCGGCCAGCAGCGCGAGCGGGACGATGAGGCCCTCGTTGCCCTGTCCGCCGGTGACGGTGCCGCGGATCAGCCCCTGGCGGAAGAGATCGAGGATGCGGTTGTCCGCCGTGCGCGCGAGGTGCATCCAGGCGAAAATCCGCAGCAGCGCCTCGGGGGAATTCTTCTCCAGTTCCGCGCCCTGCAGGGCGCGTTCGGCCAGGATGCCGGGAGGTTTGGGAAATGCCATGGACAAGGCCCGAAGCTGAGCAGCCGGCCGGGAGTGGGCAAGCGAGAGATTTATTGTGCCGGTGGACGCGGCGGGCGGCTGTTCAAACCGGTTTCACGCGAAGCCACGAAGAACACGAAGGCCTGGCCCGAGCTTCGTGAGCTTCGTGGCTTCGTGTGAAATATTCAGTTTCGGCCTACGATCGAGCTTTTGGCGTTGACGCCATCCTATTAAAACTACTTAGTAGTACTAATGACGGACATTCTCCTCGGCGAATTCGAGCAGATCGTGCTCCTGGCGATCCTCCGCCTCGGCGAGAACGCCTATGGCGTGACGATCCGGGAGGAGATCCAGGAGAAGACCGGCCGCGATCCGTCGCCCGGCGCGCTCTACACGACGCTGGCCCGCATGGAGGAGAAGGGCCTGGTCAGGTCGCGGCTGGGCGAGCCGACCGCTGACCGCGGCGGACGGGCCAAGCGCTTCGTGAAGCTCACCGCCAAGGGAACCGACGCGCTCGTCGCCGCCCAGCGCGCCTATCAAAATCTGCTCCGGGGAATTTCCCTTCCCGGCCTGGCCCATGGATAAGGGAAAAATTGCCGAGTGGTTCATTTCGCTGGTGATGGAACGGGAGCAGGCTGCGGCCATCGTCGGCGATTTGCTGGAGGCGGGCGCGTCGAAAAGCGTGGGCTGGTTTTGGTCGAATGTCCTTCGGACCTGGGCGATGAGTGTTTGGCGCGATGTCAGGTCTCATCCCGGTTTTGTGCTGGGACTCGCGATGCTTGGGATCCTCGTGAACGCTGCCGGATGTTTTGTCGCCTCGCTGGCGATGGCTTTGCTCGAGCGGACGATTTGGGCCGGACTTTCGGGGTGGGAAGCGTCGCTTTGGCTATTTGCCGAAAGGTTGCTGGTGGTATCGGTCGGAGCGTTTGCCGCCGGTCGGTGGATCGCCCGGTTTTCCTTGGGCAAGGAGGTAGCAGTGTGCCTGGCGATGGTTCTCGTGGCGCCACCAATTCTAAACGTCCTGGATGTATTGATGTGGGGTTTCCTGACGCTCGCGGGAGGCCCGGTAGCAGTGGCGCCGCTGACTTTCGTCTGGTGGAACAATGGCTGGATGCTCTTCTCGCTCGTGCCCTATTTGATGGGGGCAATGCTGGCGCGGAGGCGCCAAGGCACTGGCGTCACTGGATCCGGCCCCGGAGTGGCCTAGCGTTCGACCCGGACGGGCGCTTCGTCCGGGTGTTTGCCGTCCCCGAACCAAACGGCTGCGAGGGAGGTCCCTGGACTTGTTCAAACCCGTTTCACGCAAAGCCGCGAAGGACGCGAAGAAAGGCATTCCAGATCCCACTTCGCGTCCTTCGCGGCTTCGCGTGAGACCTGCTGATCTGAGTTTGATCAAATCTCGATCGTCTGGCCGGCGGCGAGAACGCGCGCGGGAAACCCGGCCTTCGTCGCTGCTGCGGCGAAGGCCTGGGGATCGACGCGGATGCGCGCGCTGGAGTTGTAGTGCATCGGCACGGTCAGGCGTGGGCGCAGGAGCCGGGCCGCCTCGACGGCGTCGTCCGGGCCCATCGTGTAGAAATCGCCGATGGGCAGCAGCGCGACGTCGAGTCCGCCGCGGCCGATCAACTGCATGTCGCCGAAGAGCGCGGTGTCGCCGGCGTGATAGACGGCGCGGTTTTCGGCGCGGATGACGTAGCCGGCGGCGACACCCATCGCCCGGGTTTCACCGTTGGGGAGTTCGAGGGCGGAACTGTGGACGGCGGGCGTCATCTGGATGCGGCCCCATGGCAGATTCACGCCGCCGCCGGGCATCAGGTCGATCGTCTCCGCGCCCTGGGCGGCAAAGTGGGCGGCGAGTTCGTAGGGCGCCACGATCGTGGCCCGGTGCAGGCGGGCGAGTTCCAGGGCGTCGGCGATGTGGTCGTCGTGCGCATGCGAGCAGAGTACGAACCGGCAGGGCACCCTGGCCGGATCGACCGAGCCGTGGGGATTTTCGCGCAGATACGGATCAAGCACGAGCCGAACGCCGGCGGTCTCGAGGAGGAAGCAGGAGTGGCCGAAGTAAGTGAGGTTCATTTCTCCTTTCGAAATCCCAAATCCCAAACGTCCAAACGCCAAAAAATCGGCAATCCCTGAAAATTGGTCGCTGGAATTTTTTGGCGTTTGAAGATTTGGCGTTTGGGATTTCCAGTCCGCGCGACTCCAGGACTTACCGCCCCAGCCAAGCTTTGGCCGCAGTCAGGTCGGCTTGAGTCAGTCCGTGGCCGGCCGCGAGCATCTGGGCAGTCACCTCGGCGCCTCCCGCGCCCAGCAAAGAGGCCAGACGTCCGGGATGATCCTCCGGCACGATCGGATCGCTGGCGCCGTTGAGCAGCAGGACGCGACGGCCCGCGAGCGAGCCGGCGGCTGCCGGGCGGTCGAGCACGACCATGGGGCGCAGCAGCAGACCGCCGCCGAGCGACTCGGGGCGCAGCAGCATCAGCGTGGCGGCGATGTTGGCGCCGTTGGAGAAGCCGACCGCCAGCAGGCGCGCGGGATCGAAACCGTACTGCCGGCCGGCGGCGGCGATGAAATCGGCGAGCTCGTGCGTCCGGCGCTCGACCTCGGCCGGATCGAAGACGCCCTCCGCCAGGCGGGCAAAGAAGCGGGCCGCGCCGCGTTCGCTGACCTGGCCGCGGGGACTCAGGACCGTGGCGCCGGGCGACAGCGCGCGGGCGAGCGGCAGCAGATCGCGTTCGGTGCCGCCGGTGCCGTGCAGCAGCAGCAGCGGCGGGGCGGAGGGATCAGCGCCCTCCTGGAAGACGTGCTGGTAACTCAACGCGGCCACGGCGTCACGCGGGCTCGGGTCCGTTCTTCGGGCCGGCGGCGTCGGCCGGGGCGGGGCTGCGGCTCCCCCGGGCCAGCGCGCGGGCGACGTACAGCACGATCAGCAGGTTGACGAGGAGGACGATGACCTTGAGCCAGCTGGGCTTGCGCGTGAGGGAAACGATCTCGAGCGGGATGTACATCGAGCCGCTCACCACCGCGAGCCACTCGGCCCACGTGCGCTCGCGCCACAGGCCGTAGCCCTCGCCGAAGCGGAAGGCGCTGTAGGCGAGGGCGCCCAGGGCGACCCACCACATGTCCTTGGCGTTGATGAGACTGGCTTCCTGGATGAACCGGCTCGTGTAGTGCGCGGCGGGGTCGAGCCGCAGCGCCTCGACCGTGGCCCGCGCCACGTCCTCGAGATCGCGCTGGGAAAGGATCGCCGCGCCGACCGCCAGCAGGAGCCCCATCAGGCCCTTGACGCCCTCGAGCACGGCGATGAGGCGCAATCCTTTGTTGGGGGCCATGGCGGTGGGGGAAAGGGATCCTTGCGGCGGACGCGATCGGGTTTCGGGACGCCGCAAGATACGGGCCGCTCAGACTCCGTCAATTTTCCTGATCCGGGCCAGGTGGCGGCCGCCCTCGAACTCGGTGGCGAGCCAGACCTGGACGATCTTCAGCGCTTCCGCCTCGGAGATGGTCCGCTGCCCGATCGAGAGGACGTTGCCGTCGTTGTGGGAGCGGTTCCAGACCGCCACCTGCTCGTTCCAGCAGAGCCCGCAGCGCACGCCGCGGACGCGGTTGGCGACGATCGCCTCGCCGTTGCCGGAGCCGCCGAGGACGATGCCGCGCTCGAAATCGCCGCGCGCCACCGCCTCCGCCACCGGGCGGATGAAATCCGGATAGTCGCAGCTCGCGTCGGAGTAGGTGCCGAAGTCGCGGACGGTGTGCCCGGCCGCCAGCAGCATGGCCTTGATGGCCTCCTTGTAGGCGAAGCCGGCGTGGTCGGAACCAATGGCAATGGTGAAGGTGCGGGACATGGCGATAAGGGAGTGAACCTCGGGGGAGGGTGAATGTCCATGCGGTGCCCGACCGCAGCAACCCAAATTACCGCATGAAAACCTCCCTATTTACCCTCCTGCTGGCCGCCCTCCTGGCCGCCGGCTGTTCGTCCTCGCCCAGCTCGCGGATCGACCGCAACCGGGCGGAGTTCGACCGCTGGCCGATCGAGGTGCAGCAGAAGGTCGCCGCCGGCCAGGTGGACGTCGGGTTCACGACCGACCAGGTGCGGATGGCGCTCGGCGACCCCGACCGCATCGCGACCCGCACCACCGCGGAGACCGAAACCGAGGCATGGATCTACCGCGACCGCGGACCGCGGATCGGCTTCGGCCTCGGCGTGGGCTCCTTCGGCGGCGGCACCGCGGTCGGCGTCGGCCTGCACTCCGGCGACTGGGCGCTGCGGCCGGACGAATCGAAGCGCGTGGTGTTCGACGGCGGGAAGGTTTCGGCGGTGGAAATGTCCGCTCGCGGCCGTTAGAGGCGTGAGGCCTGAGGTGTGGGGCGTGAGGTGGGCCGCTTCGGGTGAGGGGTTCGGGCTGTGGTCGGTCCCGAAAGAAGGGAGGGATCAACCGTCGGTACCAGCCGGTGGACCGGGTCGTTTCCGCCTTTCCAGGCTCGCTGGCTGCGGGCGGTTTGGCTTGAACGTTCGGCAAAGCAACGATGCCCGACAAAGACGCACCCATCCAGATCGTTGCCTACGATGCGCAGTGGGTTCGGCTTTTCCTCGAGGAGCGGGAGATTCTGCGTCGTGTGCTCAGCCCGTGGCTCACGGGTCCGATCGAACATATCGGCAGCACGGCGGTGCCAGGATTGTCCGCGAAACCCGTGATCAATATCATCGCCGCGGTGGGGACACTCGATGGATCAAGGGACGCCATTCCCGCCCTGCGCAGCGTGGATTATCTCCACGCGCCCTACCGCGAGGACGTCATGCACTGGTTCTGCAAGCCGCACCCGTCTTTCCGGACCCATCATTTGCATCTCATTCCCCACGGGAGCCCGCTGTGGACGGCGCGCATCGTCTTCCGGGATCGACTCCGCGAAAATCGCGATCTCGCCGCCGAATATGCGGAGCTCAAGCGAAGCCTGGCCGCCTCCTTCCCGCAGGACCGCGAGATATACGGACGGCAAAAGCGCATTTGTCGCCAGGGTGGTTGGGGAGAGCCGAAAGACGTCAGGCCGCTAGGAATCAATTTTCTCCTGGTTGTCATCGATCCTTCATCGCAAGAATTAACTTTTAGTGGCCTGACGTCCTTGAGCTCTTCCCCCGGGCGAGCCTGGTCCGGGCTTCCGGCGCCGCACGGCCTGGCCCGCCGCCGGAAGAGTCCGGGATGGAACCTTCCCGTGACGCCCGGAAAAACCAGCGCAAACCCTCCCTGATTTCGGGCCCGGGATTCCCTTGCCTCGC
>DASZQN010000072.1:0-7644 GCA_035549635.1 Opitutaceae bacterium
CACGCCCCTACATTTTCGCAAACAGAGGGGAGGCTGATCTGCCTGGCCGAAAACCCAAACTCGGATCGATCTCGGTTTTCCTCCTGTGCAAACGATCGTCAGTTCGAAGAGGAACGCGGAGCGTACCGCAGCCGGCGGCCCAGCCGGATGAACGGCAGTTCCAGCCAGCGGCGCGAGCAGGCGCCGAGTCCGAGCACGACCACGAGGCTGGCGGCGGTGGCGAGCCAGCTGTCGGCGCTGAAATGCAGCGGCTGCCGGGCGCCGAGCAACCCGTGGACAGTGTACAGCACGGGAAGGTGAAAGAGATACACGAAGTAGGAGACGCCCCCGAGGAACAGCAGCGCGGGATGACCGAGGAGGCGGCAGAGGCGCGAGCCGGGCTCGAGCAGCACGTCCAGCAGGATCAGCGCGAAACCCAGCCCGGGCAGCGAAGTGACCGCGATCTCGGTCAACGGCGAGAGCAGGAACGGCCCGACGAAGAAGCCGACGGCGAAGACGGCGAGCGCCGCGCGCCGGGCGGCTCGATGCCGCCGGAGCCATTCCCGCGCTGTGGGCGAGCCGCACAGGACGGCGAGCGCGGCGCCGAGGAACAGCGAATCCATCCGGCACGGAAGCAGGTAGAGCGCCGCGAAGGGATTGGCCGCGCGGTAGAGGAAAAACCAGCGCAGCAGGGGGCAGCCGACGAGGCTCGCGGCGGCCAGGGCGAGCAGGAGGCCGGGACGGGTGAAGCGCACGAGCCAGGGCATGAACGCGTAGAACTGCTCCTCGACGGCGAGCGACCAGGTGACGGCCAGCCACCAGGGGCCGAGGTTCCGCAGGGCCGCCATGTAGACATTCTGGATCAGGAGGAGGTAGCTCCAGCCGGGCACGGTTCCCTCGAATTCCGGCGCGCTCCACGCGGCGTTCAGCCGCTCCGAATTCCGGAGAATGAAAAATGCGGCGAGCAGGAGAAAATAGGCCGGCAGGGTGCGGCACAGGCGCCGCGCGTAGAAAACGCGCCCGAGGTTCGCCGCGTTGCCCCGCGCGAACAGGATCGAGGCGATCAGGTAGCCGGAGAGGACGAAGAAGAGCTCCACGCCGCTGGAGAAAAAGCCGGTCAGCTGCCGGAGAAAAACCAGCGGGGCGCTGTCGGCGGGGAAAGGCACCTGACCGAAGTAGTGGCCGATCACGACGAGGCCGACGGCCAGCCCGCGGAGTCCGTCGAGGGCGGGAATGCGCTCGCCGTGTTCTGGAGCGGGAGCGGGGACCATCGCCGGGCGTGGGGCCGTGCCTTACAGGGCGAAGTCGGCCGGCGCGATCAGCACCACGAACTCGCCCTTGAGGCTGGTCCTGGCGAGCCGCGCCTCCACGTCGGCGGCGGGGCCGACGAGGAAGGTCTCGTGGAGCTTGGTGACCTCCTTGGCCACGCCGATCACGCGGGCCGGTCCGAGTGTCGCGGTGATCTCGGCGACGAACTTGTCGATCCGGTGGCAGCTCTCGTAGAGGGCGAGGGTGTAGTCGAACGCGCGGTATTTCTCGAGGAAGGCGATCCGCGCGGCGGATTTCGGCGGCAGGAATCCGGCGAAGAGAAAACCGTTGGTTGGAAGCCCGCTGGCGCTCAGCACGGCGGCCACCGCGCTCGGGCCGGGAATCGGCACCACCGGCAGGCCGCGCCGCCGGCACGCGCGCACGAGGCGGAAACCGGGATCGCTGAGTCCGGGCGTGCCGGCGTCGCTCACCACCGCCACGGAGCGCCCGGCGGCGAGCTGTGCGGCGAGCTGCTCCGCGGCCTCGGTCTCGTTGTGCTCGTGATAAGGGACCAGCTCGCGCCGCACGCCGAGGCGTGACAGCATGGCGCCGGTGGTCCGGGTGTCCTCGCAGGCGATGACGTCCACCGACCCGAGGATGGCGCGGGCCCGCTCGGTCAGGTCGGCGAGATTGCCGATCGGCGTGGCCACCACGTAGAGGTGGCCGGGCTGAGGCACGAGCGAGGGGTTGGCGGCGGGGTCGGTCATGTCCGGGCACAAAAAATCCGGCGCACGGCCGGATTTCGTGAGGGAGAAGGGGAGGGACTATCGTCCGAGCCCGCCCGGGGAGGTGCCCATGCCCGGGATCTGGTTTTCCCAGGAGGCGGGGCGGCTCCACGGGATGGCGGTGCCTTGCGGCGTGGCCGAGCAGCCTGCGAAAAGCAGGGCGGAGAGCACCAGGAGCAGGCCCACGACGGGCTTGATGAGCGAATTCATGCGGAAAGTAGTACGGTTAAAGCGACCGGGAGCAAGACCCTTGGGGACGAGGAATGAGAGCCCCGGCGCGGGATCTTGGTTCCGTCAGGATGCGTAGGTGGACTCGAACCACGGGGTTCGGGCGGTTTTCACCGCGCCGCCGTTGGCCGCCATGTGCTCGAGCACCTTGAACGCGAGCTCGGGATCGCCGCCGGTCTGCGTGGCGAGTTCCTCGGCGGTGAACGCGCGGCCGGGCGCCGCCTTGAGCGCGGCGGCGAGCTTCGCCTTCAGCGCGAGGACACCGGTCGCGGCCTTCTTGCCGGCCTCGACGCCGGGCTGGTGATAGGCGTTGACGCCGATCAGCGAGGCATAGAGTCCGACGACCCGCTCGTAGAGCGCGATGAGCATCCCGACCGATTTCGGCGAGACCTCGTTGAGGGTGATCGTGATCGAGTGGCGGTCCTTTTCGCTGAGGGCGTTGCGCGTCCCGAGATAAAAGCCCTGCAGGAAGTCGCCGCTGGTCGCCCCGGCCTCGACGTCGAGCGACGGCGCGGCGCGGTCCTTCAGGACCTCGATGAAGGTCACGAAGAAATTGTTCACGCCCTCCCGGAGCTGCTGGACGTACGCGTGCTGGTCGGTCGAGCCCTTGTTGCCGTAGACGGCGATGCCCTGGTTGACGACGTTGCCCTTGAGGTCGAGCTCCTTGCCGAGCGACTCCATCACGAGCTGCTGCAGGTAGCGGGAGAAGAGGAGCAGGCGGTCCTTGTAGGGGAGCACGACCATGTCCTTCGCGCCGCGACCGTCCGTCGCCCAGTACCAGGTCGCGGCGAGCAGGGCGGCGGGGTTGTCCTTGAGCGAGGCCTTGCGCGTGACCTTGTCCATCGCCGCGGCGCCCGCGAGCATCTGGTCGATCTTGATGCCCTGCAGCGCGGCCGGCAGCAGGCCGACGGCACAGAGTTCCGAGGTGCGGCCGCCGATCCAGTCCCACATCGGGAAGCGGGCGAGCCAGCCTTCCTTCTTCGCGGTCTGGTCGAGCTTCGAGTCGATGCCGGTGACGGCGACGAAGTGTTTCGGATAATCCAGCCCCCCGGCCTTGAAGGCCGCGGCGGCCTCGAGCATGCCGTTGCGCGTCTCGGCGGTGCCGCCCGACTTGGAGATCACGACGACGAGCGTCTGGCGGAGGCGGCGGCCGATCTCCTTCAGCACGACGTCCATGCCGTCCGGGTCGGTGTTGTCGAAGAAGTGCACGCTCAGCTTGTCCTTGCCGGACTTCAGCCGTCCGAGCGCCTGGCTGACGAACTGCGGCCCGAGTGCCGAGCCGCCGATGCCGATGACGAGCAGCTCCCGGAACCTGCCCGCCGGGCCCGCGATCTCGCCGCGATGGACCTTGGCGGTGAATTCCTTGATCGCGTCGAGCGTGCCGGTGATCTCGTCGCTGATCTCCTTCGTCGGCGCGAGCTGAGGCGCGCGAAGCCAGTAGTGGCCGACCATGCGCTTCTCGTCGGGATTGGCGATGGCGCCCTTCTCGAGGGCCGCCATGTCGGCGAAGGCCTGCGCGAACCGCGGCTGCATCGACGCGAGGAAGTCATCCGGGAACGGGATGCGGCTGATATCCAGCGCGAGGCCGAGCGACGCGTACGGGTGGTAGTGGGCTTTGAAACGGGACCAGGTCATGGGAGAGTTAAGTGACAAGGGGCAAGTAGCAGGTGACAGGTGTCGGAGACGGACGCCGGGGGAAAGAAGACGGAGAACCGTGAACCGTGAACTGGGAACAGATTGGGTTAATTGAGCGCGACGGGCTTGGGGGTTTCGTCGAGTTCGAGGCGGAGGTAGTCGTAGACCACGCCGCTGGTGACCTCACCGGCGGGAACCGTGAGCTGGATCTCGTTCGTGCCGGCCTTCAGCAGGGAGGCGTCGAAGCGCTGGTCCTGCTCCTGCCAGATGCCCTTGTCGGTGTTGTAACGGAGCGCGTTGGTCGAGGTGGGGTGGAGGGTGCCGACTTCCTGGCCGTTCACGCCGACGATCAGGCCGCCGTTGGCATCGGCGCCCGCGAGGGAGACGCGCAGCACGGCCTGGCCGTGTTCGGCCTTCGGCATCTCGAACTTGATCGTCCAGGTCGTCGCGGTGCCCCGACCGTAGATGCGCCACGGACCCGACTGGTTCGTCTGCGGATACTCCTCGAGCGACTCGGCCTTCACCCAGCCGAACCGCTGGTTCGCCGGATCCTTCGCCTCGGGATTGAGCCACGCCATCGAGGTGGCGCGCGGCGTCTGCTGGAAGAACCAGTCCTTGCGGTAGTCGCTCTTGCCGATCGTGTAGACGATGTCCTGCGGGAACAGCAGCGTGTAGCGCAGGCCCCAGCCCCAGAGCCAGTAGTTCGCGCCGTCGCCCTTGAAGAACTTGCCGCCGGTCCGGTCGGGGAAGCCGATGTCCCAGACCTGCCGGCCGTAGCGCACGGGATGCCACTCGAGCTTGCCAAGGTCGAGCGGCTTGCCGGCCTCGACCGTGATGTCGGTGCGGGCGAACTCGCCGAGCACGCCATCCGCGAACGCGTGCAGCGTGTATTTGCCGGGGCGGACATTCGTGATCGTGAATTTTCCGTCCTCGGTGCCGTCGTTCCAGAACTGGTAGTGCTTCGCGTCGTGCACCCAGTCGATCGTGCGCGGCCCGCCGAAGCCGCCACGACCCGGCGCGCCGCGTCCGGGACCCGGACCGCCGCGCGGAGGACCGCCTGCGGCATTGGCCGGAGCTCCCGCTGGATTGGCGGCGGCAGCGGGGGGAGGCCCGAAGCCGCCGCGGCCTTCCACCGTGTAGTCAGGATAGGCGAGGCCGACGGTGAGATGCGGCAGCTTCGTGCTGGACGCCTGCGGATCGATCAGGACGAGCTGGCCCTTCACGTCGGCGCGTCCATCGCGGTGCGGGTAATCGACGCCGTTGACCCAGTCGTAGGGCCACTTCGCCTTCTCCTTCTTCGCCTGGGCGAGGGCTTCCTGCCAGAGGGCGGTGCCGTTCTCCTGCCAGGCCGCCGGGATCGTCGGATTGCCGGCGGTGGCGGCGAGCGTGGCGAGGGCCTCGGCGGAGGGCGTGCGGAAGGACGACAGCGAATTCACATAGATGAAGATCGGCCCGACGACCTTGTTCCAGCTCTCGCCGGCAGGGACGCTCGCCGTGGCGCCGCCGCCGTAGTGCGTGCCGCGCCAGTAATCGAGGATGATGGGGTCGGGATTGCCGTTGTCGCCGAAGTGGCAGACCAGCTCCTGCTTCGTCGCGCCGCCGCTGAGGTACTCGATCGTCGGGTTGATGAACCAGATGCCGATATGGTCCTTGGTGCTCGACCAGCCGTAGGCCGGGATCTTGTACTGCACGGCGTTGTAGCTGTACTTGTGCTCCACGGAGTTCTTGTAGACGCCCTTGCTCATGATCCGCTGCTCCTTGGCGTGGACCACGACGCCGGTGCCCCAGTCGGTCGGCGCGGCCTCGAGCATGTTGCGGTCGGCGTCGACCGAGATCCAATCGAACGTCTGGTTGAGGAAGGTGATGAACCGGCTCTCCGGCACGTTGAGCGGCCCGTACTCCGCCGGATGCGAAAAGATCGCGTAGGTGTAGACGCCGCTCTCGCCGCGCCCCAGCGCGTAGCGGATCTCGAGGTCGAGATTCTGCGTCCCGCCCTGCGCTCCGCCGGGCGACCCCGGCGTGAGCCCGATCTTGCCGCCGGTCACGCCCTTGATGGAAATCTCCGCGCGCGCGCCGCCGTTCTTCGCGGGATCGATCGTGAGAGTGCGCGTCAGCCCGCCGACCTTCTCCGCCTGCGAGGGGTCCTCCTCCCACACGCCCGAGTGCCCCTGGTCGTGTCCCATCGTGTCGATCCCCTGGTAGAGCAGCGTCACGAGCTCGCCCGTCCGCTTGTTGATCCGGGCCGTCACGATCCCGTTGGCGAGCGTGAAGACCTGGTCGTCCTCGCTGACCGTGACCGCCGCGGACGAGGCGGGCTGGGCGACGACCGGCGCGGCGTCTGCGGCGCGCAGGACCGGCGCAGCAAGGGAGAACGAAGCGGCAGCCAGCACCAGCAGGCTCCAGAGGGTGGGGGACACAGTGGATTTCATGAGGGAGAGATGGGTACCTGGACCACAGCAGCAAGACGCAGCGATCCTGCAATGGAGGCTGAAAACTGTGCCGGTTGGCGGACGTAGTCCAGCGCGATGAGCCGATGCCCGCCAGGCACCTGGCGCCGGTCGCTGATGAGCGACAGCAATGTTTGTGACGGGCCGCCTCAGGCATCCAGCGGCGAGCGCACGCCCATTCCGGGCTTCACCATCACATGCGTGTAGATTTGTGTCGTCTCGACGCTCTCATGCCCCAGCAAATCCTGCACCGTGCGGATGTCCGTTCCCGCCTCCAGCAGGTGCGTCGCAAATGAATGCCTCAGCACGTGGGGCGTCACCCGCTTGGCCAGCCCGGCGGACTCGGCGGCCGCCTTGACCGCCTTTTGAAACGTGCCGTCAAGCACGTGGTGTCGGCGGCGCAACCCGGTTTGCGGATCGAGGAGCAATTCCCGCGACGGAAAAAGCCATTGCCACCGCCACTCCTCGCCCGCGGCGTGCTCGGCTCCGCGGCCCCGCAGCTTTCTTTCCAATCCCTCGGGCAGCCAAACGCCGGGCGCGCCCACCCGCCGATCTTCCTCGTGCAGTTTCCTCAGGCGTTCCATTTGGGCCGCCATCCGCCCGCACAGTCGTTCCGGCAGCGGCGTGATCCGGTCCTTGTCGCCTTTGCCGGAACGGACCGCAACCTGCCGGCGCTCCAGATCGATCGATTGCACCCGCAGGCGGACCAATTCCGAAACCCGCAGGCCGGCGCCGTAGGCGAGTTGGGCCATTAGCTGCGGCGTGCCCTCCAGGGCGGCAAACAGCCGGGTGCATTCGTCCCGCGTCAGGACCACGGGCAGCCGCCGTCCGGCCTCGGCGCGCCGGAAGCCGCTGATGTCACCGAGGTTGATCTTGAGGGCCTCCTGCATGAGGAAGACCAGGGCGTTCAGGGCCTGGCGCTGGGTAGCGGCGGCTGAGCGGTGCCGGACTGCTAGGTCGGTCAGGAAGGCCTCCACCTCCGGCCCGGCGGCCACCGCCACCCCTCGCGGCGCCAGGAAGGCGGCGAAGCGGCGGGCCCACGCGCGATACGTTTGCTCCGTTCGCCAGAGAAAGCCCCGCCGCCTGATCTCCGCCACCAGGGATCGCTCCCAGGCTTCTTCGCCCAAATCCTGCGCCGCGACCGACGGGCGCATCGGATCGCCGGCTGCGACGGGACCGCGCCGGGCGAGCCTGGTCCGGGCTTCCGGCGCCGCACGGCCTGGCCCGCCGCCGGAAGAGTCCGGGATGGAACCTTCCCGTGACGCCCGGAAAAACCAGCGCAAACCCTCCCTGATTTCGGGCCCGGGATTCCCTTGCCTCGC
>DASZQN010000073.1:0-68971 GCA_035549635.1 Opitutaceae bacterium
CGCATCGCGTCCAGCGGGCGTCCGCAAGGGACGCCCCTACAGGAAGCCGGCTCAGGCGGGCGTGTGGATCACGGTCACCGACTCCAACGTGAGACGGCGTTCGATCGGCCGGCAGGCGTAGGAGATGACCAGCAGCACGAGGCTCGCGAGCGGCAGCGGGATGGCGGCGGCCTGGCCGCTCACGCCGTGCGACCAGATCGCACCGATGAAAGTGAAGGTGAAACCCGCGTAGGCCCACTCCTTGAGCCGCGGAAGACCGGGGAGGAGCAGCGCGATCACGCCGAGCGTCTTGGCCACGCCGAGGATGGCCGGGAAATAGGACGGGTAGCCCAGGCTGGCGAACCCCTCCATCACCTTCGGCTGACGGGAGAGATAGGCGTAGGCCGAGAAAGCCATGAAGCCGCACAGGAGGATCGTCGCGATCCAATAGGTGACACGTTTTCCTTTCATGATGATCAGGCCGGCCGGGAGCGGGCATCGCACCCGGCGGCTGCGGCGCTTGGACCGCGGGCGTCCCCGCCAGTTCGCAGCCCGGCCCCCCAGGGAAGCGAACCGGCCGGGAATTTCGCGGTCGTTGCACGGGGGCCTTTTCACATGAAATCCGGAGCGCTGCTCTTCTTTCCCTGCGGAAATGACAAAAACGACGACTGGGTCCGCGAAACGCTGGATCAGTGCGGGTTGTCCTACCGCACCGTCGGCAGCGGGGAATTTCCGGCCCGGGCGCCGGGGCTTTCCCGGGTGGAGTGCGGCGCGGATTCCGTCGCCCCCTCGAACCGCGGCCAGCTGATGGATTTCCTCTGGGCGCACGGCGCCAAAACGGAGGACAGCTGAATTTCGACAGGGCTCACACGAAGCCACGAAGAACACGAAGAAACGTTTTGGGGTCGAGCCGGACTTCGTGTTCTTCGTGGCTTCGTGTGAAACCGGTCTGAAAAGATTCTATTTAGCCGCGGCGACCTCCCCTGGAGTCTCCTGCTCCACCGGCGGCCAGTGGCGCGGCGCGACTTCCTCGGTCGTGCGCCACTCGTGCATCGGCTTGCCCTCCTCGCGCGCCTTCGGGAGGCACTGCGGATAGTGGCGGTGGACGAAGTCGATCGCCTTCTCGCGCAGTTCGCACTGCAGGTCGAAGGAGCTGCCGGCGCTGGCCGAGCTGCCGAGGATGCGGATCTCCATGCTGTAGTGGTCGGAGTTGGTGACCTGCACGCCGAAGGTCGCCTTGTCCCAGTTCTTCGACTGCTCGATCACGCCCTTGAGGTAGGTCCTCAGCTCGTCGACGGGAAAACTGAAATCCACGCGCAGCGTCACCGGCGACAGCATGTTCGCGGACGCGCGCGTCCAGTTCTGCACCGGCTGCTCGATGAAGTAGCTCAGCGGGACCACCAGCCGCCGCAGATCCCAGATCCGCACCACGACGTAGGTCAGCGTGATCTCCTCGACAAAGCCGACCTCGTCCTGGATCTTGACCTGGTCGCCGATGCGCACCGGCTGGGTCAGCGCGATCTGCAGGCCCGCGAAAAGATTCCCGAGGCTGCGCTGGGCGGCGAAGCCGATGATGATGCCCGCGATGCCGGCCGACGCGAGGATGCTGCGGCCGATGTCGCGGACCTCGTCGAACATCATCAGCACCGCCGCGAAGGCGAAGACGGTGATGAGCACCATCGCGATCTTCCGCAGGACGCTCACCTTCGTCACCAGCGCGCGGCCGCTGAAGTTCCCGGTCTTGTCGAGGTCCTGCTCGCTGAGGATCGCGGCCTCCGCGAGCAGCACGCCGCGCCGCAGGATCCAGGTGACCGCCCCGACGAGGGCGATGGCGAGCAGCTTGCGCACGAACTGCATGGCCTCGGGTGAAAGCGGCCAGGTGTGCACGAGGAGGATCAGGGCGAGGATCGGGACCATCATACGTAACGCGGCGCCGAGGAGCGCCAGGAAGATGTCGTCCCATTTTCCCGGGCTCTGCGCGGCGATCCGGCGGAAGTGCCCGTCGAGCACCTTCGCCCCGCTGTAGAAAAACCAGAAGAGCGCGACGAAGATGCCGATGCCCGCGACCTGGCGCAGCAGGGACTGCAGCCAGATCCAGTCGGACGACACCCAGCCGTCGGCCGTCAGCGCCCGCGCGGCGCCGTAGAGTCCATAGTACCAGACGAGGAGGCAGGCCGGCCCGAGCGCCGCCCCCAGCAGTTCCCGCCAGAGATGGCGCTCGGTCTCGTCCCCCTCCGTGCTGGCGGCGATCCGGGCGGAGAAATGGGATTTCAGCCGGCGGAGGAGGTAGGTGAACACCAGCGTCAGGGCGGCAAGCACCCCGATCAGCCGGACACGGGGATTGGCCAGCAGGTCGTGCATGACGGGCCACTGATGGCATTCGGTCCCGCTGGTTCCTTTAGCCACGAAAAGGCACCAAAAATCCGGGGCTTCGTATCAGACCTCCCGCGCGCCTATAGGCGCAATGGAGACCCGGCCTCAGCCGGGGATTTTTCGTGCCTTTTCGTGGCAGAAAATCCGGGGACGATTTCCGCAGGGCACCAGTGCCCGAAGCCGCAGTCCATGCGCGGGATGGCGGCGACCATCACACGCAGACTGCCCGTCGGGGCCGAGGTCCAGGCCGGCGGCGGGGTCGATTTCCGGGTGTGGGCGCCCGCGAGCCGCGCCGCGGCGGTGATGTTCGTCGGGGGCGGGGAGTTTCCGCTGGGGGCCGAGGCCGGCGGTTATTTTTCCGGATTCTGCCGCGGCGCCCGCGCCGGCAGCGATTACCGGATCCGCCTCGATGCCGGACTGTTCCCCGATCCGGCCTCCCGCTTCCAGCCGCAGGGCGTCGCCGGGCCTTCCGAGTGCATCGACCCCGGCGGCTACGCCTGGCGCCACCCCGAATGGCGGCGGCCGCGCTGGCGCGGGCAGAGCATCTACGAGCTGCACGTCGGCACGTTCACCCGCGACGGCACCTTCGTCGGCGCCTGCGCACGGCTCGATCATCTCCGCGAACTCGGCGTCGAGGCGATCGAGCTCATGCCCGTGGCCGACTTCCCCGGCGGACGCAACTGGGGCTACGATGGCGTCGCGTGGTACGCCCCGGCCCGCTGCTACGGCCGGCCCGACGACCTGCGGACGCTGGTCGACGCCGCGCACGGGCGCGGATTGGCGGTCATCCTCGACGTCGTCTACAACCACCTCGGCCCGGAGGGGAATTTCCTCGCGGCCTACAGCCGGGACTATTTTCGCGGCGACCGGCCCACGCCCTGGGGCCCGGGGCCGGCCCTCGACGGTCCGGTCTCGGGACCGGTGCGGGAGTACATCGTGGCCAATGCGGCGTACTGGCTCGACGAATTCCGCATCGACGGCCTCCGCCTGGACGCCACCCACGCGCTGCCCGACTCCTCCCCGCGTCACCTCCTCGAGGAGATCACGGATGCCGTGCACGCGCGCGAGGGCTTCGTCATCGCCGAGGACGAGCGCAACCTCGCGGACCTCGTGCGCGAGGCGGGGGGCGAACCGGGACTCGACGCCGTCTGGGCTGACGACTTCCACCATCAGGCGCGGGTGGCGCTGACCGGCACGCGCAAGAGCTACTTCGCCAGCTACGGCGGCACGACCGCCGACCTCGCGGACACCCTGCTCCATGGCTGGAGCTACCGCGGCCAGCCGTTTCCGTTCCGGGGAAATTCGCCGCGCGGCAGCGCGTGCCGCCACCTGCCCGCGTCCGCATTCGTCGTCTGCCTCGAGAACCACGACCAGGTGGGCAACCGCGCCCACGGGGAACGGCTGGAGCACCTCGTGACGCCCGCGCAGTTCCGCGCCGCGTCGCTCCTCCTGTGCCTCGGACCCTATGTCCCGCTGATCTTCATGGGCCAGGAATGGGCGGCGACGGCGCCGTTCCTCTTTTTCACGGACCATCCTGGAGAGGTCGGCCTGAAGGTATCCGAGGGCCGGCGGCGAGAATTCGATCACGGCGGTCCGGCGCTCGACTTCCCCGATCCCCAGCACGAGGCGACCTTCCGCCGCTCCAAGCTCGACTGGGCCGAGCGTGAGGCCGGCGTGCACCGTGGAATCCTGGCTCTCTACCGGGAGGCGCTGGGCCTGCGGCGCGCAGCGGTCGAGGAGGATTTCACCGCCCGCGACCGCTGGCGCGTGGCCGCCGGGGGCGGACGGGTCGCACTGCGCTATCAGTTCGGCGGATCCGACTGGCTGCTCGTGGCCGTGCTCGGACCGGAGAATCCGGGCGCTCCCGCGCCGGACGAACTCCTCCGCCCGCCCGCGGACAGGACCTGGGCCGTCCGCCTGGACAGCGAGGACGTGCGTTTCGGGGGTCCGGGCCGGGCGGTGCCGGATCCCGCGACATTCATCGGACCCGCCGCCGTGCTCTACGAGGCAGGAAAGGAAGTGCATGCCCCTCGCTGAAGCCAACCGGACGCCGCTCGCGACGTACCGCGTCCAGCTCAACCCGGCGTTCACCTTCCGCGACCTTGCCGCCCAGCTCGATCACCTGCTCGCCCTCGGCGTCACCGACTTTTATCTCTCGCCGATCCTCACGGCGAGCACCGGCAGCCTGCACGGCTACGACGTGAACGACTACACCTCGGTCAGCCCCGAGCTGGGCGGACGGGAGGGGTTCGAGCGGTTCAGCGATGAAGCGCGGCGCCACGGGGCCGGCGTGCTCGTGGACATCGTGCCCAACCACATGGGGATCGCCGGGCCGCGCAACGCCTGGTGGCACGATGTCCTCATGTGGGGCCGGCGGTCGGCCTACGCGCCCTTCTTCGACATCGACTGGCAGGCCGGCGGCGACCGCGTGCTGCTGCCGGTGCTGGCGCATCACTACGGGCGCGAACTCGAGCGGGGCCGGCTCGCGCTGGAGTTCGGCGCCGGCTTCCTGCTGCGCTACGGCGACCTCCTCCTGCCGGTGCATGCCGAGTCGCACGCGCAGCTGCTGCAGGCGCTGACGCGCGACGCCGGCCTGCCCTCGGGCGATCGCGCGGAGGCGACCGCCTTCGCCTCCGATTTCCACCGTCTGGCCCAGGTCCCCGCGACCGAGAGCCGCGACGAATCCAAGGAAAGGACCCGGCGCCTGCAGCGCGTGCAGGCGCGCCTGGCGGAGTGGGCGAAATCGCGCCCGGCCGTGCGCGCCCGGCTCGACGAACATCTCCGCCGCCTGAACGGCACGCCCGGCAGGCCCGAGAGCTTTGTCGAGCTGGACGCGTTGATCGGAGGCCAGCACTACCGGCCGGCCCGATGGAAGGCCGGCGCCCACGAGATCAATTACCGGCGCTTCTTCGCGATCAGCTCCCTCGTGGGCCTGCGGATGGAGGATCCCGAAGCCTTCCGCGAATCGCACCAGTTGATCGCCGATCTGCTGCGGGAGGGCCGCATCACGGGGCTGCGCGTCGACCACATCGACGGCCTGCGTCAGCCGGCCGGCTACCTCCGGCGCCTGCAGGCGCTGGCGCCCGCCGAAAAGGGCGCGCCGCTTTACGTCGCGGTCGAAAAGATCCTCGCCGCCCCGGGCGAGTCGCTCCCCGCAGACTGGCCGGTGCAGGGCGCGACCGGCTACGAGTTCATCCCGGAGGTCGCAGGACTGATGGTGGACCCGGCGGCGGCAGACGCCTTCACCGCGACCTACCGGCGGTTCACCGGGCACCTCGAAAGTTACGAGGACGAAGTCTACGCCCGCAAACGCCAGGTGCTGGAGGAGCTCTTCGCGCACGCCATCGACGGCCTCGGCTCGGAGCTGGCGGAGATCACCAACGCCGACTGGCGCTGGCAGGACCTGACCGCGCACGAACTGGTCGCGGGCGTGCGCGAGATCATGGCGGGGCTGTCCGTCTACCGGACCTACCGCGAGACCACCGGGCCGGCCGGGCCCGCGGACCGCGCCGCCATCGCGGCCGCCGCGCGGGCCGCGATCGCGCGCAATCCGCGCTCCGATCCGCAACCCTTCGAATTCGTGCGCGACCTGCTTGCCGGCGACTATCCGCCGGCGCGAGCCGCGCCGGAGCTCCAGCGGCGCCTGCTCGACTGGGTGCTGACCTTCCAGCAATACACCGGCGCGGTCATGGCGAAGGCGGTCGAGGACACCGCCTTCTACACCTACGGCCGCTTCGTCGCCCTGAACGAAGTCGGCGGCTCGCCCGCGGCCTTCGGCGCGCCCCTCGAGATGTTCCACGCGGCCTGCCGCCGGCGGCTCGAGGCTTCGCCGCTCGGCCTGCTCGCGACGTCGACGCACGACACCAAGTTCAGCGAGGACGTGCGGGCGCGGCTCTATGCGCTGTCGGAGCTTCCCGACGAATGGAACCGCTGGGTGGAGCGCTGGCATGTGATGAACCACTGGCATCTCACGGACGTCGACGGCGCGGCCGCGCCGGACCGCCGCGACGAATACCGTTTCTACCAGATCCTGCTCGGCGTCTGGCCGCTCGACTCCGGCGCCCCCACCGAGGCGCTCCGCGACCGGCTCTGCGCCCACATCCGCAAGGCCGTGGACGAGGCCAAGCGCCACACCTCCCTGCTGCGTCCCAATGAGCCGTACCTGCAGGCCTGCGAACGGTTCGTGCGACGGGTGGCGTCGCCCGACACCGCGGGCGCGTTTCTGGCGGATTTCGCGCCCTGCGCCGAACGGCTGGCGCGGCTGGGCATGGTGAACAGCCTCGCCCAGCTCGTCCTGAAATGCACCGCGCCGGGCGTGCCGGATTTCTACCAGGGAACCGAAACCTGGGAGTTCAGCCTCGTCGATCCCGACAATCGCCGGCCGGTCGACCATGCCCTCCGTCACCAGGCCCGGGCGCGCGCCGGCCGGTCGACGATGGCCGGGCTGATGGAACACTGGCGCGACGGCGCAATCAAGGTGCGGGTCATGCAGCGTCTCCTCCAGCTCCGCGCCGCCGTGCCCGACCTCTTCCTCCGGGGGGGCTACCGGCCCGTCGCCGCCGAGGGAACGCACGCCGCTCGCGTCGCCGCGTTTTTGCGCGAAACCCCCGGGCACGCCGTGCTCGTGGCGGTTCCCCGGCTGGCGGCCGCGCTCGGCGCGCCCCCGGTGGGCGCCGCATGGGGCGACACGCGCCTGGACCCCGGGAACACGCCGCCCGGCGCCTGGCGGGACGTCATCGCCGACCGGATCCACCGCGAGCCTGGCTTCAACCTGCGCCAGCTCTTCGCCGACGCGCCCTTCGCCGTGCTGGAGCACGTCGACCCCCGGCCTGACCACCCATGAAAATCGAGGATTACGGCATCATCGGAGATCTCCACACGATCGCGCTCGTGGACCGGGCCGGATCGATGGACTGGCTCTGCCTTCCGCGCTTCGATTCCAACGCGTGTTTCGCGGCGCTGCTCGGGGAGGAGTCCAACGGCTGCTGGAAGATCAATCCCGAGGGACCGTTCGAATCACGGCGCCGCTACCGCGGCGACACGCTGATCCTCGAGACGGAGTTCACCACCGCCACCGGGGTCGCGCGGCTGATCGATTTCATGCCGCCCAAGGGGACGAACCGGGACGTCGTGCGGATCGTCGAGGGCGTCTCCGGCACCGTCGAGATGAGCATGCGCCTGATCCTCCGCTTCGACTACGGCAAGACCGTGCCGTGGGTCCGGCACATCGACACCGGCGGCGGCATGACCGCGGTCGCCGGGCCGAACGCCGTCGTGCTGCGCACCTCCGTGCAGATCCGCGGCGAGGACCTGTCCACCGTGGCGACCTTCCGCATCGCGGAGGGCAAGCGGACCCATTTCGTCCTGACCTGGTACCGCTCGCACGAGGCGACGCCCGGCTCCCTGCCCGGGCTGACGACCCTCGCGGATACCGAGGCCTTCTGGAACGACTGGTCGGCGCGCTGCACCTATCGCGGTCCCTGGCGCGAGGCGGTGCTGCGCTCGCTGATCACCCTGAAGGCGCTGACCTATGCGCCGACCGGCGGGATCGTGGCGGCGGGGACGACCTCCCTGCCGGAGCATATCGGCGGCGTGCGCAACTGGGACTACCGCTACTGCTGGCTGCGCGACGCGACCTTCACGCTCTATTCGTTCATGAAGGCCGGCTACACCAGCGAGGCCCGGGCCTGGAGCGAGTGGCTGCTGCGGGCGGTGGCCGGTGATCCGTCGCAGCTCCAGATCATGTACGGCGTCGGCGGGGAGCGCACGCTGCCGGAGCTCGAGCTGGGCCACCTGCGCGGCTACGAGGACTCGCGGCCGGTCCGCATCGGCAACGCCGCCGCCGAGCAGTTCCAGCTCGACGTCTACGGCGAGGTGATGGACGCGCTGCATGCCGCGCGCGTCGCCGGGGTGAAGATCGACGGCGAGTCCTGGAAGCTGCAGCGGCACCTGGTCGACTTCGTCGTGCGCCACTGGCACGAGCCGGACGAAGGCATCTGGGAAGTGCGCGGGCCGCGCCAGCACTTCGTCCACTCGAAGGTCATGGCCTGGGTCGCACTGGACCGCGCGGTAAAGGCGGTCGAGCAATTCGGACTGCCCGGGGACGTGGCGGTCTGGCGGGAAACCCGCGCCCGCGTCCACGACGACGTCTGCCGGCACGGCTTCAACGAGAAGGTCGGCGCGTTCACGCAGCACTACGGCAGCGACGGGCTCGACGCCAGCCTGCTCATGATGCCGCTGGTCGGCTTCCTGCCCGCGACGGATCCGCGCATCGTCGCGACGGTCGAGCGCGTCGCCGCCGAGCTGACCGACGACGGCCTCGTGAAGCGCTATCGGACAAAGAGCGGCGTGGATGGGCTGCCGCCGGGCGAAGGCACTTTCCTCCCCTGCTCCTTCTGGATGGCGGACTGCCTTTATCTCGCCGGACGGAAGGACGAGGCCGTGGCGATGTTCGAGCGGCTGCTCGCCCTGCGCAACGACCTCGGCCTGCTCGCGGAGGAATTCGATCCCGTGGCGAAACGGCAGCTCGGCAACGTGCCGCAGGCGTTCTCCCACGTCTGCCTGGTGAACACCGCCGAAAATCTCACCCCCAAGCAGCTCGGCCCCGCCGAGGAGCGCAGCGCGTTGGGGACGAACTCGCCGTTTCCGCCGGGCTAGGCCGGCGGAATTGCGGATTTCGGATTGCGGGTTGCGGAATTAAGAACCGACGGAGTCCGGAGCGTTGTCCTTCCTGGCGGGTCGGCTCGTCGTCTTCAAATCCGCAACCCGCAATCCGCAGTCCGCAATCGGCCCGCGGCACCTCCGCCGCGGGCCGCGGTCCATCGCGGCATGCGCGAGATGTTTTCCAGGTTCGCCCGCGGCGTGTCGGCGCTCGCGGGGCATCCGGCGGCGTTCGTCCTGGCAGTTCTGGCCGTCCTGGGATGGGCGGCGCTGGGGCCGCGGCTGCATTACAGCGAGAACTGGCAGCTGTGGATCAACACCGGGACCACGATCCTCACCTTCCTGATGGTCTTCCTCCTCCAGCACTCCCAGAACCGCGATGCGCGCGCCGTGCAGCTCAAGCTCGACGAGCTGCTCCGGGCCCTCAACGGCGCGCGCAACGAGCTGATCGACCTCGAGAACCTCTCCGAGGCCGACCTCGCGAAATACTGCCGGGAGTTTCAGGCACTGCATCTGCGGTACGCGAAGGCGCTCGAGAGGAAGGGCGGCCCGCTGCCGGTGAAAGCCGCGCGGGCTGCGGTGCCGGCGCCGAGGAAGAAGGCGGCGTGAGAATGGCGGATCCCGGATTGCGGATCGATGAAGAGCGGAGCCTGCGAGCCTGCCTTCAACCGCCGCCGGCGCTCGTTTTCAGTCCGCAATCCGCAACCCAAAATCCGCAACCGGTCCGTGGAACCAGGCGTCCGCCGGCCGGTCGGCGCCCCGCTCCCCGATGAAACCGCCGCAGCTCTGGAAGGGCAACGACTACCCCCTCGGCGCGACCTGGAACGGCCAGGGCGTCAACTTCGCGCTCTTCTCGGAGCACGCCACGGGGGTCGAACTGTGTTTGTTCGACGCCCTCGGCGCGGCCGAGTCGGCGCGCGTGCGGCTCACGGAGAAAAGCGACCACGTGTGGCATGGCTTCCTGCCGGAGGTGAAACCCGGCCAGCTCTACGGCTATCGCGTCGAGGGGCCGTACGAGCCGCTCAAGGGACACCGCTTCAATCCCCACAAGCTCCTGCTCGATCCCTACGCGCGGTCGATCGCGGGGCGGGTGGAGTGGTCGGACGAGATGTTCGGCTACCGGATCGGGGATCCCGAACAGGACCTTTCGTTCGACGAGCGCGACAACGCCGCGGCGATGCCGAAGGCGGTCGTGATCGATCCCGCGTTCTCCTGGGGCACCGATGAGCGCATCCGCCGGCAGGTCCACGAGACGGTGATCTACGAGGCGCACGTGAAGGGCTTCTCCCAGCTCTGGGAGGCGGTCCCGGAAAAGAGCCGGGGCACCTACGCCGGCCTGGGCAGCCTGGAAGCGATCAAATATTTCCAGCGGCTGGGCGTCACGGCCGTCGAGCTCCTGCCGGTCCACCACCACGTGAACTCCAAGCATCTTCTCGACCGGGGCCTCGTGGATTACTGGGGCTACAACACCATGGGTTTCTTCGCGCCCGACGGCCGTTACGCGAGCCGGCCGGCGCCCGGCGCCGAGGTCGATGAATTCAAGACGATGGTGAAGCACCTCCATGCCGCAGGCCTCGAGGTGATCCTCGACGTCGTCTACAACCACACCGCGGAGGGCAGCCACCTCGGCCCGACGCTCGGCTTCCGCGGCATCGACAACGCAAGCTACTACCGGCTGGTCGCGGACGATCCGCGGCACTACATGGACTACACCGGGACCGGCAATACCCTGAACGTCCCCCATCCCCGCGTGCTGCAGATGGTCATGGACAGCCTGCGGTACTGGGTCCTGGAAATGCGCGTCGACGGCTTCCGCTTCGATCTTGCCCCGGCGCTCGCGCGCGAGCTCCACGACGTCAGCCGGCTTTCGTCGTTCTTCGACTGCATTCATCAGGACCCGGTCGTCTCGCAGGTGAAACTCATCGCCGAGCCGTGGGACGTGGGTGACGGCGGGTACCAAGTCGGAAATTTTCCGCCGCTCTGGGCGGAGTGGAACGGGCGCTACCGCGACACCGTTCGCCGCTATTGGAAAGGCGACTCCGGCCACATGCGCGACTTCGCCTACCGCCTCTGCGGCAGCTCCGATCTCTACCAGAGCAGCGGCAAGACGCCGATGGCCAGCATCAACTTCATCACGTCCCACGACGGCTACACCCTCCGCGATCTCGTCTCGTTCAGCGAGAAGCACAACGAGGCGAACGGCGAGGAGAACAAGGACGGCGACAACAACAACAACAGCTGGAACTGGGGCCACGAGGGCCTGGACGCGCCGGAGGAGATCCAGCGGCTCCGGCGGCGGCTGCAGCGGAATTTCCTCGCGACCCTTCTCCTCTCCCAGGGCGTGCCGATGCTCCGCGCCGGCGACGAGTCCGGCGCAACCCAGCGCGGGAACAACAACGCCTACTGCCAGGACAACGAGATCAGCTGGCTCGACTGGAAGCCGGACCACGACGGCGAGGCGCTGCGGGAATTCACCCGGCGCCTGATCCGGTTGCGGCTCGATCACCCGATCTTCCACCAGCCCCGCTTCCTCGAGGGCCGCGATCCGCACGGAACCGGCAACAAGGATGTCACCTGGATCAATGCCGACGGCCGGGAAATGAGCGACGAGGCCTGGGGGGCGGACTTCGCCAAGGTGCTGGGAGTGATCCTCAGCGGCGACTCGATGGCGGTGCAGGACGCCAAGGGCGCGCCGGTCACGGACCGGACCTTCCTGCTCTTCTTCAATTCCCACCACGAGGAAGTGAGCGCCGTGCTCCCCGGCGAAGAGGAGGTCCGCTGGAAGCAGGTCATCGATACCGCCGACGAGTCCGGCTTCCTCGGGGAAAAATCGTCCGTGGTGGCGGGCGGGTCCGAGCATGTCCTGCCGGCGCGCTCGTTCGCCCTCTTCGAACAGGCCGCCGGCGAGGCGCCGAAGGCGCGCAAGGGCGCGGCGAAGACGAGGAAAAGTCCGGCCGGCGACGGAAAACCCTGACCTGGCGTTGGCGGCGTATCGTTCCCGCGGACGCAGAGTGTCACGTATTACGTGACACCATCTGAATGACACCGCGGGTTCGCAGAATCGCGGGAGCCGCAGCGTCGCGACACACCCCGGCGCGTTGCGCCACCCCTCCTTCCAGAGGGGAGCTCGCTGCCATCATCTCCCCTCTAGAAAGAGGGGCCTGTCCGCCGTAGCGTCAGCGAAGGCTGTTGCCCAAGGGGCCGGGGGTGCTGTTCGACGTCGCATCCCCCTCGGCGCCGCATGCGCAATGCACAGGTCGCAGCGCGATCGGGACGTGAACGGATGCCAACCCCGCTTCGTCCTCAGTGATCAGCGGTCACCAGCGCCGGCATCTCGGCCGGGGCCTTGAACAAGGATCTTCCCCGGCGGGCCACGCCGAAACCGGGCTCGCGCGCCTGCGCGGCCTCCTCGGCAATGAGCGTCCCGAACACCTCCCGCTCGGCCAGCAGCCAGCAGTGCAGGTTGAGCCCGGTTCGAAAACGGCGGGAACGCGCGATCTCGTCGGCCTTGCGCGCCACATTCAACTCCAGTTCGAAAAGGATCTCCGCTTCGGTGGCGGACGGCGGCAGCGCGGGGTTCTGGCTCATGGGGAAGCCGGAACTGTACAATGAAGCCGGATTTCGTTCCGCGCTCCGTAAAAATTAAACTCGCGCCACTCCCGGACAAGGGACACGGGCGCTTTCCGGAATGCAAAATGCGTAAGGAAACAGCCCCAGGCGGGGGAAGGGACAAGTGCCAAGGGGCAAGGAGCAAGGGGCAAGGAGCAAGGGAGCGAGCAGCGAGCAGTCCGGCCTTGGGCTTTGGGTTTTGCGTTTTGGGATTTTAGCCTCGGCTGGCTCGAGCCGCCAAGGCTTCGGCTTCGCGGATGATCGCGGCGGGATAGCCGCTGATCTCGAGCAGCTTGATCGCGTTGCGCGAACGCGCCGGCCCGGGATGGATACGGTAGTCGAAGCTGTAGGTTCCGTCCGCGACGCGATCGCTGAAATGGTACATGTCGAAGGCGTCGGCCAGGAGGTCCTGGAGCTCCACGTCGTGGGTCGTGGCCAGGACGAGGTGATGGCGGCCGAGATGATGCAGCACGGCGGCCGACGCCGCCACCCGTTCGACGGTGTTGGTGCCGCGGAAAATCTCGTCGATCAGGAAGAGGTTGAGACCGCCGGCTTCCTCCGCCTGGGTGAACTCCAGGATCTGCCGGATCTCGGCGAAGAAGTAGCTCTGCCCGGAGTTGAGATCGTCCTCCCGGCGGATGGCGGAGCGGACCGTGGCCCGCGGCAGCCGGGCGTGCTCCGCATGGGCGAAGCCCAGGGTCTGCGCCAGGATCACATTGATGCCCACGGAGCGGATGAAGGCGGTCTTGCCGGCCATGTTCGGCCCGGCGATCAGGGCGGAGCGGCCGGTCAGCTGGAGCGCGTTGCTCACCGGCGCGGCAATCAGCGGGTGATAGAGCCCGCTGAACTCCAGGTGCCGCCCGGCCACCAGACCGGGCCGGGTGACAACGGCGGCTCCCTGCAGGTAGGAGGCGACGGCGATGGCGCTGTCCAGCGCACCGATCGCCTCGAAGAGTTCGAGCAGGGCCGGCTGATGCTGCCGCAGGGCCGCGATCGAGCGCAGGTAGACCACGATATCGAACAGAAAAAGCATGTTGAGGTAGCCGAGCAGCGACTCCGCCAGGTCGGGCAGCGCGGCGCGGTCCATGACCAGCCAGCCCAGCCGGCGCTGCAACCGCCGGAGCGCGGGCATCTTTTCCTTCAGCGCCTCGAGCTGGGGCAAGGCGCGCGGATTCGCCATCGCGGCCAGCCTCTCCCCGACGCCGAGCATGGTCACGATCTGGGCGAAACCGGAAAAACTCGGCGTGACGCGCTGGCCGTAGGTGGCGGTGATGGCCACGTTGACGAGCAGGAGCGGCAGCAGCGGCAGGAACAGCCAGTGGACGAAGATCATCCCCACGAGGCCGGCCAGGGAAAGAAAGCTGCAAAGATAGAGCAGCGGCGCAAAGCGAGGGGCCGTCGGAATCGGGACCAGGAGCGAGGACGCCAGCCATTCGCTGCGCGGACCGTCGAGGCGGCTGAACAGCAGCTGGAGCTTCTCCCTCAGCTCCGGCTCGTCCTTGAAAACGGCCTGCTGCCGCGCGCGCTCGGCGAGCGGCCCGTCACCCTCCTCGTAGGTGCGCAGCTGGTGGTACAGCACCTGCCGGCCCGGCATGCTGACGGTGCGATCGAGCTTTCCGAAGAGATCGTCCAGCCCGAGATCCTGCCAGGTCCGCTCATCGACGGTCCGGCGCCCCGCCGCGGCCGAGGCGTGGTAGCGCGAAATGACTTCCAGGTTTCGCTTCCGGGCAATTTCCCGTCCCCAGTTTGCACGCAACTCGGCGAGCCGCGAGCGCTCGCGCTCGCCGGCGCCGACCACCGCGGACACCAGGAAGGCGGGGACAAGCGCGCGCAGATTCATTCCGGTGGGCGGGAGCGGATCGCAGAACGCGGCCCAGGGAAAGACCAAAGACGTCGGGCCGCCGGTTGTTAATTTTTCCCGTGAGTCCTCCGGTCCCGGGAGAGGCTCTCATCAGCGAAAAATGGTGCTCGGGACAGGACTCGAACCTGCACGCCTTACGGCACACGCCCCTCAAACGTGTGTGTCTACCAATTCCACCACCCGAGCAGTCTTGCAGTGAGGAAGGCGGACTAAGAGCCATCGGTTTCGGGCTGTAAAGCTCCAAAAGCGCCCGGCGGGCGCAACGTTCGAACTTCAACGTTCAATGCTCAAAATCCGGCGGAGACACGGCAGTGCTGGACGATGAAAATTGGGTTTTGACCCGTCCCACCGCCCGGCGAGACTTTTGCGCCGCCTGCGCCTGCCATGCAACACGACGCCATCAAAGCCGCCCTGCTCGCCTCCTATGAGGCCGACGGCGGCATCAATCACGTCGACGGGGTGAACCTGCCCGCACAGGAGTCCGTGAACACGCTGGCGCGCGACGTGATGCACCTGCTGTTTCCCGGCTACTTCGAGGAGGCGGGCTTGGCCAGGAAGGACGTGCCCGCGATGGTCACGCGGCTCTTGGCGGCGATCGACCAGCGCCTGGCCGCCGAGGTCGAGAAATGCCTGCGCTTCGCGCGCCACGCGGACCCCGCCCGTCAGGCCCGCGCGACCGTCGCGCAGGTGCTCGGCCAGTTCCCGGACCTGCGCAAGCTCGTCCAGACCGACGTCAATGCGGCCTACCACGGCGATCCCGCGGCGCGCAGCGTCGAGGAGATCATCCTCGCCTACCCCTGCGTGCTCGCGATCTCGCTCCAGCGCTTCGCCCACGTGCTGTACCGGGCGGGCGTCCCGCTGCTCCCGCGCATGATCACCGAGTACGCCCATGAGCGGACCGGCGCCGACCTGCACCCCGGGGCGGAGATCGGCACCCATTTCTTCATCGACCACGGCACCGGCGTGGTCATCGGCGAGACCGCGCGCATCGGGGACCACGTCAAGCTCTACCAGGGCGTGACGCTCGGCGCGAAGTCGTTCGAGGTGGACAACGCCGGCAACCCGGTGAAGGGCGTGAAGCGCCATCCCGACATCGGCGAGCACGTGACGATCTACGCCCATGCGACGATCCTCGGCGGCGACACGCACATCGGCGCCCATTCCGTGATCGGCGGCAACGTCTGGCTGCTCGAGTCGATCCCCGCCAGCAGCATCACCTACTACAAGGGCGACGACCTCGTGATCCGCCCGCGGAAGAAGAAGGAAGACATGGTGGGCGAGGCGGCGGACTGGGTCATCTGATTGCGGATTTTGGGCTGCGGATTGCGGATTGCGGATTGATCGGAGGCCGGCGCTGGCGCGCGGCGGGAAGGCTCCTCCTGCAATTCGGCGTTCCGCGCCGCTGGCTCGAATATTCCGCAACCCGCAATCCGAGATCCGCAATCAGCGCTGTCGATCAGACAGCGCCCGGGCCAGCTCGCGGGCGAAGAACGGGCCGCGGTAGATCATGCCGGTGTAGACCTGCACGAGGGTGGCGCCGGCATCCAGTTTCTCGCCGGCGCTGGCGGCGTCGGTGATGCCGCCGACGCCGATGATCGGGAGACGGCCGGACGTGGCGCGGGCGATGTAGTTGACGATGTCGGTCGAGCGCCTCCGGAGGGGGGCGCCGCTCAGGCCGCCGGCCTCGTTCACCGCCGCGAATCTTCCCGGGCGGGCCAGCGTGGTGTTGGTCGCGATCACGCCGTCGAGGCCGAACTCGGCGATCACCCCAAGGACAGAGTCGATCTGCGGGAAAGTAAGGTCGGGGGCGATCTTGAGCAGCAGCGGCACGCGCCGGCCGCCGGGGGCGGCGGCCCGATCGCGGTTCGCCGACGTCACGGCGCCGAGCAGCTCGCGGAGGCGGCCCTCGTCCTGCAGCTGGCGCAGGCCCGGCGTGTTCGGACTGGAGACATTGAGCACGAGATAGTCCGCGTGGCCGGCGAGGCGCGCGAAGCTCGCGAGATAGTCGGCCGTGGCCTGCTCCAGGTCGGCGACCTTTGACTTGCCGAGGTTGATCCCGAGCGGGATGCGACGCCGCCCGGGACCGGGCTGGGACGCGAGCCGGGCGGCGATCGCCTCGGAGCCCTGGTTGTTGAAACCCATCCGGTTGATCACCGCCCGCTCCGCCGGATAGCGGAACATGCGCGGGCGCGGATTGCCGTCCTGGGCGAGCGCGGTGACGGTCCCGATCTCCACGTGACCGAAGCCGAGCGCCGCGGCGGCGCGCCAGGCCCACGCGTTCTTGTCGAAGCCGGCCGCCAGCCCCACCGCGTTGGGAAACTTCAGCCCGAAGGCCTCCACCGGCCGCGCCTGGTTCGCCGGCAGCCGGTTGGCCGCCTCCAGGAGCCGGCAAACCGGCGGCAGCGCGCCGAGGAAGGCCATGGCGTCGACGCCCAGCTCGTGCGCGCGCTCGGAATCGAGACGGAACAGCGCGGGACGGACGATTTTCTCATACCAGAGACCCATGCGGCGACAGTGCGACGGGCGGGAGGAAATACAAGGACGGCCGACGAAAAATCGCCGCCGCCGGAGCGTTTTTCAGAGGGAAAACGACTCCGCCTTTTTGTGCTTGTTTTTTACACCTCCACTTGCACGCTGCGCTCACTTTTACCGACCGTGGCGCCAGGGCGGAGATGAACCGGGGAAAGTCGTCCGAATGTTACTTTCCGCGGTTTGACTCGTCTCAGCCGCCGACATCCTCCTCCCCCCGACCTTTCCCTCCCATGCCCAAAGTTTCCACCTCCCTCGACTGGTGCGTCGTGCGCCTCGGCGAAGACCATAATTGGTGGGTGATCGAAGTCAGCGATCCCGTGCGCTGGGACGTCGACGGCCTGAGCATCATCGACCCGCGCCAGCTGACGCACCTGATCGAGCTCGTCGACCCGCTGCGCGACTACGGCTTCAACCAGGACGTGTTCGAGGCGGCCTTCATCCCGTTCCGCATCGAGAAGGATGTCGGCTCGGGCAAGGTGCGGCTCAAGCGCGTGAAGGATTCGCTCTTCGAGTCGGAGGAGAAGCTCTTCGTGCTGCCGGATTCGCTCGACGAGGAGAACGGCCCCTACGCCGACCTGCTCGACCACCTCACGCGCTGCCGCGTGAAGATGCTGAACGACCTGTTCAATTTCGAGGCCAAGCTGACGGTCGACGAGGTGGAGGACGAGATCCGCGAGGACCAGAACACCAATTTCATCGAGGGCAAGGCCATCCACGCGTTCGAGGAGGTCACCACCATCCTCGATTACGTGCCCGCCGGCTACGACACCGACAAGGAGGAGGCCGAAAAGCCCACCGACGCCGAGGATGAGGAGGACGACCTGCCCGAGCTCGATGCCGACGAGGAGGAGAAGCTGAAGAACGACGAGTCGCTCAAGTGGGACGAGGACGAGAAGGACGGCGACGAGGACGACGAGGAGAAGAAGGGCGACAAGGACAAGGACGAGGACGATGAAGAGGACGAGGACGGCGACGAGGAAGACGACGCCGACGAGGACGAGAAGCCCAAGCGGCGCTCCCGGGGCAAACGGTAACGTTGCTTTCGGCGGGGCTTTGCCTCACACCTCCCGGCGCATGGTTTCCGCGACCCGCCTCCTTCTTCCGCTCGCCGCGGCCCTCTGCCTCCTCGCCTCCAGCGCCTGCAATGCGCCGGGAGTCGCGACGGGCACCAACCCCCGCATTCCGGAAACCGGTTCCACCGCGGTCCTGCGGCCGGGCGACAGCCTGACGGTCACCCTGCAGGGCGTGCCCGATCCCGCCACCAACAGCGTGCAGATCGACGAGCAGGGGCTGATCTCGCTCCCGTACATCGGCGCCGTCTCGGCCGCCGGCGTCAGCACCGCCGGACTTTCCCAGCGCATCCGCGAGACCTATGTCGCGCGCAAGATCTACACGACGCTCGATGTCTCCGTGACGGTCACCGAGCGCTACGTCTACGTCGGCGGCGAGGTCGCCCACCCCGGCCGCATCGCCTGGTCGCCGGATCTCACTGTCGCCAAGGCCGTGCAGGCCGCGGGCGGATTCACGCTTTATGCCAAGGAAACCGCGGTCAACCTGAACCGCGACAACGGCGCGTACGTGCTCGACGTGAAGCTCGCGCAGAAGAATCCCGCGCAGGATCCTCACCTGATGCCGGGCGATTCGCTTCAGGTGCCGCGCTCGCCGTTCTGAGCGGAGGTGTCCGGCTCCCGCGGCAGCCGGAAGACAACGGCCGCGATCGCGGCGCAGACCACCGCATAGATCAGCGCCCAGATCGCGAGCGCCTTGAAGTTGGCGTCGCCCTCCACGACATGCCGCATCCGCTTGAACCCGGCCTGCAGGAAGCGGAAAAAGAATCCGACGCTGAGCAGCGCGAAGCAGACGGCGATCAGCGATTGGACCGGGCCGCGGCTGGGGGAAGGAGTGGAATCGCTCATGGAAGGCAGGGAGTGGAAGATCAGCCCAGGGCACGAGCCATGTCGCGGGCAAAGTACGTCAGGATCATGTCCGCCCCCGCGCGCTTGATGGCCAGCAGGGACTCGTGGCGCGTGCGCTCGAGGTCGAGCCACCCCAGCTTCGCGGCGGCGTGGAGCTGGGCGTACTCGCCGGAGACCTGGTAGGCTGCGACCGGCCGGCGGGTGGCGTTGCGGACGTCGCGGATGATGTCGAGGTACGGGCCGGCCGGCTTGACCATCAGGATGTCCGCGCCCTCGGCCTCGTCGAGCTCCAGCTCGACCAGGGCTTCGCGGCGATTGGCGGGGTTCATCTGGTAGGTCGCCTTGCTGAGGAGGCGCGTGCCCGCCGCCTGCGCGCTGCCGACCGCATCGCGGAACGGACCATAATAGGCCGAGTTGAATTTGACCGAATACGCCATGATGCCGGTGTCCGTGTGGCCCGCGGCGTCGAGCGCGCGGCGGATCGCCGCGATGCGGCCGTCCATCATGTCCGAGGGCGCCACAAAATCCACCCCCGCCTCCGCCTGCTGCACGGCCATCCGGCAGAGCAGCGCCACGGTGCGGTCGTTGTCCACGTCGTCGCGGGCCGTGTTCAACACGCCGTCGTGTCCGTGGTTGGTGTAGGGATCGAGCGCGACGTCGGTGATGACCGTGAGCTCGGGCACCGCCTTCTTCACGGCGCGCACGGCGCGAAGGATGAGCGTGCCGGGATTCAGCGCCTCGCTGCCGTCGGCGTCCTTGAGCCGGGAGGCGAGCTTGGGAAACAACGCCACCGCCGGAATGCCCAGCGCATGGAGCTCGCGGCATTGCTTGACGAGATCGGCGACGTTGAAACGGCTGACGCCCGGCATGGACGGGATCGGCTCGGGCCGACCCTTGCCGTCGATGACGAACAGCGGCGCGATGAAATCCTCCACCCGCAGGACCGTCTCGGCGACGAGCGCCCGGCGGCTGGGATGACGCCGCAGCCGGCGCGGCCGGTGGGTCAGTTCGAGCTGGGGGGACTTGGCCATGGCGGTCAGAAAGTAGAGCACGGCCCGGCGGACCGGCGCCATCCCATATTTTTCCGACGGCGGGCCCCAACCCGCGGGCGGGACGCTCCCGCCGGCGCAGGCCAATCCGGGGTTGATCCGCGCGGACCTTGTCCCGTTACTTTCCGCTCTCGATGTCCATCCGGCTCTACGATTCCCTGTCCCGCAACTCCCGCGAGCTCCGGCCCTCCCACCCCGACGGCGTCTATCGTTTCTACAACTGCGGCCCCACGGTCTACGCGCCGGCGCACATCGGGAATTTTCGGACCTTCGTGGTCAACGACGTGCTGCGGCGCCTGCTGGAACTGGAGTTCGGCGCGGGCAAGGTGAAGCACGTCCGCAACCTGACCGACGTCGACGACCGCACGATCGGCCAGGCCCAGAAGGAAAAGCGCCCGCTGGGCGAGATCACGAAAAAGTGGACGGAGATCTTCCACGCCGATTGCGACGCACTCAACTGCCTGCGCCCACACGTGGAGCCGACGGCGACCGCGCACATCCAGGAGCAGGTCGACATGATCGACGTGCTGATGAAAAAGGGAAACGCCTACCGCGCGCCGGACGGCTCGGTGTATTTCAGGATCGCCTCCTTCCCCGAGTACGGCGCGCTGTCGCGCATCAAGGAGCGCGAGTTGAAGGTGACCGTCAGCGCCTTCGACGCCGACCACAAGGACTCGTTCGGCGATTTCGCGCTCTGGAAAGCCCACAAACCCGAGGAGGACGGCGACGTGCAGTGGGCCGGCCCGGCCGGCGCCGCCTCCGGCCGTCCCGGCTGGCACATCGAGTGCAGCGCGATGATCCGGAAGCACCTCGGGGAAACCATCGACCTGCACACCGGCGGCATCGACCTGCTTTTTCCCCACCACGAGAACGAGATCGCCCAGAGCCAGTGCTGCAACGGCGCGACTTTCTCGCGCCACTGGTACCACAGCGAGCATCTGCTCGTGGACGGCACCACGATGAGCAAGAGCAAGGGGAACTACTACACCCTCGGCGACCTGCTCGCGAAGGGCTACTCGCCGATGGCTGTCCGCTACGCCCTCCTCGCCGGGCACCCGCGAAAACAGCTGAACTTCACCCTCGACTCGCTGCACGCGGCGGAAAGCGCGCTGGCCACGCTGCACGCCCACCGCTCCTCGCTGGCCCCCGACGGAGCGGCGCACGATGCCTTCGCCCCCGTGCTCGCGGCCCTGCAGGACGACCTCAACACACCCGCGGCGCTCGGAGCCCTTTTCACCGCGATCAACCGCAGGGAGGGGCAGCCGGATCTCGCGTCCTTCGACCGCGCGCTGTTCGCCCTCGGCCTGGATCTCTCCCAACCGGCGGCCCCCAAGGCCGAAATTCCCGCGACGGTCTCCGCCCTCGCGGACCAGCGCTGGACCGCCAAGAAAGCGAAGGACTTCGCCGCGGCCGATGCCCTGCGCAAGGAGCTCGCCGCGGCCGGCTGGTCCATGCTGGACGGCAAGGACGGCTATAAGCTCGAGCCGCTGAAAAAGTGAACCGCCTGGCCGGTCCCGGCCAAGCCGGCTGGCACTGATTCCGCCCTACGACGCCTTTCGCCGCAGGGGCCGGATCGAAACGATGGCTTCAGGCTTGATCACGACGTCGAACGGCGCCCCCTCCTCGTCCGGGAAAAGAACCAGATCCTTCGTACTGGGATGCAACCAGACATGATCCGGGTGCGGGAGCAGGTGCTTGTCGCCGCTCGAGAGCGTGACTTCGACCGGGAAATGCACCGGCTTGCCGAAGAGCCTTTCCAAAGAGGCGCGCATGGTTTTGGGCGTATACCTACAGTAACGAAGAAAGCGTCCCGATCTTTCACTTAATCTTTCCCGAACCAATGTTTTTCCCCGGAGCGTCCCATCGTTCCGCGAATTGACACGCGCCTGATTTCCCGGCGGTCTGGCCGTTCCGCCCTGCATTCGTAAGCAGGACGACAACCCATCCCTACCATGGCCATGACTCCCCTCGAGGAACTCCGCCACTCGGCGTCGCACATCATGGCGACCGCCATCCTTCGCCTCTTTCCGGACGCGAAGCTCGACATCGGCCCGCCAACGGACACGGGGTTCTACTACGACATCGACCTCGACCACAAGCTGACCGCCGAGGACCTGGCGAAGATCGAGGCCGAGATGAAAAAGGTGGCGGACGAGAACCAGCCCTTCCTGCGCAAGGAAGTCTCCCGCGAGGAGGCGGTGGAGATCATCAAGTCCCGCGGCCAGGAGCGCTACAAGCTCGGCCGCCTCGCCGACATCCCGGAGGGCGAGAAGATCTCGTTCTACCAGAACGGCGAGTTCATGGACCTCTGCGCCGGGACGCACGTCCGCTACAGCTCGAAGCTGAAGGCGTTCAAGCTGCTCTCGATCGCCGGCGCCTACCATCGCGGCGACGAGAAGAACAAGCAGCTGCAGCGCATCTACGGCACGGCCTTCCCGACCAAGGACGAGCTCGCCGCCTACCTCGAGCAGCAGGAGCAGGCCAAGGCGCGCGACCACCGCAAGCTCGGGCGGGACCTGAAGCTCTTCGTCATCGACGAGGATGTCGGCCAGGGCCTGATCCTGTGGACGCCCCACGGCTCGGTGATCCGCCAGGAACTGCAGTCCTTCATCAGCGAGGAGCTGCGCAAGCAGGGGTACGCGCAGGTGTTCACCCCGCACATCGGCAAGCTCGAGCTCTACAAGACCTCCGGCCACTTCCCCTACTACAAGGATTCGCAGTTCTCGCCCGTGATCGAGAACGAGTCGCTGGCGAAGGTGCTGAAGGAAAACTGCCCCTGCGCGGAGGTCTTCGCGCGGCTCGACGCCGTGTCGCCGCACCTCGCGGCGCAGGTCAACGCCCGGACCGGCCGCGAGACGATCACGGCCGACCGCATCCGGCCGGAGGACCAGCTGCTCGACGGCTTCATGCTGAAGCCGATGAACTGCCCGCACCACATCAAGATCTTCGCGTCGCAGCCCCACTCCTACCGCGACCTGCCCGTGCGGCTGGCCGAGTTCGGCACGGTCTACCGCTGGGAGCAGTCGGGCGAGCTGAACGGAATGACACGTGTCCGCGGATTCACCCAGGACGACGCCCACCTCTTCTGCACCGAGGAGCAGGTCGCCACCGAACTCCTCGGGTGCCTTGCGCTGGTCAAGACCGTCCTCACCACCCTCGGCATGGCCGACTACCGCGTGCGCGTGGGCCTGCGCGACCCCGACTCCAAGAAATACACCGGCGAGGCCGCCAACTGGGACAAGGCCGAGGCCGCCTGCCGCGCCGCCGCCCAGACACTCGGGGTGCCCTTCACCGAGGAGCCGGGCGAGGCCGCGTTCTACGGGCCGAAGATCGACTTCGTGGTCAGGGACGTCATCGGCCGCGAGTGGCAGCTCGGCACCGTGCAGGTGGACTACAACCTGCCCGTCCGCTTCGACCTGTCTTACATCGGCGCCGACAACCAGCCCCACCGGCCGGTGATGATCCACCGCGCGCCCTTCGGCTCGATGGAGCGCTTCTGCGGCGTGCTGATCGAGCACTTCGCCGGCGACTTCCCGCCCTGGCTCGCGCCCGAGCAGGCGCGGCTCGTCCCGATCGGCGAGAAGCAGCTCGACTATGGCCGCGACCTGCTTGCGCAGCTCCAGGCCGCCGGGGTGCGCGCGTCGCTCGACGAGCACAACGACAAGCTCGGGGCGAAGATCCGCCGCGCCGAGCTCGAGAAGATCCCCTACACCCTCGTGCTCGGCGGCAAGGAGGCGGAGGCGCGGAGCGTCTCCGTCCGCAGCCGCGCCCGCGGCGACGAGGGCGTGCAGCCGTTCGCCCAGTTCCTCGAGCGCCTCCGCGCCGAGATCGCCACCCGCGCGCGCCCCGCGAGAAAGCCGGCCTGACCGGCTATTTTCGGTCACCTGTCCGCGACGTTAAAACTGCTTGCGTTGGCGGCGCCGTTGCCAAAACTAGGACACGTGTCCCAACACGCGGCCCGCCCCCAGGGCCGCCGAACCGCCCCTGAGACTACCCATGAACCCTAGCCATAAAGTACCCACTGCACTGCGATCGCTGCTCATCCTCCCCGCCGTCCTGATGGCGGTTTCCCCCCTGGCCCGCGCCCAGCAGGCCCCCGCCGCGGCCGCCGACGCCGCCACGCTGGCCAAGTACGACAAGAACAAGAACGGCCGGCTCGATCCGGACGAGGTGGCCGCGATGCAGGCCGACCAGAAGAATGTGCCGGTCCAGGCCCAGCCGGCCGCCGACCAGACCGTGGAACTCTCGCCCTTCGAGGTCGTTTCCGACACCAAGGGCTATTATTCCGCGAACACGATGTCCGCCACGCGCTTCAACTCGAAGCTCGAGGACATGGCCTCGTCGATCAGCGTCGTGACGAAGGAGCAGATGTCGGACTTCGCGATGCTCGATATCAACGACGTGTTCAACTACACGGCGAACACCGAGGGCACCGGGACCTACACCGACTTCTCGATCAACCGCAATGGTGACGCGCAGGACAACGTCATGGCCAACCCGACGCAGGCGAACCGCATCCGCGGCATCTCCCCGGCCAACTACGCGTTCAACAACATCCAGACGATGGGCCGCGTGCCCGTCGACCCGATCGGCATCGACTCCCTCGAGATCAGCCGCGGCCCGAACGCCAACATCTTCGGTCTCGGCAATCCCTCCGGCACGGTGAACATGGTGCCGTCGGCGGCCAATCTCACCCGCGACACCAGCCAGGTGACGGCGCGCGCCGACAGCTACGACGGCTACCGCTTCACGCTCGATGCCAACCGCGTCCTCCTGAAGAACATGGTGGCGATCCGCGGCCAGGCGGTCTTCCAGCACGACGGCTTCATCCGCAAGCCCTCCGGCGTGAACACGATCCGCTATAACGGCATGGTCAAGTTCCAGCCGTTCAAGAAGACCACCATCACCGCGGGCCTTTCCTACTACGACAGCAACGGCAACCGCCCGAACTTCGTCCCGCCGCGCGACAACGTTTCCTACTGGCTGAACAACGGCAAGGCGACCTGGGATCCGATCGCGCAGGTCGTCCACGTGAACGGCACGACCCTCGGGCCGTTCACCGCCGCGACCTACGCCGGCCCGGATTATTTCCAGCAGACCTTCACGGGCAGCAACCATGCGTTCGCCTACGTCGACCAAACCGGCCTGACCTACTGGGCGGCCCCGACGGGCTTCACCAACACGACGCCGCTGGCCGGCGCGACGACGGCGGGCCCGACCTCGGGTGCGGTCAAGTTCCTCCTCGCGACCACGCCGCAGTCCGGCGCGACCCTCGGCCGCAGCACGACGCAGCCGCTGTTCACCACGACCGCGGTCGTGAGCAACAAGGGCATCTATGATTACTCCGACGTGAACCTGGGCTCGGTCAACCGGACCCACACGCGCACCCTCACCTCCCAGGTCCAGCTCGAGCAACTGTTCTTCAACACGCCCCGCCAGACTTTGGCCGCCCAGGTCGGCGTCCTGCGCGAGGATTCACAACAGATGGTCCGCAGCCTGATCGGCACGCAGAACGCCAACGGCCAGTCCGGCCAGCTGTTCGTTGACATCAACGAGAAGAACATCGACGGCAGCCCCAATCCGTTCCTCGGCCGGGCCTACATCGGCACCGACCAGCCGATCACCCTCCAGCAGCCCGCGCGCTGGGACACCTACCGTGCGCAGCTCGGCTACAAGCTCGACCTGAGCCATGAGAGCAATCTCCTCAAGTGGTTCGGCCTGCATCAGTTCTCGGTCTACGACGAGTATAAGTACCGCATCAACCGGCAGTATGGCTTCAAGGATGCGATGGCGTCCTCGAGCACCTGGATCCCGGCGGGCATGTCGCGCGCCAACCAGGGTGCGATCACCGGCGGCCCCGCCGCCGCGCTCGCGATCACCCGGAATTATTTCCGGTACTATGTCGGCGGAACCAACAACGTCGTCGACTACGCTCCCTCCGACTTCACCTACGGGACCTATCCCTTCGTGTGGGGCAACCCGAATACCGGCGTGTTCAACCACGAGAACATCGGCCTCGGCCAGGTGGCCGTGACTGATTCGACCGGCGCGGGCAACAACACCAAGGTCATCCTCAAGACGCTGGGCGCGGTGGTCCAGGATCACTTCCTCGACGACAAGCTCGTGACCACCTTCGGCCTCCGCGAGGACCAGCAGTACACGAAGTCGGGCAGCACGCCCCAGCTGCTGAATCCCGATGGCATCACGTTCAATTACCCGACCATCAACTCGTGGGCGGCCGGCGACTACCGCTTCAACAGCGGCAAGACCACCACCGCCGGCGGCGTGATCCGGCCGTTCCGCGACCTCTCGTTCCTCCGCCAGATGGACGAGTCGACCGGCGCGCAGCACTTCTTCGGGAATCTGTTCCGCGGAATGTCGTTCAACTACAACAAGTCGAACAGCTTCATCCCCGCGAATCCGGCCACCGATGTCTTCCTGCGCCCGCTCCCGGTGCCGACCGGCAATGACAAGACCTACGGTGTCGGCTTCAACCTGTTCGACGGCAAGGTCGTGCTGAACATCAAGCACTACAACACGCTCTCGATCAACAATCGCGGCGGCGACGCCGGCACGATCGCGCAGCGCGTCACGCGCATCGATCTCACCTCGAACGCGGCCTTCCTGCTCACCACCCAGGCGAATCTCTGGGTGGCGGCGGTGAACCCGACGTTCACCGCGCAGCAGGTCGCGGACGAAGTCGCACGCCAGATCGGCGTTCCGACCGCCACGCAGAACGCGATCGTCTCGGCCTTCAACGCCGGCACGATCTCGGCCACGCAGGACATCACGGCCAAGGGCACCGAGGTCGAGCTGTACTACAACCCGACGCGCTTCTGGACGGTGTCGGCCAACGCGGCGGACACGACCTCGATCAACACGAACGTCGCGACCAGCATCAACGACTGGATCGCGCTGCGCATGCCGATCTGGACCACGATCGTCGACCAGCGCGACGGTTCGCTCTGGTGGACGCACAACTACGGCGGGTCGCAGACGGCGCAGCAGAACTACATCAGCTTCGTGCAGACGCCCTACGCGGTCACGCAGCAGAAGCAGGGCAAGGCCAACCCGCAGATCGGCAAGTACTCGCTGAAGATCAGCACGGCCTACCAGCTCGCCGGCATCACCGACAACCACATCCTGAAGAACATGAGCATCGGCGGTGCGCTCCGCTGGGCCTCGCCCGTGGCGATCGACTACTACGGTGCCACGCCCGCGGCCGGCTCGACGATCTTCACGGCGCTGGATGTCAACAAGCCGATCTACCAAAAGGCTCAATACCACGTCGACCTCCTGGCCAGCTATCGATTCCGGCTCTTCCATGACAAGGTGCCGACCCGATTGCAGCTGAACGCGACGGACATCCAGTACAGCCATACAAAGCTGCTTCCGATCAATGCCTTCCCGGATGGCACGCCCAGCGGCTACCGGATCGTGGATCCGATGAAGTTCATCTTCACCGCCACGTTCGACCTCTGATCGAAACGCCATTCCTTCGACGGCGCCAGCCCAGCGGCTGGCGCCGTTTTTTTGTCGTCGGTCCCGCCGATCGCAACCAGCGTGAATGCCGTGGCTCCCCGCACCCCGCGAGAAACGGCCGGCCGCGTGCTCCTGGCCGCCGGCTGTCTTCTCCTCCTGGTTTACTTCTTCAGCCCTTCCTGGGGCGCGTTCCGGCTGTGGGCGCGCGTGCCGGAACTGTCGGACATGATGGAGGTCCGCCGCGGCGCCGCCGTGCTCGAGCAGGTGGCCCACCCCGGCACCCCGGTCGCGGACGAGCTCCACCGCGCGATCCAGTGGCGGCTGCTGTTTCCGCTCATCGGCCACGTGCTGCACCTGTCCCCGCCGCTGTTCTTCGCCCTGGCGGATCTGGGGGCAATCCTCGTGCTCGGCTATCTCGTCGCGCTGCTGCGGAACAACGGATTTTCCTGGACCGCCACCGGCCTCGCGGCGGTCACCCTCGGCGCGGCGTCGTGGTTTTTCACCTCCACCGGCTGGCTGGGCTACTTCGACTCGTGGCTTGCCCTCGCCCTGCTGCTGCTCGCGTTTGCCGAGTCCCGCTGGATCCTCTGGTGCGCGTGCCTGCTCGCCCCCTGGGTCGACGAACGGTTCGTCCTCGCCGCGCCCTTCGCCCTGCTCTGCCGCTGGCTGTGGCGGGGAGGCCTCGACTGGCGCCGCGAGGCCGGCGTGCCTGCCGCGCTGCTGGCGCTGTTCGTCGCCGTCCGGCTCGGGTTCCTGGCGGGACGCTCCGCCGCCGGCGCCACCGTCGGCGGCTATCTCGCGGGCCACGACTATCTCGACGCCCCTCCCGCCCGCCTCGCGCTCGGAGTATGGGAGGGCCTGCGCTTCGGCTGGCTCGGTGTAGGCGCGGGCGTCGTCCTCCTCTGGCCGCAGCGGGGCCGCGCCCTCGGGCTCGCCTTGGCCGCGGCCACGCTGGCGGCAGTCGGTCTGGCCACGGCCCAGGACTACAGCCGCTCGATGACCATGCTCCTGCCGGCGGCGCTGCTGGGCCTGCTCCTGCTCCACCGCGCGCACTCCCACCGGGAGACGGTCCTGCTCGCCGCCGGGGCGGCGCTGGCGCTGCTGCTGCCGGCGCACCATGTGATGAACGACCGCGTGAATCCCATCTACCACCTGCAGCACGAGCTGGCGGTGCTGGAAACGCCGCCGCCGATCGCCATGCCCGAGCTCTACGAGCTGCGGGCCATCCATGAGATGGAGCGCGGGGAGTTTCCGCAGGCCGATGCCGATCTCGACCTTGCGATCCGCCTCGCCGCCAATCCCGCCTCCCCGGCCCGCCAGCGCGGCATTCTCGCCGCAAGCCAAGGCCGCTGGGACGAGGCGCTGCGCTATTTTTCCCTGATGGCCGAGAACGATCCGCAGAACCCCGACGCCTGGTTCATGTGCGCGCAGGCCAGCCTCGCCCTCGGACGTCCGTCCGACGCGCACGCACACCTGGATCACGCCCGCTCCCTTGCGCCCGCGGACTGGACCAGCCGGCCGGACGTGGCGCGCTTCCTCGCCAAGCTCGGCCGGTAAGCCGACGAAAAAAGGGCCGGCGTCCCGTCGGGAAGCCGGCCCGGAAAAGGAGCGGAGAAACGCCTCAGACCGCGGACTCGCCGCGCTCGTCGGTGCGGATGCGGATCGCATCCTCGATCGAGAGGACGAACACCTTGCCGTCGCCGATCTTGCCGGTCTTCGCCGCCTTGACGATGGCGTCGACCGTCTTGCCCGCGACTTCGTCCGAAACGGCGATCTCAATCTTCACCTTCGGAAGAAAGTCGACCGTGTATTCGCTGCCGCGGTAGATCTCGGTATGGCCTTTCTGGCGGCCAAAGCCCTTGACCTCGGTGACGGTCATACCCTCGATGCCGATCTCGGAGAGGGCTTCCTTCACTTCCTCCAACTTGAACGGCTTGATGATGGCGATGATGAGTTTCATGCGGGATGTGTTGTTTGAGGGAGTTCGGCCACAAACGTTGGCGAGAGGAGACCCCGGCGCAAGCACTGGTTCCTGCGCCGCGGTCCTCCGCCAGGTGCGGTCGAAACGCTGAACCTCCGGATAGCAGGGGCTATGCCAAGGCCGCTCGGATGAAGATCCGGCGGCGGCCGTATCCCGGAATGTTTGGCCACGAGAAGGCACAAAAAATCCAACGCCGCGACCACGTCTCCATCGCGCCTATAGGCGCGCGATAAGTCCGAGCTCAAATCCCGGTCTTTTCGTGCCTTTTCGTGGCCAGACCGGGCCTAAGCGGACTCCTGCTCGGGAATCACCGTCTGGATGTGCAGCTCCTTGAGCTGCCGGGCGGTGACCGGCGTCGGGCTCTGCGCCATGAGATCCTGCCCCTTCTGCGTCTTCGGGAAGGCGATCACGTCCCGGATGCTGGTCGTGCCGCACAGCAGCGCGACCATGCGGTCCAGGCCGAACGCGATGCCGCCGTGGGGCGGCGCCCCGTAGGTGAAGGCCTTGAGCATGTAGCCGAAACGGCTCTCGACCACGTCCGCCGGGATCTTGAGCACGTCCTCGAAGACTTTTTTCTGCAGCGCCGGCTGGTGGATGCGGATCGAGCCGCCGCCGAGCTCCATGCCATTCAGGACGACGTCGTAGTGCTGGCCGCGGACCTTCTTCGGGTCGCTGTCGAGCAGCGCGGCATCCTCCGGCACGGGCGCCGTGAAGGGATGGTGCGTCGCGACGTAGCGGTTTTCCGCCTCGTCGTGGGTCATCAGCGGAAAATCGACGACCCACAGGAATTTCCAGTCATCCGCACGGATGACGAGCTTGCCGCGCTTCTGCAGGAGCGCCGCGGCCTCGAGCCGGATCCGGCCGAGGATGGCGCAGGCCTTTTCCCACGGCGCGGCGGCGAAGAATGCGACGTCGCCCTCCGCCAGCCCCAGCTGCGCGGTGAGCGCGGCCTTCTCGGCTTCGGAGAAGAATTTCACGATCGGCGACTTCCATTCGCCGCCCTCGACCTTGATGAAGGCGAGTCCCTTCGCGCCGAGCGACTTCGCGATATCCTCCAGGTTCTTCAGCTCGCCCTGCGTGAGGTCCGCGAGGCCCTTCGCGTTCAGCGCCTTGATCACCCCGCCGGATGCCACCGTGGCCTGGAAGACCTTGAAGCTGGACGCGCGGAAGGTCTCGGAAAAGTCCCCCAGCTCGAGCCCAAAGCGCACGTCGGGCTTGTCCACGCCGTAGCGGTTCATCGCCTCGCTGAACGGCATGCGCGGGAACGGCGTCGGCAGGTCCACGCCGAGCACGTCCTTCCAGAGTTTCTTCAGCATGCCCTCGAAGAGCGCGTAGATCCCCTCGCGGTCGACGAAGGAGGCCTCGACGTCCACCTGCGTGAACTCCATCTGCCGGTCCGCGCGGAGGTCCTCGTCGCGGAAGCAGCGCGCGATCTGGAAATATTTCTCCACGCCCGCGACCATCAGGATCTGCTTGAACTGCTGGGGGGACTGCGAAAGCGCGTAGAACTGGCCGGGATGGATGCGCGACGGCACGAGGTACTCGCGCGCGCCCTCGGGCGTGCTCTTGAACAGCGCCGGCGTCTCCACCTCGATGAATTCCTGGGAGTCGAAGTAGTCGCGGATCGACTTCGCGGCCTTGTGGCGGACCTGCAGGTTCCGGCGCATCTTCGGACGGCGCAGATCGAGATAACGGTAGGTCAGGCGCAGGTCCTCGTTCACCTTGTCGCCGCCGGCGTCGTCCAAAGGGAACGGCGGGGTGTCCGACAGGTTGTGGATCGTGAGGCCCGTCGCATCGACTTCGATCTCTCCCGTCGGCAGGGCCGCGTTGACGGTGCCTTCCGGCCGCGGCACGACCTTGCCCGTCACACCGATGACCGACTCCGGCTTGAGGTGCGCCGCTTGGGCCGCCAGATCCTTGCCGGCGTGCGGGTCGAATTTCACCTGGGTGACCCCCTTGCGGTCCCGGAGATCGATGAAAAGGATGCCGCCATGGTCGCGCACGGAATCCACCCAGCCGAGCAGCGAGACCGTCGAGCCGAGGTCGGACTTGGTGAGCTGGGCGCAGTGATGGGTGCGTTTCATAGGGACGGAACGCTCAACCAAACGCCCCGCCCTACCCCGGGGCAATCTCAATTTGGGTCGCGCCGACCCGAAGAGTGACGGCCGGTCCCCGGCGGCTATTTCGCCGGGCAAAGCGCAAGGCGGAGGCCCGAGCTGGGCGAGTACCAATCGTGGAAAATCCAGATGCGGTCGGTCGAAGTGCAGGTGGGCGGACGGGCACCGTAGGCGCCGCCGCGGAACATCCGCAGATCTCCCTTCGCCGGTGGATGGATGGGATCGACGAGAGTGCCGCCCGGGTAGCCCAGCTCGGAAGAATCGAAGCAGCTAAGGCACCATTCCACCACATTGCCCTGCATGTCGTAGAGGCCCCAGGCGTTGGCTTTCTTTCTGCCCACCGGATGGGTGGTGCCCCCGCTGTTTTCGCTGGTCCAGGCCATGGCGTTGATCTCGGTGTAATCGAGATAGCGGTGATAGCTGTCCAGGCCGACCTCGTAGTCCGTCCGTCCCGCCCGGGAGGCGTATTCCCACTGGGCCTCGGTCGGCAGGGTATAAACCAGGTCGGCCGACAGACGCCCGGCCTTCCGCTCCCGCTGGGTCAGCTTCTCGCAGAACTCCATCGCCGCGTCCCAGGTCACTCCCTCCACCGGTAGATTCTCCCCTTTGTAGGTGCTGGGATTTTTTCCCATGATCGCCGTCCACTGGGCCTGCGTCACCTCCGTTATCCCGAGCCAGAAGCCGCGGGTCAGGACGACGTGCGTGACCGGCTGGGTGTTGGCGTTCCCGCTCATGCGCGTGCCCATGTCGAACTCCCCCGGCCTGATCCAGATCAGCTTGAGGTGGAGATCGGGGATCAGCCGGTTGTCCTCGGCTTTCAGCCTCGCTCCCCAGTGCGGAGCCAACATTGCGACGCAAATGAGGAGGAGTTGGGGCAGTTTCATCGCCAAAATCACAAGCCCAACCCGGCAGTGATTTCAATTGCTTCCTCGGAAGTGAATCAGCCCGCCATTTGCCGGCAAAGGCCCCGGGCAAACGCGGGGGCCGGCTAGCGGACTTTGACCAGGGCGAGCCGGAACCCGACGTTCGGATGGCTGTTTCCGGGAATCTCCGAGGACCGGGAACTCGAACGACAGCCGGTTCCCTTGAAGGCGAATGCGCCGCCGCGGATCGCATGTCGGCTCCCCTGCGAGGGCCCGGCGAAGTCCGGGATGTTCTCCGTGCCTCCCGGATAGGTGTCGAACCAGTCGAAGCACCATTCCTCGACGTTGCCGTGCATGTCGAAGAATCCCCACGCATTGGGCTGCTTCTGGCCGACCGGATGAGGCTGGCCGCCGCTTGTCAGGTCGAACCACGCGCTTTCCATCAGGTCGCCGTCATTCGGGCTGCCCGCTCGGCACGCATACTCCCACATCGCCTCGGTCGGAAGGACGTAAACGCAGCCTTCGGGCAGCCGGCCCGCGTTCCTCTCGCGCTCGGTGAGCTTCAGGCAGAAATCCATGACGTTTTCCCACGAGACGTTGGTGATCGGCTCGTCCGGCGCGCGAACCGGGGAATTGTTGTAGTCCATCAGGGTCTGCCACTGCGCCTGCGTGACTTCCGTCCGCGCCAGCCAGAAGCGATGGGAGAGGGTCACGTGCGTGAGCGGCTTCTCGTTCTGGCTTCCCGTCAGGCTGCCCATGGTGAAGGTGCCCGGCTCCACCGCGAGCATCGTGATGCCGGCGCCGGGGACGACGAAGCGCGGACCGGAAAACATCTCGAGCGCTTTCGCCTTGGCCGCCGCCCCCGCCGGTGCCGGCGCGGCTTTCGGGGCGGTCTTCGCCGGCGGCGGCGCCGCCGGGGCGCGGGCCGGCGGAGGAGCGGATGGCGCCGACGCGGATTCCGTCCCGTCCGTCACCTTGCCCGAGGCGATGTTCACCACGAAGTGGGTGGTGGCGCCCTCGGTGATTTCAAACGTATGGGTGAGCTGCTTGTTGAAGCCGGTGAAGGTCGCCGTGTAGGTCCCGACAGGAATGTCGCCCTTCTGCAGGTGATCCTGGGGGCCGGTGTCCGTCGGCTGGATCCCGGGAATCACGATGCGACACGCGAACGAGCATTGGATGGACAGGACACCGACCGCTCCGCCCGGGGCGGCGGCTTGCGCATAGGCGCACGCACCCACCGACACGGCCAGCCAGAACAACCAACGCAGCAGGGAAATTTTTTTCATGGGGAACGCCGCCGAGCGTATCCCCTCCCCGCTCTCCGCGGCAAGACCGCGGGACGCTTTTTACGGTCTGTTGAAAAGAGGCGTGAGGCTTGAGGCCTCAGGCGCGAGGTGGAAAGCCGCCATCAAGACGCCGGGGCTCCAAACCTCACGCCTCACGCCTTGGTGGCGGCTGCCGCCACCAGGCTTTCGCCGGTCATTTCCTTCGGTTTCGGCAGGCCCATCAGCTGCAGGACGGTGGGGGCGATGTCGGCCAGCCGGCCCCCTTGGCGCATCTTGGTCTGTCCGGCGGCGAGGCCGTCGCCGACAACGAAGACCTCGACAAGATTGAGCGTGTGCGAGGTGTGCGGGGCATTGTGCACCGGATCCCACATCTGCTCCGCGTTGCCGTGATCGGCCAGCACCACGGCCTTTCCCTTCACCGTGGCCAGCGCCGCCAGCAGTTCGCCCACCCCGCGGTCGGTCGCCTCGACCGCCTTGATCGCGGCCGGCAGCGAGCCCGTGTGTCCGACCATGTCGGGATTCGCGTAGTTCACCACGATCAGTCCGTACTTGCCGGAGAGGATTGCCGCCTTCGCCGCCTGGGTGACCTCGGCCGCCGACATTTCCGGCTGCAGGTCGTAGGTCGGGACCTTCGGGCTCGGCGGGCAGGCGCGGTCCTCGCCGGGGAACGGATCCGACCGGTAGTTGTTGAAGAAAAACGTCACGTGCGGGTTCTTCTCCGTCTCCGCGCACCGGAACTGCGCGATGCCCGCGTCGGAGACCACCTGGCCGAGGATGTTCTTCAGCGGCTCCGGCTTCGGCGAGATGACCTTCACCGGCAGCCCCGCCTCGTATTCGGTCATCGTCGCGTAGTAGAGGTCCAGTTTCTTTCCGCGGTCGAACCCCTTGAAATCGTCGAGGACGAAGGCCTTCGTGATCTCGCGCGGGCGGTCGCCGCGGTAGTTGTAGAAAAAGACGGCATCGCCGTCGGCAATCGTCGCGAGCGGCTTTCCGTCGGCGCCGACGATCCAGGTCGCCGCAACGAACTCGTCGCCCTTCTGGGTCGGGCTGAGCGGAGCGTCGTAATACTGCTGCACCGCGGCCTCCGCGGTCGGCGCGGTCGCCACGGACTTGCGGCCGGTCAGAAGGTCGTAGGCCTGCCGGACCCGCTCCCAGCGGTTGTCGCGGTCCATCGCCCAGAAGCGGCCGCAGACCGAGGCAATTTTGCCGACCCCGATCTTCCGACACTGCTCGTCGACTTCGCGGACATACCGCAGCCCGCTCGTCGGAGGCGTATCGCGGCCGTCGGTGAACGCGTGGACGTAGACCTGGGTCAGGCCGTCCGTCTTTGCCTGCCGCAGGATGCCGTAAAGGTGCTCGAGCATGCCGTGCACGCCGGCGTCGCTGACGATGCCCATGAGGTGCAGCCGCGACTTGCGGGACTTCACCCGCTCAACCAGGCCGCGCCAGACGGCGTTGGTCGCGAGCTTTTTCTCGGAGAAGAGCTTGTTCAGCCGCACCAGTTCCTGGTCCACGATGCGGCCCGCGCCGATGTTCTCGTGGCCGACCTCGCTGTTGCCCATGATTCCGTCGGGCAGGCCGACATCCAGGCCCGAGGCCTTGACCAGGGTGACGGGATACTTCGCGTGCAACATGTCGTCGCACGGCTTCTTCGCCTGGACGGTCGCGTTGACCTTGTCCTGGCCGGGATCGGGATTCTTGCCCCAGCCATCGCGGATGACCAGGAGAACGGGCGGGCGCGAAGTGCTCATGAAGGGAGACCAGCGAAGCAGGAAACGACCCACAGCAAAAGGAAAAGTGCCGCAAACCCGGCGGAGACCGGTGAAACAAATCCCGGAAAGCGCGGACCATGGAGAACGTGAATTCGCGGCAAAGAATTCCGGGTTGTGTGCACGGTTGGCCGCGATATTGCTAGGAACGAGCACGCGATGACCGTCATCATCCGGGATCAGCTGGTAAATCCACCGACGTGGTTCGCCTCCTTCCGCGACCTGACGCTCTACTGTCACATTTTCCTGCGCGACGACGTCGTGATCGAGTCGGCCGACCCGGACCCCTACTTCCGCTGGATGCGCCCGCGCGGCGGCATGGATTTCGTCGAGGATTTCGTCCGCCCCGGCTCGGAGGACGGAATCCACCTCGACCTCGAGCACAACTATCCGCGCTCCATCGTGACCGACCGCATTGCGCCGGAAAACGTCGACCGCCTCATCGCCCGCATCCGCTGCTGCCGCGGCTTCGCCTAGCCTCTCGCACTGCCGGCCATGAGGCGACGGTTCGGCCGCGCAAGACGCCCACGTTGACATCTGCAGAAATGTCCCGACCAATTCCGAGCGCATGTCCAAGCGCGCCGTCCTGCTCGTCAACCTCGGGTCACCCGATTCCACCTCGGTCCCGGACGTGCGCCGCTATCTCCGGGAATTCCTCGGCGACGAGCGCGTCCTGGATCGCCCGCCGGCGCCGCTGCGGTGGGCGCTGCTGGAGGGAATCATCCTCCGCACCCGGCCGGTGAAATCGGCGCACGCCTACTCCCGGGTCTGGACCCCGGAGGGATCGCCGCTGGTGGTGACGTCCAAAAGCGTGCAGGCCAAGCTCGCCGCCGCGCTCGGGCCGGCCCTGCCGGTCTACCTCGCCATGCGATACGGCAATCCGTCGATCGCGGAGGTCGTCGCGCGGATTGCGGCCGACGGCGTCGACGAGGTCCTGCTCTTTCCGCAATACCCGCATTACGCGATGGCATCCTGGGAGACGGTGGTCGTGAAGGTCTTCGACGAGGTCGCCCGCCTGGCGCCGAAACTCCGCATGACCACCGTGCAGCCTTTTTTCGCGGATGAGGACTACATCGAGGCGCTGCACGCCGTGTCGGCGCCCTATCTCGCGCAACCCTACGACCACGTGCTCTTCAGCTACCACGGGCTGCCCGAGCGCCAGATGCGCAAGGCCGATTCCTCCCACGCCCACTGCCTGCGCGTCGCCGACTGCTGCAACACCTGCTCGCCCGCCCACGCCACCTGCTATCGCGCGCAGATCGTGAAGACCACCCAGGCGCTCGTCCGCCGCGCCGGCATCGCGGCCGACAAGCACTCGATCTCCTTCCAGTCCCGCCTCGTCGGGGAACCGTGGCTGCAGCCCTTCACGGACCGAGAATTCGTGCGGCTGCCGAAGGAAGGTAAAAAACGTCTGCTGGTCCTCTGTCCGGCCTTCGTCACCGACTGTCTGGAGACCCTTGAGGAGATCGCCCTGCAGGGCCGCGACACGTTTCTATCCTCTGGAGGTGAATCCTTTAAGCAGATTCCCTGCCTGAACGACCAGGCGCCCTACATCGATTTTCTCGCTAATCGTGTGCAATACTGGCTTAATGCCGGGCACACTTGAGCGACGCGCCTTCCACCTCTGCCCGACCCGCGAACGCCGGCCGGACTTCTTCGCCGGGATCGCCCTCGGTGCTTTTTCTGGACGCGTCCGGCCGCATCGTCGCGGCGAATTCCTCCGCCCGGGCGCTCTGGCAGGCCGCCGACGCGGAGCTGGTGGGTGAACACTTTGCGGGCCTGTTCGCATTCGAGGTCGTTTCCAACGAGCCCGACTGGCTCGAAGCGCAGTGGGACGTCCTGCTCGCCGCCGCGCTCGAGCAGCCCATTCCGCTGAAAGCCCAGCCGCGCGAGGGCGCGCCCTGTGAGGTTCGCGTGCGGCTGGAGAAGTCCCTGTCGACCGCGCCGGGCTATTTCGCCGTGGTGGACCTGCCGGGCACCGCATCCGCGGAAGCCGCGCCGGCGGCGGCCCACGCGAAGTCGGATGGCCCCGCGGTGCTCGCCGAGAAGGGCTCGGCGGGTTTCTTCGACCTCAATTTCAAGGAGAACCGCATCCACTATTCGCCGGCCTGGAAGAAAATCCTCGGCTACGTCGACGCCGAACTCCCCAACACCTACGAGACCTGGCTCAAGCTCATCCACCCCGACGATTCCGGCGCGGCACCGGACAAGCTCGGCAAGAAGCAGGGTCCCGGCACGCGACCCTTCACGATCGAATTCCGCATGAAGCACCGGCTTGGCCACGACGTGTGGATCCAGTCCGTCGGCCTGCAGATCGTCGGCGCGGACGGCGCGCTCGAGCGCGTGATCGGCACCCACCTCGACATCACCGAGCGGAAGGAGCTCGAGGAGGCCAGCCTGGCGAACGACGACCGGTTCCAGGCGCTGAGCGACGAGGCCGGGCCGCTCGGGGCCTTCGAGATCGATTTCGCCCAGCAACGCTACTGGTTTTCCGCGGCGTGGAAAAAACTTCTCGGCTACACCGACGAGGAACTGGCCAACGGCCCCGACACCCTGCTCGCCGTGCTGCCGGCCGAGGAGGTCGAGGCCGGCGTGCAGGCCTATTTTCTCGGGCGCGCCACCGGACAGACCGCCTTCGTGGAAACCGTGCGGCTGAAGCACAAGGACGGCAATCCCCGCACCCTGCTGCTCGGCGTCCACCGTTCGCTGACCCGCAAGCGCGAGCTCACCCGCGTCGTCGGCTTCTGCAGCGCGCTGCCCGAGGCCGACGCGGCCGGCGCCGCCACCAGCGGAGACGCGCTGTCCTCTCCGCTCACGACCGCGGCGCTCGCGACGGTGGCGGAGGGAGTGCTCGTCACCGACGGCCAGGGCAAGGTGCTTCAGCTCAATCCCGCGGCCGCGCGCCTGTTGAACGTGACCGCGGAAAAGGCGCGCGGCCAGGCGGTCGCGGACATCTTTCGGATCGTCAACCGCCAGAGCGGCCGGCCCGGCGACGATCCCGTGGACCGCGCGCTCAGTGCGGAAAAGGACCTCCCGCTCATCAGCGAGGACGCCCTCGCCCCGGCCGCCGAGGGCGGCGAACCGACGCCCATCGCCTGGACCGCCCGCGCCGCGGTCGATGCCAACGGCCGCCCGGTCGGCGTGATCATCGTCTTCCGCGACCCGGAAGAGATGCGGCTCACCCCCGAGGAGCTGGTCAAGGCGAACCGCTTCGAGTCCCTCGGCCTGCTGGCCGGCGGCATCGCGCACGACTTCAACAACCTGCTCACGACGATCCTCGGCGGCGTCTCCATCGCGAAGGACAGCCGCGACTACTCAGCGCTCGAGGACGCCGAAAAGGCGTGTCTCACCGCCAAGGGCCTGACCAAGCAGCTGCTCGCGTTCGCCAAGGGCGGCGCCGGCACCCAGATCGTCGCCGCCGTGAAGGAGATCCTCGACGACACCGTGAAGATCGCCGCCGCCGGCTCGACCGCCGAGGTCAAGGTCGAGGTGGCGGACGGTGTCGAGCCCGTGCTCGTCGATCGTGCGCAAATCCTGCAGGTCTTCCAGAATCTCGTCGTCAACGCCCTGCAGGCCATGCCGCCCGCACCGCACCAGGCCCGCGTGCAGCTGATCGCCGCCAACGTCACGCTCGCCGCCGACCAGATCCCGTCCCTGCCCGCCGGCAAGTACGTCCAGTTCGAGTCGCGCGACAACGGCAGCGGCATCAAGCCCGAGTATCTCGAGAAGATCTGGGACCCCTTCTTCACGACGAAAAAGCACGGCACCGGCCTCGGCCTCGCGACGGTGCTGTCCATCGTGCGCAAGCACGGCGGCATCATCGGCGTCGAGTCGACCCTCGGCGTCGGCACCACTTTCACGATCTTCCTGCCCGCCGCGGACCGGCCCGTCGAGGTCCAGGCCCGCCGCGCGGCCTCGCTGCGGTTCGGCACCGGCCGCGTGCTGTTCATGGACGACGACCCGAAGATCACCGCGCTCACGTCCAGCATGCTCCAGAGTCTCGACTACAAGTTCGACGCCGCGAAGAACGGCGAGGAGGCGATCGCGCTCTACCAGCGCTACCTCAACATCGGCCGGCCGTACGACGCCGTCATCATGGACCTCACGGTCATCGGCGGCATGGGCGGCGAGGAGTGCTTCCATGCGCTGAAGAAGCTCGACCCCGATGTGCGCGCCATCGTTTCCAGCGGCTACGACAACGACGACATGGCCCGCAAGTTCCTCGATCTGGGCTTCTGCGGCTATCTCACCAAGCCCTATCGCGTGACCGACCTCGGCAAGGTGCTGAAGGCCGTCCTCGGATAACCGAGCGACGTTCACCATCCGACGCTCAACGCCGGAGCGAACGCCGGGTTGAGATCTGGGGTTCGAGTTGAACGTTGGACGTTGCGTCCGTCCCGAACGCTACTCCCGCCAGGTAAACGCGTGGCAGAGCGCGACGCCCACGGCGTCGGCCTCGTCCGCGGCCAGCGGGCGGCCGTGGCCAAGCAGCGCCATCACGGTGCGCGCCATCTGCTCCTTGCTCGCGCGGCCGGCGCCGACGACCGCCTCTTTCACCCGGAGCGGCGGATATTCGAACACCGGCCGCTCCCGCAGGGCCGCCGCCGCGATCGCCGCACCGCGGGCCGCGCCGAGGATCTGCGCCGTCTGGAAGTTCTGCACGTAGATCGTCTGCTCCAACGCGACATGCCGGACTTCGCGGCGGGCGAGCACCGCCGCGACCGCCCGGTGGATTTCTCCGAGCGCATGCGCCATCGGGTGCTTCGCCGCGATCCGCACGGTGGCGCAGTGGAGCAGCACCGGCTGGCGTCCCGGCACGAACTCCACCAGCGCGAGGCCGGTTCCGCGCAGCGAAGGGTCGATGCCCAGCACGCAGCCCGAGAACGGCGCCCGCCGGAACGCCAGCAGCTCCGCCGCGGCCGATGCTCCGCCGGCGCGCGACCGCAGCGAGGGAGCCGGCAACGCGCCGCCCTCCAGCTTGGCCTTCCACATCTGCCTGACGTTCATGCGACCCATGGGCGCTAGGAGCGAAGCCACCCGACGAGCGATGTCGACACCTTGAAGACGAGGTCGACGGCCGCCAGCGCCGACAGCGCCAGCGCCAGGTTCTCGAACCAGCGCTGGTTGATCGTCGCCAGGAGCTTCCGCCCCACGAGCGCCCCCGCGAACACCGCCGGCGCGAGCCACAGGTTGAGCGAGAAGCTGTGGGCGTTGATCAGGCCGAGATAGGTCATGAAGGGCACCTTGAAGAGATTCAGCAGCATGAAGAACACCGCGCCGGTGCCCATGTATTCCATCTTCGGGAGCCGCATCGCGAGCAGGTAGATCGCCATCAGCGGACCCGCGGCGTTGGCCACCAGCGTCGTGAAGCCCGCGAGGACGCCTACCAGCGGCGCAAACCAAATGCCATGCTCCGTCTCGCCGCCCCCGCTCCGCCGGCGGCGGACGAGGTGCAGCCCGATCAGCCCGATCACGATGCCGCCGATCAGCAGCCGCGCCTGGTGCTCGTCGATTCGGTTCATCGCCAGGAAGCCCAGCACCACGCCGCCCGCCGTCCACGGGAACAGCTTCCAGAGATGCGACCAGTTCGCGTGCTGCCGGTAGGAGGCCACCGCGACGAGATCGCCGAAACACAGCAGCGGGAGCACGATGCCCGTCGCCTGCTTCGCGGGCATGATCTGCGCGAACATCACCACGAACAGCATGCCGAGTCCGCTGATGCCGGTCTTCGACACGCCCACGAGGAAAGCCGCCGTCACCGCCAGCGCCCACTGCCACGGTTCCCAGCTCATCGTGCCGCCTCCAGGCTGGCGGGCTGCGGGGTGAACGCGCCGTCGGCGACCGCAAACACCTGCCACGCCCCCAGCTCGGCGTCGGGCAGCTTCGTGCCCGTTGCGATGAGCTGGGCCGCCGGATCGATCGCGGCCCAGAATCTCCGGCGGCGCTCGGGATCGAGCTCGCCGAGCACATCGTCCGCCAGCAGCACCGGCCGCACGCCGCTGCGTTCCTCGAACCACGCCGCCTGCGCCAGCCGCAGCGCCAGCACGAGCGAGCGCTGCTGGCCTTCGGAGGCAAAGTCCTTCGCCTCCCGCCGGCGCACCTCGAGGCGGAAGTCGTCCCGGTGCGGCCCCGCCAGCGTCGCACGGAACTGGCGGTCGCGCGCCCGGCCCCCCTCGAGGCGGGCGCGCAGGATCTCCGCGGACGGCTCCGCGAAATCCGGCGCGTACACGAGCGCCGCCGGCTCCGCGTCGCCCCCGAGCCGCGCGTAGGCCGACGCCAGCGTGGCGCCCAGCGCCTGCAAACCGGCCGCCCGGCGCCCGATGAGATCCGCCGCGGCCGGAGCCAGGACCTCCTCGAAGGCCGCCAGCTCGGCGTCGGTGGCATTGCCGCGCTTGAGCAGGCTGTTCCGCTCCGCCAGCGCGCGGCTGTAGGTCTGCAGCGCGCGGAGATAGTTCGCGTCCATCGCCGCCAGGGTCAGGTCGAGCCAGCGCCGGCGCCCCGCCGGCGCCCCGCGCACCAGCTGCAGGTCCTGCGAGGAAAAGACGACGGTGGGGAATTTTCCGAGATGGTCCGCGAGGCGCGTCACCCGCTGCTGGTCGCACCACAGCTCCTTCCCGTCCGGCCGCAGCTTGATCGTCACGCGGGTGTCGCCGAGCCGCTCGTGCTCGAGCTCGCAGGCGAGCGCCGCGAGCGGCTGGCCGTGGCCGATGAGCAGGCGGTTGTCCGTCGCGCGGAAGGAGCGCAGCGCGGTCAGGAAACCCGTCGCCTCGAGGAGGTTGGTCTTTCCCTGCCCGTTCGCCCCGACAAGAAACTGCCGCCGGCCGGAGAACTCGAGGGTCGCGAGTCCGACGTTGCGAAAATGTCGCAGGGTGAGCTTGCGCAGGCGCATGGCGGGGGAATCGCCGATTACGCGGCCATCGCCGGGCCGGGACAACCAAATCCGCCGAAATCTCGGCAGCGGAGCTTGGCCACAAAGAGGCACGAGAAATTCCAAGGCTCCGGCTCGAATCCCCCGCGCGCCTATAGGCGCAATGGAGACACCGCCGCAGCCTCGGTGCCTTCGTGCCTTTTCGTGGCCAAAAATCCGGTTGTTCGCCTCGGCCTTCCGGAGTTTTTAGTCGCGAGCCCGGCGCCGGATGGTTTTGGTCGGGGCATGACCTTCGATGCCTCGCTCGCGGAAACCGTCCGCACGTTCCAGGCGCTGTCCGAGATCCGGCCCGCGGTCGACCGGGCCGGCGAGCTGATCCTCGGGACGCTCCGCAGCGGCCGGAAGCTGCTGCTCTGCGGCAACGGCGGCAGCGCGGCCGAGGCGCAGCATTTCGCCACCGAGCTCGTCGGGCGTTACGCCAAGAGCCGCCGGCCGCTGCCGGCCGTCGCCCTCACTGCGGACGGCTCGCTGCTGACCTGCATCGGCAACGACTTCGGCTTCGAAGGCATCTTCTCCCGCCAGCTCACCGGACTGGCCCAGCCGGGCGACCTCCTCGTCGCGCTCACCTCCAGCGGCAATTCCCCCGACATCGCCGCCGCGCTGAAGGAGGCCGCCAACCTCGGCCTGAAGAGCGTCGCCTTCCTCGGCCGCGGCGGCGGCCTGTGCCGCGGCCTCGCGACGGTCGACCTGATCGTGCCCGGCGGCTCCGGCCGCACGGCGCAGGAGGCCCACCTCTTCCTCATCCACCATTTCTGCGAGCTGGTCGACGCGGCGTTCGTCTGAACCGCACCGGCCGGCAGGGCCGGTGGCGAGTGCGGATTGCGGAAAGCCCGGAGGGTTGCACGCGGAGAACGCTGAGCACGCAGGGAGGCTGATCCGGAGGGAGGGCCGTCGGGAATTCTCCGCGTTGTCCGCGTCCCCCGCGTGCAACTGCCGGCCAGAACGCTGGATTCACCGGACGAGGCGCTGCGGCCTGTGGCTCAATTGCTGCTGTTCGGCGGACAACGCCAACACTCGCATGAGAAACCGGGTCATCGACAGCCGTCAGATCGCGGCGTTCGCCGCTTTGGTCCGCCACAAGAGCTTCACGCTCGCCGCCAAGGATCTCTTCCTGACCCAGTCCGCCGTCAGCCATGCGATCAAGACGCTCGAGGCCGAGATCGGCTGCCGCCTGTTCGAGCGCTTCGGGCGGACCGTGACCCTGACGCGGGCGGGCGAGCGGTTCCACCAGCGCACGGAGGCCATCCTGAGCGAGATGCGGGCGGCGCGGGTCGAGATCGAGAACCTTTCGTCCACGAGCCACGGGCAGCTCTGCGTCGGCGCCGGCACCCTCGTCTGCCAGTATATCCTGCCGCGGGTGCTGCGCGAGTTCCAGGAGAGCCATCCCAAATGCAGTGTCCGCCTGGAATCGGGCAGTCGCGCCCATCGCCTCGAATTGCTGCGCACCCATCAGATCGACTTCGACATCACGATCGAAGGTCCGGCCGCGGAGCACCTGGAGTTCGAGCCGCTGTTCGAGGACGAGCTGATCTTCTTCGCCGCCGCGCACCACCCCTGGGCCGGCTTGAGCCGCGTGCCCCGCAACGCCGCCACGAGCGCGACGTTCGTCATCCCCGGCAAAGGCCGGCAGACGCTCCGGCTCCTCGCGGACTATTTTCGCACGGAGAAGATCAGCCCGCAGACGCTGGTCAATCCCGGCAGCATCGACGCGGCCCGGGAACTCGTGAAGGCCGGCTTCGGCATCGGGCTCTTCGCCCCGTGGCAGGTCGCGACGGAACTCGCGAAGGGCACGCTGGTGGCCGTCCGCTTTTCCTCCCGGAGCCTGGAGCGACGCTGGGTGGTGGCCCGTTTGAAAGGCAGCCAGCCCGGTGCGGTCGAGCGGGAATTCATCCGGCGATGCAAGGCCGCATGGGAGTCGCTCGGCGCCACGGCCGCGCGGCCCGTCCTCGCTCCCGCGTGATCGGGCGACGATTTCTGCGGCCCTGCGCCGCGGAAATATCCGACGCCACCAGGACGTGAACTTTCCGTCGCCGGCGCGCGAGCGGAGACGGGAATGATTCCTCTTTCTGCGCGCCGACCGTTCCGGGAAATGATTTAATACGGAAACCGCGGAGCGACCCATGGCATCGGCTGTGCTGATTCAAGCATCGCCAATCACGTCAGCCATCGTCCGCAAGCCATGGGATCGCTATGTCATTTTCTCTGCCAGGCCTCGCCGCCGTTCGCGCGGCGCCGGGCGCGGCCGCCCGCGCCCGTCATTCGCTGATTTTTTCCGCCACTTCGGCCGGTCCTCGCGGGGCCGGCCCGCTCGCCGCGCGCCCGGGCCAGGGCCCAAAAGGCCTGAAGGAGCCCGGGGCCGCCTCTGCCATTGGGTAACGCCAATCACTCAACCGCATCCGCAACACCACGGGCTCTATCAGGTTGCACCGTAAGACGCCCTGCCCGTTCGCGAGTTGCAAATAATTTCCCACGCCACCGCACCAACCGACACACCACACATGAACTGCCATTCCGCCCTTCGCCCCCGCTCCGATCGGCCCGCCGTCCGCCTGTTCTCGGCGTTCTGCCTTTTTATCACCCTGTCCCTCGCGGCTGCCGCCGCCGACACGCCCGCCGCTCCGGCGGCTCCCGCGACCTCCAAGCCCCCGGACACCGGCACGGCGGCCGAGCCGATCGTCACGCTCGAGAAATTCGTCGCCAGCGAAAGCCAGAATGACCCGAACTACATCCTGCCCAACGCGCCGTCCGAGTCGTCCTTCGGCTTCACCAAGTCGCTGCTCGAGACGCCCCGCGCCGTTTCCTACATCAGCAGCGAGCAGCTCAGTCTCCTCGGAATTTCCACCGTCGAGGACGTGGCCCGCGCCGTGCCGGGCGTGGCGACGAACATGCGCTTCGGGCTGCAGGGCGGCATCTGGGTGCGCGGGGTGCCCGCCGACACCTATTTCCGCGGCATGAAGCGGCTCACCCAGCTCGGGACGAACCGCACGACGTTCGCCGGCATGGACTCGATCGAGATCGTGAAGGGGCCGCCCTCGCCGATCTACGGCATGGGCAAGATCGGAGGCTACACCAACTACGTGCCGAAATCGGGCCGGGCCAAGATCGGCACCTACCTGACCAAGGAGGAGGGCTTCGTCCAGGCGGTCACCGGCTCGTACAACCGCAACGAGGCGTCCTTCGGCGTCGGCGGGCCATTCAGCCCGGGCGGGAAGCAGGGCGGCTACTACGTGTACGGCCTGCTCGAGAATTCCGACACCTACATCCGGCAGGTGCCCGCCAAGCAGAAATTCCTGCAGGGTTCGGTGAGCATCAACGACTTCATCGGCAAGTTCCGCCTGGAAACCGGCGGCCAGTTCCAGAACTCGATCACCGCGGGCGGATTCATGAACCGCGTGACCCAGGACGAGATCAGCAACGGCAACTACATTCGCGGGATGCCGCTGGTGAATCTCGACAGCGACGGCGACGGCAAGATCAGCTACCTGGAAATGGTGCAGAATTCCCCGGTGAAGGGGAATCTCAGCTCCACCAATCTCCCGCTGCAGCAGCGCTTCGCCTGGCCGAAGGACGCCAGCGGCAATCTCCTCCCGATCGGGCAGTTCCCGAAGGTCTCCGGCATCCCGCAGTCCTTCATGGACTATCTGACGGCCCATCCCGAGGCCGATCCCACCGGCCTGATCCGGGCGCAGGGCGTGGGGGCGCCGCTGCCGATGTCCGGCTACCTGCCGGTCGGCTTTGCCCTGGATCCGCGGACCGTCAGCGTCACCAAGATCGACCGCCGGCGCAACGGCGGCCTGGAGAAGCTCCAGGATTCGAAGATGTACGTCGCGTACCTCGACCTCATCAACGACTCGAATCCGGACCTGACGATCAAGAACCAGCTGTTCTTCGACAAGATGGTCGAGCTCAAGAGCTCGGAGAATCCCTTCGCCGAGAAACAGGATGACTACGCCGCCGAGGACAAGCTCACCATCAGCAAGCGCTTCGGCTCCCTGCCCGAGTGGATCTCCGTCAACAGCCTCGTCTCGCTCAACCTCCGCCACATCTCCGTCAAGTACAAGTCCGGCGGCGTCGGCAGCATCAGCGACGTCATCCACCGCAACGACGTGATGCGCGGGGACGGCGTCCGTGTCCCCAACACGACGTTCTGGAACTGGATCGACAACGAGTCCCTCGCGCCGGCCAGCACCGTCAACCTCAGCCAGTATTACGAGGAGGGCGCCGGCCTGCTGTTCGACGTCGACCTGTTCAAGCACACCAACGTCGTCGTCGGCACGCGCTACGACTACTCGCCCGCCAAGTTCGTCAGCTACGGCGCGTTCAACGGCGCCACGGGCACCACCGCCAATCCCGGCGCCTACACCAGCACGTCGGCCTTCTGGAAGGCCAACGGCGGCTCGTCCGTCAGCGTCAGCCTTTCCGAGCAGCTGCCGTTCGGCCTGCGCCCCTATGTCACCTGGGCGCGGGAGAGCGTGGGCCTGGAGGGGGACAACGACGTCCTCAGCTCGACGACCGTGCTGAACCACATCGGCCAGGCGCGGATGGTGGAGGGCGGCATCAAGGCGACCCTGCTCAAGAACAAGCTCTTCCTGACCTCGTCGGCCTACACCCAGAATCGGGCGAACGTGGAGCGGCCGGACGACCCGCTGGCGGGGGCGACGGTTTCCACCACGGTCACCCGCGGCTTCGAGAACGAGATCAAATGGGTGCCGACGAAGAATCTCTCGGTCACCGGCTACGCCATGTGGATGAACTCGCACTACGGCGCCGACACCACCGCCACGGTCGACCTGCCCGCCAGCATCCTCGGGTTCAAGGACGTGGTCGATCCGGCCACCGGCAAGGTGATCTACCCGGCCAACGCCTTCCTCTACGGCGGACTGGCGGCGGTCGTGCTGCCCATCGGGCAGTCGCAGTACCGGAACTTCAATACGCAGCCCGAGCGGCAGTTCGGCTTCAACACCAACTACCGCTTCGACAACGGATTCGGCCTCCTGCTCGGCGGGACCTACGCGAACGCCTTCTACGCCGACCGGCTCCGGACGCTCCTGCTGCCCGCCGCGACCGTCATCAACACCGGCGTCTCCTGGGACGGCGCGAAATGGCACGTGCGGCTGAACGTCTTCAACGCCAACGACGAGATGTACTTCCGTCCCCGCAACCGGGACTTCGATCCCGAACGCCTCTCCGCCATGCCCGGGCGGCGCTGGGAGCTGACGATGAAGACCGACTTCTGACGGGCCCGATCCTCCCCGGCATCCTCCACCGGCCGCGGCTCCGCCTGCGGCCCTCCTCTCCCTCTTCCCGACTCCCATGAAATTTCCTCTCTCCTCCCTTCGCCTGCTGCCCGGACTCCTCGCGCTGGCCGGGTTCCTTTCCCCGGTCCGCGCGGCCGAGTTCGACCTCTCGACCGCGACCATCGCCGACATCAACGCCGCGGTCGACGCCGGCGCGCTGTCCTCGGAAAAACTGGTGCAGCTGTACCTCAACCGCATCGCCGCCTACGACCAGGCCGGCCCGAAGCTCAACACGATCATCACGCTCAACCCGAACGCGCTGGCGGAGGCGCGCGCCCTCGACGCGGAGCGCAAGGCCACGGGCCGACGCAGCCCGCTGCACGGCATCCCCGTCATCGTGAAGGACCTGATCAACACCGCCGGCATGCAGACGACCGGCGGCTTCGTCGCGATGAAGGGCGCCGTGCCCCAGTACGACGCGAACGTCATCAAGCGGCTGCACGCCGCCGGCGCCATCATCCTCGCGAAGACCAACCTGAGCGACTGGCTGGGCAAGCCGCGGGCCGACGGCGGCAGCTCGATCGCCGGCCTCGTGCTCAATCCTTATGACCTCAGCCGGAATTTCGCCGGCTCCAGCAGCGGCACCGGCGCGGGCATCGCCTCCTGGTTCGCCACCGTGGGACTCGGCAGCGAGACCGGCACCTCCATCCGCGGCCCGACCACCGACGGCTCGCTCGTCGGCCTCGCCGGCACCGAGGGCCTCGTCGGCCGGAGCGGGGCGATGGCAAACTCCTTCACGCACGAGCGCATCGGCCCGATCGCGCGCAATGTCTACGACCTCGCCGTCACGCTCGACGCCATCGTCGGCATCGACGCCAACGACCTGATCACCGCCCAGGCGCTGACGAAGCTGCCCACCGTCTCGTACGCCACGTTCCTCAATCCCGACGGACTCCATGGCGCGCGCATCGGCGTCCTCCGCGACATGTTCCGCAGCGGGCCGCAGCACGCCGAGGGGCTGGCCCTGGCGGAGCAGGCGATCTTCGCCCTGCGCAAGGCCGGGGCCGATGTCTACGACCCGGTTTCCCTCGGCCTGAACCTCGAGCGGATCCGCACGATCAAGGTCAACTATTGGGAGGCCGAGACCATCCTCGACAAGTACTTCGTCGACTACGGCCCGAATGCGCCGTTCCACAGCGTCAAGGAGATGGTCCGGAAATTCCCGGACCTGGTGAAGCCCGACTTCGTCACCTACGCGAACTACGCCCCCGGGCCCGACCCCGAATACCAGTCGCGGCTGAAATCGCGGCGCGTGCTGCGCGAGGCGGTCGTCGCCCTGATGGACAAGTTCCAGCTCGATGCCGTCGTCTTCCCCTTCAAGACCGTGCCGGCGGCGAAGCTGGCCGAGCGCCGCGGCCGCGGCGCCGATCCGGATCCCCTGAACAAGCTCGCCCTCAGCGGCGACGAGGTCAGCGAATCCGACAACTACCTCAGCTCGATGACCGGGCTGCCCGGCCTGCTCGTGCCGATGGGCTACATCGCCAACGGCGTTCCGCTCTCGCTCGAGTTCCTCGGCCGGCCGTTTTCCGAGCCCACGCTGATCAAGCTCGCCAGCGGCTTCGAAAGCCAGACCCACCTCCGCCAGTCACCACCCACCGTTCCCGCCCTCCCCGGCGAAAAATTCACCTACTGATCGCCACTCCCATGAAAACGTTCCGCCCTCTCCTCCTCCTCGCCTGCGCCCTCGCGCTCGCCTTCGCCCGTCCGCTCGCCGCCCGCGACTTCGACCTCGCCACCGCCACCATCAAGGACATCAACGACGCCATCGACGCCGGCGCGCTGACGTCCGAGAAGCTGGTCCAGCTCTACCTCAACCGCATCGCCGCCTACGACCAGCAGGGGCCGAAGATCAACTCCCTGATCACCGTGAACCCGAACGCCCTCGCGATGGCCCGCGCCCTCGACGAGGAGCGCAAGACCAAGGGCCGCCGCAGCCCCCTGCACGGAATCCCGATCGTGGCCAAGGACCTGATCAACACGATGGACATGCCGACCACCGGCGGCTTCATCGCGATGAAGGGCGCGGTGCCGCAGTACGACGCGAACGTCATCAAGCGCCTGCGCGCCGCCGGCGCGATCATCTTCGCGAAGACCAACATGAGCGACTGGCTCGGCAAGTCGCGGCCGGACGGCGGCAGCTCCCTCGCCGGCCAGGTGATCAACCCGTACGACCTGACCCGCACCGTCGCGCCCTCCAGCAGCGGCGTCGGCGCCTCGATGGCCGCCTGGTTCGCCACCGCGGGCCTGGGCAGCGAGACCGGCACCTCCATCCGCAATCCCACGACCGACGGCTCGCTCGTCGGGCTCGCCGGCACCGAGGGCCTCGTCGGCCGCGGCGGGACGATGGGCAACACCTTCACCCACGAGCGCATCGGCCCGATGTGCCGCAACAGCTATGACCTCGCCGTCATGCTCGACTACATCACGGGCATCGACGCCAACGACCTGATCACCGCGCAGTCGCTGACGAAGCTGCCCACCGTCTCCTACACCACGTTCCTCAATCCCAACGGCCTCCACGGGGCGCGGATCGGCGTGCTGCGGGAAATGTTCCGCCAGGGCCCGGCGCATGCCGAGGGGCTCGCGCTCGCGGAGAAGGCCATCTTCGATCTGCGCAAGGCGGGCGCCGATGTCTACGATCCGGTCTCGGTCGGCCTGAACCTCGACCGCGTGCACACGATCAAGGTGAACTACTGGGAGCAGACCACGGTGCTCGACAAGTACCTGACGGATTTCGGGCCCAACGCCCCGTTCCACAGCATCCGCGAGATGGTCCAGAAGTTCCCCGATCTCTCGAAACCCGATTTCGCGGAGTACCTCGACCTCAAGCCCGGCCCCGATCCCGAGTACCAGTCCCGCCTCAAGGCCCGCGCTTCCCTGCGCGCGGCGCTGGTCGCGCTGATGGACAAGTTCGAGCTCGATGCCCTCGTCTATCCGTACAAGACCCTGCCGGCGCAGAAACTCAGCGGCCGCGAGCCGGACAACGATCCGCTCAACGCCATCGCCCGCGCGGGCGACAAGGTCTCGCCGTCGGACAACTATCTGAGCTCGATGACCGGCCTGCCCGGCATGCTCGTGCCGATGGGCTATACCAAGGAAGGCGATCCGCTCGCGCTTGAATTCCTCGGCCGGCCCTTCTCCGAGCCGACGCTGCTCAAGCTCGTCAGCGGCTTCGAGGCCCAGACCAGGCACCGCATGCCGCCGCCGAACACCCCGTCCCTGCCCGGCGAGAAATTCTCCTACCCTGACGTGGTCGCGCAGAAATGAAGGACGCCGCCGGTGGCCCGCACGCCGCCGGCGGCTTTTTGGCCACGAAAAGGCACGAAGGCGCCGGGGCTGCGCCGGCGTCTCCATTGCGCCTATAGGCGCGCGGGAGATTCGAGACGAAGCCCTGGAATCCTCGGGCGTTTTCGTGGCCAAAAATCCGGCGAATCCCCGGAGTGCCCCTGAAGTTTGCGCCACGGCCGATGAAAAGGTTTCATCGGTGCCGCGCTTTACGGCGCGCGCCGGAGACGTAATTTGCTCGACGTCGAAGCGGTCCAAACCCTCAGCCCCGGGCCGCCGGTAACGCCAACCCCCGTCTCCGTGTCCCCATGAAAACCCTGTCCTTCGCCCTCGTCGCGGGCCTCGCGCTCGCGTCGCCCTTCGCCGCCCGTGCGGAAATTTCCGCCCAGGCTTCGCTCGAAACCTACTACACCAACCCGCAGCCCGCCGAACTGCCCCGCCTCGTGCAGGCGCTCAGCCGCGAGGGCTACTTCGAGAAGCCCGGCCACACCGCTGTCGCCATCGGCTTCCTCGCCACGCTCTTTGCGCGCAATCCGGAGCGCGTCGACGCCTGGCTGCTCGGGTTCAACGGCCTGCCGCTCGCCCACCACCGGCTGATCGCCGCCGCGCTGTGGCAGGCGGGCAATCCGCTCGGCGCCGACATGCTGCGCCATCTCGGCGAGTTCACCCCCGTGCGCAACGAGGTCGCGCGGCTGGCCGACACTCCGAGCATCGACGTCGCAAACACGCCCGTGCTTTCGCCGTCCTCGATGAACCTGCAGTGGGGCGCGTTCCTCGCCACCGGCGACGAGCGTTACATCGTCAACATCCTCGACGCCCTCGGCACCGACCGCCCGGGCCTCGACTCTGCCGCGCGCTACGCGCTCGCGCAGGATGCCGCCGCGCACCCCCGGGTCTTCGAGATCTGCCGCGCCCAGCTGGACAAGCAGCCCGCCGAGGCGAAGGACGTGCTGCGCGCCGCGCTCAACGAGGCCGCCGCCCGCACCGGTCGTCCCGCCATCTGACGGCAATCCGTTTTCGTTCCAGACCGAGGCCGGCCCCACAAGCCGGCCTCTTTCTTTTGCCCGCGCATGAACGGCGCTTTCTGCGCGCCGGCCGTCCGCCAAAAGAATTCATCCCGGCCCAGCCTGCCGCCGGCCACCGTGGCACGCCCCCTGCACCCACAGAGGCATGGGTGCGACGCAACGGTTCATGGGCCTGGTCCGGCGCGGTGGCTGGTCGATCTTCGTCCTTCTTTCCGCCGGGATCCTGCTGCCGCGTCTCGCCGCCGCCGATCCTGCGGTGGCGGAGTTTCGCGACCCGGCCTGGTCCTCGGGCGAGAGCGTCCGCAGCGGGGCCACGGAAATGGCGATCCTCATGCGCGTCGCGCTGCTCCGCCAGGATCATCCCCTCGCCGGCCTGGTCTGCATCGGCAACCGCGACGGCGCCTTTCACGCCTCCACCGAGGATACGCTGGCGCGCGTCGCACTGATGGGCGTGCCCGTCGCCAAGCTCGCCCAGGCCAGTCCGATGCCGGACAATCCCGACGATCTCTTCATCGAGGCCGGCGTGCTCGCCCCCGAGGTCGCCAAACGCCTGCTCGTCCAATGCCTCGCGCGCTACGGCGCTCCGCCCGTCGCCGCCGATCCCGGCCGGCCGACGCCGCGCGAGCTCGCCGCCATCCGCGCCAAGCTCGCGCTCTACCAGAAAGTCTTCGACGCCGCCGGCCTTTCCGCCGTGGCGCTGCGTTGATCGCGGTCAAAGCGCCATCAGCGCGAGCGGCCCCCGGAAAATCCGGAAGGTTCACGCAGAGAACGCAGGGGACGCAGAGAGGATCCCGGGATCAGGACCCGATGGGAATTCCCTGCGTACTCCGCGTTCTCTGCGTGAAACCTTCCGGAATGAACTTCCCCCGGGATTTTCCCTGGTACGGCCGCCCGCTCGTTTGTTTCTTGCGGCGGGACATCGCCCGGGGTTCGCTCACCATTCCATGAGCACCTCCACGCCTGCCGAAAACGCCCTCATCAAGACCTCCTACGGCGAAATGACCCTCGCCTTCTGGCCCGACGTCGCGCCCAAGACCGTCGAGAACTTCAAGAAGCTCGCCCGCGAGGGCTTCTACGATGGCACGGCGTTCCACCGCATCATCAAGGGCTTCATGATCCAGGGCGGGTGCCCGAACACCAAGGCCGGCGCGAGGGGCATGCCCGGCACCGGCGATCCCGGCTACAAGATCAAGGCCGAGTTCAACGCCAAGCCCCACGTCCGCGGCGTGATCTCCATGGCCCGCGCCGCCAATCCCGACTCCGCCGGCTGCCAGTTCTTCATCTGCCACGGCGACGCCCGCTTCCTCGACAAGCAGTACACCGCCTTCGGCGAGCTCATCAAGGGCGACGACGTCCTCGAGCGCATCGCCGGCGTCCCGACCAAGAGCGGCGGCGGCGGCGAAAAGAGCACGCCGATCGACCGCGTCGAGGTCGAGAGCATCAAGATCGTGCCCGCCTGAGCGGACGCGGCCGCGGCGCGGCGCAACGTTCAACGTCCAGCATTCAACGTTGAACGTTCAACGTCGGAGTTCAGTCCTTGAATGTTGAACGTGGGAGGTTGGACGTTGAACGTTGAAATAAAGTGAAGCCGCTCCACGTCATCGTCGCCTGCGCGGAGAACCGCGTGATCGGCCGCGACGGCCGGCAGCCCTGGCGGATTCCGGAGGACGCGAAGTATTTCTCCGCCCAGACGGCCGGGCAGATCGTGGTGCTGGGCCGGATCTGCTTCGAGACCTGGCCCAATGCGAACCGCGACGGCCGGCGACCGATCGTCATCACCCGCAACCGTGCCTTGGAGCGGCCGGGAATCCGCGTCGCCGCCTCGCTGGAAACGGCGCTCGCCGCCGCCGATTCGCTGCCGGGCGACATCTACATCTGCGGCGGCCAGCGCATCTACGAGGAAGCGCTGGTCCTGCCCCGTCCGCTGCGCCTCCACCTCACACTGATCCACGCCGAGATCGCCGGCGACCGCTTCTTCCCCGAGTGGCGGCAGCAGCCGTGGCGCGAACTCAGCCGGCACGACAGCACCGACGAGAATTTCCGCTACACGTTTCTCACCCTCGAACGGTCCGAACCCTGACAGTTTCACGCGAAGTCGCGAAGCTCGCGAAAGCTCAGTCTTCGCGCTCTTCGCGGCTTCGCGTGATACCGGATCGAAATCAGATCATGATCGCAGCGCCGCGTGGGCCTTCGCCACCTCGACGTACTTCTCCGCGCCGCGCCGCAGCGCCCGCTGCTCGTCCTCGGTCAGTGTCCGCACCACCTTGGCCGGTGAGCCATAGACCATCGAGCCCGGCGGGCACTCGAAACGCTGGGGCACGAGCGCGTTCGCGCCGATGATGCTGCGTGCCCCGATGTTCGCATGGTCCAGGATGGTCGCACCCATGCCGACCAGGCACTCGTCGCCGATCGTGCAGGCGTGGATGATCGCCGCGTGGCCGATCGTGCACCACGCCCCGATGTGCGCCCCGGCATCGTCCGCCAGGTGGACGATGACGTTGTCCTGGATGTTCGTTCCCTCGCCCACGCGGATCTCGTTGATGTCGCCGCGCAGCACGGCGCCGTAAAAGACGCTGCTGTTCGCCCCGAGCACGACATCGCCGACGACAGTCGCATTCGCCGCGACGAAGAGGGCCCGGTTGGTGTCAGGGGATTTGCCCAGGTGGCGGGCGAGACGGTCGGCGGAAGTCATGGAAGTTTAAAATTTCAAACGCCAAGGTCCAAATTCCAAAAAACAGCCAATCGCTCAATTTCCATCTTCAAAAAGCGTCCCTCTAAAACCTGGTCCTTGTGATTTCTTTGGCGTTTGCGCCGCATGGGATTTGGGATTTCAGGCACATCTGCCGCTCCTTACTTCTCCTTGGAATAGGGCATTCCAATTGCCTTCGGCGGGTGCGCCTGGCCGACAAAGCCGGCCAGCAGCAGCACGGTCAGCACGTACGGCAGCGCCAGGATCAGCTGCACGGGAACCACGCCGATCATCGGCAGCGCGACACCCTGCAGGCGCGTCGCGAGGGCGTCGGTGAACGCGAACAGCAGGCAGGCACCGAGCGTCGGCCACGGGCGCCACTTGCCGAAGATCAGCGCGGCGAGCGCGAGGTAGCCCTTGCCGGCGGTCATGTCGCGCACGAAGCCCGAGCTGGCCGCGGTCGAGAGATACGTTCCCGCCACGCCGCAGAGCACGCCCGAGATCGCCACGGCGCGGTAGCGCAGCGCGGTCACGGAGATGCCGGCGGTGTCCACCGCGAGCGGGTTTTCGCCGACCGCCCGCAGCCGCAATCCGAAGCGCGTCCGGTAAAGCACCCAGGCGCTGAACGGCACGAGCGCCGCCGCGAAATACACGACCAGGTTGTGCCCGCTCAGCAGCTCGGCGTAGAGCAGGCCCGGGAAAGGCAGCGCGCGCGCGGCCTGCGCCCCGGGCCAGACGAGCTCCGTGAAACGCTGGCCCGGGCCGTCGAGCTGCGGCGTCTGCCCGCCGAGGTTGAACCACGCGAGGCCGAGCGTGGGCGCGAGGCCCGCGACCATGATCGTGACGGCCATGCCGGCGACGACCTGGTTGCCGCGGTGCGTGATGCAGGCGAAGCCGATGAGCAGCGCGAGGGCGACCGCCGTGGCGACGCCCGCGGCCAGCCCGAGCCAGGCGGAGCCGCTGACCGCCGACACCGCCGCGGCCGCGAAGGCGGCGCCCAGCATCTTGCCCTCGAGCCCCAGGTCGATGATGCCCGAGCGCTCGGAAAACATCCCGGCCAGTGCCGCCAGCAGCAGCGGCACCGCCACGCGGATCGTGGCGGCGAGCAGGAGAACGATGAGCGTGTAGGTCTCCATCAGCGCCCCCTCCTCCGGAACAGCGCGGCCAGCGGCGCGCGGAACAGGTTCTCCATCGCGCCGCAGAGCAGGATCACGAGGCCCTGGATGACCACGACCATGTCGCGGTTGATCTTCGGCAGGTCGAACGAAAGCTGCGAGCCGCCCTGGTAGAGCGCACCGAAGAGCACGGCCGCCACGAAGATCCCCGCCGGATGGTTGCGGCCCATCAGCGCCACCGCGATCCCGACGAAGCCCGCGCCGGCGGGGAAATCGAGCAGCAGCCGGTGCTGCGCGCCCATGAGCTCGTTGAGGCCGAGCCCGCCGGCCAGCGCGCCGGAGAGCAGCATCGCGCCGAGGATGACGCGCGCGGGTGAAATGCCGGCGTACACCGCCGCCGCCGGGTTCTCGCCGGCCACCCGCAGCGCGTAGCCCCAGCGCGTGCGCCAGAGAAGGAACCACACGGCGGCCGCCGCCGCGAGCGCGAGCAGGAAGGCGAGGTTCCAGGGCGTTGCGGCAAACGTGATCCCGATTTTTGCCAGCAGCTCGTGCATCGCGGGCATGGCGGCGCCGGCCCCGAACTCCCGCGTCTCCGGCGACTGCTGGCCGGGCTTGATCAGCACGTTCACCAGCAGGTGGGTCATCAGCGCCGCGGCGATGAAGTTGAACATGATCGTCGTGATGACGATGTGGCTCCCGCGCCGCGCCTGCAGCCACGCGGGAATGAAGGCCCACGCCGCGCCGAAGCCCGCGCCGGCCAGCACGGCGACGGGCAGCACCGCCCAGAACGGCCAGGCGCCGAACGCGAGGCAGACCAGTCCCGTGCCGAGGCCGCCGATGTAGGCCTGGCCCTCGGCGCCGATGTTGAAGAGCCCCGCGTGGTAGGCCACCGCCACGGCCAGGCCGGTGAACATGAAATTCGTGGCGTAATAGAGCGTGTAGCCGAGCGACTCCTGCGAGCCGAGCGATCCGCTCAGCATCAGCCGGAACGCCGCCCCCGGGCTCTCGCCCATCAGCCGGATGACCGCGCCCGACAGCAGCAGCGCCACGACGAGATTGACGGCCGGCAGAAGGCCGAACTCCGCCCAGCGAGGAAGCTTTGCCGGAGCGCTCATCGGTTGGAACGGGTTGCCTCCCAAGCCCTGTTTCGATGGGACGGGCACGAACAATCCACCACGGTGGATTCCGGAAAGGCTTCACGCAGAGGACGCGGAGAGCGCGGAGAAAAACCGGGGGGCAAAGTCGATCTCTGCGTTCTCCGCGTCCTCCGCGTGAAATTTCCTTCCGAACAAAATTGAAAAGGGGTCCACCTCATGGCGACGCCTCCGCCTTCACGCCGGCCATCATCAGGCCGAGGCGCTCCTCGGTGGCGTCGGCCGGCGCCACCTCGCCGACGATCTCGCCGCCGTTCATCACCAGGATGCGGTCCGCCAGGCCGAGGATCTCGTCGAGCTCCACCGACACGACCAGCAGGGCCTTGCCGGCGTCGCGCAGCGCCACCAGCTGCCGGTGGATGAACTCGATCGCGCCGATGTCCACGCCACGGGTCGGCTGGCCGACCAGCAGCACGCGCGGGTCGGCGTCGATTTCCCGCGCCAGCACGAGCTTCTGCTGGTTGCCGCCGGAAAACGCCGAGAGGCGCAGCCGCGGATCGGGGGGACGGACGTCGTACTCCGCCATCTTCCGCTCGCAGCCGGCCAGGACCGCCGCGCGGTCGACCGCCAGGCCGCGGTTGTAGGCCGGGCGGGCCTGGTAGCCGAGGATCGCATTGTCCTGCGCGGGAAAACTCGCGACCACGCCGACGTGCAGCCGGTCCTCGGGCACGTGGGCGAGACCGAGCCGGCGCCGCTCCCGCGGGCCGAGCCGCTCGCGCACCAGGTCGCGGCCCTGCAGCCGGATTTCGCCGCGGTCCGGCACCCGGATGCCCGCGAGCGCCTCCAGCAGCTCGGTCTGGCCGTTGCCCGCCACGCCCGCGATGCCGACGATTTCTCCCGCGCGCAGCTCGAAGTTCACGCCGCTCACCCGACGCAGCCCGCGGTTGTCGCGCACCTCGAGATTCTCCACCGAAAGCAGGGCCTCCGCCGGTCGGGACGGCTTCTTCTCGACCCGCAGCAGCACGGCCCGCCCCACCATCTTCTCGGCCAGGCCCCCGATCGAGGTTTCGCGCGTGGCCACCTCCGCGACCACGGCGCCCTGCCGCATCACGGTCACGCGGTCGGTGATCGCCATGATCTCCCTCAGCTTGTGCGTGACGAGGATCACCGACTTCCCCTGCTCCCGCAGGCGCGCGAGCATCCGGAAAAGCTGGTCGGCCTCCTGTGGCGTGAGCACGGCCGTCGGCTCGTCGAGGATCAGGATCTCCGCGCCGCGGTGGAGCGCCTTGAGGATTTCCACGCGCTGCTGCAGCCCGACGGGCAGGTCCGACACCACCGCGTCGAGCGGCACCTCGAGCCCATAGTCGCGGGCCAGCCGCTCGAGTCCCGCCCGCGCCCGCGCCAGGCCGCCGGCGAGCAGCCGGCCGTCCTCGGCGCCGAGCACGATGTTCTCCAGCACGGTGAAATTCTCCACCAGCATGAAGTGCTGGTGCACCATCCCGATGCCCGCCGCGATCGCCGCCTGCGGCGAATCGATCTCCACCGTCCGCCCGCCCACGCGGATCTCGCCGGAATCGGCCCGATGAAAGCCGTAGACGATGTTCATCACGGTGGACTTCCCCGCCCCGTTCTCGCCGATGAGCCCGTGGATGCTGCCCTTCGCGACGGCGAAGGAGATCGAGCGGTTCGCGTGGACCGCGCCGAAGCGCTTGTCGATGGCGCGGAGCTCGAGCGCGGGCGGAACGGATTTCAGTTCTTCAGCCACGAATGCGCCCGAGGAAACACCAAGCGGCAAAACCTGCAAACCTCTCTTGTCGCCCGAGGGAGCGGGCTTCCTTCCGATCCACACACCCCGCCCTGCGGGCACCCCTCTCCAGAGGGGAGCCGACCCGCCCAAGCTCCCCTCTAAAAAGAGGGGTGGCGCAACGCGACGGGGTGTGTGGCCCCGCCTTACTGCGCCCTGTACTCAGACACCTTGATCTTCCCGCTGATGATGTCCGCCTTCGCCTGGTTCAGCCTCGCCTCCATCTCCGGCGTGATGAGCTTCCGGTTGTATTCGTCGAGGGAGTAGCCGACACCGTCCTCCGCGAGGCCGAGCACGACTTGTCCGGCTTTCCACGTGCCGGCTTTCGCCGTCGCGAAGGCCTGGTAGACCGCGACGTCCACATGCTTCACGGCCGAGGTGAGCACGCTTCCCGGATGGAGATGATCCTGGTTGCTGTCGCAGCCGATGCTCAACTTGCCCGCGTCGGCCGCGGCCTGCATGACGCCGATGCCCGTCGCCCCCGCCGCGTGGAAGACGACGTCCGCGCCGCGGCCGAACTGGCTTTTCGCGAGCTCAGCGCCCTTCGTCGGATCGCCCCAGGCCGCGGGCGTCGTGCCCGTCATGTTCTGGAACACCTCCGCCTGCGGGTTCACGTAGTGCACGCCCTCGGTGTAGCCCAGCGCGAATTTCCGGATCAGCGGGATGTCCATGCCGCCGACGAAGCCGACCTTCCCGGTCTTCGACGCCATCGCGGCGGCCATGCCGCAGAGGAAGGACGACTCCTGCTCGCGGAAGTTCACCGACTGCACGTTCGGCAGGTCGACCACCGCGTCGATGAGCGTGAACTTCACCGCCGGGAACTCCTTCGCCACCTTCTCGACCGCCGAGGCCTGGGTGAAGCCGACCGCGACGATGATGGTCGCGCCGCGCCGCGCCAGCTGCGCCATCGCCTGCTCGCGCTGCGCGGCATTGGAGATCTCGAACTCGCGGAAGGCCACGCCGGTGTCCTTCTTGAACCGCTCCGCCCCCTCGCTGGCCGACTGGTTGAACGACCGGTCATTCTTGCCGCCGAAGTCGTAGACGACGGCCGGCTGGAAATCCGCGGCGGCAAGCACGGCGGCGGAAAGGGCGAACAACGCGAGTCGGCGGAGAAGAAGGCTCATGGGAGAACGGGGGCGGCGGATATCCTGTGCACCCCTGATCCTGAAGCAATGTCCGAACCAATCACCTCGGAATGGCTCACACGAAGGCACGAAGCTCACGAAGGATCGATCTTCGTGTTCTTCGTGGCTTCGCGTGAGCCGGATTTCTCCGGCTCCTACTTCTTATACCACGAGCCGTCCTCGTGCTGGAGCCAGACGCCCGCGGCGCTGTTCGTCGCGATTTGTTTCGCCCGCGCGCGTCCGACGCTGTCGGCGGACGCTCCGGTCTGGTGGGCGATCGCGGCATAGACGGCTTCGCGGTCGCGGTTCTCGTCCGCCACCACGGCGGCCGCATCGCCGCCGCCGCCACGCACCTCGACCAGGCCGCGGTTGTTCTCGCCGATCGCTCCGCCGGCCTTCAGCGCATCCAGCTTCGACAGGCGCTGCTCCATCCGCGCCTTGACCGCGCCGAGGTCTTCGGCGGCGCGCGCGGGCAGGGCCGCGGGCAGAACGAAGGCCAGCAACAGGCTCAGGCGAAAAAGGATCGTTTTCATGACGGAAGGATTCGGGGTTATTTGATCGTGGCGGACTTCTTGTCGATATCGCCGAAGAAATCGTCGAGCGCCTTGTCGACCTTGACGTTCACGTCGACCACGGCGTGAACCTCGATCGGCTCCATCTTCACCCGGATGCAGCCGGCGGCCAGGATCAGCGGGAAAAGGAGGAGCAGGCGCGAAGGCATGGCGGGAGTTATCGAAGTCAGACTCCAAAAGGCAAATCCGGTTTCGTCTCGATCAGGAATTTCGCGCAGAGACACGGAGGCGCAGAGATCGAAGAGGAGGAAATGTCCTTTTGCCGTTTGCCGAACTCTGCGCCTCCGCGCCTCTGCGCGAACCTCAGGGCCCCGCTCCGACCTTCACCTGCACGCTTTCGTTCAGCCCGAGGCGGAGCACCTGGTTCAGCGGGCCCGCGACGTTCACCGTGAAATCGACCCGGTCGACCGCCCCGCCCGCGGTCGGACGCGCCGCCAGTTCCACCAGCGTGGACCGCGCGGCGTCGGGGCCGTCGGGATAAAGCTTCAGGCTGAGCCGCTCGACCGCCAGCGGCTGGCGCCCCATCTCGATGTCGGACAGCGTTCCGTAGGCCGGATTCGCCGGCGAAAACCACTTCGCCACCGGTCCCAGCCAGTCCGGGAGCAGGGAAATCGTCCGCGGCATGCGTTCCGTGAGGAATCCCGGCTTGGCCGCGAGGCGGATCGTGGCCGGCACGCCCGCGGTCGTCGCCAGCGAGCCGGCACCGAGTTCGAATCCGGCGGCCGCGGTCCAGCGCAGCGCGATCCGGCCGTCGAGGCGGCCGTCGGCTTCGGCCAGCGCCTGCGGCGCGAGCCGTGCGAGTTCGCCCAGCGAGAGCCGGGAAAAGTCCGCCGTCGTTTCAACCGCGGGAGCCGCCGGATCGAAAACGAACGGCGCCAGCGTCACGTGCCCGCCCAGGAGCTCGAGTTCCGCGCGGCTGACCTGCAACCGCTGGCCGTCGGCTCCGGCGACGTCCACCCGCAGGTCCTGCAGCACCAGGCCGGCGGCCTGCACCGAACCGACGCGGATCTGCGCCTTCCGCAGCGTCGCCACGCCAGCCCTGACGTCCAGTTCGCTCACGACCCCGATGTCCGCCGCGCTCCAGCCCTGGGTCGCGCTGTCGGCCCGCCCGTTTTCCAGCGTGGAGCTGACCGTTCCGGCCCAGTCGCTTCCCTGCCAGGTGCCCTCACCCGCCAGGCGAATCGCGCCCGACATTTTCAGGTCGCCCGGCAGCGCGGCGAGCCCGGGCTGCGCCTTCGCCACCGGCAGCCAGGCCTCCACGTCGGCCGCGCCCTCGGTCACCCGCCAGCTGCCCCGGCCGCCATCCGCCGGCAGGCGCGCTTCCACCTGCAGGTTCAACCCGGGAGCCGTGGCGGACAACCTCAGGAGCGTCGCATCGCCGGCGGCGACGGCCGTGACCTTCCAGGCGAGGCCCGGGAACGCCGGCCAACCGTGCAGGACAAGATTGCCCGCCAGCTCGCCCGCGATCGGAGGAATCTTCCGCTCCGCCGCCGTCCCGTCGCAAATTCCTCCCACGCCCAGCGCCACGGCGAGAGAAAGGCGGGGAAAACGCATGCGCGTTAGATTCGGGAAACGCCGCAAGGTTGCCAGCCGAAGCTGTAGCCCATCGCCATTTCACGCAGTGGACGCGGAGAACGCAGAGAGACCCGCGCGACCTCTGCGTCCTTTGCGTGCTCCGCGTGAAACCTCCGGCTGCAGTTAGGAACCAAGCGACGCCGCTATTTCACCGCGACGGCCGGCAGGCTCCAGATCTGCTCCGCATACTCGCGGATGGTGCGGTCGCTGGAGAACTTGCCCATGCGGGCCGTGTTGAGGATCGCCATCTTCGCCCAGCGGGCCGGGTCGCGGTAGGCGGCGTCGACGCGCGCCTGGCAGTCGCTGTAGGAGCGGAAGTCGGCCAGCACCTTGAAGGGGTCGCCGCCGCCGAGGAGGCTGTGGTGCAGCCCGCCGAAGGCGCCGTTTTCCCCCGGCGTGAAGTAGCTGGAGCCGAGCCAGTCGACCACCGCGCGCAGTTCCTCGTCCGCGTTGTAATAGTCCCACGGATGGTAGCCCTTCGCGTCGAGCGCGGCCACCTCGTCGACGTTCAGGCCGAAGATGAAGATGTTCTCGTCGCCGACCTCCTCCTTGATCTCGACGTTGGCGCCGTCGAGCGTGCCGATGGTCAGCGCGCCGTTGAGCGAGAGCTTCATGTTGCCGGTGCCGGAGGCCTCCTTGCCGGCGGTCGAGATCTGTTCCGAAAGGTCGGCGGCGGGAATGATCTTCTCCGCCAGCGAGACCCGGTAGTTCGGGAGGAAGGCGACCTTGAGCTTCCCGCCGATGCGGGCGTCGGCGTTGATGTGCGCGCCGATGACGTTGATCGCGTAGATGATGTTCTTCGCGAGGTCGTAGCCCGGGGCCGCCTTGGCGGCGAAGACAAAGACCCGCGGCACGATGTCGAGGCCCGGGTTCTGCACCAGGCGCCGGTAGAGCGCCAGGATGTGGAGCAGGTTCAGGTGCTGGCGCTTGTACTCGTGGAGGCGCTTGATCTGCACGTCGAAGAGCGCATCGGGCGATACGTCCACGCCGCACTGCTCCTTGATGATGACGGCGAGGTCCGCCTTGTTGGCCCGCTTGATCGACGTGAACTCCCGCTGGAAGACCGCGTCGCCCGCGAACTTCTCGAGCCCGCGCAGCTTGTCGAGGTTCCGCACCCAGGCGTCGTTGCCGAGCTTGTCGGTGATCAGCGTCGCCAGCCGCGGGTTGCTCTTCAGCAGCCAGCGGCGCGGCGTGATGCCGTTGGTCTTGTTCTGGAATTTGCCGGGATAAAGCGCGTCGAACTCGGGGAACAGGTGCTTCTTGAGCAGCTCGGTGTGCAGCGCCGCGACGCCGTTCACCGCGTGGCTGCCGACGACGGCGAGGTTGGCCATGCGCACCATGCGGCCGCCGTTCTCCTCGATCAGGGAGCAGATGCGCTTCTTGTCGTTGTCCCCCGGCCAGCGGGCCTCCGCTTCCTTCATCAGGCCCGTGTTGATGTCGTAGATGATCTGCAGGTGCCGCGGCAGCACGCGCTCGAAGAGCGCCACGCCCCACTTCTCCAGCGCCTCCGGCATCAGCGTATGGTTGGTGTAGGCGAAGGTGCGGGTGACGATCGCCCAGGCGTCCGCCCAGGCCATGTTCTCCTCGTCGACGAGGATGCGCATCAGCTCGACCACCGCGATCGTCGGGTGCGTGTCGTTCAGCTGCACCGCCACCTTGTCGGCGAAGTTCGCCCAGGAATTGCCCGTCTGGCGGAAGTGCCGGCGGATGATGTCGCGCAGCGAGCACGCCACGAAGAAATACTGCTGCACGAGCCGCAGCTCCTTGCCGTTCTCCGTCTTGTCATTCGGGTAAAGGACCTTCGAGATGGTCTCGCCGACCGACTTCTCGCGGACCGCCTCGACGTAGCCGCCGCGGTTGAAGGCCGCGAAATCGAACTCCTCCGTCGACTTCGACGCCCAGAGGCGGAGGAGGTTGACGGTCTGGGTCCCGAAGCCGGCCGTCGGGATGTCGTGCGGCACGCCGAGGATCGTCTTGGTGTCGACCCAGCGCGGCCGGTAGTTGCCGCGGTCGTCGAACACGTTCTCGACCCGGCCGTAGAGGCGGACTTCCTGCGTGTACTCGGCGCGCACGACTTCCCACGGGTTGCCGAAGAGGATCCAGTTGTCCGGCGACTCGACCTGCTGGCCGCGGGCGAACGCCTGCTTGAACAGGCCGTACTCGTAATAGATGCCGTAGCCGAGCGCCGGGTAGTCGAGCGTCGCGAGCGAATCGAGGAAGCAGGCCGCCAGCCGGCCGAGGCCGCCGTTGCCCAGGCCCATGTCGCCCTCGGCCTCGCGGATCTTCTCGAAGTCCTGCCCCAGCGCCGAGAGCGCGGCGCGCGCGATCTCGAAATGGCCGGTCGCGAGGAGGTTGTTGCCGAAGAGCCGGCCGACCAGGTACTCGAGCGAGAAATAGTACAGGCGGCGGACATTCTTCGCGTTGTGCACGGCCTGCGTCGCGATCATCCGCTCGTGGATCTGCTCGCGCACGGCCATCGCCGTGGCGATCCACCAGTCGCGGGGCGTGGCCGAACCGATGTCGCGCGCCAGCGTGGAGGTCAGCTGGTTGACGATGGCGCGCTTGAAAGCGACGACCGGGTCGTCGTCCACCCGGCGATGAGGTGCGGCCGCGGGAGCCGAGGGCTTGGCGGTCTTGGCGGGCGCGGGTTTCTTGGATTTGGAGGCGGGCATGCGAGGAGAGTGATGAAACAGGAACCGTGCCAGCGCGGCGGCGGGCCAGGTCAGGTGATGGAGCCGGCACGGCGGGAACGCAACCGCGCCGGGAGGAGTCGCGAGAAAGTCACTTTTGGAAGCGCCGGGCGAGCTCGCCGTGGCTGAGTTCCAGATAGGTGGGCCGCCCGGCCGGGCTGGTCAGCGGCGCGCGCGTCGCGAACAACTGGGCGACCAGCGCCTGCAGTTCGTCCTCCCCCGCCCGTGCCGGCAGGCGCACGGCCTTGCCCGCCGCCAGCCGTGCCAGCTCCTCGCGCGCGAGGTCCGGCCTGCCCTCCGGCAGGCGCCCCTCGCGCATCGCGCCGAGCACGTCGCGCAGGAAAGGCTCCGCGTCCGCCGGCTCCATCCAGGCCGGCACGGCCTCGACCCGGAAGAAATTCCGACCGAATTCCCCGATCTCGAAACCGTGCGCCTGCAGAAATTTCAGGCGGTCCAGCAGCAGCGCCGTTCCGACCGGGTCGAGCTCGACCGGCACCGGCAGCAGCAGCCGCTGCCCCGGCACCGCGCCCGCGCGAAACTGCTCCTGCAGCCGCTCGTACCACACCCGCTCGTGCGCCGCCCGGCGATCCAGCAGGACGAGCCCCGCCGCGGTCTCGAACAGGGCGTAGTTCCCGTGGGCCAACCCCACGTAGCGCCACGTGGGGAATTTTGGATTTTGGATTTTGGATTGCGGATCTTCAGCCCGGTAGGGCGCGGACTCCGTCCGCGCCGGGAAGACTGGCGGCGTCAATGGCGGGAGCCGGACTGCAGACTGCGGATGGGAAGGCATCGCGAGGGATTTCACCATCGATGACGGGCCCTGCAGTGGCGCCGCCACTGGCGGAACCGATGTCGCTGCACCGGGCTTTTCAAAATCCGCAATCCGCGATCCAAAATCCAAAATCTCGCGCAGTCTTTGCAGGACGGCGCGAATGACGAACCCCCGCACGCCGCCCTCGTTCCGGAAGCGCACCTCGCGCTTGGCGGGATGGACGTTCACGTCGACCGCCGCGGGATCGAGGTCGAGGAAGACGAAGGCCAGCGGGTAGCGGCCCTTGGGCAGCGACTCGTGGTAGCTCTCGATCAGCGCGTAGTTGAGCGTCCGGCTGTCGACCGGGCGGCCGTTCACGAACGTGATCATCTCGTGCCGCGTGGCCCGGCCCACCCCCGGGCGCCCGATGAGTCCGCCGAGCCGCAGGCCGGTCTCCGCCGCCTCGACCGGCACGAGGCCCTCCGCCAGCTGGCGCCCGAAGATCTCGGCCACGCGGTCCGCCAGCGTCGCACATTCCGGCGAACGGAAGCTGATCCGGCCGTCCTCGATCAGCGTGAACGCCGTCCGCGGGCACGCCAGGGCGTAGAGGCGCACGCACTGCGTGATGTGCGCGGCCTCGGTCTGGTCGGTCTTGAGGAACTTGCGCCGCGCCGGCACGGAGTTGAACAGGTGCGTCACCTCGATCCGCGTGCCGGCCGGCTGGCCGCAGTCGCGCACGTGCACGAACTTGCCGCCGTTGACCAGGATCTCCGTCCCCGCGTCGCTGCCGGCCTCGCGCGTCTGCAGCAGGAAGCGCGAGACGCTCGCGATCGACGGGAGCGCCTCGCCGCGGAAGCCGAAGGTGCCGAGCCGGTCGAGATCCGCGGCCTCCGCGATCTTGCTCGTGGCGTGCCGCTCGAGGGCCAGCAGGGCGTCGTCGCGCGCCATGCCGTGGCCGTTGTCCTCGATCCGCATGAGCGAGCGGCCGCCGTGCCGGAACTCCACCTCGATCCGCGTCGCCCCCGCATCGAGCGCGTTCTCCACCAGCTCCTTCACCACCGCCGCCGGGCGCTCGATCACCTCGCCCGCGGCGATCTGGTTGGCGACCCGGTCGGAGAGGATGCGGACTTTGGCCATGCGCTGAGGTCCAAAAGGCTCGGGCAACGGCGCGCAGACGCAAAAGGTTTTTGCGGCGACTTTTTCGATCCGGTTCGCGCAGAGGCGCAGAGACGCGAAGATCGGACCTCAGCGGTCGACCTCTGCGTCTCCGCGCCTCTGCGCGAGAAACCACCGCTCCTTCCGCGGCAACTGTATCGAACCGGCGGAGCGGGACAGTCCGCGGGAAACCTTTTTCGCGTTGCGCGGCAACCGGCGGGGGCGTCTCCTCCCAGCGTCATGGCCAAGAAGACCCAAGCGACCTGGGGCGGCCGCTTCACCGCGGGGCCCGCCGAGTTGATGCTGCAGTTCAGCGAATCCGTGTCGCTGGACCGCCGGCTCGCGCCGTTCGACGTCGCCGGGAGCAAGGCGCACGCGGCGATGCTCGCGCATGTCGGCCTGCTCACGGCCGCCGAGCGCGCCGCTATCCACGCGGGGCTCGACGCCATCCTCGCCGAGATCGGAGCCGGCCGGTTCAGCTGGGACCCGCAGCTCGAGGACGTGCACATGAACATCGAGGCCGCCCTGACCCGGCGCGTGCCCGCCGCCGCCAAGCTGCACACCGCGCGGAGCCGGAACGACCAGGTCGCGACCGACATGCGGCTCTTCCTCAAGCACGCCTGCGCGACGCTCGGCGGAAAGATCCAGGCCGCGCAACGGGCGCTGCTCGCGGTCGCCGCGGCCCACCGCGACGTCCTGATCCCGGGCTACACCCACCTGCAGCGGGCGCAGCCGGTCTACCTCGCCCATCATCTTTTCGCCTGGCTGGAAATGCTCGAGCGCGACCGGACACGGCTGATGGAAGTCGCCGCGCACGCCAACTGGTGCCCGCTGGGTTCCGGCGCGATCGCGGGCACGACGCTGCCGATCGACCGCGAGTTCACGGCCCAGGCGCTGGGCTTCGTCGACGCCCGGGGCCGGCCGCAGGTCACGCAGAACTCGATGGACGCCGTCGCCGACCGCGACCTGCACATCGAGTTCGCCGCGGCCTGCGCGCTGTTCGGCGCCCATCTTTCACGGATCGCGGAGGACCTCATCCTCTGGACCAGCACGGAATTCGGCTTCGTGCGGCTGCCCGACGCCTTCTGCACCGGCTCGTCGCTGATGCCGCAGAAGAGGAACTCCGACTCCTGCGAGCTGCTCCGGGGGAAGTCCGCGCGGCTGCAGGGCAACCTGCAGGCGCTGCTCACGCTCGTGAAGGGCCTGCCGCTGACGTACAATCGCGACCTGCAGGAGGACAAGCCGCCCCTCTTCGACAGCTTCGACCAGGCCGCGCTGTGCGCCGACGTGCTCGCCGGCACCGTCACCGGCCTCGCCGTGAACCGGGAGCGCTGCGCCGCCGCGGTCGACGACCCGGCCCTGCTCGCCACCGATCTCGCCGACTACCTGGTGCAGCAGGGCGTCCCCTTCCGCGAGGCGCACCACGCCGTCGGCGCCGCCGTGCGGCTCGCGGAAACCAAAAAGGTTCCGCTCAACCGCCTGGCTCTTGCCGACGTGAAGCAGATCCATCCGGCCTTCGCCGCGGACTGGACCGAAGTCTTCGACCTGAAACGGGCCCTGGCCCGGCGCACCGGCACGGGGATGCCCGGGCCGAAGCAGGTCGCCGCGCAGTTCAAACGTTGGCGGAAGATCGTCGCGTAGCGACGCGCTGATTTTGGAATTTGGAGTTTGGATTTTGGATTGGCCGATCCGAACACCACGCCGAGCCACGATGTACACTTGGGTCCGAAACCGTCGTCGGGCGCGCGACCACCGCACCGACCACCGTTCGTCCGAGGCGTCCGGCCAATCCAAAATCCAAACTCCAAATTCCAAAATCAGCGCGTGCTGCGTCCTGGTGGCCGCCTTCACTCTCACGGTCGCCGTTCGCGCAGGGACTGCCGAACTGCCGCTGGAGCGCTACGCGACGGTGACCGTCGAGCCGGCGAAGACCTCGATCTACGTCGGCAGCGTGACCCTGACGACGCCGGGCTTCACGCGGGAGGGCGTCACCTACTCGGCGAACTACACGGCGAAGGTCTTCCCTTATTTTTTCTACAACGAAAAGGGCCGGATCTGGATCGACGTGCCCGACGCCGATCTCCGGCGGCTGGAGCGCGGCGAAACCGTGAACTTCACGGGCCACGCCCGCAGCGACGACGGCGACGAGCGCCGGGTCGAGGGCCGCGCGGAGCCGACGGGGGCCTCCACCGGAAAGATCAAGGTGCGCATCTTCGTCTCGAAGCGGATCGAGCTGATCTTCAACACGACCTATCGGTTCCCGAAGGCGTGAGCCGGATTCCGGCGGGTTTCGCGCAGCGGCGCGAAGACGCGGAGACACACCCCGCCCGTTGGGCACCCCTCTTTCTAGAGGGGAGCTCGATCTGCTTGTCTCCCCTCTAGAAAGAGGG
>DASZQN010000074.1:0-2583 GCA_035549635.1 Opitutaceae bacterium
TGGACCTGCGACAACCTGAAGATCGACACCAATCGCGACGGCATCGACTTCGACTGCTGCCAGAACGTCCGCGTCGCGAACTGCTCGGTCAATTCGCCCAACGACGACGGCATCTGCCCGAAGAGCAGCTTCGGCCTCGGCTACAACCGGCCGACCGAGAACGTGACCATCACGAACTGCCAGGTCAGCGGCTTCGACGAGGGCTCGTTCCTCGACGGCACGCGCAAGCGCGGCGGCCGGCCGGGCGGTCCCACCGGCCGCATCAAGTGCGGCACCGAGGCCAACGGCGGCTTCCACAACCTCACGATCTCGAACTGCGTGTTCGAATACTGCCGCGGCCTCGCGCTCGAGGAAGTCGACGGCGGCCTGATGGAGGACATCACGGTCTCGAACCTCACGATGCGCGACATCGTCAACGCGCCGATCTTCATCCGCCTCGGCGCCCGCCTCCGCGGCCCCTCCCCGATCGCGGTCGGCGCCGCGCGCCGCATCAAGATCGACAACGTCGTCGCCCACAATGTCTCCAGCCAGAGCGGCATCCTGATCGCCGGGGTGCCCGACCACGCCGTCGAGGACGTCGCCCTCAGCCACATCCTCATCGAGTTCGAGGGCGGCGGCACCGCCGAGCAGGGCACCCGCGAGATGCCCGACTTCGAGCAGGGTTATCCGGAGCCGTCCTTCTTCGGCACCGTCCCCGCCTACGGCCTGTACGCCAACCGGGTCAAGGCCCTCAGCCTCGACCACGTCGAGGTGCGCTACATGAAGGACGATTTCCGCCCGCCGTTCGTGCTGAACAATGTGAGCGGCGTGGACTTCGACCACGTCAAGGCCCAGCGCGCCCTCGATGTCCCGGCGTTCCTGCTCAAGAACGTCTCGGGTCTCACGATCCACAACAGCCCGGGCCTGCCGGACACGCAGCTGATGGGCACCGTTAGCCAACAGAAGTTCTAGCGGTTGCACGCAGGGGACGCAAAGAACGCAGAGTCGGGACATCCCTGATCTCTCCCCATCCCTGCGTTCTCCGCGTACTCCGCGTGAGACCAAAACGCCGGCGCCGTTGCCACGCGTCGCCGGATGATTTTCATCACCGTATGAAAGCCCGGTTGTCCCTCCTGCTGGTGCTGGCCGTCGGCCTGGCGTTTTCGCCGCCGGCTGCGGCCGATCAAGCCGCGGCCGCGCCCGCTCCGGCCGCGAACGCCACCCCCTCGGCCGGCTTTCGCAACCATGACCGCTGGTGCGCGATCGGCGACAGCATCACGCACAGCGGCACCTATCACGAGTGGATCGAGCTCTATTACATCACCCGGCTGCCCGGGGCGGTGATCGATGTGTTCAACTGCGGCATCTCCGGCGACCGCGCCGCGGGCGGCCTGCAGCGGCTGGGCTGGGACGTCCTTCCCCACCAGCCGACCGTCGCGACGATCATGTTTGGGATGAACGACGTCGAGCGCGCTCTCTACACCGACGATCCGCCGACGCCGGAAATCCTCGGGAAGCGGAAGGCGGCCCTCGAAAGCTACCAGCAGAACCAGCGCGCGCTTGTCGCCGCGCTGCAAAAGGCCGGCGTGCGGGTGATCCTGCTTACGCCCTCGATCTTTGATGAGACCGCCGAGGAGGCCGCGCCCAAGCAGACCGGCGTGAACGGCGCGCTCGGCGACTGCGCCGCCTTCGTGAAGCAGCTGGGCGCCGAAACCGGCTGCGCCGTGATCGATTTCTACCGGCCGATGAATCTCTTCACCCAGTCGCGCCAGGCGAAGGACCCGAAATTCACGATGGTCGGCCCCGACCGGATCCACCCGGGACCCGCCGGCCACCTGGCGATGGCCTACCTTTTCCTGCAGGCACAGGGGGCGCCTTCCGATGTCGCGCGCCTGTCGCTCGACGCCCGCACCGCCAGGGTCGTCGGCACCCCCGTGCACGGCACCGCCACGAATGTCCGCGCCCAGGGCGCCGGCCTCGCCTTCACCTGGTCGGAGCACGCACTGCCGTTTCCCATCGATCCCGACTGCGCGCCGGCGCTCGAATGGGTCTCGTTCAACCGCGAGCTGAACCAGGAGGTGCTGCAGGTCTCCGGGCTGAAGCCCGGCCGCTACGCGCTGCGGATCGACGGCGTCGAGGTTCACACCTATTCCGCCGAGGAGCTGGCCGCCGGGGCCAATCTCGCCGAGGAGCCCAGGACGCCGCAGTACCAGCAGGCGCTCGAGGTGCTGCGCCTCCTCAACAGCCGGACGAAGCTGGTCTCCAGCACGCTGCGGAGCCTGGCCCACGTCGAGCACCAGTCCGCTCCCAACATCGCGCACCCGGTGACGCTCGAGCAGATGAAGCCCTACCTCGCGCAGCGCCTCGAGCGCTTCAAGACCAACCCGCCGGCGCCCAGCACGCTCCAGGGCGTGAAGAATTATCCCATCCTCAAGGCCCGCGAAGCCGAGTCGCTCGCGGAGTCGGTGCGCCTGACTGAGCAGGCCCGCCGCGTTGCGACCCCCCGCCCGCACGATTTCGTGCTGACGGCGGAGTGAGGCTGCCGACCATGTAGGGGCGTCCCTTGCGGACGCCCTTTCCGCCTTTCACGCCAGACGGGCGTCC
>DASZQN010000075.1:0-75000 GCA_035549635.1 Opitutaceae bacterium
TTATGTCGTGCGCGTGCGCGCCGGCCAGCTGCCGAGCGACCCGAACTTCGACAACAACACGGTCTACCAGCTGACGGACGCGCAGGAAACGGCGATCAATCAGCTCGTGGCCGGCCCCGAGGTGGATGCACGTGGCGTGGCCCTGAAGCGGGCCTTCACGGTTGCGGGCGTGGATCCCACCAGCCTGCCCAACAACACCCAAGGCACCAACTCGCAGGAGTCCAAGGGCACCGAGGGCACCCTGATCTACAACCCGACCCGCAACTGGAACATCAAGTTGACGGTCGGCCGCCAGGTCTCGACCTACAGCAAGGCTTCGAAGGAAATCACGGACTGGCTGTACGGCAGCGGGACGGCGGCGAAGGGCGACGGTCGCCTGAATTTCTGGCAGACGGTGGCGGCGCCGGATCTGAACTCGGTTTACACGATGAACAACGGCAACAAGCTGTACCTGGGTGATTTCTGGAACAGCTACGGTTACAACGGCAGCGTCGCCGGTTCCAACACGACGGGCGCCACCAGCACGCCGCAGAGCACGTACTATGGCGTGGTCGACTCCCAGCTCTACCAGCTGATCACGCTGCAGGGCACCCGCTCCCCGAGCCAGCGCGAGTACTCCTCGTCGCTGATCACCAACTACGCCTTCCAGGAAGGCCGGTTGAAGGGCCTCGCAGTGGGCGGCGGCCTGCGCTGGGCGTCCAATGCGGTGGTGGGCTACTATGGCGATCTCAACCCCGCCAAGTTCACCCATCCGTCGACGACGCAGAGCCTGATCTCCTATCCGGACCTGACGAAGCCCGAGTACATTCCGGCGACGACCAACCTCGACGTCTGGGCCTCGTACACGACACGCGTGCCGATCTTCGGCAAGAGCGTGCGGGCGAAGTTCCAGCTGAACGTCCAGTCCCTGACGGAGAGCGGCGGTCTGACGCCGATTCTCTTCGAGGCCAACGGGCAGCCGGCGCAATACCGCATCATGGATCCGCGGACGTTCTTCGTGACGTCCACGTTCGATTTCTGATCGACGTCTGAACGAGCGTCGGTTTCGAGGCTCCTCCGCCCACGCGGGGGAGCTTTTTTATTTGCGGCGGGGCGGCCCATCCCGGAGTTCCCCCCGGAGCCGTTTTGTGGTTGGATCGCCGGGTTTTAACCGGCACTGAAACCTCCCTGCATGACGCCCCAAAACGCCACCGGCCCGGACCGCACGCCGCCGGCCGGACTGCGAACGATTTGGCGCTGGATGAGCGCCGGCTTGATGGTGCTGGCCGTGGGGGTGGCGTGGAGCGGAAGCTTTGGCGGAGTCTTCGTCTATGACGACCCGCCGGCGATCGTCGGCAACGCCTCGCTGCACCGGTGGTGGACGGCGTTCTCGGTGGGCCGGACCGATCTCACCGTCAGTGGCCGGCCGCTCGCGAATTTCTCGCTCGCGCTCAATTACGCCCTCGGCGGCGTACAGGTGCAGGGCTACCACGCGGTCAATCTCCTGATCCATCTTCTGGCCGGCGCCGCCCTGTTCGGAGTCGTTCGCCGCACGCTGGGCCGCCCCGCGCTGCGCGGACGTTTCGGCGCGGCTGCGCCATGGCTCGCCCTCGCGACGGCGATGCTCTGGGTGGTCCATCCGCTGCAGACCGAGTCGGTGACCTACGTGGTGCAGCGGGTCGAGTCGCTGATGGGATTATTCTATCTGCTCACGCTTTACTGCTTCATCCGTTCGGCGGAATCGCCGCGGCCCGGGGCCTGGCAGACGGCGACGGTGCTCGCCTGCCTGGCGGGCATGGCGAGCAAGGAGGTGATGGCCTCCGCGCCTCTGCTGGTATGGATCTACGACCGGACTTTTTTCGCCGGATCGTTCCGGACGGCGTGGCAGCAGCGCCGCGGGCTTTATGTGGGGCTCGCGGCGACGTGGCTGCCGTTGCTCTTCTGGATGTCGTCCCGCAATGGCACGGTCGGTTTCGGCGGGCCTGTCACCGGGTGGGAATACGCGCTCATCCAGACCCACGCGATCTTCCACTATCTCTTCCTGGCCTTCTGGCCGCATCCGCTGGTTTTCGACTACGGCATCATGGCGGCTCCGACTCTTGGCGCGGCCATCCTGCCCGGACTGTTGCTGCTCGCGCTGGCGGTGGCCGTGTTGATGGCGGTTCGGCAGGGAAGCCCCGCCGGCTGCGCGGGAGCGTGGTTTGGGTTGATTCTCGCGCCCAGCTCGAGCTTCGTCCCGGTGGGCACGGAATCGATGGCCGAGCACCGCATGTACCTGCCGCTGGCTGCCGTCGTCCTGTTGCTGGTGCTCGGGCTGTACCGCTGGCTGGGCCTGCGCCTGCTGCCGTTCTGCGCGTTGCTCTCGATCGCTCTCGCCTTGGTCACCGCCCGGCGCAATGCCGACTACGGCTCTCAGTTCGCGTTGTGGAGCGACACGGCCGCGAAGCAGCCGGACAACGCCCGGGCAGACAACAATCTCGGCACGCTTTGGCTCGGTCAGGACAGGCTGACGGAGGCGGAGCGCTGCTTCCGTGAGGCGGTCCGGCTGCAGCCCAATTACACGTCGGCGCATTACAACTTGGGGATCGTGCTGTCGCGCACCGGCCGTGACGCGGAAGCCGTCGAGCAGTTTCTCACCGCCATCCGGCTGGAGGACGGCTTTGTCGACGCCCGCGTCAATCTGGGCAAGGCGCTCCTGAAACTCGGCCGTGCGGGTGAGGCGGTGCAGCAGTATCAGGCCGCTCTCCGCCTGGAGCCGGCTTCACCGGACGTGCACTACACCCTTGGCCTCGCCTGGGAGGAACTCGGACGCGCCGGGGAGGCCGCGCAGGAATATGCGACGGCGATCCGGCTCGATCCGCAGACCCCGCAGCCGCGCATCCGTCTCGCCGCGCTGCAGGCGGGGCAGGGCGATGTCGCTGGCGCGGAACGCAGTTATCGTGAGGCCATCCGGCTGCAGCCCGGCGAGCCGGCCGCCCACCTCGGGCTGGGCGATCTCCTGGTGGCGGCCAGCCGGTTTCCCGAGGCGATCGGCGAATACCAGGCGGTTCTCCGGCTCGATCCCGACAACCTCCACGCGCGCTACAATCTCGGCAACGTGTTCGCGATCACCGGCCGGATCGATGATGCGATTGCCCAGTACGAGGAAACCCTCCGCCGTCATCCCGGCGAGCGGGACGTGCAGGAAAACCTCCGGCAGGCGCGGGCCATGAAGGCGCGCGGGCCATGAGTTCACTCGATCCGGCACGCGCCCACGGGTCTTCCGCCGGGCGGATCGTCACGGGGGCCGCGATCATCGCGGGCGGAGTGTTGCTGGCCTACGCCAACACGCTGCATGCGCCCTTTGTCTTCGATGATCTTTTTTCCGTCCGGGACAACCCGACGATCCAGCATCTGGCCCGGTCCTGGCATCCTCCGGAGGACAACGGCTCGATCACGGTCGCGGGCCGGCCGCTGCTGAATTTCTCCCTCGCGCTCAATTACGCGGTCAGCGGGCTCGATCCCTGGAGTTACCATGCGCTCAACCTGGTGATTCACGTGCTCGCGGCATTGACCTTGTTCGGCCTGGTCCGTCGCACCCTTTTGCGTCCCGTGCTGGCGCCGAAATTCGGAGCCGCGGCCGGCTCGCTCGCGTGGCTGGTCGCGTGGCTGTGGGCGCTGCATCCGCTGCAGACGGAGGCGGTGACGTATGTGATCCAGCGGGCGGAATCATTGATGGGATTGTTTTTCCTGCTGACCCTCTATGGCTTCGTGCGCTCGGTGGAAACGGAGCGGGGAGGAAAGTGGCAGGCGGTGGCGGTGGGGAGCTGCCTGCTGGGAGTGGCGACGAAGGAGCTCACGGCTTTGGCCCCGATCGTGGTGTTCCTGTACGACCGGACCTTCGTGAGCGGAAGCTTCAGGGAGGCGTGGCGGCGGCACCGCTGGCGGCACCTCTCGCTGCTGGCGACTTGGCTGCCGCTGTTCTGGCTGCTCCTCAGTACCGGCGGCGACCGCGGCGGTTCCTTTCAACTGACCGATGGGCGGGTGTGGGTGGGGCACGCGCTCACGCAGTTCGAGGCCGTCACGCGCTACCTCGGCCTGTCTCTTTGGCCGCATCCGCTCGTTTTCGACTATGGCCTGATCGTTCCGCCTTCGCTCGGCGTTGCGCTGGTGTGGGCGCTCCCGGTGCTGGCGCTTTTGGCGGGTACGATCGTGGCGCTTGGGCGCTGGCCGGTGGGGGGCTTTTTGGGCGCATGTTTTTTCCTGATCCTCGCCCCGACGAGCGCGCTGCCGGCGACGCTGCAGATCATCGTCGAGCACCGCATGTACCTGCCGCTGGCGGCCCTGCTCTCCCTGCTCGTGACGGGGGCCTATCTTTGGCTGGGGCGGCGCGTGATCGTCGCCGGCCTCCTGCTCGGAATCGGGGCCGGCTGGCTGACGGCGGAGCGCAACGTCGTCTACCGCGACGAGATTTCGTTGTGGAGCGACACGCTGCTCAAGCGGCCCAACAACGCCCGGGCTTACGACACGCTCGGCTCGCTGTGGCTGGATCGCGGCAACCTGTCCGAGGCGGAGCGCTGCTTCAGCGCGGCGCTGAAACTCCAGCCCGATTACACGCTGGCCTGCTACAACCTCGGCGTCGTGTTCCAGCGGACGGGCCGGGACCGCCAGGCCCTCGAGCAGTTCCTGGAGGCGATCCGGCTGGAGCCGAAATTCACCGGCGCCCACGTGAACGCGGGCATCGCGCTGCTGAAACTGGGCCGGGCCTCCGACGCGGCGGCGCACTTCACCACGGCCCTGGAACTCCAGCCCGATTCCGCCGACCTGCACCACGATCTCGGGCTGGCGCTCGAGCAGCTCGGCCGATTCGATGACGCCATTCAGCAGTATCAGACAGCGCTGCACCTCGAACCCCAGCTGGCGGCGGCCGACCGGCAGCTCGCGGCGTTGAGCCTGCGGCGGGGTGACATGCGCACGGCGGAGCAGGCGTATCGCGACGCCATCCGCAGCGAACCGGCTCAGGCCGAGACACATTTCGATCTGGGCAACCTGCTGGCGAGCCAGAGCCGTTTTCCGGAAGCGATCGACGAATATCGGAGATTCCTGCAGGCGAAACCCGGCAGCCTGCCGGCGCGCGCGAATCTGGGCAACGCGCTGCTCGCCGCCGGCCGCACGGACGACGCCATCGCCGAGTACGAGCTGATCCTCCGCCAGCGGCCGGGCGATCGTGGCATAGAAGAGAACCTGCGGCAGGCCCGGGCGCTGAAGCAGGCGAGGCCATGAACTCGATGAAATCGTCGAAGACACGCGCGAGCGTCACGGAGAACTCGCCCGGACTTCCCTCGGGGGGCTGGATCGCGCTTGGGGCCGGGATCATCGTTTGCGCCGCGCTCGCGGCCTACGCCAACAGTTTTCGCGGCCCCTTCATCTTCGACGATCTGACCTCGATTCCGGGCAATCCCACGCTCCGCAGTCTCGGCCAGGCGTGGTGGCCGCCGAAAGGGCAGGGCGCACTGACGGTCGGCGGACGGCCCTGGCTTAACTTCACGCTGGGGATCAACTACGCCATCAGCGCCCTCGATGTCGGCAGCTATCACGTCGCCAACCTGCTCATCCATCTTTCCGCGGGCCTGGCCCTCTTCGGGGTTGTCCGACGCACGCTGCTGCGTCCGCCGCTGGCAGCGCGCTTTGAATGCGATGCCGGGATGCTCGCGTTCGTGATCGCGCTGCTGTGGACGCTGCATCCTCTCCAGACGGAGTCCGTGACCTACATCGTGCAGCGCGCCGAGTCGCTGATGGGGTTGTTCTTTCTTTTGGCGCTTTACGGTTTCATCCGGTCGGTGGACTCGCCGCGCCCCTGGATCTGGCGCGTGATCTCGGTCGCCTCCTGTCTGTTGGCGGTGGGCAGCAAGGAGGTCGGCATCATGATCCCGATCATCGTGTTTCTCTACGACCGCGCCTTCGTGAGCGGCGATTTCCGCGAGGCCTGGCGGCGGCATCGCTGGCATCATCTGGCGCTGCTGGCCACCTGGCTTCCGTTGTTCGCCTTCGTGGCGAGCGCGGGCGGCAACCGCCAGGGCGTCTTCCATCTCAGCGACATCGACATGTGGCTCGGTCACGGCCTGTCGCAGTTCGAGGCGATCATTCGCTATCTCGGCCTGACGTTCTGGCCGCGGCCGCTCGTGATCGACTACGGGGAATTTCCCTTTCCCGGCTTCGCGACGGCGCTGCCTTGGGCGTTGCCGGTGCTCGCGCTGGCGGCGGCCACGCTCTGGGCGCTGTGGCGTCGGCCCGTGATTGGATTCCTCGGCGCATGGTTTTTCGGGATCCTGGCGCCGACCTGCCTGCTGCCCGCGACGCTGCAGATCATCGTGGAGCACCGCATGTATCTGCCGCTGGCGGCGGTCATCGCGCTGGTGGTGACGGGCGCCTATCTTCTGGCCGGCCGGCGGGTGATGATTCTTTTCCTCGGACTGGCTTTGGCCGCGGGCTGGCTGACCGCCCGGCGCAACGACGTTTACCAGAGCGATCTCAGTCTCTGGGGCGACACCGTGGCGAAGCGTCCGCTGAACGAACACGCGCGCATCAACTACGGGATCGCGCTCACCAAGGCGGAGCGCGCCGAAGAGGCCGCGGCCCAGTTCAAGGAGGCGGTGCGGATCCAGCCCAACAGCCTCCAGGCGCACAACAACCTGGGCAACGCACTTGTGCTGGCGGGCCAGTACGACGAAGCCATCGTCGAGTACGAGCGGGTTCTCCGCGACCGGCCCGGCGAACGGGGCGTGCAGCAGAACCTGGAGCAGGCCCGCGCGCTGCAGCAGTACTACCGGCAGCATCCCAAGCAGTGAAAACGGCCAAACTCGTGCAGGACGTGAACAAGGATGGAAGATCGGTCCTGCCGCCGCTGGGCTGGGCGGGCCCGGCGCTGATCGTCGCAGGCGCGCTGGCGGCCTACGCGGGCGGTTTTCATGGGGCCTTCGTCTTCGACGACCGATCCTCGATCCTGGAGAATCCCACGATCCGCAGCCTGGGAGGCGCGCTGTTTCCGCCCTCCGGCACCGGCGTCACGGTCGCGGGCCGGCCGGTCCTGAACCTTTCGTTCGCGCTCAACTACGCGGTCAGCGGCCTGGAGACGTGGAGTTATCACGCGCTCAACCTCGCGATCCACATCATGGCCGGCTTGGTCCTTTTCGGTCTCGTCCGGCGCACGCTGTCGCGTCCGCCGCTGGCGGCGCGATTCGGCGCCGAGGCCAGCGGTATGGCTTTTGCCATCGCCGGTCTATGGGTGCTGCATCCGCTGCAGACGGAATCGGTGGCGTACACGGTGCAGCGCGCGGAGTCGCTGATGGGATTGTTTTATCTGCTGACGCTCTACGGCTTCGTCCGTGCGGTGGAGGCGCCGGGTTCGCGTTTCTGGCCGGTGTTGTCGGTGGGGGCGTGCGTTCTCGGCATGGGCACGAAGGAAGTGATGGTGTCGGCGCCGTTGCTGGTGCTGCTCTACGACCGGACGTTCGCGGCGGGAAGTTTTGCCGAGGCCTGGCGTCGCCGGAAGGGACTGCACGGGGCGCTGGCGGCAACCTGGCTGGTCCTGGCCCTCCTGATGCTCTCCTCGCCCTTGCGGGGCGGAACCGCGGGCGTCGGCTTGGGCGTTTCGTCCTGGGGCTACGCGCTCACGCAGTGCCGGGCGATTCTCCTCTATCTGCGGCTCGCGGTGTGGCCTCACGCCCTCGTCGCCGATTACGGCACCCCGGTGGCGGCTAGCCTCGGGGAGGTGTGGCCCGAGGCGGTCGTCCTGCTGCTGCTGCTCGCGGGAACCGCGGTGGCGCTGAAACGCCGGCCGGCCCTCGGCTTCGCCGGAGCGTGGTTTTTTTGCATCCTCGCGCCGAGTTCCAGCGTGGTGCCGGTGACGGTCCAGACGATGGCGGAGCACCGCATGTACCTTCCGCTGGTGGCGGTAATCGCTTTGCTGGTCACGGGTATCGCACAGGCGGCCGGTCGCCGACTGGCGCCGGTCCTGGCGGCGCTGCTGGTCGCTGCGGGCTGGCTCACTTTTTCCCGCGTCAGCGCCTACCAAAGCGAACTCGCCCTGTGGGGCGACACCGTGGCCAAGCGGCCGGAGAATCCCCGGGCGCGGGTGAATCTCGGCATCGCGCTGGCCGAGGCTGGACGCACGGAAGAGGCGATCGGGCAGTACCGGGAGGCGATCCGCCTCGAGCCCGGCAACGCGATTGCCCGCCTCAATCTTTGCAATCTGCTCCTCCGCGCCGGTCGGGCGCAGGAAGCCGTGACTGAAGGCCAGGCCGCCGTGCAGCTGGATCCGCGCAACGCGAATGCCCGGATGAATCTTGGGCTGGCGCTGGTCGCGCTCGGACGGCCGGGCGACGCGGTGCCGGAGTACGAGGAAGCCCTGCGGCTCGAACCGCAGGCCGCCGACGTGCAGGCCAGCCTCGGGTCCGCGCTGGCCCTGCTGGGGCGGACGGATGACGCGATCGCGCACGACCAAGCCGCGCTGAAGATGGATCCGAAGCGGGTCCAGACCTGGTGCGACCTCGCGCTGGCTTTCGCGCAGCGCGGCGACGCGGCGGCGGCCCGCCGCGCCGCCCAGGAGGCCCTGGCGGTGCAGCCGTCTTTCGGCCGGGCGCACTGGGTGCTGGGCAATCTCGACGCCGTGGAAGGCAATCTTCCCTCCGCCATCGCGCATTTCCGTCAGGCGGTGGCCGACGCCCCGGGCGACCCGGCCGCCCGCGAGGGACTGGCCCGCGCCCTGGAATTGCAACGGGCGGCCGGGAAATAGCGGCACCGTTGACTTGCCCTTGGGCGCTCCAAAACATTCCGCGGTGAATCCCCGCCAACGGGTCTCCCTCCTGGCCGCGCTCCTCCTGGGCGGGACATTGCTGGCCGCCTATGCGAACACGTTCCGGGTGCCGTTCACCTTCGATGACGTCTCGTCGGTCATGGACAACCCGACGATCCTGCAGCTGTGGCCGCCGTGGAAGGCCCTCTCGCCGCCGGAACGCTGGGGCTTCACCGTCAGCGGCCGGCCGCTGCTGAATTTCTCCCTCGCGCTCAACTACGCGATCAGCGGCTTCGATGTCTGGAGCTACCACGCCCTCAACCTGCTCATCCATTTCCTCGCGGCGCTGACGCTGTTCGGACTCATGCGGCGCACCTTTACCCGCCCGGTGCTGGCGGACCGTTTTGGCGAAAAAGCGTGGCCGCTGGCGCTGGTCATTACCGCGGTCTGGGCGCTGCATCCGCTGCAGACGGAGGCGGTGACATACATGATCCAGCGGGCGGAGTCGCTGATGGGGCTGTTTTTCCTGCTGACCATCTATGGCTTCGTGCGCTCGGTGGAAACGGAGCGGGGAGGGAAGTGGCAGGCGGTGGCGGTGGTGAGCTGCCTGCTGGGAGTGGCGACGAAGGAGATTCCGGCTTTGGCCCCGATCGTGGTGTTCCTGTACGACCGGACCTTCGTGAGCGGGAGCTTTGCGGAGGCCTGGCGCCGGCACCGCTGGCGGCACCTTTCGCTGCTGGCGACCTGGGTGCCGCTGCTCTGGCTGCTCCTCGGCACGGGCGGCGACCGCGGTGGAACATTCCATTTTCGCGACGGAAAGATGTGGGTCGGCCACGCGCTGACGCAGTTCGAGGCCGTGACCCGCTATGTCGGCCTGACGTTCTGGCCGCATCCGCAGGTGTTCGACTACGGCGAGATCCCGCCGCCGCCGCTGGGCGTCGCGGCGATGTGGGCCTTCCCGCTCCTCGTGCTGCTGACGGCCACGATCTGGGCGCTGTGGCATCGGCCGGTGGCGGGCTTCCTGGGCGCGTGTTTTTTCCTGATCCTCGCGCCGACCAGCGCGCTGCCGGCGACGCTGCAGATCATCGTCGAGCACCGCATGTACCTGCCGCTGGCGGCCGTCCTCCCGCTGGTCTTCGGTGCGGCGGCGCTCTTGTTGGAACTACGGACCGTTGTGATCGTCGGCGCCCTCGTCGCCCTGGCGGTGGGTTGCCTGACGCGGGAGCGGAACGAGGTCTATCGGAGCGGCCAGGCTCTCTGGGAGGACAACGTGGCGAAGCGCCCTGAAAATGCGCGGGCGCTCAACAATCTCGGCCTGACCTACTACAACCTCGGACGGGTCCAGGACTCGATTCCTCTTTACGAGAAATCGCGTCGCCTCGATCCGACCGTCGCCAACACCCACTTCAACCTCGGCCTGGCGCTCATGACCGTCGGTCGCGACAGCGAGGCCGTGCCGTGCTTCGAGGAGGCGGTTCGGATCCTCCCGTATTTTTCCCGGGCGCATCTCAAGCTCGGGATCATCCTGATGAAGCTGGGAAGGGAGCCGGAGGCCGTCGCCCATTTCCAGGAGGCGGCCCGCTACGACTCGGCGCCGGCGGAGATCCTTTTTCAGTACGGCGTCTCTCTCGAAGAGCTCGGCCGCTGGGACCAGGCCGCCGACCAATATGCGAAGGCGGTGCAGCTCGATCCGAAGCACGCCGAGGCCCAGAGCCACTGGGGAACCGCGCTGTTCCACCTGAACGCGGCGCCGGCGGCGATCGAGCATTTCAACGCCGCGCTGCGCCTGAAGCCCGGTACGGCGGACGTCCATTACAACTTCGGCCTGGCGCTGACGGCCGCGGGCCGGCCAGCCGACGCGATGTCGGAATACGAGGAGGCCATCCGTCTCGACCCGACCTTGGCCGGCGCACAGCTCAACCTGGGCATCGCGCTGGGGCAGGCAGGAAATCTACCCGGGGCGATCGCGCACCTGCAGGAGGCGGTGCGGCTCCGGCCCGACGACGCCCGGGCGCAATACAACGCCGGCTACGCTTTCCTGGCCGCCGGCCGCGGCCCTGAGGCGATTCCTTATTTTCAGAACGCGCTGCGCCTCCAGCCGGGCTACGCCGCCGCCCGCGACATGCTGCGGCGGCTGGGCGCAACGCCGTTGCCGCCGCCGTAGGTTGCGCTATTTTCTAGAGTCATCCGATGTAGGGGCGTCCCTTGTGGACGCCCGGCTCGGCGGGGTTCTGCTCAGGTTCACGGGCGTCCGCAAGAGACGCCCCTACGCTCCGTCGGCCAACGGCAAACGCGAATCAACCGTCAGCTATTTCCTCCGGATCGGCGGCGTGAGCTGGGTGGCCAGCTGCTTCAGTGCTGGATCGGGCAATTCCACGCGCAGCCCTTCGCAGAGGGACAGGAGGTCGGAAAGCGTTCCGGGCGTGAGATGCCTCAGGCTGCGTTCGTCGACCTTGGTCACGCAGGCCTGCAGCTGGGCCCGCGCGAGCTCGAGCTGCTGGGCGACCGCGAGCACGACGACCAGATGGACGTGATCGTCGAGGGCGAGGGATCCGGCCTGCGGCCGGGCGGCCATCACCCGGGCCATGGCGGCGGAAAAGCCCGCCGCGTCCTGCTGGCGGGACTCCATGCCCGCGAGCATCACGCTGGCGGAAAGATCGGTGCCGAAACCGGCGAGAGCGCTGGCGATCTGTTGCGAAGGATCCGGCCGGCCGGTCTCCAGGTAAAAGTTGGCCGCGTGCGCCGCGGCCTCCGCCGGCGTCTGCTCGGGCGTGACCTCCCAGATGCGGACCTGCTGGCCCGCGAGCGCGCTGTGCTCGGGAAGCGTGAAGGGGATCGCACGCAGCCAGGACGGCGGGACCGGGGCGGCCAGCAGCTGCACGATGAACGTGTCGTTTGGCACCGGTGCGTCGGCCGGGAGGTTGCGGGCCAGCTTGGCGAGGCCGATCTCGAAGGGATCCCAGGAAAAAAACACGATGTGCGTCACGCCCAGGCGCCTCACCAGCTCGTGCGCGCTGTCGGCGGAAGGCGCGGCGAACAGCGCGGCGGCGTTCCGGAGGCCTTCCGCGTTTTCCCAGTAAAGCGTGTCCACTCCGGTCACGCCGCCTTCCGAAATGAGCATCGTGGTGCCCGTGGGCGAGCCGGCGACGACCACGGGTTCGCGGCCGGCGCGCTGCCGCAGCCAGTGCGCGACATCGCGCTGCGCCAGGTTGCGGATTTCCGCGGTGGTGAAATCCGCGCCGGCGAGGGTCTGGCGCGCGGCCTGGACCGCCCCCGGCACGAACAGGAGGCCGCAGGCCGCGGCCCAGGCCAAAATCGTCCGGCGGCTTTTGCCCTCCCGCTCCATCTCACGGAAAAAAATCGCGACCACCGGTACCGACAGCGCATAGGCGAGGCCCAGCCAGCGCACCTGGTTCCACCCTTGGATCCAGCCCACCACCGCCGGGCAGAGTGCCAGGACGAGCTGCGATTTTGCGAACGGGGAGAGGAGCGGGCGGCAGACCGCGGCCACCGCGGGCACGAGCAGGAGCGACGGCAGGACCAGGCCGGCGAAATTCCAGGTCAGCCCGCTGGCTGCCAGGCTTCTCGCCAGGCCCTGGAACTCGGAGATGTAGCGGGTGTGCAGCTGCCAGACGAACGGATCGGCGACGACGAACGTCCGCGCTGCGGTGACGAGGATGATCGCCGGCAGCAGGATGACGCACCCCGCGCCGATCGCGCCGGCGACGACCTCGCGCCGCTCCAGCGGGCCGCTTCCGCCCAGCGCGCGGGCGGCCAGGCGGAGAAGTTCGCCCGCCCCGATCCAGGCCACGGCGTAGAGCGGGTGGTTGACCTCGAGGCGCAGGCCGAGATGCGCCGGAAAATATTCGATCAGGTACGCGACCAGGCTCGTTCCGCCGCCGACCCAGCCCCAGAGGCGGAACAAGCCGGGCTCGCGCAGCCAGGCGATCCGCTCCGGTTCCCGGCGCCCGAGCCAGCCGGCGGCGAGCACGCCCAGGCCGATTCCAATCAGCACCGGCACCAGCGTCGCCGCGCTGACCCACAATCCCACTCCCGCCGCCAACGCCGATCCCACGAACCACCGCCGCACGCCCGGTGTTGTCTTTCCCGTCTCCTGACTTCCCGCGGCGAGCAGCATCACCGCCAGCATGCTGCAGATATTCACGAGGCCGTGGTGGTCGGCACGGCCGGGAAGGAAGTCCGTGTAAAAGGGGAACGCGGCCACCGCGCCCGCCGCGGCGAGGGCCGCGGCCACGCCGGAGAATTGGCGCCCCAGGATGGGCATCAGTATGAGGAGCCAGAGCCCGAACATCACGGCGCCGGAAGTCAGGGTCGCGTATTCGACGGAAATGCCGGCCGGCCGGCCGGAGACCGCGTGGTCGATCCAGGCGAGGCCGGCCAGCCACCAGTGGTACGGGGCCGCCCAGTGCACGTCACGTCCCCGCGGGGAATTGTCGTAATCGACATGGCGGAGGCGCCACTCGCCGCGGCTGATCATCTCCTGCGTCTGCATGATCCAGTGCGCGGTGTCCTCGCCGGACTCCGGCAGCAGCATGGACCGGAGGCCGTGTTCGTAACCGGTCGGCGAACCCGGGTCGACCGCCGGCGGGTCCACCGTGACGCCATAGCTGGCGGAGACGCGCAGGATGTGCCGGCTGCGCACGACGGAGTCGGTGATGACGAAGGCCAGCGCCAGGATTGGCACGGCGAGCCACCACAGGGACTGGGATCTTCGGGACACGCCGTCGCGGCTGCCGGTCATCCGCAATAGATGCTACCGGGCTTTCGACTCAGTCAATCCAGCTTCTTCCGAAGGGTTTCGCGCAGAGGCACAGAGACGCAGAGAACTTCTCCGTCACCGTCAAACGGCCCGGAGGCTGCGTCGCCTCTTTGCTGCCTGACAGAGCTCTGCGCCTCCGTGCCTCTGCGCGAACCTTCCGCTTCCAACCGTCGACTCGGAATGATCGGCGAAACTGGGACAGGGCCGCGGGGCAACTTTTTGGGCCGCGCCCCGTCCAGCGAATATCTGCTTTACGCGCTGTCCGGGTCGTCTTGGCTTGTTGTTTTCCTCCGCGTCTGGACGATGTCCGTTGGGCAGACGGGCCTGCCGCCTGTCCCGCACTTTCCCAAAACTCCCCGCAATGATCTACGGAAGCCTCCATGCCATCGACCTCGCCATCATCCTGCTGTACCTGGGTGCGGTGGTTTACATCGGCCTGCGCGCCGCCAAGGGCACGGGCTCCGAGGAAGGCTTCTTCCTCGCCGGCCGCAAGCTCGGCAAGCTCTACCAGTTTTTCCTGAATTTCGGCAACGCCACCGAGCCGCAGGGCGCGGTCAGTACGGCGAGCTTTGTCTACCAGCAGGGCGCTCCGGGGACCTGGCTGTCGTTCCAGACGGTCTTCATGAACCCGTATTTCTGGTTCATGAACGTGTGGTTCCGGCGCGTGCGCCTGACGACGCTGTCCGACCTGTTCGAGGACCGCTTCGGCAGCCGCGGCCTGAGCATGTTCTACGCGATGTTCCAGATCCTGGTCGCGTGCGTCTTCCTCGGCTTCAGCAACGTCACGGCCTACAAGATCGCGGCTTCGCTGGTGGTGAAGCCGGAGTCGTCCTGGACGGTGGAGGATCGCGCGTCGGTCGAGGGTTTCCGCGAGCTCAACCGGCTGGAGAAGCTCAACACCGCCGGCGCGCTGCCGGCCGGGTCGAAGCCGATGCTGGACCTCCTGCGCGACCGCAACGCCCGCGGCGAGCTCCGCAGCTACATCACGCTCCTGAGCGACGTGGTCTTCTACCTGGTGTTCGCGGTCGTGGTCGGCACCTACATCGTGCTGGGCGGCATGTCGGCCGCCGCGGTGAACGAAGGCCTGCAAAGCATTCTGATCATCGTCTTCTCGGCGCTGCTGATTCCCACCGGATTGAAAGCCATCGGCGGCTGGCACGCGCTCGGGCAGAAGGTGCCCAAGAATTTCTTCGACCTGTTCGGCGCGGGCGGCGGCGACCAGTTCACGGCCTGGAGCATCGCCGCCTTTCTGCTCGTCGCGATCGTCCAGAACGCCGGCCTCAGCCACAACATGGGCATCTGCGGGTCCGCGAAGGACGAGTTCGCCGCGCGGACCGGCGTCTCCGGCAACTACCTGAAGCGGTTCATGATCATCATGTGGGCCTTCGCCGGCCTCATCGCCGTCGCCCTGTTCGGCCTCGGCGGGCTTTCCGACCCGGACGCGACCTGGGGCGCGATGTCCAACCGCCTCCTCGGTCCCGGCCTGATCGGCCTGATGCTCGCTGGCGTCCTGGCGGGCACGATGTCCACGCTCGCGGCCAAGGCGCTCGCGATCTCCTCGCTCTTCGTGCGCAACGTCTTTCGCCAGATCTGGCCGGACATCACGCAGGCGCAGGGTGTGTTCTACGCCCGCTGCACGATCGTCGCCGTCCTGGTGCTGGGCACCCTCTCCGCGCTGATGATGGGAAGCTTTTTCTCGATCATCAAAATCGTGCTGACGGTCAACATCCCGTTCGGCGCCGCGGTGCTCCTCACCTTCTGGTGGCGGCGCATCACCGCCCCGGCGGTGTGGTCCTGCGTCATCTTCTCCACGGTCGTGATCCTCGTGGTGCCCTGGACCGCCGCGGCAGTGCCCTCGCTGGCGGACAATCCCTCGCTGGCCCAGATGAGCACCAAGCCGGGCGTGGGCGTCTACTTCGACAAGGTCATCCACCAGCGCCCGGACGATCTCGGCAGCCCGATCGTGGCCAAGCCCGGCCTGCTCAACAACCAGTTCAACTTCGAGGCCTGGCTGATCGGAAAAATGGGTCTGCCCGTGGAAAAGTGGACTCCGACCGAACGCTTCACCGCGCAGTTCTTCTTCGACAGCTTCTTTCCCTTCCTCGTGCTGATCGTGGTCAGCCTGATGACGGACCGCGGCGATCCCAAGCGGGTGGCGGTGTTTTACGGCAAGATGAAAACCCCGGTCGGTGCGACGCCCGAACTCGAGGCGCAGGCGATGGCGGACACCCGGAACAATCCCGGCCGCTTCGACCACACCAAGCTGCTGCCGCGTTCCAACTGGGAGTTCTGCAAGTGGGACAAGGTTGACACCGTCGGTTTCATCATTTGCTGCGCGCTTTCCGCCCTGATCGTCGGCGGATTTCTCGCCGTCCTGCACGCCGCCGCCGCCGGATGACCGCGCCGGACGCCATTCCCGCGCCCGCGGGCTGGGCCGGGCTGCCCGCACGGCCGGCGCCCGTGCGCCTCGCCCTCATCGGTATTTCCGGCTACGGCCGGATCTACCTGCAGCTCGTGCGCGAGCTGCGCGAGCGCGGGGCCGTCCGGCTGGTGGCGGCGGTGGTCATCAATCCCGCGGAGGAGGCGGAGAACGTGGCGGAACTGCGCGCGGCCGGGACGGCCCTCTACGCCGACTACGAGGAGATGCTGCGGAAGCATGCCGGCGAGATCGACGTCTGCCTGATTCCCACCGGCATCCAGTGGCACGCGCGGATGACGATCGCCGCGCTGCAGGCCGGCCTGAATGTCCTCATCGAGAAGCCGCTGGCCGGTTCGCTGCGCGATGTCCATGCGATTCGCGCCGCCGAGCTCACCGCCGGCCGCTTCGTGGCGGTGGGCTTCCAGGACCTCTACACGCCGGGCACCCGATGGCTGAAGCGCCAGCTGCTCGCCGGCGCCATCGGCCGGGTGCGCTCGGTCCGCGTCCTCGGCCTCTGGCCGCGGCCGGTGGCCTATTACCAGCGCAACAACTGGACCGGCCGGCTGCAGGTCGGGGGAGTGGCGGTGCTGGATTCCCCGCTGAACAATGCCTTCGGCCATTTTGCCAACCTTGCGCTCTATTTTTGCGGCCGGTCCGAGCGGGAAGTCGCGACGGCGGCGCAGGTGGAGGCGGAGCTATTTCGCGCGCATGCCATCGAAAGTTTCGACACCGCCGTGGTCCGGGCGCGGGCGGGTGATGACGTCCGCCTCTGGTTTGGCTTCACCCATGCCTGCCGCGAGCTGTTCAATCCCGAGGTGGTCATCGAGGGGACGGAAGGCCGGGCGACCTGGTCCTACGAAAAGATCAGCACCCTCATTCCCGTCCAGGGCCCGACACAGTCCCACCCGTTGCCGGCGTCCATCGACACCCGCCGGGTCATGCTGGTCGAGGTGCTCCGGCGCCTGGACGACCCGGCAGCGGCGACCTGCACGACCGCGATGGCCGAGCCGCACACGGCCTTGATCGAGGCGGTGCAGGCCGCCGCGCCGGTGCAGACCATCGCGCCCGCGCTGATCGAGTGGTTCACGCCGCCGGACGGCACCTCGCCGATTCCCGCGGTCCGCGGCCTCGAGGGGGCCATGCATGCGGCTGCGCAAAGCGGCGGGCGGCTCCAGGAGCACGGGTTTCCCTTGAAGGCCGCCGCGTCGGCCTGAATCCTTTTCCCAATCTCCTGCAATCACCATGATCCGCAAAGCCTTCGTCATGAGCGTGCACTCCGGCCAGGAAAAGGAGTACGCCCGCCGCCACCAGCCCATCTGGGCGGAGCTCGCCGCCGTGCTCAAGTCGCACGGTGTGCACAACTACTCGATCTTCCTCCACCCCGAGACGCGCCAGCTTTTCGCCTACGCGGAAATCGAGGACGAGGCCCGCTGGGCCGCGATTGCCAAGACCGAGGTCTGCCAGCGCTGGTGGAAGCACATGGGCGACATCATGCCGTCCAATGCCGACCACAGCCCGGTGGCGAAGGACATCAAGGAAGTCTTCCACCTCGACTGAGTCCGCCTGCCCGCGCCCGCGCGGGAAGCCCTGCGGGGTAGCAGACGACGTGAGGAGGCTGAGGCCTGCCGGTAGGTCGATCCCCGCCTCCTTACCTTGTCGGCTACCGCCGTTTTGCGTTTAGGGCAAACGGTGCAAGCCTTCGGCCCGGACGGTCCACGACCCGTCCTGCGGAAATCCAGGGGCATGGCCTGAGCCTGCAGGAGCTCCATCCCAGCCGGCCGCCATCATCGCCACGGCGGACAGCAGCGCGCCGTTGCCCGGAAGGTAGACGGGCAGATCGTCGCGCTGGGGATTGTGGCCGTTGGCGATGTAGTGATTGTTCGGGCCATCCTTGAGCAGGATGTCGACGGCGGCCGAAGAACGGCCGAGCCGGGCGGCGGTCATTGCGATCATCGGATAGTCCCAGCCCCAGATCTTTGCCTCCCAGTCCCAGGTCGCGAGCGTGGCATCGAGTGTGCGGCCCATGACGGCGCGGTCGACGCCGTCGCCCGGCAGCATGCCGAACGCCATGAGGAAGGACGGGTGGTCGTGGCGGCTGTCCCGGTTGTCCCACGTGTCCGGGGTCGACTCGAGCGCGACGTAGCGGCCGTCCTTCTGGGGCAGCGGCGCGAGGTGGGTGCGCATCCGCTCCCATTCGGGATCGCGCGGCAGGCCGAGGCGCTCGCGCCACTGCTGCGCGATTTCCAGGCCGCGCGCCCAATAGCTCAGCTCGAAGGTCGGGTTCATGCTCGTCGCCTGGTCGTAGATCTCCTGCGCGATCCAGAGCGGCGGGCCGAGCAGGTAGCACTGGCGCTGGTCATCCCAGTGCAGCATGGACGCCATGCAGTCGGCGGTCTCCAGCACCAGGTCGCGGTAGCGGGCGAGCGTGGCGGGAGAGGGATGGTTGCGGTAGAGCAGCTCCGCGAGGTCGACGACGTGCGGCTGGTTCCAGACGATCAGGGGATTGCCGCCCGGACTTTCCCGGCCGTCGGGTCCGATCATCTTCGGCCACCGCGCTCCGCGGAGTCTGCGGTCCTGGGCGATCGCGCGGGCGACCGGCAGCGCGTGCACGTACCAGGCGAGGTTCTTTTCTAGAAAAGCATCCCGGCCCCACAGCGCGAAGTGCGCCGTGTGCCACCAGATCATCTCGGTGTGATGCTTGCCGTACCAGGTGCTGTTCGTGAGGCCGCTCTCCTGCGGCGGGAAGTCGCCGGCGAACTGGATCGCCGTCAGGTACTGCGAGAGCACGACACGCCGTTCGAGTTCCGCGGCGCGGGGGTCCGTGCTGCCGGCGAAATCGATCGCGCCGCCGCTGCGCCAGAATTTTTCCCACTGCGCCGCCGAGGCCGCGCGGATCTCCGCCGCGGCCGGCACCGGCGCATCGTCGCGCAGGGCCGACCCGGCGAGCGGGGCGAAGGCGACGGCGAGTTCGAGCACGCCGCTATCCGCCGGGCCGATCCGGAACGCGTGCGGGCCGGTCGGGGCGATGCGGAGGGACTGGGTGGAAGCGACGGAAACGGCGTAGCGCGAGGCGTCGCGGATGTGGGCCAGTCGAAGCGAATGCCGGTCCTGGGCGACGACGGCGGTCGTGTACGATTCCGGCTGCGACCAGTCGAGCGGGGGATTGTTCTTGGTCTTGATGTCGTGCCCGCGCGGCAGCGCCAGGCGCACGGCGAGTCGTCCGCTCGCGAGCAACGGGGACTCGATCCGGATCGCGAGCACGTCACGCTCAGGGTGGCAGGCCACGGTCACCGCGACGGGGGCGCTGCCGAGGGTATAACGGCTCGTGATCAGGCCGGACCACAGGTCCAGCGTCTGGTCGATGCCGTGAAGGGAGTCCGGCGCCAGCGGGGCGAAGGTTGGCGGCGCCGGGCCGTTGTCTCCGGCCAGCTCCAGTCCGATCTGCGCCAGCGGCACGTCCTGCGGATTCTCGCGCAGCCACATGCCGGCGGGTCCGTTCTGGTTGGTGGGATAACCGATCGTTTTGCCGTAGGCGGTGAACGGTCGGTTGGCGTCGGAGAGCTTGTAGCCGTTGGGATTGGCGTTTTCGTGCCAGGCCCAGCGGGCGAGGGTCTCCAGCGGGATGCCGTGCTCGTGATAGTGGTCCTCGAGCGACTGCAGCCCCGTGATGTCGGCGGTGAAGGCGAAATGGCCGTTGCCGACGGAAAGCGGAGCCCAGGGATCGAGCTGCGTCAGATGCGGATTGTGCCGGGTGACGAGCGCATGGCGGTCGATCGGCGGAGAGTCGGCGGCGAAAAGCGGGCCGGCCGCGAGCAGGGCGAAGGTCCAGAGGCGGCGCCGCAGGGCGGCGGGGAGCAGGGGCAGGGGAAGCACGAGGCACAGCTTGCACCGTCGCAGCCGCGCAGGCAAACTTCCTGCATGGTCAAAAAACTCCTGCACACCCGGATGCGCGTGAACGACCTCGAGCGCACCGTGAAATTCTACGAAAACGCCCTCGGCCTGACCGTGGCCCGCCGCAGCATTTCGCCGCGCGGCGCGCAGATCGTCTTTCTCGCCACGCCGAACAGCGACGAGGAGATCGAGATCTGCCAGCTGCCCAACAGCCCGGGCGTCCAGGTCCAGCCGGACCTCATGCACCTCGCGTTCGAGGTCGACGACCTGAAGTCGTTCGTGGCGGGGATGGAGAAGCGGGGCTACAAGCTCAGCGACGAGATGGTCAAGACCAGTAGCGGTTCGACGATCGCCTTCCTCGACGCCCCCGAAGGCTACGAGGTGGAGTTGATCGAGAAGGCGAAGTGAACGCGTCCGCCGACTCCGCGCCGCGCCGCCGCTGGGCGGGAGCGTGGATGGACGCGGTGGCCTTCGTCGCCGGCCTGGCGCTGGCGCGCGTCTCCGGCTGGAACAGCGCCGACCTCGTGTGGAGCCTGTGGCTGTCGAGCCTCGTGGTTGGCTACGCGATGATCGTTTGGTCCGTCACCCGGCCCCTGCGCGAGCTCCTGCGCGGGCTGCCCCGTCCCACCGACGGACGATCGCTTGTCGGCGAGGGCGCGGTGGCGACGCTGTTCGGGGTGGGCACGCTGTTCGGCCTGGCATTCTTCACCGTGCACTTCGGCGGCTTTCATTTCGTGCATTCGGTTTTTCTCAACCACTTCTTCCCGATCCAGGTGACGAACGATGTCAGCCGCGGCTGGCCGGGGCTGCCGGTTTACCTGGAGGTGCTGCGGCGCTATTGGATTTTCCTGCCGATCGCCTTCCTTGCCGAGCGTGCGGCCTTCGCGCCGCCTCGGTCAGAAGGTCCGTCGCCCGCCGTCACGCCCGAGGCGATCCTGCGGCGGAAGGCCGGCGGCGACGCCATGATGACGCCCTACCGCAACGTGATCCGGATGCACCTCCTGATCTTCTTCTTCGCCTTCGCCCATTTTGCGAAGCTCGAGAACTTCGCCGTCTACGCCGTGGTGTACGCCGTCTATTTCTTCCCCTGGCGCCTGCTGGGGAGGGAAGCACAGGCATCCTGATTTCGCCGATTGCTCCGCGAATAGCGGGCCAGTCGGAGAGTTTCGCGCAGAGACGCGGAGGCGCAGAGATCGGAATGGCAAAGGGTGGGACGCGACCACCGGGCGTGTCGGCGGCGCCCGAGAGGTCGGCGCCCGATCTCTCCTTTATTCCGCTCTCCGTGTCTCCGCGCCAGGCTCTCGTTCCGGGCGATGTGTAACCCAATGGGTTACTCGCGCGCCGCGTGGCGCTCGAAGGCGAAAAGGTACTGCTGGGCGAGACCCGCGAGCGGTCCGAAATGGGTGCGGCCGAAATGGGCGACCTGGGCGGGTTTCCAGCCGTCGAGCTGATAGCGAGAGGCCATGGCTTTCAGGATCCAGACGTCGACGGGAAACGCCTCCAGGCGGCCGGCGCCGAACAGCAGCACGCAGTCGGCGATTTTTTCGCCGACGCCGGGCAGGGTGCAGAGTCGCGCCCTGGCCTCGGGATAGGGCAGGGCCTCCGTCTCCTCCAGCCACCCGGGGTGGGCGGCCAAGAAGGTGGCGGTGCGGTGGATGTAGCGGGCGCGGAAGCCGAGCAGGCAGGCGCGCAGCGCCGCCTCGTCGACCTTCGCGAGCTCGGCCCAGGTGGGCAGACGGTGGAGGCCGGGGGCGATTTCCTGTCCGTGCCGTTGGGCGAGCAGCGCGAGCATCTGCTTGATCTGCACGATCTGCTTGGTCGCGCTGCAGAGGAAACCCAGCAGGGTCTCGGCAAAGGGCTGCCGGAGCAGGCGGAGTCCGGGAAATTTTTCCAAACACCGCGCCAGGTGCGCATCGCTGCGCCAGGGCAGGCCGTCGGCCAGGGCGAAGGGATCGCGGTCGACCGCGAAATAGGGGCCGATCGTCTTTTTCACCTGCGGCGCCAGCGGCGCCGGCGCGCGCCATTGCACTTCATCGCGATGGAACCGCACTTCCGCGGCCCCTCCGCCCCACAGGCCGAGCCACGCGCCTCCCGCCTGCCGGTGCCAGCGGAACGCCTGGCCGCCGTCGAGGATCTCGGCGAGCACGCCGGCGTCGCAGCGCAGCCCGGGGGACGGCAGCGGCTGCCAGTCGGACCAGGGAAAAGCGGACATCCGCTCAGTTCAGCATCTTGGCGCCGTCCGTCGAGTAATTGATGAACGTCTCCTGCACCGCGGCGTGGATGCCGGCGATCTTCAGCTGGATCGCGTCGAGATACTCATGGAGGCCGTCGGCGATCACGTCGGCGATGACCGTCTCCCCCAGCTCCTCGTGCAGCTGGGCGACGAGGTGGCGGGCGGGATTCTCGGCCAGGTGCGGCGCTTCCGCCGTGATGCAGTCGAGCGCGAAGCCGGCGTGGCTCACCGCGTAGCGGATGCTGCGGGGGAAATTCTCGTCGCAGACCAGGTAGTCCACGACGTGCTCGAGGTTGAGGTGGCCGCGGCGGCTCTTGCGGAAGGCCTCGAAGCCGGAACAGGTCCGCAGCACTGCGGCCCACTGCACGATGTCGAGCGCCGAGCCCACGGAGTGGAGACTGGGGAGGAGCGTGAAATATTTCACGTCGATGATGCGCGAGGTGTTGTCCGCCCGCTCGAGGTGCCGCCCGAGCTCGAAGAACCACCACATCTCGTTGCGGGGCAGCATGGATTCCGCGATCCCGTACAACAGCTGGATCTGCGTCTTCACCCGTGTGATGTAGTCGGACGAGCCCAGCTGGGCGTAGCGGGTGTAGTCGTCCTCGCGCAGCTTCAGGTAGAACGCGTTGATCTGCTCCCAGACCTCGCTCGCCAGCTGGTCGCGGATGCAGCGGGCGTTCTCGCGGGCGATGCTCACGCACGACAGGATCGAGCTCGGATTGCGGAGGTCGAAGAGCATGTAGTCGACGACCGTGCGCTCGCTGACGTCGTCGCCGTGAAGTTCGGTGAATTCGTCGATGCCGCCGGAAACGTTCACCAGCGGCTTCCACGACTTCGGATCGTCGGCGGCCTGGCGCGACTGGAGATCGAGCACGAGCTGGGCGTTCACGTCGATGATGCGCGCGGTGTTCTCGGCCCGCTCGAGGTAGCGGGCCATCCAGTAGACGAGGTTTGCGACGCGACTCAGCATGGCCGGGAAAAAATCAGACGATGATCTCCTCGCGCTTGGCGGGCTGGTCGGCATCCGGCTCGCCGTCGGAGGCGAGGACCCAGGTGTCCTTCGATCCGCCGCCCTGGGACGAATTCACGACGAGGGAACCCTTGCGCAGCGCCACGCGCGTGAGCCCGCCGGGCATGATCTTGATCGTCTCCCCGTTGAGGATGTACGGGCGCAGGTCGATGTGGCGCCCCTCGAGGCAGTCGGAACAGATGCTCGGGCAGCGGGAAAGGCCGAGGGTGGGCTGGGCGATGAAATTGCGCGGATGCTCGACGATCTTGGCGCGGAACTCGGCGATCTGCTCCTTCGTGCTGTGGGGCCCGACGAGCATGCCGTAGCCGCCGGCCTCGTTGACGCTCTTCACCACGAGCTTCGGGAGGTTTTCGAGGATGTAGGCGAGGTCCGTGGCGTCCGAGGAGAGGAAGGTCTCCACGTTCGGGAGGATCGCATCCTGCCCGAGGTAGAATTTGATCATCTGCGGGACGTAGTGGTACATCGCCTTGTCGTCGGCGACGCCGGTGCCGATGGGATTGCAGAGGGCGACGTTGCCCTTGCGGTAGGCCTGGACGAGGCCCGGCACGCCGAGGAGCGAGTCGGGACGGAAAACCGTCGGATCGAGGAAATCGTCGTCGATGCGGCGGTAGATGACATGGACCGGCGCGAGGCCGTCGGTGCGGCGCATGTAGACCCGGTCGTCCTCCACGACGAGGTCGCTGCCCTCGACGATCTCGATGCCCATCTGGCGGGCGAGGAAGCTGTGCTCGAAATACGCGGAGTTGAACACACCCGGGGTCAGCAGCACGACGGTCGGCTCCGGCACGTGCGCCGGTGCGAGGTGCATGAGCAGCGCGAGCAGGTCGTTCGGGTAGGTCTCGACCGGGCGCACGCGGTAGTCGCGGATCAGGTTCGGGAAGACCCGCTTCATCACCTGGCGGTTCTCCAGCACGTAGGAAACGCCGGAAGGCGTGCGCAGGTTGTCCTCGAGCACGCGGTAGGTGCCGTGCTGGTCGCGCACGAGGTCGCTGCCGTTGATGTGGACGAAGAGGCCGCGCGGCATCGCGTAGCCGACCATCTCGCGCCGGAAATGCTTCGACGTCTCGACCATCTCCCGGGGCACGACGCCCTCGCGGAGGATCCGCTGCTTTCCGTAGATGTCGGCGAGGAACAGGTTGAGCGCCGTCATGCGCTGGATGAGCCCGGCCTCGAGATGGTTCCACTCGTGCGCCGGCACGATGCGCGGGATGAGATCGAACGGGAAGATCTTCTCGGTGCCGCGGTCGTCGCTGTAGACCGTGAACGTCACGCCCCGGCGCAGGAAAGTCTGGTCGGCGAGCTGCTGGCGCTCGTGCAGCTCCCGCATGCCCTCGAGGCGGGAAAAGCGCTCGGCGAGCCGCGCGTAGTGCTCCCGCGGCTGGCCCGGTCCGGCGAACATCTCGTCGCAGAACGGGCCGAGGTCGTAGTTCGAGAAAAGATCGGGCATGCGACGGGGGATCAGTGCGCGGCCGGCGGCTCGGCCCAGAGAAAGCTTTGCTGGCGGGCGAGCTCGGCGCCGTCCGGGGAGCGGACGGTGAGCTGCCAGGCGACGGGATTGACCTTGGGCCCGGCCCAGTCGGCGCCGGTCAGGCCGAGGTCGAAGGCATGCGTGCCGGCGGGCAGGTCGGCCTGGAAGGTGAAAGTCCGGGTCTTCGGGGAATCGGGCGTGACGACCTTCAGCTCGAAGGACGCCGCCGCCAGGGCCGGCCCGGGATTTTTCAGGCGGACGAGAAAATAAAATCCCGCCCGTTCGGCGGACTGGCTCCGGCGAACGGTCTCGCCGGTGCGGTCCTCGCCGCCGTGGAAGTAGTCGGCAATGCGATCGAAGGATTCCGGCTTCCGATAACCCGGCCAGACGTGCACGACATCGAGATTCGCCGCCGACCACGCCGGTGCGGCCGCGGCAAGCGAGAGCAGGAGGGCAAAGGGGAGGGAGCGCATGAACGAAGGGTGGGCCGGCGGCCGGCGCGGCACAAGGAGGGGTTTGCAAAATGCAGGCTCCATGCCACGGCGCCGGCAAAAGTAGTCGCAGGAACGTCACTTGCGGACGCCCGTTTGTTCCGCCCGGGCGCGACGCGGGCCCGTCACCCACGGCTCCGGCGACCACCGTAGCGGACGAGGATGCCATGGGCGTTATATGCTTCAGTCGTTTTTCAGCTCCACGAACTGGTAGCGGTGAAAACCGAGCAGGGCCGGGGCCCAATTTTTGACGGCGGGGTCGATGAGGAAGATCCGCGTGCCATGGTAGATCGGGATGATGGGGGCTTCGTCGAGCAGGATGGCCTCGGCCTTCTGCTGGATGGCGAGACGTCGCGGCGCATCGAGCGTGCGGGCGGCCTCGGCGATCAGGCGGTCGTATTCCGGGTTGCTCCAGCCGGTTTCGTTGTTGCCGCCGTTGGTGACGAACATCCCGAGGAAGGTGTCGGGATCGACATAGTCGCCGACCCAGCGCGAGCTCGCCACCTGGTAGGAAAGGGTCTGCCAGTTCTGGATCCACGTTTTCTGCTCCAGCGGCGCGATGGTGATCGTGATGCCGAGTTCCCGCTTCCACATTTCCTGGATCGCCTCGAGCACCGCGCGGTGGATGTCGTCGGTCTTGATCTGGACCTCGAAGGGCGCGAGCCCGCGGCCGCCCGGATACCCGGCCTCGGCGAGCAGGCGTCGGGCGGCCTCGAAGTCATCGGGGACCTGCGTCAGCGACGAGTAGCCGGCGGTGCCCGGCGGCACGAATTCATGGGCGGCGGTGCGGCTGCCGCGAAGCACGTTTTTCGCGATCGCCTCGCGGTTGAGCGCACGGGCCAGGGCCTGCCGGAGCTTCTGGTTGTCGAAGGGCGGCTTGGTGACGTTGATCCGCAGGAAGAGCGTCTCCAGGAACGGGTCGATCCGCAGCTTCTGCGGCGCCTCGGCCCGGTAGGTGGCGATCTTCTCCGGCGCCAGCTCGTAGGTCAGGTGCAGCTGGCCGGCACGGAAGTTCTTCTCGTCCGTCGCGATGTTGTCGTTGGGAAAGAAGATCACGCGCTCGAGCTGGCAGCGCGCGGCGTCCCAGTAGCGCGGGTTGCGCTCCACGACGATGCGGGCGTTGGGCGTCCACTCCTTGAGCACGAAGGGACCGTTGCCGACGAGATTGCCGGGCCGGGTCCACCGGCTGCCCTGCTGGTCCATCGGGCCGAATTTCTCGATCGTGGCCTGGTGCACCGGGAGCCAGGAGGGATGCGCCGCAAGTGCGAGCAGCCAGGGACACGGAGCGCCCAGCGTGAGCTGCAGCGTGCGATCGTCGAGGGCCCGGGCGCCGACCTGGGAGAAATCAGCGAGCTTGCCGGTGTTGAACGCCTCGGCGTTCCGGACCGGCCACATCATGTAGGAATATTCGGACGCCAGCTTCGGCGACAGCATCCGGTGGAAGGAATAGACGAAATCGCCCGCGGTGACCGGATCGCCGTTGGACCACCTGGCGTCGGCGCGAAGGTGAAAGGTCCAGGTCAGGCCGTCCGCGCTGGTCTCCCAGCGCTCCGCCACTCCCGGGACGGGCTGGCTCGTCCGTTCGTCGATGCAGGTCAGGCCCTCGAAAAGTGCGACGAGGATGTTCCCGTCGGTGAAGGCCGTGACGACCTCCGGGTCGAGATCCTTGGGCTCGGCCCCGTTGCCGAGCAGCAGGGTATGCGTGCGGATGCCCTCCTGGGCGGGAGTCTCGCGCCGGGCGCAGCCGCCCACGCCGAGCAGGATCAGGAGACAGGTGGCGGAGGGCAGGAGACGGAGGACGGACAGACGTCGGCGCATGGGCGGACGAAAGCAGGCATTGCAGGCGGTGCCAAGACGGAGGACAACATTTCCCGCCCCAAAAAATCGCCCGGGGCCTAAGAAACGGCGGTCCGGTTCGTCCTATCCCCTGACGTTACGTGAAACCCACATCCGCAACCACGGAGGACCAAGACCATGACCCGAACGACTGGGTGCAAGCCACCGTGCAGCAACACCAGGCTGCACTCACCCGCTACGCCGCGCGCCTGCTGGGCGATCCCGACCGGGCGCGCGACGTCGTGCAGGATACCTTCGTCAAGCTCCTCGCCCAGCGGCGCGAGCAGATCGACGGGCACGTGGTCGAGTGGCTTTTCACCGTCTGCCGGCACCGGGCGCTGGACGTGGTCCGGAAGGAGGGGCGCATGAAACGCTTCGAGGAAGGGGAGGCCGAGCGCGTCACGACCCTCGAGCCCCGTCCCGGCCGCGCCCTGGAGGCGGAGGAGACCAGCGCGGAGCTGCTGCGCCTCATCGGGCATTTGCCGCCGAACCAGCAGGAGGTCATCCGCCTCAAGTTCCAAAACGGTTTCAGCTACAAGGAAATCAGCCGCATCACCGCGCTGTCGGTGGGCAATGTCGGTTTCCTGATCCACACCGCGGTCACGCGCCTGCGCCGCGATTTCGCCGCCCAGCGGCCCTGAACGAGGAGAACCCACTTATGAACGACAAACCACTTTCCCCCAACGACCCGCGCCTCACCGCCTACGCACTGGGCGAACTGGAGGCGCCGGAACGCGCCGCCGTCGAAGAGGCGCTCGCGGCCAACCCGGCGCTGCGCGCGGCCGTTGAAGAAATCCGCGCGACCGCCGCGCAGCTCGAGACGGCCCTGGCGGCCGAGCCGGCTCCGTCCGTGTCCGCCGTGATCGTGCCCCAGCCGCCGCGCTCGCGCGTGGTGCGCTTTCCGGTCGCTTACTACATTATCGGCGGTCTCGCCGCCGCGGGCTTCGCCGTGCTGGTGGTGCGCTATGAGCCGCCGGCGCGGGTGGTCCGGGAGGAAGCGCAGCCGAGCTACACCGAGATCCGGCTCGACCAAGGCCGCGAATCGGCCGCGGCCGTCCAGGACAAGGAGACGCCGCTGCCGCCGGCGAGTGCGCCTGCACCCGCGCCCGTGGCGGTGCCGGCCGTGGCCGAGGCCAAGGCCTGGAGTGGCGGCACGGGTGGATTTCCCGCTGTTGACTCCCTTCCTCCCGCGACGGTGTCCCTGTCCGGGGCGATGCCGCAGGCTTCGTCCCCCTCGGAGCAGTCGCGAATCCGCGGTCTCGCACCGACCAACGACACGGTGACGCTCAGTCCCTTCGAGGTGAATGCGAGCAAGGACACCGGCTACTACGCCCAGAACACCCTGTCCGGGACCCGCCTGAACACCAAGATCGAGGATCGCTCGAGTTCGATCTCGGTGGTGACAAAGCAGCAGCTCTCCGATGCCAGGGCGCTCGATATCGCCGATGTCTTCACGTACCAGCGAAACGCGGCAGCCGCCAAGAGTGAGATGGCGACGGTCAAAGTGGCCCTGCCCGCCCCGCCAACGCCGAACACCGAGACCTATGGCCTGCGCCAGGACAACCAGTTTGTCGCGGTGGCGAGCGAGCCGCTCTCGACCTTCTCGATCGACGTGGATTCCGCCGGCTATTCCAACGTGCGGCGCTTCCTGCAGAGCGGCCAGCTGCCGCCGCGCGACGCGGTCCGCCTGGAAGAGCTCGTGAACTACTTCCCGTACCGCTATGCTCCCCCGAGCGACAACCAGCCGTTCGCCGCGACCATGGAGGTCGCCGCGGCGCCGTGGGATCCGCGGCACCGTCTGGTGCGCATCGGGCTGAAAGGCCGCGAAGTCGCGTCGGCCGCCCGGCCGGCGGCCAACCTGGTCTTTTTGCTCGATGTCTCGGGTTCGATGAATCAGCCCAACAAGCTGCCGCTCGTGAAGGAGTCGCTGCGCCTCCTGCTGGGCCAGCTGCGCGGGGACGACCGGGTGGCCATCGTCACCTATGCCGGCCAGAGCGGCCTCGCGCTGCCGTCCACGCCGGTGACGCAATCGCGCGAGATCGCTGCGGCGCTCGACGGCCTGGAGGCTTTTGGCGGGACCAACGGCGGCATGGGCATCCAGCTGGCGTACGATATCGCCAAGGCGAACTTCGTTCCGGGGGGCGTGAACCGTGTCATCCTCTGCACCGACGGCGACTTCAACCTCGGCGTCACCAACCAGGGCGACCTGCTCCGGATGATCGAGGAGAAGGCGAAATCGAACGTGTTCCTGACTGTGCTCGGCTTCGGCTACGGCAACCTCAAGGACAGCACGCTCGAGCTGCTCGCGGACAAGGGCAACGGCCACTACGGCTACATCGACACGCGCCGGGAGGCCGAGAAGATGCTGGTCGAGCAGGTGCAGGGCACGCTGGTCACGATCGCCAAGGACGTGAAAGTGCAGGTGGAGTTCAACCCGGCGCAGGCGTCCGCCTACCGCCTGCTCGGCTACGAGAACCGCCTGCTGAAGAAGGAGGAGTTCAACGACGACAAGGTCGACGCCGGAGAGATCGGCGCGGGCCATACCGTGACCGCGCTGTACGAGGTGATCCCGGCCGGTGCCGACGAGAAAATCCCCGAGACCTCGGTGGACGCGCTCAAGTACCAGAAGACCGACGCCGCGCCGTCCCGCAAGGTCGCCTCCGCCAATCCGCCACCCGCCACCCGCACTCCGCAATCGCAGGAGCTGCTGACCGTGAAAATCCGCTACAAGGAGCCGGCGGGAACCGAGAGCAGGAAGCTGGAGTTCCCCCTGACCGACCGGGGCGCGGATTTCGCGGCCGCGAGCGCCGACTTCAAGTTTGCCGCGGCGGTGGCCGGATTCGGCCTCGCGCTGCGCGAACAGCCGGCCAAGGCCTCCCTGCTCGCTGACTCGATCCGCTGGGCGGAGGCGGGAAGGGTGGACGACGCCGGCGGTTATCGGGCGGAGTTCATCGGGCTCCTGCACCAGGCCCAGATGCTGGCGCAATAAGCGGACGGAATTCCGATCCGTTTCGCGCAGGGGGCGCAGAGGCGCGGAGCAGGGACGGACTTCGGGTTTTTAAATCCCAATCCGAACTTCGCGTCGCTGCGCCAAACCCTCCGCTGCGTCCGCGAAGGGCGTTCTTACGCGGCCACCCGGCGGCGGTACGCGATCACGACCATGCAGCCGAGGCCAAGACCGAGGAGCGCCCAGGTCGAGGGCTCGGGCACGGCGGCGGGGGTGAAGTTCAGCATCAGGTTGTTTCCGCTCTCGGTGATGCTGAAGGTGCCGCCGGCGAGATTGTTGGTGAACGAGGAAACGATGTTGAACTGGCTCGAGCTGGAGTTGAACCCGACGATCGGATTCGAGGCCGTGGCGAAAATCCAGTGGTAGGCGAGGGTGTCGTTGAAATTGATGGCGTTGGCGTTGTTGTTGCTGCCGTCGATCGAGACCAGGTTGAAGGTGATGCTCCCGGGCGTCGCGCTGGTCAGGTCGAAGGTGCCGCCGCTGATGGTGATCAGGTCCCATCCGGTGCCGGCCGTGCCGCTGGCGTCATAGACCTGGAAGGAGATTGCGCCGCCGGCCGCGAGCGCCAGGCCGGCACTGAAGGTCAGGTTGCCGGGGGAGTTGCCCGGCGAGAGCACCACGTGGCTGTTCACCGTGATGAGCGAGCCGAAGGTGCCGTTGCCGCCGAGGACGATGGCGCTGCCGGCGAAGACGAGCGGGTTGTTGAGCGTGACGCCGGAGGCGACGCTGATGCCGCCGCCATTGATCGTGATCGTGCTGGTGCCGAAGGCCGAGGCGTTGCCGGCGACCAGCATGCCGCCATTGACCGTCGTGGTGCCGCCGTAGGTGTTGATGCCGGCGAACGTCTGGCTGCTCGTGCCGGACTTCACGATGTTGCCGTTGCCGGAAATGACGCCGCTGTAGACGTTGTTCTCGCCGTCCGAGTTGATCGTCAGCGTCACGCCATCGCCGAGGGAAGTGTTGCCGGAGGTCGCGGTGAAATAGTCGTCGAGGCCGGCGATCGTTTCGTTGTAACCGACGCTCAACGCCGCGCCGGAGTTCACGCGGATGATGCTGTTGGCGGAAAATCGGCCGGCGCTGTCGTCGGTGAGCGCGCCGGAATTGACGAAGGTGTCGCCGCCGTAGGTGTTGTTGCCGGAGAGCGTGACCGTACCCGACCCGAACTGGCTGACGCGGCCCGGCCCGCTGATGTCCCCGGAGAAGGTGAAGTTGTCCGACCGCTGGAACATCAGTTCGCCGCCGCCCAGGTCGGTATTGCCGGTGAAAAGGACGTTGCCGGCGATCATCCCGGTGCAGCCGCCGTCGCCGAGGACGAGGAAACCCTCGTTGATGACCGTTCCGCCCGAGTAGGTTTCGCTGCGGGTGAGCGTGAGATAGCCGCCGCCGGTCTTGGTCAGCGACGCGGCCCCGGAAATGACACCGCGGAGGGTGAGGCTGTCGCAGCTCGAGATGTCGAAATTGACGTTGGAGCTGCCGATGCAGTCCAGAGCGATGGCATTGTGCAGGGTGATGTCGCCGGCGCCGTGCGCGACGCTGAGCGTCGTGCCGTCGAAAAGTTTCAGCTCGCCGCGGCCCAGCGGGCCGGAGATGCCGTCGCTGTTGCTGGAGGAATTCGCGAGGGCGAGGGTTCCGCCGTGAACCGAAACGCCGCCGCTGAAGTCGCCGCTTCCACCCAGCGTCAGGGTGCCGCTGCCGGTTTTCTTCAGCTCGGAATCGCCGATGATGTCTCCCAGCAGCTTCAGGTCGCCGTTGGAGGTGTCGACCGTGACCGTGCCGCCGTCCGAGGCGAAATAGATCAGATTGTGGAGCGTCTGGGATCCGCTGTCCGGTGCCACGCCGATCTTGGTTCCGTCGTAGAGCGCCAGGGTGCCGGTGCCGACCGGGCCACTATCGATCACGTTGCCGAATTCGACATCGTAGTGCGCTATCGATGAGGCGCCGATCAGAAGGGTGCCGGAACGCATGTCGACACTGATGCCGCTGTTTTCTCCGGAGAGCCCGCCGCCGAAGGTGCTGTTGCCGTTGGAGAGTGTCAGCGTGCCGAGCGTGCACCAGTCGAGGCCGGCGTCGCCCGAGATGATGCCGGTCAGGGTGAGGTTGTTGTGGCTCTCGTCATCATCGATGTGGACGAAATTGTCGTAGTTGGACTGAAGGGTGATCGCATTGCCCAGCGTCACATTGCAGACGTAGGGCGTCAGGTAGGTGCCGCCGAGCAGCGTCAGCGTGCCGGTGCCGACGGGGCCTTGGGTGAGCCCGCTGTCGCTCGAGCTGCCGAGCTGCAGTTCGCCGTTCTCCACGGTCAGGCCGCCGCTGAAGGTGTTGGCGCCGGAGAGGCGCAGGACCGAGCCGCTCGTCTTCACGATCGACACGGTGCCCCCCGAGCCATTGTTGTCGCGGATCACGCCGTCGAAGATCGAGTCGCCGTCGCCGGAGATCGTCAGGGTCTGGTTGCCGGAACCGTCGTTCTCGATGAAGCCCGGCGAGGGGTTGGCGGTGGTGCCGGAATTGATCTCGCCGACCTCGGTGCTGTGGCCGTTGAGGTTGAGGATGCCGCCGACGCCGCCGTTTTCGCCGTTGAAATAGAGCTCGGTGCCGGACGACAGCGCGTTGTCGGCGCCCAGCTTCACGGTGCCATGGTCGAACAGATTGATCGTCTCGTCGCCCACGGCGTTGCTGACGTTGGCGCCGACGGACGAATAACCGTAGATGTAGAGGGTGCTCCCGGAGATGCTGCCGTTGCTGTTGATGACCAGCCGGGTCAGGTGGGTCGAATCCGTGTCGCCTTCCGAGCCAAAGCTCTGCGTGCCGCCGGTGATCGCGTTGGCGCCGCTCGCGGTCAGGATGGCGTTGTTGAAGAAGTTCTGCACGCCGCCGCTGATCGAGTTGGTCACGCCCGCCTTCAGGAGGGTGGTGTCATAGAAATTCTGCGTGCCGCCCGAGATCACGCCGGTGTCGTCGGTGCTGAGCCCCGAGGCGGTGGCCTGGAGCGACGAACTGCCGTAGAAATTCTGCGTGCCGCCGCTGACGCTGTTCCCCACGTGCGCGTTGAGCTGGGAGTTATCGTTGAATCTCACCGTGCCGCCGCTGACACCGTGATTGGCCGTCACTTTGAGGACGGAGGAATTGTTGAAAACGTAGTTGCTGTCCGAATTGACGAAGTCGCTGATGCTGGCTTGCGTCGTGCCACTGTTGATCACCGTCTGGGCCTCACCAGAAAGACCGAGAAAGAGGGCGCCGATTAAGGCGAGAGCTGCCCGGATGGAAGTGCCGGGCATGAAGCTGGATTTCATGAGGGGCGAGCCTTCTGCAAACGACTGGCACTCGCAAGATCAAATCAGGTGAAAAATGGGCAAAAAAAGGCCCGTTTCCGAAGGAAACGGGCCGGAAGGCGAGCACAGCGGTGTTACTTGGTCGGTCCCGCCGATGGATCGCAGCACTCGGCGGAGTTGGAGCTGGCATCGGACTTCGACCCGCCGGCATAAGTCATCGCGGCGTAGGCGAGAGTGGCGGTCACCACCGCCACGAGAATGAAGGGTATCTTTGATTTCATCGGGGCGGGGCGGATTGACCTCACTAGGATTTGCGAGACGGTCACGGCCACGCAAGCGCCAATCGCGGCTGAGGAATTTTTCGCGAAATGTAGGGGCCTCCCCTAGGTTGGATCCAGGGCAAGGACGGTTACTGGCTCGGCCCTTCCCTTCACGGCGAGGTTGCCCAGCGGCCGGGTGCGATAGTGACCGCGGGCGGAGCGCAGCGTGGCGCCGCTGAGCAGGATCGAGGCGTGGTACTCCGGGTTGCGCGTCAGCGACTGCAGGCGCGCGGCGACGTTCACGCCGTCACCGATCACGGAGTAGTTGAGCCGGCGGGCCGAGCCCATGTTGCCTGCGACGACGCGCGCGGTGTTGAGGCCGATGCCGATCGCGAGGGGCGGGCGGCCCTCGGCGGCGAGTTCGCCGTTGAGCTGTGCGAGCGCCGCCTGCATCGCCAGCGCGGCCGAGAGCGCGCGGTCGGCGTCGTCGCCGTGCGCCACGGGCGCGCCGAAGAGCGCCATGATCTCGTCGCCGATGAACTTGTCGATGACACCCCCGTGCCGCTCGATCTCGGCGCTCATGCGGTCGAGGTAGCGGTTCAGCAGCACGAGCACTTCCCGCGGGGGGAGCTTCTCGCTCAGGCTGGTGAAATTGCGGAGGTCGGCGAACAGCACGGTCACCTCCCGCTCCTCGCCGCCGAGCGCCGCACCGTCGCGCATGAGCTGGGCCGCCACCTCGGGGGAGACATTTTTGTCGAGCAGGTCGCGCACCCGGTCGCGCTCGGCCAGGCCGGCGCTCATCTGGTTGAAGGCGGCGGCGAGGCGCCCAAGCTCGTCCGACCGGCGCAGCTCGATGCGGGTGGCGTAGTCGCCGCCCGCGATCACCCGCGTGTGCGCCGCGAGTGCCTCCACCGGGCGCCCGAGCTGGCGGGCGAAGGCGCTCCCGAGCAGCCCGGCGAGCACCAGGCTCCCGCACGCGACCACCAGCAGCAGGCGCTCCAGCTGCCGGGCCGGCCGGAGCTTTTCATCGAGGGAGTATTGCAGCACCAGGGTGGCCGACAGGTTTCCGCCGGCGGGCAGCGTGCTGGTCGACACCATCGAGGACTCCCCGGCCAGCGGCAGCGTGACGACGGCGGCCTGCGTGCGCAGCCGCGGGATGTCGCCGGAGAGGGCCTGCGCGACCGGCAGCGGCAGGGTGGTCGCGAGGATGCGGGCATCCTGGTCGGCGAACGTGACGTCGACGCGCGCCTGGCCCTTCAGCCGCTGGGCGAATTTGTTGTCGATCCGGAAGCCCACGACGATCCAGGCGACGATGTCGGGGGCGCGCACCGGCGCGGTGACGAGCGAGTAGAGCTGGCCGTCCAGATAACCGTAGCCCGTCGCCCGCGGGTTGTCGCTGGCATCGGCGTCCGCGGCCGTGACGAGCTGCTTCAGCACCTCGCCCGAGACCTGGCCCGCGGCGGTGCTGGCGACCGGGGTGGCCTCGAGGGACAGGAGGGTGACGAGGTCGGCCCGGATGCGGAGCCGGACGCTGCTCAGGGCGGAGGCGACGGTCGCGGCATCCGAGGCGCGGGCGACGAGCGACTTGAACGCGTAGTCGCTGGTCGCGGCACTCGCGCCGGTGGCGAGGATGTCGTTCCGCTCCGCGACGATCTGCCGGAACACGCCACCGGCCGTCCCGAGATCCTGCGCGATCAGGGCGCGGGCGTTGGTCCGGTTGGCGCGCGAGACTGCGAAATACGTCGCGAACTGCGCCGCCGCGACGACGAGGACGAACAGCAGCAGGAGCTTGGTGCCGAAGCTCTGGAAACGCCCCACGGTTATTTGTAGCCGCCGCCCCCGGCGTCGGGCGCGCGGCGGATGCGGCGGTCGGGCTTGAGCGTGAGGGCGATGACCTGCGTGGTCTCGTCGCTGGCTGCGATGACGATGTCGCGCTCGACCTTGCCGGCGACGAGGGGATGCCAGACCTCGAGGTGATAGTGCCCGGCGGGCAGCTCGCTCAGCGTCGCCTTCCCGTCGTCGCCCGCCTTGCTGTAGTAGGGCGTGGCGAGCACCACGACGTAGGCCTTCATCCAGTCGTGGATGTTGCAGCCGAGCGTGACGACGCCGGGCCGGTCGAAGGTCACGATTTCCTTCGAGGCGCCGCGATAGAGCGGGATGTCGAACTGCTTGGCCTCGGACTGCGAGAAGACCTGGTGCTGGATGGAGTCCTCGTTCGGGAACGTGACGCGGGTGCCGACCACGAGGGGAGTAACGTACGGATGGAACTCCTCGTCCTTCTGCACGATCGCGACCGGATCGGCGGGCGGCGTCACGACCGGCGCGGGCGGATCGAGCTTGGTGAGCGAGGCCACCGCGTCGGCCACCGGCTGGCCCTTGGCATCCTTGAGGACGACCTGCACGGTGCCGGCCGCCTCGAGCGCAGGAACGGCAAGGCCGGCAAAAAGGAAAAGGATGGCGGGGAGAAAGCGGCGCATGGCGGGATCAGAACCGGTGCAGGAGGCTGAGCGAAACCTGATGGCTGAGATAATGCGTGCCGGCCTCGCCGTGGGTCCGGATCACTTCATACCGCAGGGGCAGCGCGGTGTTGCGCGCGAGTGCCGGCGCGAGCGAGAGCCACCAGAGGTCGGTGTGACCATCGATCCGGTACGCGACCCATCCCGGCCCGAACGTGTTCGAGTAAGTGAAGGGAATCCGCTGGTAATAATTCGCGAGCGCCGGCCCGGCTCCGCCGGCGACGGCGAAGCCCCACGTGTTCCACGAGGCGTTTGCCTCCTGGCCGCCCCATTGCCGGCAGGCGCCGGCGCTGAGCTGCCAGAGGTCGGTGACATCCCAGGTGAGCTCGGCGGACAACCCGCGATCCTCGCGGGAAAACGTCTCCGCACGGGCGTCGCGCCGGGACCATTCGGCGCTGACCGTGGCGCGCCACGCGTCGTCGAACCGCTTGGCCAGGTCCAGCCGGGCGTTGGCGGTCCAGCCGCTGCGCGCCGTCTCGCGGAACGCGACGGCGTCCGCCTCGGTTTGCAGACTCAGCACGGGCGCCAGCGGGCCGAGTCCGAATTTCTGCCGGACCTCCAGCTGGGCGCCGGCCGTGGCGTCGTCGAGCCCGTCGAAGCGCGGGCAGGCCTTGATCCCGGCCGTGCCGCCGGCGAGCAGCGCGGCGTCGCGCGAGAGGGGAAAGCGCTGGCTGAACGCGCCGCTGGCGGAAAAAACCTCGGCCTCGCGCTGGTCCACCGGCTGCGAGGAGTGCGAAAGATTGTCGTTCCAGGTTGCGACCAGGCTGCCGGAAGTGGAGATGCCGGGGGCGGCGAAGGCGGAGAGGGGCAGGGCGCAGAACGCCAGGAGGGCGCGGGGCGGCATCACAGCAGCGGTTGTAGCACTTTCCAGACGTTTTCTGCAACCACCGTATGGCCCTCGGCGGTCGGATGAATGCCGTCGCGCTGGTTCAGGCGGGGCTGTCCGCCGACGCCCTCGAGCAGGAAGGGCACGAGCGGCAAACGGTTCTTTTCCGCCAGCGCCGGAAAAACGGCGCGGAAGGCGCGCACGTAGTCCTCGCCGAGCGTGGGCGGCATCGTCATCCCCGCGAGGACGATCCGCGCGGCCGGCCGGACGGCGTGCACGCGATCGATGATTGCCTGGAGATTGGCGCGCGTGAGCGCGGGGTCGATGCCGCGGAGGCCGTCGTTGGCGCCGAGCGCGAGCACGAAGAGGTCGACCGGCTGCCGCAGGACCCAGTCCACCCGCCGGAGGCCGGCGGCGGTCGTGTCGCCGCTCAGGCCGGCATTGGCCACGCGCCAGTGCAGGCCGGCGGCCTCGATCTTTTTCTGGATCAGCGCGGGATAGGCCTCCGACCCGGGGTTCTCCAAACCGTAGCCCGCCGTCAGGCTGTCGCCGAAGAAGAGAACCACCCGGTCCTCCGCGGCGGCCGCGGCTCCGATGCAGCAGGCCAGGCCGAGGAGCAGCCAGCGGGACAGGAGGCGGAAATTGATCGGCATCGGCTCGATTTCGCTTGGTTCGTATGCTTCGTTACGAGTTCCCGATGAATGCGCAAACGATGTTGAAAGTCGAGCGGCTCACCAAGACCTATGCGGCCGCCGGCGGCCCGCTCACCGTGCTCCGCGCGGTGGACTTCGAGCTCGAGGCCGGGGCGACGTGCGCGATCGTGGGGCCGAGCGGCAGCGGCAAGACGACCCTGCTCGGGCTCTGCGCCGGCCTCGACCGGCCGAGCGGCGGCACCGTCACGCTCGCCGGGGTGTCGATCGGCCTGCTCGACGAGGACGCACGGGCGCGGGTGCGGAACGCGCATGTGGGTTTCGTCTTCCAGAACTTCCAGCTCGTGCCGACCCTGACCGCGCTGGAGAACGTCCTCGTGCCGCTCGAGCTGCGCGGCGAGGGCGGTCGCGCGGCGGACGCCGAGGCGCGGGCGCTGCTCGGCCGCGTCGGCCTCGCCGAGCGCTGCGACCACTATCCGCTGCAGCTGTCGGGCGGCGAGCAGCAGCGCGTGGCGCTGGCGCGCGCGTTCATGAACCGCCCGAAGATCCTCTTCTGCGACGAGCCGACCGGCAATCTCGACGACGACACCGCCGCGGCGATGGTCGAGCTGATCTTCGGCCTGAACCGCGAGCGCGGCACCACCCTCGTCCTCGTCACCCACAATCTCGAGCTCGCCCGCCGCTGCCAGCGCGTCATCCGCCTCAAGGGCGGAGCCGTCGTCAGCGACGAGCCGGTGTGACCACGAAACACACGAAAGACACGAAAGGAGCCATGGCGGAACTGCTTTATCGCGACGAATGCTATCGCATCATGGGGGCATGCTTTGAGGTGTATCGGGAGAAAGGAAGCGGCTTTCTCGAGTCGGTTTATCAGGAATGCCTCGAACTCGAATTTAGAGCGCAAGGGATTCCTTTTGTTGCCCATCCGGCCCTGTCGCTCAGCTACAAAACCCGCCCGTTGAAGCAGACCTATGCCCCGGACTTCGTTTGCTTCGAAAAAATCGTGATCGAGATCAAATCGGCTTCCGCCGTGGCCGACGAGCATCGGGCCCAGTTGCACAATTATCTTCGGGCGACCCAGCATCGATTGGGACTGCTGGTGAATTTCGGTCATTTCCCGAAGGTCGAGTGGGAGCGGATCGTCCTATGATGTTTTTCGTGTTTTTCGTGTGTTTCGTGGTGCCATGAATTTCATCCTCAAGATGGCGTGGCGCGATTCGCGGGCCTCGCGGCGGCGGTTGCTGCTGTTTTCGCTGTCGGTCGTGCTGGGGATCGCGGCGCTCATCGCCATCGGGTCGTTCAGCGCGAACCTCGACCGGGCGATCCAGGAGCAGGCGAAGGGGCTGCTCGGCGCGGACCTCGTGGTCGTCGCGCGCACGGCGCCCGACGCCGCCCTGCGGGACTACCTGGCGGGCCTCGGCGGCGAGCAGGCGCGCGAACAGATGTTCTCCTCGATGGCGGTGTTTCCCTCGGCCGGGGGCGCGACGCGGCTGGTGCAGGTGCGCGCGGTCGAGGGCAATTTCCCGTTCTACGGGGACTTCGTGACGGCGCCCGCCGACGCGCCCGCGCGGCTGCGGGCGGGCGGGAACGTCGTCATCCTGGAGGAGACGCTGCTCGACCAGTTCGGCGTGAAGGTCGGCGGCGAGGTGAAGCTCGGCCGCACGATGTTCACGGTCGTGGGCGCGCTGCGGAAGCTTCCCGGCGAGCCGCTGGCCGTCGCCATGATCGCGCCGCGGGCCTTCATCCCGCTGGGCGCGCTGGCCGACACCGGGCTGCTTGGGGCGGGCAGCGACGTGCTGATGCGCTACCGCGTGGAGCTCAAGCTGCCGCCCGACCGCGATCCTGCGGCGGTGGTGGACGAGATGCGGGAACGCTTCGCCGGCCAGCGCCTGGGCTACGACACCGTGGAGCAGCGCAAGCGCGCGCTCGGGCGGGCGCTCGAGAACATCCAGGGATTCCTCGGGCTCGTCGGATTCGTCGCCCTCTTCCTCGGCGCCATCGGCGTGGCCAGCGCGATTCATGTCTATGTCCGGCAGAAGACCGCCACGGTGGCGGTGCTGCGCTGCCTCGGGGCGAGTGCGCGGCAGAGCTTCGCGGTCTATCTCGTGCAGGGCGTCGCGCTCGGGGCGTTTGGCGCGCTGCTCGGAGCCGCGCTGGGGATCGCGGTGCAGCTGGTCCTGCCCTCGGTGCTGAAGGGAATGCTGCCGTTCGACGTCGATTTCTTTGTCGCCTGGTTCGCGGTCGGGCGCGGAATGGCCGCCGGCTTCGTCATCTGCGTGCTCTTCGCCCTGCTGCCGCTCCTCGCGATCCGGCGCGTGCCGCCCCTGGCCGCGCTGCGCTCGAGCTTCGCGGACGATGCCGCGGCCGGACCCGATCCCTGGCGGGTGATCATCGGGGTCTTGATCGTGCTCGCCGTCGCGGGTTTCGCGGTCTGGCAGACGCACAGCGTGCGGGTCGGAGCTGGCTTCACCGGCATGTTCGCCGTCGGTTTCGCCGTGCTCGGCGGGCTCGCGCGGCTCGTCGCGTGGGCGGCGCGCCGCTGGCTGCCCCGGCGGCTGCCGTACGTGGTGCGGCAGGGCGTGGCCAACCTCTACCGCCCGAACAACCGGACCGTGCTGCTGCTCCTGGCGCTCGGGCTCGGCACCTACCTCATCCTCACGCTCTACCTCGCGCGCACGACCCTGCTGAGCGAACTCGCCACGGCTGGCGGGCCGGGCCGGGCGAACCTGCTCTTCTTCGACATCCAGGACGACCAGATCAAGCCGCTGGACGACCTCGTCGCGGCGCAGGACGCCCCGGTGGTGCAGGAGGCCGCGATCGTGACCATGCGGATTTCCGCGCTCAAGGGCCGCCCCGTGGAGGAACTGTTGCGCGATCAGGGTGATCGCGGGCCCGGCCGCGGGCGGCGCGAGGGTGAAGGCCTGCCCGGGTGGACGCTCCGGCGCGAGTACCGCTCCACGTTTCGCGACCATCTCGCCCCGACGGAGGAGGTCGTGCAGGGAAACTTCACGGGCCGCGTCGAGGCGGGAACGGACGTCGTGCCGGTGTCGCTGGAGCAGGGGCTGTTCGACGACATGCAGCTGAAGCTCGGCGACGAAATCACCTGGGACGTCCAGGGCGTGCCGATCCGCTCGCGGGTCACGAGCGTGCGCAAGGTGGACTGGCGCCGGCTGGAGCCGAATTTCTTCGCGGTCTTCCCGGACGGCGTCCTCGAGGCGGCGCCAAAATTCCACGTCGTGGCGGTGCACGCCGGCTCTCCGTCAGACTCCGGCCGGATCCAGCGTGCGGTGGTCGGGGCGTTTCCGAACGTCACGGCGATCGACCTCGGGCTCGTGATGCAGACGATCGACGACATCGTGTCGAAGGTCTCCTTCGTGATCGAATTCCTGGCGCTCTTCACGGTCGCCACCGGCGTGATCGTGCTCGCCGGCGCGGTCCTGAACGGCCGCTACCAGCGCATCCGCGAGACGGTGCTGCTCCGGACCCTCGGCGCCTCCCGGCGGCAGCTGGCCGGCATCCAGCTGGTGGAATACGCGATCCTCGGCGTGCTCGGAGCGCTGGTTGGCAGCGTGCTCGCGGTCGCGGGCAATGCGCTGCTCGCGCACTTCGTCTTCGAGCTCCCGCCGGTCGCGCCGCCGCTGGAGCTGCTGACCGCGGTCGTCGCGGTCGCAACGGTCACGCTGGTCACGGGCTGGATTTCCAACCGGGGCATCACCCGGCATCCACCCCTCGAGGTCCTCCGGCAGGAAACCTAGCGGAGCCGCGCCCGGCGCCACGAGCGGAGGGTCCTCGCGCCACCGCAGACAGCCTGGCCGATTGAAAAGCGCCGGCGCTGGTGGTGTCACGTAATACGTGACACCATCGACTGCCGGGCCCGACGCCTTTCGGCTTGTCAGTCCGGGGCCGGGGGCCGTCACTCGGCGTTCCCATGCCTCGGGTCGTCACCTTCCATTACACGCTGCGCGATCCCGCGGGCCGCATCCTCGACACCTCGGCCGGCGGTGCGCCGGTGGTTTACCTCGAGGGGGCGGGGCAGATCATCGACGGCCTCGATGAACAGCTGCGGACGGCGACCGCCGGTGCGAAGGCGCGCGTGCAGGTGCCCGCGGCCAGGGCCTACGGCGAGCACGATCCGGCGCAGGTGCAGCGGGTGCGACGCGAGCTGCTCCCGGTCGAGGGGGAAGTGCGGGAGGGCGACACGTTCCAGACGGGCGAGGACCGCCAGGCGCCGGTCGTGCGCGTCGTCGCGATCGAGGGCGCGGAGGTCGTGCTCGATGCGAATCATCCGCTGGCCGGGATCGACCTGACCTTCGACGTGGAGATCATCGCGGCCCGTCCGGCGACCGAGGACGAGCTGAGCCACGGCCACGCGCACGGCGCCGACGGAGGCGAGCATTGCCATTGAACGGCCGGATTTTCTAGCTTCGGACGCGATGGACATCCTTGGCATCGACATTGGCGGCTCGGCGCTCAAGGGCGCGCCGGTGGATCCGCGGACGGGCCGGCTGCTCGCGGAGCGCTACCGGATCGCGACGCCGGTGCCGCTGACTCCGGCGCAGATGGCGAAGGCGGCGGGGGAACTGGCGCGGCAGTTCCGCTGGCGGGGCCCGATCGGCATCGGTTTTCCGGGCGTCATTCATGGGCCGAGGATCCTGACCTCGGCCAACCTGCACCCGGATTTCATCGGCTGTGACGGCGAGAAGCTTTTTTCCCGGGCGACCGGCTGCCGCGTGGCGCTGATCAACGACGCCGCCGCCGCGGGGCTGGCGGAGATGCGCTTCGGGGCGGGGAAGGATTTCGCTGGCAAAACGCTCCTGCTCACGCTCGGCACCGGGGTGGGCTCGGCGTTGTGCTACCGCGGCACCCTCTTTCCCTGTGAACTCGGCCACCTGCCGCTGAAAGGCCGCGATGCGGAGAAGCACGTGGCGGCGTCGGTGCGCGAGCGGAAGGACCTTTCCTGGGAGGAATGGGGCGGCCGGCTCGGCAAGTACATCCGCGTCCTGGAGAAGATCCTCTGGCCCGAGCTCATCATCATCGGCGGCGGCGTGAGCGCGAAACACGGGAAGTTTTTCAAGTATGTCCGCTCACGCGCCCGGCTGGTCCCGGCGCGCTTTCTCAACGGCGCGGGCATCGCGGGCGCCGCGCTCTGGGCGGCGGAGAAAGCCCGCGATCAGGGCCGCGGGCGCGCGTAGCGGCCGCGATGTCGCTGCCGATGGCGTCGATCGCAGTCGTCGGCCAGGGTCTCGCCGGCACGCTGCTGGCCTGGCAGCTGGAGCGAAGCGGGGCGGACTTCCGCGTGTTCGACTCGGGCCATGGCGCCGCGGCGTCCCGCGTGGCGGCGGGCATCGTCAATCCGGTGACCGGACAGCGGCTCGCCCGGACCTGGCGATTCGAGGAACTGGCGCCGCCGGCGCGCGAGATTTACCGTGAGATCGGCCGCGCGCTGGGGATTCCCCTCTGGCATGACCGGCGGGTGCGGCGCCGTTTCCGGAACGGGGCGGAGCGCGCCCTTTGGGCGACCCGGCAGGCGAGGGGAGAGCTGGTGCCGTTTGCCGGCGCGGCGGACGGCGACGGTTTCTGGATAGAGGGTGCGGCACATGTCGATGTCGCGGCCCTGCTGACCGCCACACGTGACCGCTGGCGCCGCGCCGGCCGGCTCGTGGAAGGGCCGGCGGACATCGCGAGGCTGCAGGAACGCCATGAGCTGGTGATCCTCTGCACCGGGGCCGCACTGCGGGCGGAACCGTGGTTTGTCCGGCTGCCGTGGGCGGTGGCCAAGGGAGAGATGCTCGTGCTGGACGCGGCGGGACTGGCTCCCGAGGTGATTCTCAATTGCGGACACTGGCTCCTGCCGCTCGGCGGAGACCGCGCGAAAGTCGGCGCGACCTATGCGCCCGGCCGGGACGACCTTGTCCCCGAGCCCGCGGCGCGCGCGGAGCTCGAGCGGAGCGCCGCCGCGCTCCTGGAACGGAATTTTTCCGTCCGCGCCCACGAGGTCGGCCTCCGCCTGGGCCTGCCGGACAAGCGGCCGGTGGCCGGGCGCTGCCCCGGCGCGCCGGGGCTCGCCGTGTTGGGCGGACTGGGGTCGAAGGGAGTGCTGCTCGCGCCCTGGCTGGCGCGACAGTGGCTCGATCATCTCTCGGCCGGCACCCCCTTCGATCCGGCGGTGGACGTGGCGCGTTTCTGGCCCGATCCGGCCGGGGTCCGAAAAATCATGTAACCTCGAGGGCCGTTCGGCTGTAATAGGAGAGATTGGGAGGTGAAACCTTAACCCGTGCCTAGGCTTGGCTTGCGTTGACCCTCCCTTTTTTTTCACGCTGTCCGTTTAATCTCATCCAACCAGGCGTCCGCCATGTCCCAACCTGCTTCCCCTTCCCGCAAGCCTTCACGTGCCAAGTGGTACATCCTGGGAGGTGTGGTCGTAGTGGGTGCGCTGGTCGGATCACGGATCGTCGCCCGCCGCAACCAGGCGGAGATCATTCCCATCACGACGGACCGCGCGATCGTGAAGACGATCACGCAGCTGGTCACGGCGACCGGCAAGGTCCAGCCCGAGGTCGAGGTGAAGATCTCGCCCGAGGTCGGCGGCGAGCTCATCGACCTGCCGCTCAAGGAGGGCGCGCCGGTGAAGAAGGGCGAGCTGCTGGTGAAGATCAGGCCCGACACCTACACCGCCGGCCTCGAGCAGCAGGAGGCCTCGCTGGCCGCCGCCCAGGCCGCGGCCGTCCTCAGCAAGGCCCATCTCACCAAGGCCGAGGAGGACCTCCGGCAGGCGCAGCAGATCTACTCCAAGAAGCTGCTGTCGGACGCCGACTTCATCACGACCAAGACCAACTACGACGTCGCGAAGGCCGACTATGATTCCAACCTCGCGCGCATCCGCCAGACCGAGGGATCGGTCGCCCAGGCGCGCGACCTCGTGTCGAAGACCGTCATTTATTCCCCCATCGACGGCACCATCAGCGCCCTCGAGTGCGAGATCGGCGAGCGCGTCATCGGCGGCGGCACCTTCTCCGGCACCGAGATCATGCGCATCGCCGACCTCGACAGCATGGAGATTCGGGTGAAGGTGAACGAGAACGACATCGTGAACGTGAAGGTCGGCGACCACGCCCTGATCTCGATCGACGCCTTCCCCAACCGCCGGTTCAACGGCAACGTCACCGAGATCAGCAACTCGGGTGTCGCCGGTTCCCAGGGCTCGGACGACGTCACGAATTTCCAGGTGAAGATCCGCATCACCGACCACGGCGTGCAGCTGCGGCCCGGCATGAGCGCGACCGCGGACATCGAGACGCAGACGGTGGAGAACGTCGTCGCGGTGCCGATCCAGAGCGTCACGGTCCGCGCCGGCGGCCTGACCTCGGAGGAGATGCAGCAGCAGAAGGCGAAGGCCGCCCTCGAGAAATCGGGCAACGCCCTGGACGTTGCCGCCGAGCGCGGCCAGGCGAAGCGCGACCGGGACAAGCTGCAGCGCGGCGTCTTCGTCAAGCAGGGCGACACGGTGAAGCTGGTGACGGTGGAGACCGGCATCGCCGACAACACCCACATCGAGGTCAAGAGCGGCATCAAGGCCGGCGACGAGGTGGTCTCCGGCAGCTACGCCGCGATCAGCCGCCGCCTGAAGGACGGCTCCAGGGTGGTCATCGAGAAGCCGAAGCCCGACACGAAGAAATAACGGCCCTTCCCGGACCGTGATTCTGCGCGCTTTTTTCTCATGACTCCCCCGGCCGCTCCCGCCTCCCCGCGCCTCGTCCGTCCGGCGGGCGAACTGGTCATCGAGATCGAGGGCGTGACGAAGCTTTATGTCATGGGCGAGGAGACGATCCACGCCCTGCGCGGCGTCAACCTCCAGATCCGGCGCAACGAGTACCTCGCCATCATGGGGCCCTCCGGCAGCGGGAAGTCCACGCTGATGAACATGCTCGGCTGCCTCGATACGCCGACGAGCGGCCGGTACGAGTTCAACGGGAAGAACGTGGCCAGCATGGCCGACGACGAGCTGGCCGAGATCCGGAACCGGGAGATCGGCTTCGTCTTCCAGACCTTCAACCTCCTGCCCCGGTCCAACGCGCTCCACAACGTCGAGCTGCCGCTCATCTACGCCGGCTTTTCCCCGGGGGAGCGCCGGCAGCGCGCGCTGCAGTCGCTGGACAACGTGGGCCTCGCCAACCGCGTCCACCACAAGCCGAACGAGCTCTCCGGCGGCCAGCGCCAGCGCGTGGCGATCGCCCGCGCCCTCGTCAACCGGCCGTCGATCATCCTCGCGGACGAGCCGACCGGCAACCTCGACTCCCGCACCGGCGAGGAGATCATGGAGCTCTTCGAGCAGCTCTACGCCCAGGGCAACACGATCATCGTCGTCACGCACGAGGAGGACATCGCCCGCCACGCCCGCCGCATCGTCCGCCTCCGCGACGGTCTGATCGAGAGCGACCAGGCGGTTTGAGGAATTTTGGATTTTGGAATTCGGATTTTGGATTTCTGAACTCGGAAACCTATGCGCCGTTCAGCCGCAGAGAACCTGGCTTCAGGAATTAGCCTCCTGACGGCTGGTTTGGCGAAATTTGGCCACCCGTCCCTGCGTTCCGTAACCCAATCCAAAATCCAAATTCCAAAATCGAAAATCAGATGAGCCGCCTGGTCTACGAGTTCACCGAGTCCTTCCGCATCGCCTTCGCGCAGATCCGCGCGAACAAGATGCGCTCGGTGCTCACGGCCCTCGGCGTCATCATCGGCATCGTCGCGGTCACGCTGATGGGCACGGCGATCAACGGCATCGACACCAGCTTCCAGAACAGCCTCGCGATGCTGGGCGACGATATCCTCTACGTGCAGAAATGGCCGTGGGGCAACCCGGATGACTGGTGGAACTACCAGAACCGGCCTTCGATCCGGATCGAGCAGGCCGACCGCCTGAACCGCGTCATCGAGTCCACGACCAACTCCGAACTCGAGGTGGCGGTCCCGGTGATCCAGCGCGGCGCCTCGGTGAAGTTCGGCGCGAACAAATTGCTCGGCATCGCGATCCTCGGGACCACGGCGGCCTACGACCGCACGTCCACCTTTGAATTCGCCGAGGGCCGGCTCTTCAACGAGACCGAGAACACGACCGGGCGGCTGGTCTGCGTGATCGGGGCGGATGTCGCCGACGCGCTCTTCCAGGGGATCTCGCCGCTCAACCAGACGGTGCTGATCGACGACCAGCCGTTCACCGTGATCGGCGTGCTCGCGCGGCAGGGCTCGTTCCTCGGACTGTTCAGCTTCGACAACCAGACGATCATTCCGGTCAACGCCTTCAAGCGCTTCTTCGGTCAGCGCGGGGGTGTGCAGCTTCGCGTGAAGATCCGCGACAAGCTCCGGCTGGCCGAGGCGCGCGAGGAGCTGGCCGGCGCGATGCGGCGCGTGCGCAGCCAGCTGCCGGGGGAGCGGGATAATTTTTCGATCAACGAGCAGGAGCTCTTCAAGGCGCAGCTCGACCCGGTCAAGCGCGTCATCGCCATCGCCGGCCTGTTCATCACCGGCCTCGCGCTCTTCGTCGGCGCGATCGGCATCATGAACATCACCTTCGTCAGCGTGAAGGAGCGCACCAAGGAGATCGGCACGCGCAAGGCCCTCGGCGCGCGCCGGAGGACGATCCTGCTGCAGTTCCTGATCGAGGCCGTGTCGATCTGCCTCGTGGGCGGCGTCGTCGGGCTCGCGATCACCTTCGGCATCTGCCAGGGCATCCGGACCGCGCTGCCGTCGTTCCCGATCGTCTTCTCCGTCGGCCTGGTGATCATCAGCATGATCGTCTCCATCGTGACCGGCATCGTCTCCGGCTTCGCCCCCGCGCTGGGCGCGTCGCGGTTGGATCCGGTGGTGGCGCTGCGATACGAATGACCCAATTTTGGATTTTGGAATTTGGATTTTGGAATATGACCGAGGACGATCTCAAACGGCGGACGAAAGAATTCGCCCTGCGAGTGCTGAAAATGGCGGAAACACTGCCGGACCGCGGAGCGGGGCGGGTGTTGAGCGGCCAGATCATGCGGTCGGCAACATCCGTGGCGGCGAACTATCGCGCGGTCTGCCGGGCGAAATCGCGCGCCGACTTTGTTTCGAAACTGGGAATGGTGGAGGAGGAGATCGATGAAACCGCTTTCTGGCTCGAGCTGACCGTCGATGCGGGTCTTTTACCATGGAATCGGCTGGCGGAGTTGCGCGGCGAGGCGGATGAGCTGACCGCCATTTTTGTCCGCTCCCTCAAGACTGCCCGCGACGGCCGGGAAACTCCAAAATCCAAACTCCAAAATCCAAAATGAGATTTGCCGAGATCCTCAAAATGGCCTTCGGTTCGCTCGGGGTGAACAAGCTCCGGTCGGCGCTCACGATGCTGGGCATCACCATCGGGGTGTTCTCGGTCATCGGCGTGATGACGGCGGTGGCCGCGCTGCGCGGATCGATCGAGCAGGGGCTGAGCTTCCTCGGCTCGGACAGCTTCCAGTTCGGGAAGTGGCCGACCGGGATCCAGATCAGCGGCAACAACTGGCGGAAGTACGCCACCCGCCGCGACCTCAAGCTCGAGCAGGGGCTGCGGTATCAGCAGCTGATGGAGGGAATTTCCGATGTCGTCTGCCTCAGCACGAGCACCGGCGGGGTGCTCATGACCTACGGCGGGCGGCAGACCCAGCCGAACATGCGGCTGGTCGGCACCAACGAGCATTTCCTCGTCTCCAACCAGTACGGCATCGATACCGGCCGCAATTTCACCGCGGAGGATGTCGATCTCGGCCGGCCCGTGACGATCATCGGCCAGGACATCGTGCAGAAGCTGTTTCCCACGGAGTCGCCGATCGGACGGCGGATCACCATGAGCCAGCACATTTACACCGTGATCGGCACGCTCGCGTCGAAGGGCTCGGCCTTCGGTGGCACGCAGGACGGCCTCGCGCTGGTGCCCATCACGCGCTTCATGAGCGACTACGGGGCGAACGGCCGCTCGATCAACATCGCCACGCAGGCCCCCAGCCAGACGGTCTATAACGACACGGTCGACAAGGGCGTCACGGCGATGCGCATCGTCCGCGGGTTGAAACCGGAGGACGACAACGATTTCGAGGTCACGTCGAACGACTCGCTCATCGCCTCCTTCGCGCAGATCGCGGATGTGATCCAGGCGGGCTCGCTCGCCATCAGCGCCATTGCGCTGCTCGCGGCGGGCGTGGGCATCATGAACATCATGCTGGTCAGCGTGACCGAGCGCACGAAGGAGATCGGGATTCGCAAGTCCATCGGCGCGCGCAAGGTGAGCATCCTCACCCAGTTCCTGGTCGAGGCGGTCGCCATTTCCCTCGCCGGCGGGCTGATGGGCATCGGGCTCGGCGTCGCCGGCGGCGACACCCTGGCCCTGATCCTGAAGGCCTCGGTGGTCTTTCCCTGGGAATGGGCCGGAGCCGGCCTGGTCGTCTGCTCCGGAATCGGCGTGGCCTTTGGCTTCTATCCCGCCCTGAAGGCCGCTTCCCTCGACCCGATCGAGGCCCTGCGCTACGAGTGACGCCGATGGCTTCGTTGCAGGCCACCTCGATGAGGTGGCCCGCCAGGTCATCGACCTGGACTACAAGGGGCCGGTCCTTCGGCCGGCGCGGTTGGATTCCAAGCCGCAACCCGCAATCCGCCTTCCGCCATCAAATCACCCGCGCCGGATCTCGGAGCCCTGGAAGCGGATCTGGATGCGGTAGACCTTTTTCACGCGGCACTTGATCAGGCCGGTCGCGGGATCGAAGCGCTCGGGGACCTCGATCTTGTGCAGGTCGACGACCGCGTGGTAGCCGCGCTCGGAAAACACGTCGATGAGCATCGCCAGCGCGAGCGGATCGTCGAGCACCGGATCCTCGGTGTTGATGTGCGCGGTGCCGGAGATGGCATGGCAGATCACGATCGGCAGGATTTTCTTTTCGATGAACTCGAGGACCTTGGCGAAGAGCTCGCGGTGCTCCAGCTCGTAGCCGTCCAGGCGCTTCACCAGCTCCTGGCGCGCGTGGATGATGATGTCGCGGGCCACCGGCACCCCGCGGAGGCGGTCGACCGTGCGCGAGTCGAGCTCGAGCGTGCTCTGGTACTCCAGCTCGCGCAGGATGTTCTGCTCGACCTCCTCGATCCCGCCCTGCGCGTTGACGAAGTGGTAGTGGAAGATCTCCTTCAGCGACTGCAGCGCGTCCCAGGTCTGCTCCTTGAACACCCGGTAACGCCGCTGCGCCAGGGCCTCGTCGTAATCGGTGGGCCGCTCCTCCAGCAGCTCGCCGATGCCGGTGCGCCGGACCTCTTCGTTGTGCGCCTTGACCTCGCGGCCGCGCTTCAGCTGGCGGGAGATCGCGGTCCGCTCGTCGACGAAAAGCACCATGATGTGGATTGTCGGCTGGCGGAAATGGATGCTGAGCGGCGTCTGGTAGAACTCGTTGCGCAGCGCCTGCATGCGGCTGACGAGCAGCTTGAGGCACTCGACCTGCACGTTGGTGCGCGGAAAGCCGTCGAGGATGACGCCGTCGCGGTATTCCGGGCGCAGCAACCGGCGGAAGAGGAGGCTGATGACCTCCCGGTCGCCGACCATGTTGCCGCCGTCCTTGAGGCGGCGGGCCTCGGGGGAGTCGAGCAGCGCGCTGATCACGACCGGGCCGCAGGTGAGCCCGCGCGCCTTGGCGATGAAGGCGGAGTTGGTGCCCTTGCCGGCGCCGGGCGCGCCGCCGAGGAGGATGATCTCCTTGGGAAAGCGCAGGTTCTCGTGCCCGAAGTCGGCCTCGAGGTCCTGCCAGACCGCCTCGAAGATCAGCTGGGCGTCCTTGATTTCCAGGTCGGGCAGCTTGGCCGCGGGCGCGGCGGGCGGAGGCGGGATTTTTCCGGCGGCAGGGGTGGACATGGCGAGGTGCGGGCAGGTTGGGAGGTTTTCCCTTCCGATTCGACACTAGAAATTTCGCTCCGTCCGGGGAGCGCGAACGCGGAACCGCGCGAAGAAACCGCACACCAAGCGGCGATGATTCCAACCTCAACACCTTCCCCCGCACGCGCCTCGAACGAATCGACGGCGGCCGATTTTCCGGCGGAACCTTTCGGGCCCGCATCCGTCCAATCTATGCAACAGTTCCCGCGGGCCACCGGCCCAAGGGATTGTTAGTTGAAGCTGGACCTGGCGGGGCCGCGCAAGCGGCCCCGCCTTGGCTTTTTTTGGCATTGGCCCCAGCCGCGGACGAAAGCACTGTCTTCCCCCATGCGCGTCCTTATTGTCGATGACGAACCCGGCATCCGCAAGACGAGCCGCCTCGCGGTCGAGACCATGGGCCACGAGGTGGTGGACGTGCCGAACGGCGCCCGCGCGCTCAAGGCGGTCGAGGATGCCGCGTTCGACGCCTGCTTCCTCGACGTAAAGCTGGGCACGGAGGACGGCCTCGACGTGCTCGCCAAGCTGCTGCAGGTGGCGCCCGGCCTGGCGGTGGTGATGTTCACGGCGTTCGCCAACATCGCGACGGCCGTCGAGGCGATGCGGCGCGGGGCGTTCGACTTCATCCCGAAACCCTTCACCCCCGACCAGATCCGCGCCGTCCTGGCCAAGGTCGCCAAGACAAGGTCGCTCGAGTCGAAGGTGCGCCAGCTGGAATCGCAGCTGGCGGACGAGGCGCCGGCGGTCGATCTCAGCTCGGTCGAGCCGGGGATGCAGCGCTCGCTGCAGATCGCGTTCAAGGCCGCCGAGACGGCCGCGACCCTCCTCATCCTCGGGCCGAGCGGGACCGGCAAGAGCGTCCTCGCCCGCGAGGTGCACCGCCGCAGCGCCCAGCGCGAGGCGGCGTTCGTCACCATCAACTGCCCGAGCCTCTCGAAGGAGCTGCTCGAGAGCGAACTCTTCGGCCATGTGAAAGGCTCCTTCACCGGCGCGGTGGTCGACACCCTCGGCAAGGTCGCGGCCGCGGACGGCGGCACCCTTTTCCTCGACGAGATCGGCGAGATGCCGCTCGAGATCCAGCCGAAGCTCCTGCGCCTGCTGCAGGAGCACGAATACGAGCGGGTGGGCGAGTCCCGGCCGCGCAAGGCCAACGTGCGGGTGATCGCCGCGACCAACCGGAACCTTGCGGACGAGGTCAAGGCCGGGCGCTTCCGCGAGGACCTGTTCTACCGGCTCAACGTCATCAGCATCGCGCTGCCCGGGCTGCGCGACCGGCCGGGCGACCGCCAGCGCCTGGCGGACAGCTATCTCGCCTTCTTCTCCGCGCGGATCGGCAAGCACGCCCGGCGTTTTTCCCCGGCCGTGGCCGATGCGTTCGCCGCCTACGGCTGGCCGGGCAACCTGCGCGAGCTCCGCAACGTCATCGAGCGCGCCGTCATCCTCGCGGGTGGCGAGACGATTGAGCTGGCCGACCTGCCCGAGGAATTCCACGGCCCGGCGGACCCGGCCGTGGCGGTCGGCGCGCGCGTGCCGCTGGAGGCGATCGAGGCCGAGCACATCCGCCGGGTCCTCGCGAGCACCCGCACCCTCGATGACGCGGCCCGGACGCTGGGCATCGACCCGGCGACGCTCTATCGCAAGCGGCAGAAGATGGGCCTGCACTGAGCGTTCCGGCGATGCTCCGCTCGCGCCTCACGCTTGGCCTGCTGCCGCTGCTGCTGCTGTTCCTTGCCGTCTGCCTCTACGCCTTCCGCGCGAGCCAGGATCTCGGCGGGGCGGTGCAGGGTATCCTCGACCACAACTTCCAGTCGATCGCGCGCGTGAAGGAGATGCGGCTGGCGCTCGGACAGATGAACGATGCCCTGAGCCAGGGCGTGCAGGCCGGCGCGGGCCGGGACGGTGGCGGCCGGGGCTTCGACGAGGGGCGCGCCCGGTTCAAGCGCAGCCTCAACGACGAGCTGCTGGCGAGCCCGGCGAAGGACAAGGCGGGCCTGCTGAACGACCTGGACGACCAGTTCCAGCGTTTCACCCAGGCCGGCGAAACCATTTTCCGCGGTGGCCCCTTCGACCTCGTGGGCGGCTACGGACAGGCCGAGGCCGCGCTCATCCGGGTGAACACGGCGCTGGAGTCCGTGCTCGAAAGCGACCACGAGGAGATCCGGGCCGCGGAGCGGCGCATCCAGGCAAGGACCGAGGATACCCTGCGCCTGCTCTTCGCCGCCATGCTGGTCGCGGTCGCGCTGTTCTTCTTCCTGGCTTGGCGCCTGGCGAGCTCGCTGCTCGAGCCGATCAAGGCGCTCACGGATTCCGCGATGGCGCTGGGACAGGGCGAGCTCGAGCGGGAGGTGCCGGTGACATCGCGGGACGAAATCGGCCAGCTGGCGAAGGCGTTCAACACGATGGCCGGCCACCTGCGGGCCTACCGCGAGGCGACGCTGGCGAAGGTCCTCCGCACGCAGCGCACGATGGAAGCCACGCTGACCTCGGCGCCCGACCCGGTTTTCGTCATCTCCCGGGACGGGACGCACACCGTGCGCAACCCTGCCGCCGAACAGCTGGTGCAGGCCTACGGCTTCGACCAGGGCTTCCCCTCCGCGCTGGCCGAGCCGCTGGCCCGGGTGATGGCGACGGGCGACCATTACCTGCCGACCGACTACGGCCGGGCGGTGCCCCTGCGGGTCGCGCGCGAGGACCGGCACTATCTCCCGCGCATCCTCGCCATCGGCGACAAGCTCACCGAGTTCAAGGGCGCGGCCATCATCCTCCAGGACGTCACGAAATTCCGCCTGCTCGACGACGCGAAGACGAACCTCGTCGGCACCGTCAGCCACGAGCTCAAGACCCCGCTGACGAGCCTGCGCATGGCGATCTACCTCCTGCTCGAGCAGAACGTCGGCGCCCTGGCGCCCAAGCAGCGCGAACTGCTGGAGACCGCGCGCGACGATGCCGACCGGCTGCTGCGCATCCTCGACAATCTGCTCGACCTCACCCGCCTCGAAGGCGGCGCCTCCGCCCTCGACCGGCGGCGGGTCAAGATCGACGGCCTGCTGGACCAGATCTTCCACGAAGGCTGCGCCTTCATCGATCCCGCGGGCCAGACGCTGGCGCTCGACATCGAGCCGGGGCTGGGGGCCGAGACCCTGAACGTCGACGAGCAGCGCATCCGTCACGTTTTCATCAACCTCCTTTCCAACGCCTCCCGGTATTCGCCGGCGGGCGGCACGATCACGCTCAGCGCCTCGTCCGGCCCGCTGGGGTTCGTGCGCTTCTCCGTGAAGGACAGCGGCACCGGCATCGCGGCGGAGGATATCCCGCATGTCTTTGACCGGTTCTACCGTGCGCCGGACCAGGAGAAGTCCGGTGCCGGGCTCGGTCTGACCATCGCGCGGGAGATCGTCGTCGCCCACGGCGGCAGCATCACCTGCACGAGCGAGCCGGGGCGGGGCACCGAGTTCTATTTTCTCCTGCCGCGCTGAATGGCGTCGGCTGCGGGATTTTTAGATTTTCGCCGCGAGGGATTTGTGACTTTCCGCGTTTCCAACCGCCGGAAACGCGGTCCAAGGCGCGCATGAACAAGTTCACCGGTTTTGCCGTATTGGCGGTTGGATGCGTCCTGCTGTATTTTGGCTGGGTGGACCATGAGTCCGTCGGTTCGTCCATGGCGGCTTCCCCCGCCAACAAGTCCCTCTGGCTCCTGGCGCTCGGCCTGATCGCGGCGATCACCGGGCTGTTCGAGACCACGCGGCGGTCGCACTGAGGCCGCCATGGACACTTTCCCCGCACCCGCCGGCGGCCAGACGCCGGAGGAGCTGGTTGCGCAGATCGACGAGCTGATGGAGGAGGCGGAGGCCCTTGTCGTGGGACCGCTGGCGGGAGCGGCCGCCGAGGAGTTTCATGCGCTGCGCAGCCGGGTGCACCACCTGCAGACCGACCTGGCCCGGATTTACGGCGACACCCGCGACCGGATCGTGGCGGCGGCCCGCGCCGCCGACCGGACGGTCCGGGCCCACCCCTATGAGTCGCTCCTCATCGCGGCCGGCGCCGGCGTGGTGATCGGCCTTTGTCTTCGCCGCGGCGGTTCGCAGGACTAAGGCCGGTCCGCGCCGTCAGCTTTTTCGCAGGATCGTCCGCGGCGCCGCGTCCATCTGGCCCCGTGTGACGCCGAGCTGGTTGATGAGCTTGAATTCCCGCCAGAGGTCGCTGCCCGAGATCTCTCCACGGAGCAGACGCCGGTAACTGGTTAGCGTGCGCCCGACCTCCTCCGCGCCCTCGTCGACGAACTCCACGCGAAAGCTGCGTGCGCCCAGCTCGAGCAGCCGGCCGGCGTACTCCGCGCCGGTCTGGGCCCGGTTGTTGTAGACGGTGTTGCGGCAGCCGGCGTCCGCCTTCAGCGGCAGCTCCGCACCGATGCGATCGCGCAGCGCGACGCGGTGCCGGTCGCACGGCCGGCCGCAGTCGCGGTAATCCTTGCCCGTCGAGAGGAATGCGCAGAACACGCAGTGCTCCATGTGAAACATCGGCATGTGCTGGTGGATCGTCAGGTCGAACCGTGCGCCGGGCGCGGCCTGCAGCAGCGCCTCCAGCTGGCCGATGTTGAGGTCGTAGCTCGCGGTCACGCGCTCCAGCTTGTACCGGCGGAGGAAGTGGCCGGCGGTCCAGGGATTCGCCACGTTGAGGGGGAAATCGCCGCGCTTCCGGTCGGCGGCGAAGAAGGCCAGGTGGTCGTGGTTGCGGACGAGATAGCCGTCGGCCTGGCTCGACCGCACCTGCTGCAGGATCCACTCCTCGCCCGGCTTGAAGATGCGCGGCGGGGCGACCCAGATGCCGGAGTCTCCGGTTTCGCCGGCGGCGGCCGCCGCCCCCTGCAATTCGCGAAAGCGCGCGACCGCATCGCGGTAGCGCTTCGGATTTTCGAACTCGCAGTAGATTGTGCGCACCCCGGAGGACCAGGCCGCCTCGAGCTGTCCGGGCTCGCGGATGACCGCGATGATCTCCGCCTCGGCCGGCGTTGGGACGGCGGGGAGGGCAAGCTCCATCGTCGGACGCCCAGCGGGGCGCGCGCTGCGGTCGGCCAGCTGCCAGCGCCGCGGCTGGGCGCGCAGGGACTCGAGCTCGCCCGCGATCTCGCGGCGCAAGCGGTTGAGCTCGCTGACCGGAAGAATCACATCGCCCTCGAGGAACGAAGTCAGCTCGCCGAGCCGAAAGGGCGTGCCGCCGAGCCGCCCCAGCTGCTCGCGCAGCCGCTCCTGTGTGAGCGGCTGCCGGTTGGCGAGGGACAGCGGGACGGCGGATTCCGCGCGCACCACGTGGCCGTCGCCGTCATTGGCGACGAGCGTCAGCACCGCGCCGGCATGCCCGTGCACCTCCAGCGCGATGGGACGCTGGAAGCGGACATGGTCGCCTTCGAAGGTGGAGCGGACCTCGCGCTCGAGGGCGGGGTCGCTGGTCTTCCAGACGAGCTGCCCCGGCTGGACGCGCCGCCAGTCGATGTCGCCTTGCCCGAAGCGCAGCGTCGTTTCGCCCGCGGCGGCGCGGCCGGCGGTCATTTCATAGACGCGTCCGCCTTGCTCGCGCTCCTCGGGCCGCCCGGCGTCGAAGACCACGCCGTCGCCCGGCTTCAGCGGGGCGGCGAGGGCCAGCGCGACGCTTTCACCCTCCACCCGGGCCACCTGCCCGAGGAACACCCCGCGCTTGGTGCCGAAGCGGGCGTGGGCCAGCTCGCGATTGTTGATGCCGCGGAACCATCCGGAGTAGAGCCCGCGGGAAAAACCCATCTCGAGCTCGTAGCGGGCGGCGGCGGGGTTGAAGGCGGCCGGGTTGAAAGTTGAAGGTTGAGAGTTGAAAGACGAATTGCCGACAGGTGCCGGGCTTTCAACTTTCAACCGGTTGCCTTCAACTGATGCGCAAAGCGCATCCAGCGCCTGGCGGTAGACCCGCGTGACGCTGGCGACGTAGTGCGGCGACTTCAGGCGGCCCTCGATCTTCAGCGAAGCCACGCCGGCGCGGACCAGCGCGGGCAGGACCTCGAGGCCCGCGAGGTCCTGCGGGCTGAGCAGGTACCGGCGGTCGCCGAGCGGGACCGTCCGGCCGTCCGCGACCAGCTCGTAGGGCAGCCGGCAGGCCTGGGCGCATTCGCCGCGATTGGCCGAGCGCCCGCCGAGCGACTCGCTCGTGAGGCACTGGCCCGAGTACGCGACGCAGAGGGCGCCGTGGACGAAGACCTCCAGCGGCAGCGGCGCGCCGGTCGCCGCCTCGCTGGCCTGGATTTTTTCGATCTCGGCGATGGAGTTTTCCCGCGCCAGCACGACGAGCTGCGCGCCCAGCTCGCGGGCGAACGCGACGCCGGCAGCGCTGGTGACGGTCATCTGGGTGGAGCAATGGATCGGAAAATCGGGCGAAAGCGCGCGGATCATCCGGCAGATGCCGACGTCCTGCACGATGGCGGCGTCGACGCCCGCGGCGATGATCGTGCGCAGATAGTCCTCGGCGTCGGCGAGCTCGTCGGTGAACACCAGCGTGTTGAAGGTCACATATCCGCGCACCCCGCGCCGGTGCAGGAATTCCATCAGCGCCGGCAGGTCCGCCTGCGTGAAGTTTTTGGCCCGCATGCGCGCGTTGAAACGCTCAAGTCCGAAATAGATCGCGTCGGCGCCGTTCTCGACCGCAGCGCGGGCGCACTCCCAGTCCCCGGCAGGCGCAAGCAGCTCGGGCCGCGCCGATGGGACGCGGCGGGGAGCAGCCACGGCAGTTGCGGGGACGGCGGTTTCCGGCATCAGCCTACCGCTACGCGTCCGTGGCGACGCCGCAACAGCATTCACCTCAGGAGGCGGGAGGCATGAGGCTTGAGGTGCGAGGTAAAAACCAAGGCCAACACCGCCGCTGACATGTATGCCGAGCGCGGGCCTCCATCTGAATGGCCTCGAAAAAGCCGGGAACTTCGGCGCGGTTGGGCGTCTATCGCGCGGTATGAAAAATTCATTCCTCCTTTTGTCGGCGCTGCTTTTCCCGGCGGCGATTTCCGTGATGGCTGCGGTGGCGCCTTCGGTGCCGTCCGCCTATGACCAGGCGGTGAAGAGCTACGTCGATTCGGCCGGCGATCAGTTGCGTGCGATCCGCACCCAGGCGGACGCGGAGGTCGGTCCGACGTCGGACGACGCGGTCAAGCGGCGTTACGCGAAGGCCTATGCGCAGCTCGACGAATGCGATCGGATCCTCGTCGAGCTGAAGACCGCCGGTCCGGCGGACTTCGACAAGGTCAAGGCCCGCTTCGAGGCGAAGCGCGCCGAGATGCTGAAGGCCCTGGAGACCGCGCGGAAGAGCTGATTTCCGTTGGCGCTTCATCCCTCGCCGTCCGGGTTCGGTGTCACGTATTACGTGACACTGAATTCAGCGGTCCCGCAGCATGGCGCGCACGAGACGGTCGTCGCCGTCGTTGGGCGCGGGCTTCAAGCCGAGCGCGGCGCAGAGCAGATTGTAGACGTGGATGTTCTCCACTTCGTCGATGACCGTGCCGCCTGCCTTGAACGAGGGGCCGGAGGCGATCAGGATGCCCCGCATCGAGGTGAAGGCGGGGTCGTAGCCGTGATCGCCTTTGTTGAAGGTGTTCTTGTAAGTGTCGTACTTGGTGCGGAAGTAGATCTCCCAGCCCTCCTCGGGCACGATCCAGACGGGCGGATTGCGCGGATTGGTGGTGATGTGGAAGCGGGCCGGAAGGTCCTCGACGCGATAGGCGCGGGCGTGCTGCAGCGGCGCGAGCGCGTGGAGGACCGCGTCCACGTTCCCATCCAAAGGACGCAGGCCGGCGACCGGGCCGTCGAAGTCGGTCTGGACCTTTTTCGGATCGAGAAAATCGTCGAGAATGATGATCCGCTGGAGGCTGATCGGCGTCATGCCGTGGTCGGACACGATGACGACGTTGACCGCGAGATTTTCCGCCTTCAGGCGATCCATGATGGCGCCGATCCGGTCGTCCTGCAGCTTGATCGCGGCGGAGAGCTCGGGCGAGTCGGGCCCGTATTTGTGTCCGATCGAGTTGGTCTCCTCGAGATACATCGTGATGACGGCCGGCCGCTGCTCGGCCGGGAGGTGCAGCCAGTCCATGAGCTCGGCGAACCGCGCCTCGAAGGTCAGCTTCGGATCGTAGGGCTTCCAAAACGTGGGCCGCAGCCCCTTGATTTCCGCCTCCGAGCCCACCCAGAACGACGATGCGCTTTTCCGTCCCTGGCGGACGGCCGTGATCCAGATCGGCTCGCCTCCCCACCAGGCTGACTGGCCGACGGAAGAAGCCATGTTGTAGTGGAAAAGCTCACCCTGCACGGGATCGAAGAACTCGTTGTTGATGATGCCGTGGTGCGACGGATAGAGCCCGGTGACGATCGAGTAGTGGTTGGGGAAGGTGTTGGACGGAAAGACCGAGACGAGCCCGCGCGCGGAGATGCCACCGGCGATGAGCGCGCGCAGATGCGGGGTCTCGGCGGGATGCAGCGAGCAGTAGTCCCAGCGAAACGCGTCCATCGAAATGAGCAGCAGCGGTGGAACCGGGCCCGGCGGCCGGGCGGAGGGCCCGGCGCAGCCGGCGAGCAGGAGGACGCAGCCGGCGAGAAGCCGGAGGAGGAAAAGTCGGGCAGGCTTCATGGGCGGAGAGTCACCTGCGTCGCGCCCCAGGAACCGGCGGTTTCGCCGGCGAGACGAAAGCCCACCACGCATGGCGAACGGCGGAGCAGGGCGTGAACGCTCCGGCGAAGCGCGCCGGTGCCCTTCCCGTGGACGACGCGCACCTGGCGCAGTCCGCGCTGCCGGCACTCCGCCAGCCAGGCCGGCAGCAGCTCGCCGAGGTCGCGCGGGTCGAAGGTGTGGAGATCGAGTTCGCCGTCGATCGGCAGCGGAACAGGCGGTGGCTCGGCGGGGGCGGGCATGATTCGAGAATGGACCTTTGCCTGGGCGGCGCAACCGCGCTCGCGAGTGCCGTCTCCTCCACCGCGATTTCCGGGCCCGTTACGGAGACGGATGCTTCGGCTCCTCCGGCGGGTGATCGGCAGGCGGCAGTGCCGGCGGCGCGACCGCGGGCGGAGGCGGATTGGCGAGCTTCGGCTGCGGCCGGCTCGGTTCCGGGGCCTCCTCGATGGCGCGCTTGAGCTCGTCCTCGACGTTGCTCGCCGCCTTCTTGAACTCGCGGATCGACTTGCCGAGGCCCTTCGCCAGTTCGGGCAGCCGCTGGCCGCCGAAGAGGAGGAGGATGATGAACATGATCACCAGCACCTCGGGACCACCGACATCGAGAAAGGCAAGGACAGGCAACACTAGGCTCATGGTGCAGGTATGACTTCCCGACGGGGAAAAAGTAACGCAAAAAGCGGACTCACCGGATGGCGACGGCGACGACGAAGCTTTGCATCTGCCCGGGCGGCACGAAATGCAGGCCGTTTTTGTGTTCGGCGGCATTGGCCGGCCCCATCCAGGGCTCGACGCAGTAAAACGGCGAGTCGTCCGCCAAGGTCCAGGTCACGAAGGTCGCCTCGGGCGGCGGAACCCGCGAGGTGCCGAGCCGTACGACGACATCGCCGGGCCGGCCCTTCTCGCCGAACTCGACTTCGTGGCCGCGCAGGGCGGTGTGAAAAGTGTCGATCAGCGCCGGGTTGGCGAGGTTCTCGTCCGCCTTCAGCAGCGGTCCGGGGACGAGCTGGCCCATCGCATCCTGGCGCAGCCGTTTCGCGGCGGGGATGCGGATCAGGTAATCCGACCGCTTCGCGCCATCGCTCCACGGCACGGTGAAATAAAAATGGTGCCCGGCGCTCCACGGGAGCGGCTCCGTGCCGAGATTTCGCAGGGTGAATTCGCAGCTGAGGCCGAGCGGCTCGAACCGGTAGGTGACGGTGAACTCGTAGTCGAAGGGATAGGCGGCGCGCGCCTCGTCGCCGGGGACGAACTGCGCGGCGAATCCGCGGGCGTCGAGGCGGGTGAGCTTGAAGTCTCCCTGGCGCGCGATGCCGTGCATCGGCATCGGCCGGCGCACGCCGTCGGCCGCGCGCCAGAAATGGATGTCGCCGCGATCGAACGTGCGGGCATTGAAGGGAAAGAGGATCGGGTTGCCGCCCCGCACCTTGGCGAAGTCGTCGATCGTGCCGATCTCCGGCCAGTAGAGCACGTCGCGCACGGAACCGTCGCCGAGTGCGAGGCTCCAGTTCATGAGGCGCGCACCCTTTTCGGGGAGCGCGAGGAAAGTCGAGTTGCCTACGCGCCAGCGCGTGAGGGTCTGGCCCAGGTATGGGATCTTTTCCATGCGACTGGTGGTAAACGGCCCCCGGCGCGCCGCGCCAAGGCTTTTCTGGAAACAAGGCGGTGACTTTCCAGCCGCCGGGGGCTTGCACGCCGCCCTCCTGCCGCTAGGGTCGGCCCGCCATGTCCCGTGCCGCCTTCAGGTGTCTGCTCGGCCTTCTTGCGGCCCCGCTGCTGCCGGCGGCCGAGACGGCCGCCGCCTCCCGGGCGCCCGGTCAGCCGGTGGAGGTCGTGGTGGTTCCCGTGCGGGACGAGATCGCCTCGCCGGTGCTCTACATCCTGCGCCGCGGGCTGAAGGAGGCGGAGCGGGATCACGCCGGCCTCGTGGTCCTCGACATGAAGACGCCGGGCGGGGCGCTGGACGTGACCTTCGACATCATCGAGGCGCTCGGAAAATTCTCGGGCCGGACGGTCACCTACGTGGATGCGGAGGCGATGTCGGCCGGCGCCTTCATCGCCGCCTCGACCGAGGAGATCTGGTTTGCGCCCGACGGCGTGATCGGCGCGGCGGCCCCGGTGTCCTCCGACGGCCAGGACGTCGAGGCGACGATGAAGCAGAAGGTCGTCAGCTATCTGCGGGCGCGCATGCGCGCGGCGACCGAGGGGAAGGGCTATCGCGGCCAGGTGATCTCGGCGATGATCGACGCCGATTACGAACTCAAGATCGGTGACACCGTCATCAAGGGGAAGAACGAGCTTCTCTCGCTCACCGCCACCGAGGCGAGCAAGACCTACGGCGACCCGCCGCAGCCGCTGCTGGCCGCCGGGATCGCCCGGAACCTCGACGAGCTGCTGACCAAGAAATTCGGTCCCGGCGGCTATCACGTGCGGCGCCTCGAGATCACCTGGTCGGAGCGCCTGGCCGTGACGCTCAACCGGGCGGCGCCGCTGCTGCTCGGACTGGGATTGCTCGCGCTTTTCATCGAGTTCAAGACGCCGGGATTCGGCTTCTTCGGCATCGCCGGCATTGCCCTGCTCGCGGTGGTGTTTCTCGGCAGCTATGTCGCGGGCCTGTCCGGCCACGAGCCGGCGCTGCTCTTTGGCCTGGGCGTGGTCCTGCTGCTGCTCGAATTGCTTTTCTGGCACAGCGCGGGGTTCCTCGGCGTCGGCGGCGTGGTGCTCATGGCGGCGGCGCTGGTGTGGTCGATGGCGGATCTCTGGCCGGGCGAACCGCTGACGGTGGCGTGGTCGGGAGACGCCTTCGTGCGCCCGGCGATGAATCTCGGCCTCGGGGTCGTGATCGCCGTGGTGCTGGCGGCGGCGCTGGTGCGCTTCCTCCCCTCGGGCTGGGTCTGGGACCGGCTGGTGGTGGGCGCGACGATCGGCGGCACCGCCCAGAGCGGCGGCAGCGCGCCCGGCACCGCGCCGTTGCTGGCCAGCCTCATCGGGGCCCGCGGCGTGGCGCTCACGGCGCTCCGCCCCGGCGGGCAGGTGGAGATCGATCGCCGGCGTTACGAGGCGCGCGTCGAGATCGGCGCCATCGATGCCGGCGCCGCCATCGTGGTGCGCGGCCGCACCGATTTCGGCCTGCTGGTGGAAAAGGCCGAGTCCTGACCGCATTCTGCGGCGACTGATTTTTGTCCCATCGTGTCCAAAACCTGAAACCAACATGCCCAACAATTCGCTCATCATCTGGGTTCCCATTGCGGTCGTCGGCCTGATCGTCGTCGGAATCTTCCTCGCGTACATCGGTACCTGGCTGAAGGCGCGGCTGAACGGCGCCCCGGTCAGCGTGCTCAACCTCGTGGGCATGCGCTTGGGCGGCGTGCCCTACAGCCTCGTGGTCGACGCCCGCATCACCGCGGTGAAGGCGGGCATCGAGGTGTCCACGGACAAGATCGCCGCGCATTACCTCGCCGGCGGCAACGTCGTGCCGACGGTGCAGGCCATCGTCGCCGCGCAGAAGGCGGGCATCGAACTTGGCTGGGACCGCGCCTGCGCCATCGATCTTGCGACGAAGGGTTCGGGCAAGTCGGTGCTCGAGGCCGTGCGCACCTCGGTCGATCCCAAGGTCATCGACTGCCCCAATCCGGAAAGCGGCCGGACCACGATCGACGGCGTGGCGAAGGACGGCATCCAGGTGAAGGTCAAGGCGCGCGTGACCGTGCGCACCCACCTCGACCGCTTCGTGGGCGGCGCCAAGGAGGAGACGATCATCGCGCGCGTGGGCGAGGGCATCGTCTCCACGATCGGCACCTCCGAGACCTACAAGAGCGTGCTGGAGTCGCCCGACAGCATTTCCAAGACGGTGCTGGCGCGCGGCCTCGACGTCGGGTCGGCGTTCGAGATCCTCTCGATCGACATCGCGGACGTGGACGTCGGCGAAAACGTCGGCGCCAAGCTGCAGGAGGCGCAGGCCGAGGCGAACAAGAGCATCGCCCAGGCGCAGGCCGAGATTCGCCGCGCGGCCGCGGTGGCTGTCGAGCAGGAGATGAAGGCGCGCGTGCAGGAGATGCAGGCGAAGGTCGTCGAGGCGCAGGCGCAGGTCCCGCTCGCGATGGCCGAGGCCTTTCGCGCCGGGCGGCTCGGCGTGATGGACTACTACAAGATGCAAAACGTCCAGGCCGACACCGCGATGCGCGAATCGATCGCGCAGCCGGAGGGAAAGAAGTGAGCGAAGCTGGGCCGGCGCGCTTCATTGCGAGACGATGAATTGGATTCTCTCCCATCTGCAGATCGTGGTGGTGGCCGCGGTGATGCTCACGTACTGGATCAACGCGGCCCGGGCCCGCGCCCGGCGCGGGACGTCCGCGCCGGCGCCGGCCTTGGACGAATCGCATTCCGGCGCGGAGGATCCGGAACGCACGCGGCGGATCCAGGAGGAGATCCGGAGGAAAATCGCCGAGCGGCGCGGGACCGTGCCGCCGGCCGTTCCGTCGGCGCCGGCCGCGCCGCCGCCGGCACCGCCGCTGGTGGCGCCCCGGCCCGTGGCGACGCCGGGAGGCGTCCTGCGCGAGAAGCTCGAGGCCCGTCTGGCCCAGGCGAGGGCGCGCGAGCGGGCGGAGCGCGAACGACGCCGACAGGAGCAGGAGGCGCGGGCACGCGCACTCGCTGCGGAAAAGCTTTCAGCCCAGCGCCAGGCCCTGACGGCTTCGCTGGCGGCCCGTGAGGAGCGGCCGGTGGCGCCAGTCTCCGACGGGAATTATTCCTCCCCGTCCCCGCGTCGCACCTGGCTCGATGAGCTGCGCGAACCCGACCGCGTCCGCCGCGCGGTCATCCTGCGCGAGGTGCTGGGGCCGCCGGTCGGACTGCGTTGACGAAGGCGGGGAGCGACCCGGGAAGGAAGCGGTCGCCGACGACGATCAGGGAATCTGCACCGTGCGCGCGCCCTTGACGTTATTGGGCGGAGCACCGGGGGAGAAGCGGTTGCCGGAGTAGGAAATCTGGATGCTCTCCTGCTGCGAGGCCCAGATGTAAACCGGTCCGTTCTTGGTAAAAGTGGCGGTCTCGCCGCGCTTCAAGACCGTGGTCGGCAGCAGCTCCTCGCCGTAGCTCGCGGTGGCGTCGTCGTTCTTCGCCCAGACCCGCACGCTGACATAATCGAGCGCCGTGATCACGGCCTTGTTGTCGGCCGGAGCGGGGGCGGCCGCCGGAGCGACGTTCCGCGCCGGTGCCGCGGCGGCGGAGGCGGCGTGGCCGCCGCTGAAGATCGACCGGCCGACCCAGACGATCAGGAGGACGAGGAGGAGGAGGCCGAGTGCGAGGCCGCCCTTGAGGACGAGCGCGGGATTGATCATCGGCCCCTCGGGCAGATTGCTGCCGCCGCCGCGGGTGAAGGAGGAGGGGCTCCGGCGCGGCTGGGCGGGCTCGGCTTCGGGGGCGGCCGCGGGCGACTCGGCGGGGCCGCCGTCCTCGGCGGTGGCGACGGAGAGATCCATGCGGCCGTAAACCTCGCGGCTGGGTGAGCGCGGCCGTGCGTTGCCCGCAAGGCCGAGACCGTTGAAGTCGTTCACGATCTTTTCCGCGGGCAGCTTGAGAAACTGCGCGTAGGAGCGGAGAAAGCCGCGCACGTACAATTCCGCCAGCCCGAGGTCGAATTGGTTGCTCTCGAACTTCTGGAGGTAGTCGCCGCGGATCTTGGTCGCTTCCGCCGCCTCGCGGATGGAGACGCCCTTGCGTTTGCGGGCCTCCTCGAGGCGTTCACCAATGGTCTGCATGTGACAGTCAGTTAGGGGATTTGAAGAGCGATGGAAAGGAGGAACTGCCCGCTGCGGCGCCGCGGGCCTGCAACAGGCGGGGAAGGGGAAAGCGGGAGTCGCGGTCCGGGAATCGGAGAGGCGGCCCGCTCAAAGCTTGTCGAGGTCGGCGAGGATTTCGCGCGGGCTCGAGCCATTCTCGGGCCCGACCACGCCTTTCTCCTCCATCAGGTCCATGATGCGTGCGGCGCGGTTGTAGCCGATGCGCAGGCGACGCTGGATCATGGAGGTGCTGGCGCGACGCGTGGACTTCAGGACGTCGAGCGCCTGCTGGTACAGCTCCTCGTCATCGCCGAGATCGCCGTCCTCGCCATCCGCTTCCTCGTCGCCGTCGTCGCCTTCCTTGGCGGCGCGGTCGATCTGGGCCTGGACCTCGTTGGCGTAGATCGGCGGACCGTTGACTTTCAGGAACTCCACGAGGCCCTGCACTTCGTCGTCGGACACAAATGCGCCCTGCGCGCGGACCAGCCGGGAAGTGCCCGGAGGCGAGAAGAGCATGTCGCCGCGGCCGATCAATGTGTCGGCGCCTTTCGTGTCGAGGATGGTGCGCGAATCGACCTGCGAGGCGACCTGGAACGCGATCCGGGAGGGCAGGTTGGCCTTGATGACGCCGGTGATGACGTTCACCGACGGACGCTGCGTGGCGATGATCAGGTGAATGCCGGCGGCGCGGGCGAGCTGTGCCAGGCGGGCGATGCTGGTCTCGATCTCGGCGGGCGCGACCATCATGAGATCGGCGAGCTCGTCGATGATGGCCACGATGTAGGGCAGGCGCTCCGGGATCTCGAGATCGTCGGCGGCGAGCGGATCGACTCCGGTGAGCGCGGCCTGCGCCTCCGGCGGCGGAACCGCAGCGGCATTTTTCTTGCGGGCGTTGAAACCAAGGATGTTTCGCACGTTCACCTTGGCGAACATCTGGTAGCGCTGCTCCATCTCGCCGAGGAGCCACTTGAGCGCGCCGGGCACTTTCTTGGGCTCCGTCACGACCGGAATGAGCATGTGCGGCAGCGCGTTGAAGATTTTCAGCTCGACCACCTTCGGGTCGACCATGAGCAGGCGGACATCCTTGGGACTCTTCGAATAGAGGATCGAGGCGACGATGGAATTGATGCAGACCGACTTGCCGGAGCCGGTCGCGCCCGCGATCAGCAGATGGGGCATCTTCGCGAGATCGGAGACGAGGGGCTTGCCGGAGACGTCCTTCCCGAGCGCGATCGGCAGGTCGGCCTTGGCCGCGGCCCAGTCCTCGCTCTCGAGGATCTCGCGCATGCCGACCGGGGTCGGATGCTGGTTGGGCACCTCGACGCCGACCGCGGCCTTCCCGGGGATCGGCGCGAGGATGCGCACCGACTGCGCGCGCATGCCGAGGGCGATGTTCTTGTCGAGCCCGGCGATCTTCTCGACGCGGACGCCGGCCGCGGGGACGACCTCGTAACGCGTGATGACCGGGCCGACGTGGATCTCGCCGAGCGTCACCTCGACGCCGAACTCGCTCAGGATGCGCAGCAGGTTTTCCGCGTTGCGGCTGTGTTCCTCCTCGGAGTTCTCGGCGGACGGCTTGACGCGCTCCTTGAGGAGGGCGAGCGGCGGAAACTTGTAGTTTTCGTCCGAGCTCTGCGGAACGGTGACCTTGGCCTTCTTGGTCTCCTCGGGCTTGACGATGTTGAGCTCGATCCTCGCCTTCGGCGCCGGCTTGGCCTCGGGCGCCGATTCGCGGGCCAGCTTGGGCGCGGGGGCCGGCGCCTTCGGCTCGGGCCTGGGCACCGGCGGCTTGGCCTCCGCGGCGGACTCGCGTGCCGCCGGGGCCTTGGCGAGCGGATCTTCCTGCGTGCTGGCGAACGTGAGCTTTTTCCCGGAGGGCCCGACGGGTGCGGCGGCGGGCGCCGTGGCGGCGGTCGCGGACTTGGCCGCGGTGGCCTTGAGCTTGGCGCGGGCCTCCTGCTCCTTCTGTTTCAACTCGGAGAGCTCGGCCTTCCGCTTGGAGCGCCCCTCGCGCCAGGCGTGGAAGCCCGCGACGAACTTCTCGAATTCCACGCCGATATCCCGCGTGAAGATGAACAGCGTGCCGAGGAGGTAGACCATGCCGAGCAGCATGCCGGCGCCGAAGACGCCGAAGAGATTCTTCAGGCCGTTGACGTAGACGAGCCCGCCGACCATGCCGCCGGCGCCGTGCGGGAACCAGGTCGGCCGGGAGAGGAACGTGGTCTGCATCGACAGCAGCCCGGACAGCGAGACGATCGCGAGGAACATCACGAAGATCCGCGTGCCGACGAAGCGCTTGACCGAACGCAGCGCCAGATACGTGAGCCAGAACAGGAAGATCGGAATCAGCCAGGCGCCGCCTCCGAAGATATCGTAGGCCCAGTAGGTGGAGTAGGACCCGAAGGGCCCGACGAGATTGTCCTTCGCGACCGCGAGCGACTTGGCCGCCAGCGCGCCATTTTCCACCACGGTGGCGCCGCCGCTCTGGTTGCCCAGGTACTGGGCGGGATTGTAATCAAAAAAAGCGACGGAGAGCAGGACCGCGAAAATGAAACAACCGGTGGCCATCAACCAGCGGGGGCGCTGGCGTGGAGCTTGGAACGACGGGCCATCTTTGTTTGAGTTTGAACTCTCCGACTTGGGCATTTGTGTGGTCTCTCCCTTGGTCCCGCGATTGCATGCTAAAGGACCTAGCGGTCAAATGTAAACCCCGGCGGACCATTTTCACACAAAACTCAAAGGGGCGATCATGAGAGAAATCCTTCATTTCCAGCCGCTTTACATGGAGCGGATCTGGGGCGGCCGATCGCTGGAGACTTCGCTGGGCCGCACGCTGCCGCAGGAGGTGAAAATAGGCGAGAGCTGGGAGATCGTCGACCGGGTGGAGGCGCAGTCCGTCGCGCGCGGCGGGCCCTTCGCGGGCCGGACCTTGCGTGAGATTCTCAGCGGGCATGGCGAAACGGTGATGGGCCCGAATTGGCCGGCGGAGCGGCGCTTTCCCCTCCTGGTGAAGTGGCTCGACTGCCATCAGCGCCTGAGCCTGCAGGTGCACCCGCCGGCGGCGGTCGCGGCGGAGCTGAAGGGCGAGCCGAAGACGGAAAACTGGTTCATCGCCGAGACCGCGCCGGGCGCGCAGCTCATCGCCGGGCTGCGCCGGGGCGTGACCCGCCAGCAGTTCGAGCAGGCGCTGGCCACCAATGCGATCGAGTCCTGCGTGCACCGCTTCCCGGTGGCGACGGGAGACTCCCTCCTGGTGCCAAGCGGGCGGGTGCACGCGATCGATGCCGGCAACCTCATCCTCGAGATCCAGCAGAACTCCGACACCACGTATCGCGTTCACGACTGGGGCCGCGCCGGGACCGACGGCCGTCCGCGCCGGCTGCACATCGAGGAATCGCTCCGTTCCATCCTGTGGGATGATTTTGAGCCCACGCCCCTGCGGGCCGCTCCCATTTCGGGGGTCGTGGCCGAATGCGCGGAATTCCGCATCCGCCGGATCGTGCTGGGGCCGGGGGAGCATCTCGCAATCGCCGCGGGCGAGCAGCCGCGGGTCCTCAGCGTGGTGACCGGGCGCGTGGAGCTGAAGGGCGCGAGCCTGGGGCGCGGGGAGAACGTGCTGCTGCCCTACGCGAGCGAGCTCGACTTCCGGTCCCCCGACATGGCGATGGTGCTGCTGACCGAGAACTTCGCCTGAGGCTGCCACCGGGGACCGCGGGCAAAACTTGAAGAAACGGGGAAGCATGGTTAATTCCGCTCCCTTTCATCGCATGAGCCGTTCCGAACCGACCGATACCGATCCGCCTTCCGCCTCCGCCTCACCCGGGCCGGGGCAGCCCCCTCCTGCCGCCGAAAAGGCGGCCGGAGGAGCGGCGGGCAAAGCCGACGAACTCGCGGCGGCCCGGAAAGAAGCGGCCGACAATTATGACCGCTACGTCCGGACGGCAGCGGACCTCGAGAACTTCCGCCGTCGCACCGTGCGGGAAAAGGAGGATCTCCGGCTTTTCGCCTCCTCGCGGGTCCTCGAGGATCTTCTGCCGGTGCTCGACAATCTCGCGCTCGGCCTCACCGCGGCGAAGCAACCCAAGGCCGAGGTGAAAACCCTGGTGGGCGGCGTGGACCTGGTGCTGCAGCAGCTGAAATCCGCGCTGGCGGGCCATGGCCTGAAGGAGATCAATCCGGCGGGAGCGCCGTTTGACCCAAATCTTCACGAGGCCATCTCGCATCAACCCAGCGCCGAAGTGGCGGCGGAGCATGTGCTGACCGTTGTGCGCACCGGATACACGCTCAACGGACGGCTGCTCCGTCCGGCGGCGGTCGTCGTCTCGAGCGGAGCTCCGGCGAAAGACGGGGGGAAAGCCTGATCCCCCATGGCCAAGGAAGACTACTACGAATTACTCGGCGTCGCGAAGAATGTTTCCGAGGAAGAGCTGAAAAAGGCCTACCGCAAGAAGGCCGTCCAATACCACCCGGACAAGAATCCCGGCAACAAGCAGGCGGAGGAGATGTTCAAGAAAATCTCCCACGCCTACGAAGTGCTGAAGGACCCGGAGAAGCGCGCGGCCTACGATCGTTACGGCCACGCCGCCTTCGAGGGACCGGGCGCCGGCGCCGCGCGGGGTCCGGCGGGCGGCGGTTTCCATGATCCGTTCGATATCTTCCGCGAAGTCTTCGGCCAGCAGGGCGGCGGAGGCGGCGGAATCTTCGACGAGATGTTTGGGGGCGGAGGCAGCCGTGACGGCAGCCGCGATGGCTCCGACCTGCGCTACGACCTCGAGATCACGCTCGAGGAGGCGGCGAAGGGCGTCGAAAAGGAGATCTCCTTCCGCAAGCTCGTCGCCTGCGAGCGTTGCGACGGCTCCGGAGCCGAGCCGGGCTCGAAGCGGGTCACGTGCCCCACCTGCCGCGGAACCGGCCAGATCCGGCGTTCGGGTGGGATCATCGTTTTCACCCAGACCTGCCCGACCTGTGGCGGCGCCGGCATGAAGATCGAAAAGCCCTGTACCGCTTGCCGCGGGGAAGGGCGGGTGGCGAAGACGACGAAACTCAACGTGCGCATTCCTCCCGGCGTGGATACCGGCTCGCGGCTCCGTTCCGCTGGGAATGGCGAGGCGGGCGCGGCCGGAGGCGCAGCGGGCGACCTCTATATCGTGCTGTCCGTGAAGGAGCATGAACTCTTCGAGCGGCAGGGGGACGATCTTTTCTGCGAGATTCCGATCAAGTTCACGCTGGCGACGCTGGGAGGAACGATCGAGGTCCCGACCCTGTTCGGCAAAGGATCGCTGAAGATCCCCGCGGCCACGCAGAGCGGCACAACCTTCCGCCTGAGGGACAAGGGCATGCCCTCCCTGCGGGGCGGCCGCCAGGGAGACCAGCTGGTGCGGGTGCACGTCGAGGTGCCGCAGAACCTCACGAGCGAGCAGCGGAAGATCCTCGAGGAATTCGCCAAGGTTAGCGGCGACGCCAACGAGCCGACCTCGCGCAGCTTTTTCGAGAAGGCCAAGAAATTCTTCTGACCCGTCCGGCCATGACTCTCCACAGCCCCAAGATCCTGACTCTCGCCCAAGCCATCAAGCTGCGCCGGCGGATCGCGGGCCGAGGTGGAAAGGTGGTCCTGACCAACGGTGTGTTCGATCTCATCCATCCCGGGCACACCTCCTATCTCGAGAAAGCGAGAAAGCTGGCGGGCCCGAGGGGAATCCTGGTGGTGGCACTCAACTCCGATCGCAGCGTGCAGGAGCTGAAGGGCCCCCTGCGTCCGATCCTCGACGAGCGTGCGCGCGCCTATAACCTGGCTCAGTTACAGTCGGTCGATGCCGTGTTTGTTTTTCGACGGAAGCGCCTCGACCGCGAAATCCGCCAGCTGCGACCCGATATTTACTGCAAGGCGGGAGACTACACGGAAGCCACCTTGGATCCGGATGAGCGCGCGGCGTTGAACGCGGTCGGTGCGAAAAAGAAATTCCTGCCATTCCTCCGCGGCTTCAGCACGACCCGTTTGATCGCAAGGATCAAAGCCGCCGGGGAGATCTGATTCCCATGCGCGTCGTCATCCTCGGTTCCGGACGCGGCTCCAACGCCGAAGCCGTGCTCCAAGCCCAGCAGGCGGGGCGCCTCGGCCGGGCGCGGGTGGTGCAAATCCTCTCGGACCGCTCCGATGCCGGGATTCTCACGCTGGGCCCGCGCTTCGGGGTACCGGCGGCCTTTGTGGATCCCGCGCCCTTCAAGACCAAGCTCGAGGGCGAGGGAGAGGCGCGTTTCATCGCGGCCATCACGGGCTGCCAGTCCGACCTGGTGGTGCTGGCGGGATTCATGCGGGTCCTCAAGCCCGGCTTCCTGCAGGCTTTTGCGGGCAAGATCATCAACCTTCATCCGAGCCTGCTGCCCAGTTTTCCGGGCCTTGACGGCATCGGACAGGCCTGGCGCCGCGGAGTGAAAGTGACCGGCTGCACGGTGCACTACGTGACAGCCGAGGTGGACGGCGGACCGATCATTGACCAACGGGCAGTGACGATCGATCCAGGGGAGAGCCTCGAGGGACTGACGGCGAAGATTCATGCGGCGGAACACGCCCTGCTTCCGTCGGTCATCGCCCGTCTGAGCCAGTAGCGAACTGCGCAGCGCTTGTCTTTCGCCTGAACAGAGGCCAAAAAACGTCAGCGAACAATCCTTCGTCCCGTGAACATGCAGTACCTGGCCCGCGGCTCGAAAATTCGCATCGCTGCCATTGTGGGCGCGATGCTGCTGGCGGCATCGACCGGCTGCAGTACGATGACCACCCATACGATGTCGGTCGACGCGATCACCGACGGTCCGGCGAAGTTTTCGGGGGTTTCCTACCGTCTCGTGCCGCGGGATCCGGTGCTCACCCGAGAGGTTTTGCAATACAACCTGGCCGTGACCTGCGTGAATGCCGCCCTGGGCGGCAAGGGCATGTTTCCCGTCTCCGGCAACGTGACGCCCGAGCTCCTGATCGAGATCGATTATGGCGAGATGCCCATGCTGGTGCTACCGGGATCCCCGCGGCTGCATGAATTGTATCTGCAGATGTCCGCGCGCAAGTACCGGGCGGATGCGCCGGCCCGCAATTTCAGGGGCGACGAAATCTGGAACGTGCGCGTTTCCGTGAAGGATCCCGATCCGGGATTGGAGCACGTGCTTCCGATCCTGGCGGCCGTGGCCACGGACTATGCCGGCATCGAACGCCAGCCTGACAATACGATCGAGGTGCCCGACAATGCGCCGGAGGTGGTCGCGGTCAGGAACGCCGCGGTGGGTGCCCATTCCAAGCCGGGTTCCTGAGACGGATGGGCGGCCGGACTTGCGGAGGCCATATCGTCGCCTGACACTGCCGGGATGGGTTTGCATGAAGTTAAGGCGGAGATCCCGATTGCACGTCTCGAGGAGGTCGATGATTTCCTTCTCGAGCTGGGCGCGGGGAATTGGAGCCTGCACGAGGACGTCACGGTGCGGCGCGCGTGGCTCGTGGGGATTTTTGACGGCGAAAGAGAAGCACAGGAGGAATGGTCGAGGCTGCAAGCCCTCCTGCCGGAAGGGCGGACGCTCGCGGCTGAGACCCGACCGCTCCCGGATCGCGACTGGCGGGACAGCTATAAGGCGCATTTCAAAGCTTCAGCCTTTGGTCCGCTGCATTGGGTGCCGGTCTGGGAGCGTGATTCCGTACGGATTCCAGTCGGGGAAAAAGTCCTGTGGCTGGATCCGGGACTGGCCTTTGGCACTGGCAATCATGAGACGACGCGGTTGTGCGCGGAACGGCTGGTAACGGTGGCCGCCAAGGGAGATCTCGGCGTTCGTGTGGTGGACGCGGGTTGTGGCTCCGGCATCCTGGCGCTGTCGGCAGTTTTGCTGGGATTTTCCGATGTCACGGGTTTCGACAACGATCCCGAGGCAATCCGGGTGAGCCACGAAAACGCGGAGCTCAATGGATTGGACGGGAGAGCGCGTTTTGTGACGGGCGATCTAACCACTGGTCTGAGCGGCGCGCCGATCGGCCTGTTACTGGCGAACATCCAGGCAGACGTGCTGATGAAATACTCCGGTGAATTGCTGGCAAATGTCGCGCCCGGCGGCACCCTCGTCCTTAGTGGAATCCTCGCCCGCGAACTCGACGAGGTGCGCGCGACGTTCCACGCAAAAGCGCCGGCTTGGAGCAGTGACGGGAGGATCCTCGGCGAGTGGAGCGACCTGGTGCTGATGCATCCCCGAGCCTGAGGGAAGACTCGCCGCGGACGGGTTATGAAAACAAGTCCGTCGGCGTCCGGCTCATGAAATCCTCCATGTACGCCGTGGTAGCCTTGCCCTCGATGAAAATCGGATCAGCCATGATGGCCTTGTGCAGCGGAATGGTGGTCTTGATGCCGCGGATGAGATATTCGCTCAGGGCCCGATACATGCGCTCCAAGGCGGTTTTCCGGTTTGAGCCGTACGCGATGAGCTTTCCGATCATCGAGTCATAGTAGGGCGGAATGACGTAGCCGCTGTAGACATGCGAATCGACGCGAACTCCATGTCCGCCCGGCGCGTAGTAGAGGCCGATCGTGCCGGGTGACGGCGCGAAATTTCGGGCCGGGTCCTCGGCATTGATGCGGCATTCGATCGCGTGCTTTTCGAATTTGATGTCGCCTTGGTCGAAGCCAAGCTTTTCACCGTTCGCCACGCGGATCTGTTGTTTGATGAGATCGATGCCCGTGACCTCCTCGGTCACCGGATGCTCCACTTGGATGCGCGTGTTCATTTCGATGAAGTAGAAATTCCCCTTGGCATCGACGAGAAATTCAATGGTTCCGGCATTCTCGTAACTTGCCGCCTCGGCGGCACGGACGGCAGCCTTGCCCATCTTCTTGCGGAGATCGGAAGTGAGAAAGGGAGACGGCGATTCCTCGATGAGCTTTTGATGCCGGCGCTGGACCGAGCAGTCGCGCTCACCCAGATGCAGCACCTTGCCGTGGCTGTCGGCAAGGATTTGGAACTCGATGTGCCGGGGGCGCTCGATGTAGCGCTCGATGTACACGGCGCCATTGCCGAAAGCCTTTTCGGCTTCATTGCGGGCGACGTGGTACTCCTTCGCAAACGAGACATCGTTGTGCGCGATGCGCATGCCCCGGCCGCCGCCGCCGGCCACGGCCTTGATAATAACCGGATAACCGATTTTCCGCGCGACCTTCACCGCCTCCGTCTCGGTTTCCACCGGACCGTCGGAACCTGGCACGATCGGCACACCAGCTTTCTTGACCGTTTCCTTGGCGATGGCTTTGTCGCCCATCATCTTGATGGATTTCGACTTCGGCCCGATGAATTTGATATTACATGATTCGCACTGCTCGGCGAATTTGGCATTTTCCGAAAGGAATCCATAGCCGGGATGAATCGCATCGACGTCAGCGATCTCCGCGGCGCTGATAATGCGATCGGCGCGAAGGTAGCTATCAGCACTCTTTGATCCGCCGATGCAAATGGCTTCGTCGGCGAGTTGGACGTGCAGCGACTGGACGTCAGCCTCCGAATAGACGGCTAGGGTTTTGATGCCTAGTTCGCGGCATGCCCGGACGATGCGGAGGGCTATTTCACCGCGATTGGCGATCAGGATTTTTTGAATCATTGCGTTAAATAGCGGGCTCGGCGGAGCCTGACGCCGAGAAGCCGATTGAGTACGGCTAGCGGGCGGAAGATCGACGACTCCTCGGCTAGCCTAGCTTGATCTTGAAGAGGCGCTGGCCGTATTCGACCGGTTGGCCATTCTCAACCAAGGTCTCGACGATGGTGCCCTTAACCTCGGCTTGGATCTCGTTCATGATCTTCATCGCCTCGATGATGCAGACGACGGTGTTCTCCGCCACCTTGGCACCTGATTCGACGAAAGGCTTACTTTCGGGTGAAGGAGACTGATAGAAGGTCCCGACCATCGGCGATTTGATAAAGGTCGCGCCCTCGTCGTCCTGCGCAGAGGAAGCGCCAACAGGGGAAGCGGAAGAAGCACTTGCAGGAGTAGGTGGAGGCTGTTGTGCCGCTTCCCCGCTGGCGAAGGGCGGATTGGAGGAGCGACCGGTCGTCACCACAGGCAAACCGCCATTGCCTCGGCGAATTTTCAGCTTAAAACCCTCTTCCTCGACCGCGAACTCGGTCAGTTCCGACCGCTTCATTAGGTCGATGATTTGTTTAATCTGTTTGAGATCCAAACGGAGCCTTTGT